>FR899626.1:0-13532 GCA_000437435.1 Clostridium sp. CAG:768 | reverse complement strand
AATTATTGGATAAAATTTTTGCATCAGTTGGTTTATCAAGACAAAAAGATGTCTACATTTGCAACACTCTAAAATGTCGTCCTCCCGAAAATCGAGATCCACTACCTGGAGAAAAAGCTGCTTGCAAAGAATATCTAGATGCTCAAATAGAAATTCTAAAACCTAGAATTATACTATTATGTGGTCGAGTTGCAGTAAATTCTCTACTTGGAACAACTCAAGGAATTACAAAAATTAGAGGAAAATGGTATGAAGGACCTCATATGTCTAAAATGATGCCAATATTTCATCCATCATATCTTTTAAGAAACGATTCAAGAGAAAAGGGAAGTCCTAAATGGCTTATGTGGCAAGATATCCAAGAAATTAAAAGAGTATATTCTCAAATGGATTAAAACATTTGAGAATTATATTATTTGTAAACATCTTGAATATTTTTAATACCACCTTTTTCCCTTGGCAAACAATAAGTAACATTCGGATGAAAAGTATAATTCCCGTTAATATTCCGAACAATAACAAGGCTAAATAAATCATATCCAGTCTTATTAGGGAATAACAATCCATTACTATCTACTGCAAACATAGGTTTTGGGGAATTTGCAGGTTTATTAAATACAGTCAAGTTAGTATTATCATACATAACAAAAGATTGATTATATTTATTCATCATACTTTCTGAAAAACCTGCACAAGATGGAGTTTTTGCATAAGCCTGATAAACAGGGATACAACGATTTTCTAACGCCTTATTTTTACAATACTTTTGAACTTTCAAATTCGTTGCAAATTTTTTATAAAATCTTTCGCAACCTGAAAAATCACTTTTAACTGACTTATCCAAACTATAGTAACAAGAAATATCTCCACCCATTTGAGCAACTGTAAAATTTAAAGCCTGAGAATAATCAGCATATAACTTTTTAAAAGAAACAACTGCTGCTTTATTTATAAATATACAAGTATAATATGTTGCAACGCATAAAACAACAATTATATATATAAAAGTAAAAATTAAAAGCCTTTTTTTATTCGCCATAATTAGTTATAAAAGCTCCTTTTGTTCTATAACAAAATCTATTAACACAGGTCCACAAGTCGTAAATGCAAAATCTATTGCACTGTTAACATCTTCTAATCTATCTACTCTTATAGCTTTTGCCCCAAAAGATTCCGCTAATTTAAGAAAATTCGGATTAGATATTTGAGTTGCAAAATATCTCTCATCGCACTGTTTTTCTTGGAATTGTCTTACCATACCTAAATAACCATTATCAAAAATAAATACTTTTACAGGTAAATTGTAATCCACACAAACAGCTAATTCTTGCATATTCATCTGAAAAGACCCATCTCCAGCAATACAGATAACAGGTTCTTTATTTGCAACAGAAGCACCGATTGCAGCAGGGAAACCAAATCCCATTGTACCCAACCCTCCTGAGGTTATAAATTTTCTGGGTGCATTAAACTCTAAATACCTAGAAGCCCAAACTTGATGTTGTCCTACTTCCGTTGTTATAACAATATCTTTATCTTTTATATAATTGCTAATTTCTTGCATCACTTCAAAAGAATGCATATTTTCAGAACGTTTTAATGGGGTAACATTTTTAAATTGCAAATCATCTGTCCAAGAAATATTGCTCCTAGTAGACAAATTTTTTAACTTCAAAATCATCAAACTTAATATTTTTTTTGCATCCCCAATAAGAGCTATTGAAGCTGGTACGACTCTTGATATTTCAGAATTATTAATATCTAAATGAATAAGTTTTTTCCCTAACTCATTATTTGGGAAACAGCATCTAATCCGATCATTAAACCTTGCACCAACAGCAAAAATTAAATCACTATCTCTTACTGCTTTATTAGCAGAAGGATGACCAAAAATACCTACCATTCCTAAATAATTTTTATCATCAGAAGGATATGCTCCTAAGCCCATCATAGTTGATACTACTGGGATATCTAATAATTTAGCAAACTCATAAATTTCATTTGAAGCATCTGATAAAACAACTCCACCACCTACAATAATTAAAGGATTTTTTGCAGATAAAATAGTTTTAATAGCATAATCTAAGTCAATATCAGACATTTTAGATTCAATAGAGTATTTATCTAATGAATTATCATAATCGGCTTTCTCAGAGAAAACATTTTTTGTAATATCAACAACAACAGGTCCTTGCTTCCCTGATGTTGCAATAGAAAAAGCATCAATTAATATTTTTTGTAAATCTTTTACATCTTTTACCTGAAAATTAGCTTTCGTACAAGATTTCGTAATATCTATAATATCAACTTCTTGAAATGCATCCTTATGCAATAAATCTGCAGATACCTGACCAGTAATAACAACAAGAGGATACCCGTCAAGATAAGCATTTGCTACCCCAGTTACAATATTTGTAGCTCCAGGTCCTGAAGTCACAAGAGCCACACCGCATTTACCACTCACTCTTGAATACCCTTCAGCTGCGTGCACTGCAGCTTGTTCGTGACGCATCAAATAATGTTTTATTTTATTCTGCTTTGATAGCTCATCATAAACACCGAGCACAATTCCTCCAGGATAGCCAAAAATTGAATCTACTCCTAATTTTCCTAAGGTTTCTATTACTATTTGTGCCCCAGTAAGAGTCTTTGTTAAAGTCTGCATATATAATTAACTCCAATTATACAATAATTGTATCACAGAGATATAATGAATGCAAAAAAGGTACTTTTAAAAAGTACCTTTTTGCAATTAATCTTTTGAAAATAATTCTTTAAACTGCTTTTTCTTTTTCTCTACTCTTTTTTGTCTTTCTGCAGCTTTCTTTTTTCTTTCCAATTCTTTTTGTTTTGCTTTTGCTCTTTTTTTAGCTAGTTTTTGTTCTCTTGCTTTTTTCTTTGCTGCAATTTTTTGTTGTTTTTCTTGTTGCTTTTGATAAGCAGATTGCTCTTTCTTTGCAACTTTTCCTGTTACTCCATCAAGCCATCTTGAAATCGGGCCTTGAGATTCAGCAGCGTAAACTGATGACATAGACATAACAGCTATTGCTAATAACGCAGCTAATTTCTTTTTCATAATAATTCTCCTTATTAATTAAAGTTATTCAGAAATTAATTGGTTAAATAATTGTTTCTTTTGTTCAATTTTTTGTTTTCTTGCATTTGCAGCATCTTCACGAGCTTTTTTATCAGCTTCTAATTTCTTTTGAAATTCTTCTTTTTGTTTTTGACGAGCTTCTTCTCTTGCTTTTTGCTGTTCTTGTAATTGTTTTTCCTTATCTACAATCTTTTGAGTATGTTTTTGAATTAGACGTTCAGTGTATGTAGTAGGTTGAGAATCTGCGGCATAAACTGCTGCGGCACTACCCATAACAAGAATTAATGATGCAATTAGTAATTTTTTCATTTTTCCCCTTTCTGCTGACTTTTAGTCAAGCAATTATTAAATAACAACCTTTCTCTGTAATAATGAAATATTATACTAAACTAAATCATACATCGCAACTATTTTTTTTATTCCTTCTTGAGCGACATTAAAAATTTCCAACATTTGAGATTGTTCATAAGGTTCACCTTCTGCAGTTGTTTGAAATTCAATAATTTTCCCGCTTTTTGTGAGAACAACATTACTATCAACTTGAGCGTGAGAATCTTCTATATAATCTAAATCAAGTCTAACCTCTCCATCTACAATACCAGCAGATATTGCTCCAATTGGCTCTATTATAGGATTTTCTTTCAAAGTGCCGTTTGTCAACAATTTTTCAATTGCAATTTTTAAAGCTAAAAAGCCACCACAAATACTTGCAGTTCTAGTACCACCATCAGCTTGGATTACATCTGCATCAATTGTAATTGTTAGATCCGGCATTTTTTCTAAATCAACACAAGCTCTTAAACTTCTACCAATAAGTCTTTGAATTTCCTGAGTTCTTCCTGAGATTTTCGTTCTTTCTCTTTGACATCTTGTATTTGGAGCAGAAGGCAAAAGAGAATATTCTGCTGTTACCCAGCCCCTTTTTTCTTCCTTATCCATCCATTTTGGTTTTCCTTCTTCAACAGAAGCTGTCGTAATTACTTTTGTATCTCCAAATTGAACCAAAACAGAACCTAATGCATGTTTTGTATAATCTTTTATAAACTTGATTTCTCTAGTTTCGTTATTTGCTCTGCCTTCTCTTTTCATTTTTACCCTTCCTTATAAATTATAATTTTTACCTTCATAATCCCACATATAAATCTGTCCGCAATATTTGCATACAGCATGGTCATTCATAAATTGCAAATCAGGAATAAACTTATAACCGTCTACTGTAATCACAATATCACCATCTTCATTATATTCTTGCAAAAATACTTTATCCCCTCTGTAATCAGGAGAAAACATTAATTCAAATTTATCTATAGATTTGCAATTTTTACAAATAAACATAATTTAGTACTCATCATCTTCCAATCTTGCACGTCTTATTATTTCTGGATCAATACCTCGTTTTTCAATCTTGAAAGTCTTTGCAACAACTTTTTTAGAGCTATTTTTTCTAGGCTTACGCTGAGTTTTTTCCACTGGCATATCATCAGTTGCTAAATTGTTATACCACAACGTCCAACAAATACTTCTTATTGGTAAAGTAAAACCAATTACCAAGAAAAATATAATTTGTTTTACAAGTTCATTTCCAATAAATGTTGGAGTAATATTAAATTTTTCTATATATTCTAGAGGCAAAGAATAAGACCAAGCCTCAAACATTTTTGCGATAGGTTTTGTTAAATTAAGAGCATCAAATACTACACCTAAACCTGCAGTCAAAAAATAATAAGTAAAAATAGTCAATAAAGTCATTAATAAAAATGTTCTTGAAAATTTTCCTTTTACTAACTGCAAACTTCTTCTGAAATAACCAATAGGAGATAAGCCATTTTCAAATGTAAACACTTGAAATATAAGTATAAAATAAATAAAAAATACAAAACCTATAATCCAAAAAACAGGAATTACAGAAATAATTGTAAATATACTAAACAAAAACCAAAGAACAATAAAAGAAAAAGTCTTTTTAGTAACTACTGAATTATGAGCTTTAAAATCATAAACTCTCCCTGTATTCAAATACCCGTCAGTCATGGAATTTAATGCACCATAAGATACTAAATAATCCCAAAACGCTCTTGCCCAAATTAACAAACCTGGCACAACTGAAAGAATTATACATAAAAGCATTGTTGAAAAATCATTTAAAGCTGGATATTTAACGGTTAAATCCTGAAAATTTTCCGTATACCAATAAGTTAAGCCAAATATCATAAAAAGACCTAATAACTGTCCCAAAACAGGAAAAGCCATGTATAAGAAAAATTTATGAATATTCAATGCATAAATTTTTATACCTTCAAAAAATATTAACCAAACACTTTTATCTTCTTTTGCCATATCTCTCCTGTAAAAAAATTTCATTTATTGTATAATAATTTTAGTACAAATATGAAAAATTTCACAAAAGAAGATTTTATAAATAAAAAAGTTAATCTACATCTCCATTCAACATTTTCAGACGGTGAAGGAGATGTAAATGAAATACTTAAACAAGCAAAAGAACTTGGATATAAAAAAATTGCATTTTGCGATCATAATACACTTGAAGCCTATCATAAAACAGGCATTCTAAATGAAGATATTATAATCCCCGGAGTTGAATTTGATGTATGGTGCGGTTATGTATTTATGCACCTATTAGCATATGATATTGATGTAAATAACACAGAATTATTATCATTCTGTGCCAGAAACAAAAAAGAAACAGAATTAGATATAATAAGAATTTTTTCAACTCGAGACATTAAAAAACTTATTCAAGCAATCCATAATGCAGGAGGAATTGCTGTATTAGCACACCCTGCATGTTGTTGGGCTATAAATCTTGAAAAATTTGTAAAAAAACTCATTTCATACGGGCTTGACGGAATTGAAGTGTATTACCCATATAAACGCCATAGAGGAATTATTAAATTCCACACTGCAAAAGAAGTAGAAAGAATTGCAGATAAATATAACCTCATAAAAACAGGAGGTACAGATTTACATGGAAAATTTTTAAATTAAAAATTTTCTGGACCTTACTGACAAATTTCTTTACTATATCTTTATTCTAAAGTTTTTGTGCTAGAATAATATCAGAAAGTAATAATTTGAAAAGAGGTAATAAATATGTCAGGACACTCAAAATGGTCAACCATTAAACACAAAAAAGCAAAAGTAGATTCTCAACGTGCAGTAGTATTCCAAAAATATTCAAGAGAATTAATCGTATCAGCAAGACTTGGTGGTCCTGATCCTGCAGGGAATTTCAGATTAAGAACTGCTATTGAAAAAGCTAAAGCTGCAGGGCTACCAAACGATAACATTAAAAGAGCTATTGAAAAAGGAGCTGGAGCAGGAGCTTCTGATAATTATGAAGAATTAATATATGAAGGATACGCTCCTGGTGGCGTTGCAGTTGTAATTGAAGCAATGACAGACAACAGAAACAGAACTGCTGGAGATATTAGAAGCTTCTTCACAAAATATAATGGAAGCTTAGGTGCTACCGGTTGTGTAGGTTGGATGTTTGATCAACGAGGTGTAATCACATTCAATGAAGATACTGATTTTGATAAATTATTTGAAGCAGCAATCAGTTTAGACGCTTTGGATGTTACAGAAGAAGATGGTCAATATAAAGTTATTACATCACCAGAAAACTTCCAAAATGTTGTAGAAGGTCTTGAAAATGCAGGATTTAAAAGTGAATCAGCAGATTTAACAAGAATCCCTCAAAATACAATTGAAATTACAGATGAAAAAACAGCTGATCAAATATTAAAATTATTAGACAAGTTAGAAGAACACGACGATGTTCAAAATGTTTATGCTAACTTTGATATTTCAGATGATATATTACAAAAACTGGAAGCTTAATGCAGGATTTTAAAAATATAGAAAATTTATCAATAAAACTTAATGACACGTGTAATGCTATGAGTATTACACGTGTTCTTGAGGAAACATTTTGTCCTGTTAATATTTTTATATTCGATTCTACATCTGATACTCTTAGAGATTTTTCTAAAAGCTGGATTTCAATCGACGAATTTTATAAAAAAGAAAATACAAAGATTTTATATAATATTTTTGAAAAATTAAAAGAAAATAACTATATTATTGAAAATCAAAAATTATTTTACGGGCTTTATCAAGGTCAAAAACTTATCGGAATGCTTGAATTTAAAGACAAATTAGATAATGACTCAATTGAATTTTTAAAAGTTGCATCTTATTTAATTTCACTAAAAATTCAAAATATTATTCTATCTGATAGAATGCAAAAAAATATTGATTTTCATGATGCAATGAAAAATATTGCAAAAATCATAGAAACTCAATATGAAACAAGTTACATAATCCCAATAATTGGAGAAATGATTGATAAGTTTGTATGTGAACATTTAATCTACATTTTTATAAATAATGAACTCATTTGGCCTTCAGCCTGCAAAGATGAAAAAATATTTGAGTTGTTAAAATGTATAAATAACAAATCTGAATACATACTTACACCTGATAAGAAAATAGGTTTGTTTCCGCTAATTAGTGAAAATCAACTTTTAGGCTGTATTGTAACCAAAAGTACTGAAAATATTTTAAGCGAAAAAGAAATAAATTATATTGAACAGCTTACAAATCAAGCAGCAACAACAATCAACAGAGCTAATGTTTACGCAGAAATTTTAAAACATGCAACGTTAGATGCCCTTACAAGTTTTTATAACCGCAGACAACTAGAAGAACGTATAAAACAAGAAGTGTCTAGCGCAAAACGTCAAAAAAGAAATCTTTGTGCCATTATGATTGACATAGATTACTTTAAAAACGTTAATGATACATATGGACATGCAACTGGTGATTTAGTTTTAAAAACTGTATCAGCAGAGATTAAACGTCAGCTTAGAGATTATGATATAGCAGGACGATACGGCGGAGAAGAATTCGCGATAATTCTGCCTTATACAAAAATTGATGAAGCTAAAATGGTAGCCCAAAGACTTAGAAAAGCTGTTGAAAAAACTCAAATTGATATTTCAAAAATTAATACAGATTCTGACGAAAAAAATATTAATGTTACAATAAGTCTAGGAGTCTCCGAATACAAATCAGGAGATGACGAAAAAACATTTTTACAAAAAGCTGACAAAGCCTTATACAACGCAAAGAATAACGGAAGGAACAGGGCAGAGATATATGAAGAAATTCCAACAAATTTGTAATAACTTAGATGATACAAAAAAATTAGCATATAAATTTGCAGAACTCATTAAAGACGGATGTTTTATAAATCTATATGGAGAAATCGGAGCAGGCAAAACAGCATTTGTAAAACTCGTTGCAGATGCGCTTGATGTAAAAGAAAAAGTAACAAGCCCTAGTTTTGTAATCCTTAACGAATATCATACAGGTTCAATCCCTATTTATCATTTTGACTTATATAGACTTGAAAATGAAGGGATTAAAACAATTTATGATGAATTAAGAGAATATTCCGAAGGCAAACAAGTAACATTCGTTGAATGGGCTGAATTTAACCAAAATGAAGCCCCGTTTAATCATATTAAAATTAACGTAAAATATAATGATGATGATTCTAGAATTTATGAATTTGAATCAGTTGGCAAAGATGAAATAATAGAGGGATTATCAAAATGATTACATTAGCATTTGATACATGTTTAGATAAAATGTATGCGGTATTAAAAAAAGATAATGAAATTCTTGCATCAAAAATTGTAGAAAATAAAGATAATAAATATCATTCAGCTTTTTTAATTTCTACCTTGCAAGAAATTTTATCTGCCAATAATATAAAACCTCAAGATGTAAATCTTATTGCCGTAAATATGGGACCGGGAAGTTTTACAGGAATTAGAGCCTGCGTTACTGTTGCAAGAGTAATGGCTCAACAATTAAACTGTAAAGCTATAGGTGTTTCATCTCTTGAAATACTATCAAAACTTGCAGAAAATAATCCTCTTGTAGCCTTAGATGCAAGAAAAAATTGTGCGTACCTATATTGTGATAACGAAATTAAAGGGGCAGTTCAATTAGAAGAAGTTCAAGAAATAATAAAATCAGGAAATTACACAGTAATTACCGATAACAAATTACAGCCATTACTAGGCGGAACATCTTATCAAGAAAAAGAATACCCTCTTGGTGAAATTTTAGCAGACTTAGCAGAAAATAAAGAAGACGAAGGCAACTGGAGAAAGCTTAAACCTCTTTATATTCAACCGCCTCCAATGGGTGCATAATTCAGCAAATAAATTATCTAAAAACTATTTTCTTTGCTTTAAAAACAATAAAAACGGGAATAATAATATTGAGCATTAATCCTGATGGCTGCGTATGGAGAAGAAAATAGTTAAAACTGAAAATATTTCTTTCAAATGCAAAATTCCAGAAATTCCACTAACCAGAAAAGAATTAAAGAATTTGCTAAATTATCATATTCCATGCCTGTGCTGTGGCTTAGAAATGTTGCACCCAGATAAATATATGAAATTAATAGAGAATAAAAAACTTTCAGGAGTAGCAATAGAAGCTATCCCAATTTTAGAGCCATATGAAAAAATCATGCATCCTGTTGAAAAACAAGTATTCAATATGTTCAAAAGTATGGCTGTAAAATATCCTAATAAAAATTTTAAAGAGCTTTTAATGATGAAAAAAGATATTCATGAATTAGCGCTTGTAAAAATTCAAAGCATTATTTTTAACAAAATAAGCTTTTACAGGCGAATTTTACCTAAAAAAACAGCCAGACAACTCAGGAAATTAATGATTAAAACAAATGACATAATCTTTGATCCTGAACCGCATAAGCCATTTTCAAGACGAATTTTTATACATAAAATAAAAAACATAACAAAAAACTTAGAGAATAAAAAAATAAAAAATGAAATTCTTGAAATAGCAAGAAGACTTCCTCGATCTAGTGACGAAGTATGCGCATTTGTCGTAAAAAATGCAAGAAAACCTGCTTCTGTTATTGCACTTAATCTTGTACATCCATCTGTTGGCACATTTGAACATTTATTACCCAAATGTATGAAAGGGATGAATAATTCACTAAACTTTGCATTAGAATGTTCATACTGCAACAATTCTCGACACCATTATCCAATATCCACTCAAATAGAAGAAAACCCATATATGCCACAAAATGCACAACTTCAAGCTGATAAATTAATCTCACTGTGTAAAAAAGAATTATGCAAAAAAGAATATATCCAAAATTTAAAAGAACAACTTAAATGCTTATCTGAAGAAATAATATGCCTTGATATAAGTAAACTTGATGTGTAATGTTACAGTTATTAACAAACTGGCAAAAAAAAATATTCAGGTATATTGTATTTTTATGAGAATTTTACCAATTACATTTGGAATAAAAAATCAATATTCAACTGTAAACACTAAATCGTTCTCAACACCGATTTCCAGAAATTCTGCTCCTCTTAATTATTCTGATATATATAAGACTAATAATAATTCTAATATTGGTTTTTCAGGTAAATATCCAAATCAACTAATAACAAACAAAAATGAATTAAAAAATTTAGCAAAAAATGGGCATCTAGGATGTATATGGTGTGGAGGCTCAATGTTCATGCAAAACGAACTTGATATGTTTCAACACATATCAAAACGACTTGCATCAAATGGAGAACTTTTTTCAAGAGTAATACTACACTTCAAAGATTATCTTCCTCCTGAAAGAATTAAACTAATTAAACTAATCGCAAATTACAGTAAAGCATATCCAAACAAAGATTTAAAGTTCATCTTAAATAAAATGACACCAGCTGCAGAAAAACGCCTAACTAATAAACAATTTTTTATATTACATAAAATAAAAAACTTAAAACAAACACTCCCAACAGAATTACATAAAGATCTTGATACATTGATAAAACACAGCACTGCTAGAATAAAAGAAATTCCATATGTAAGTGAATATAGTGCAAAAGAATTTTATTACCAGCTTAATAACCTTGCAAAAACTTTACCTCTAAAAGTAAAAGAAGAAATTTTAACAACTGGACAAGTATTAACTCACCCAATTTTTAAAGAACCAGAACCATATCTTCCGGAAAAATGGCTAAAAAAAATTTACCAACAAACAAAAATAAATCCAAAAACAAAAGGTAATTACATATCACCGAATGATTTAGAAGCAAAAAAGAAACTTGAATTAATCTTATTAAACAAAATTTCACTACTTGCTAAAAATAATAATAACTCATCTATTATAAAATTATGTGATCTCACAAAGAACAAAATACTTGGGATTCCTGTTCAAGTACAATTTAGTAACAAAGCCTTTGTTTATAAATTGCATGAAATACTTGATAATGTAAAAGATGAGCGAATACTAAATCAATTTACAGAATTAACACAAACATTACCAACATCATTAGATAATATGGATGCATTTATCGTAAAATACAAAAATGAATCAACAGATACGATAATAACAAAATTACTTGCAGATTCTTTAGTCACACTGGAGCATATAACACCAATACTTAGAAACACTTCAGATAAAGATATAAAACAACTTAACAAAAACTTAGCCCAAAATAATAAAATAAAAAGAGGTACTGACAGCATTGATAATTGGGCACTTGCTCATGGTTGGTGTAACTTTTTACATGGAAGCAAAAATATTAAAAATGAAAATTTTCCTTTTAGTAAAGAAGCAGGCATAAAATATTTTGAAACACTTGTTAAAGATGTAAATCAAGGTTTACTTTCAGCTAGATCTGTTATAAATATGGCTAAAAATTACTTTGAACAAACAGGAATAAAAATAAAATTAACAGGTATGAAATATACAAAAGAATAAATTATTACAAATTGTAAAATAAAATAACCAAAATATTAAACTTTTCCATAAATAATTCCGATTAACAAAATGTACTTAGTTAATAAGGGATTAATTATAATGGCAGATACAGGTGCTTCATTTAACAGACCATATAAACCTTTTGGAATGAACGTAAAAGTTCCGGAAATAGGAGAAAGAACTCTTAAACAAGCTGGAGATTCTCTTACCAATCTTGTAAAAAGTCCAACAGAACCTCTTTTCAAATTCTTAG
Source organism: Clostridium sp. CAG:768 (assembly GCA_000437435.1). GTDB lineage: Bacteria > Cyanobacteriota > Vampirovibrionia > Gastranaerophilales > Gastranaerophilaceae > Stercorousia. The sequence goes on along the minus strand of FR899626.1, from coordinate 1,337 downwards.
AAGATAATGAAGAAGTTTTTACTGGCGATATTAATTATAAAATTAATAAACTCTATGCAGAAAGTTTCACAATTGGCTCTGCTATGAGAATGGAAGATGAAAAAATTAATGGAATGCCTTCTTCATTTGATATGCATTTTTAATACAACTACTAATTCTTATTTGTCTATATATTGATAGAAAAGCCCCTAAAAGGGCTTTTTTATTTATAAGTTTAGGAATATTCTTGTCACAATACTTTATAGAAATAGCCCCTTTTTCTTGTTTGCGGTATAATATTAACGAACATTAGAAGTGTATAACTAAAAGGTGTCGAAGACGACACAGAAAGAAAAGGTAATTATGGTACCGGAAACAAAGAAATTTGAGATTGAAATCGGCGGGAAAACAGTTACTGTTGAAACCGGGAAATATGCTCAATCAACAAACGGTTCTGTTACAGTAAGATGCGGAGATACAATGTTATTCGTACATTGCTGTGTATCTAAAGAACCTAGAGTAGGAATTGACTTTTTCCCACTATTAATTGATTATGAAGAAAGAATGTCTGCTATTGGTCGTATTCCTGGTGGTTACAATCGTTCTGAAGGCAAAGCTAGCGATAAAGCTATCCTTATTTCAAGATTAATTGACAGACCAATCAGACCTCTTTTCCCAAAAGGATATAGAAATGATATTCAAATCGTAGCTCAATTATTCAGCTATGATCAACAAAATCAACCTGATACTTTAGCTATGTTAGGTGCATCTTGTGCTTTAATGCTTTCTGGTGCTCCATTTGAAGGACCTATCGGTGCGGTAAGAGTATCAAGAGACGAAAATGGCAATATGATTGCAAACCCAACTCACCAACAAGCTGATAAATCAGACCTAGATATCGTAGTTGCAGGTACACACGATTCTGTAATTATGGTTGAAGCTGGTTGCAAATTTGTTACAGAAGACGACATTATGAACGCTGTTGAATTTGCTCAAGGCGAAATCAAAAAACAATGTGAAGCTCAAGAAGCATTTGCTAAAGAATGCGGAGTTGAAAAAGAAGTATTCGTAAATCCATACGACACATCTGAAATCAAAAAAATCATTGATGAAACTGCTCATGATATGATTTTCGATGCTTATCACAATTTTGATAGAAAATACAGACAAGAAAAATTAGAAGAAGCTAAAAAGCTTGTTAAAGAAAAAATAGATGCACTTCCAGATGATGATTACAGCAAAAAAATCATGGAAGAAACAGGTATTGACTTTGTAGCAGAAGAATTCAAAAATGCTGAAAAGAAAATTATGCGTACAATGATCCTAGATGAAGGTGTAAGAGCTGACGGAAGAAAACC
>FR899625.1 GCA_000437435.1 Clostridium sp. CAG:768 | reverse complement strand
TGAATATCGGATATATATTCTAATTTCTTTAAACTATCTTATTTAATTGTTACATATTTTAATCTTTATAAGATAAACTTACAGACAAATACTCTGATGTAATATCTATAATTGCCCACCTTATCGGATTTTTATTCAATTTAATCAATTCTTTTTCAATATAAAGATTATCAAAATCTTTTATTTTTTTTATTTTTACAACTTCTGATTTTATCATATGAATACCATAAGAGCCTTTATAAAAAGGCTCTTTTAATATTATTCTACTGTTACTGATTTTGCTAAATTTCTAGGCTGGTCAACATCTTTTCCTAAAAATTCTGCAATGTAATATGCTATTAATTGCAACGGAATCATCGCAATAATTGGAGAGAAAAGCTCTTGAACATCAGGAACATAGATTATATGTTCAAATAAATCCTTTAACTTTTCATCTTTTGAGTTAGTAAGCGCAATCATTCTTGCATTTCTAGCCTTAGCTTCTTCACTGTTTGAAAGAAGTTTTTCATAAACAGAACCGTTCATCAAAATTGACAACACAGGCATAGTCTCATCCAACATTGCAATAGGACCGTGTTTTAACTCTCCTGCAGGATATCCTGTTGCGTTAATATAGCTAATTTCTTTAAGCTTCAATGCACCTTCTAGAGCTGTTGGGTAATTTATTCCTCTAGCAATATAAATAAAATCTTTTGTATTTGCATAAGCTCTTGCAACTGTTTGAATATTTTCTTTATGCGCAAGAATTTGTTCTATTTTTTGAGGTAGAAGCATTAATTCTGCTTTTAATGAAGTTAATGTAGATGCTGCAATACTATCTTTAATTTCAGCCATATATAAAGATAATAAATAAAATGCCATAAGCTGAGCAATATAAGATTTTGTAGCAGCAACAGATACTTCAATACCTGCATTTACAGGAATTAAACTATCAGCTTCCCTTGCCATAGCACTATCAGGTCTATTTGTAATAATCAAAATATGAGAACCTTTTGCTTTAGCTTGCTTAATAGCAGTCAAAGTATCAGCTGTTTCTCCTGATTGAGAAACACCAATCACTAAAGTTCTTTCATTAGTAACTGTTTTTCTGTAAATATATTCACTTGAAGCCTCGACATCCACAGCTATTCCACAGAAACTTTCGATTAAATATTTTCCAATCATAGCAGCGTGTAATGAAGTTCCACATGCTATAATTTGAATCCTATCAAGATTTTTTAAAGTATCTTTATTTAATTTTACTTCATTTAATACAATATTTTCATCTGGAGCATGCAAACGACCAACTAAAATATTTCTAATTACATCAGGCTGTTCATGAATTTCTTTAAGCATAAAATGTTTATATCCCATCTTACTCAAAGCAACAGGTTCCCAAGGTAAAACTTCAATTTTTGGAGTAACTTTATTACCATCAGCATCAATTAGTTCCATGCTATCTGGTGTTAATGTTGCGATTTGGTTATCTTCTAAATAAACAGCTTTATTGGTATGCTTAATTATTGCAGGAACATCTGATGCAGCATAATATTCCCCTTCACCAATACCTACTAAAAGCGGTGCATTTCTTTTTGTAATAACTAAAGTATTTTTACAGTCATTATGCATTACACAAAGAGCATAAGCTCCTTCAATTTCTTCAGAAGCTAATCTTACAGCCTCTGTTAAATTTTTACATTCTGCATACTTTCTAGCAACTAAATGAGCTACAGCCTCAGTATCAGTTTGAGAACGGAATACGCAACCATCTTTCGATAATTCTTCTCTCAATTCTTTATAATTTTCAATAATACCATTATGAACTACAACCAAATTTCCACAAGTACAAGTGTGTGGGTGAGCATTCAAAAGAGTAGGAGCTCCATGAGTTGCCCATCTTATATGACCAATACCCATTGTTGATTGAGAATATTCTTTTTCATGTCCGGATAATTCATTTCGCAAATTTTGCAATTTACCGATAGCTTTGTAAACCTTAATTTCACTATCACACATAACTGCAACACCTGACGAGTCATATCCTCTGTATTCTAATTGTTCTAATCCGTCCAATAATATATTTACAACAGACTTATTTCCTACATATCCGACTATTCCACACATATTTTGCTCTCCAATAAACTAAATACTGTACTTGATATTATATCATTGAAAAAAACAAAATTAAATATCCTTACAAAAGTTTTACATCTCCTTGAAAATAGAAAAACATTATAGTACCATAGTCTCGGAATAAAGAATAATTAAAAGTAAGAGGGGTAATTATGAAAAAGATTTTAGTACTGCTTGGAGTATTATTAATAGGTAGCTGTTCTTTCGCAGAAGAAATTCTTGTAATCAAGAATGTTAATATGAGCAATTTCTGGCGCAAAAAAGGTATTGATGAAGAAAAAGTACTTCAAGTCGGTCAAAGAATAATGATTAGTAATAGAATTCCTAAAAGAGTACCTATTTTTGTCGACAGCCACAAAGATACCATAAATGCATATTCTAGCACATATGATAAAAGAGTAACTATCTATGCAGGAATGTTTTTATACATGGATAACGATGACGAATTAGCTTACATATTATCTCATGAAATTGCACATTCTGTAGAAGCTTATGGTGGAATGATTAAATACTTAGCAATGAATGCTAATTCTAAAAAATATGAGCAAAAAGCTGATTTAAACGGAATTGATTACATGGTAAAAGCTGGTTATGACCCTATCGCAGCAATTACGATGGGAAATAAAATATTTGGAGAACCTGTTTGGGATTGGGGATTTACATACACTCATCCCAAAGGTTCTAAAAGACTTTTGGATATGTATAAATACATTTACGTTAAATATCCACAATACCTAAATTCTCCATATACGCAAACTGCGTCATATAAAAACTTCACATATTCAATGAACAAAGAAATAAAAGAATTTCAACAAAAACAAAAAAGACGTCAACTAAAACAACAAGAAAACGGAGATTTGTAATATGTTGAAAAGATTATTACTAATATGTATTTTACTAACTGGAATTTCTTTTGCTGAAGAAGTTCCGATTACAATCACTCCTGTAAAAAAGATTTCTACTGCAGATAAAACTTTGCAAGAAGGCAGCATTATAGAATTCAAAAATATAAAAAATGATGAAATAATTACAGGAATGATAAAAGAACTAACTCCTAACGGATTTGCTGGAGAACAAGCAACACTTCTAATCAGTGATTTTAAATACAAAAATTCTGATAAAAAACTAAACGGAGAAGTTTACATAAAAGGTGGAGAACATAAAAAATACCAAGACCTTGCGGATAGTGGAATAGCACCAGTCATTGGTATAATCAGAGGTGGAGAAGTCGTTTTAAAACCTGAAAAAACAAAAATCACTGTATTTTTCAGTGATTACATAAATTCAGAAAACACTCCAATTAAAATAAAACCAGATCAAAAAATTTCAACTTGCTACGATGAAATTGAAGTTGGTGATAAGATTAAATTTTCAACAGTAAAAGATGTCTATAAAAATGGAAAACTATACATAAAAAAGGATACACCAATCTATGGAACAGTAGACTACGTTAGTGAAAATGGGTGGTCATATGACAACGCTCAAATAGATTTCAAAAAATTCAAAACAAAAACAGCAGATGGAAATGTTATCAGTTTCACAAGTCCACTCTCTATTAACGGTTTTGATATTCTTAAATATAAAGGAAAGAGAATTGCTCAATTCTTTAATTATTGTGGTGTTGCATTTAGAGGCAAAGAAGTAGAAATTATACCTCAAAAAGATAATTTAGAATTTAATCTTTGGCTAAGGTAAATACTCTAAAATCTTGTCAAAAAATACCCTTGATGAATCAATTGCAACATTAATAGTATTTTGAGCTATTTCATGCCAATTATTCTTATTGAAATTATTTGGTAATTCAGAATTTTTAGAATAATTAACAACACTCATAAAAATGTCATCAAAATCATCTGTTTTATAATTAACAGATGATTTTTTTGCATTACTTATTAAAGAATCTTCATTATCATAAATATATGTTTCAAAATCTCTATGCATATTTTTATCACGCCATTTTTGAAAAATATTACCTCTTTGAACATGAAGACCAACACTCATATCATCTAAAAAATGTTTAGCCCTACCAGCTTCTTCCATCATCTCTCCAAAACGAAAATACTTAGAAGCCGCAAAAAATTTATCTATATGTTCATTATATTTCGCTCTTGCATTATGCAACCCATCGAAATCAAAAAAACTTTCTCTAGGTTTTATATAACTTTCAAAAGGATAATAAAAATGAGTATTACTATGAAAGCCTAATTCATCAAAATCTGGTTTTTCAACAGCTGTTTTCAATATAGGGATATATTTTTGAAGTTTTGGATATTCTTCTTCTATTAACTTTTGAGTAATTTTTCTATGTGTATTCGAATTTAACCCGAAATGTATATCATTATTTGTTCTTTGAATCTTCATAAAACAATTATACATCAAAAAGAAAGAGTGCAACCTAATAATTGCACTCTTTTTACTAGTATTAATTATTATTTTTTAAAGATAATTTCATCATTTTCAACATCAATAATTACTTTATCACCTCGCATAAATTTTTGAGCAAGAATTTGTTTTGATAACGGATTTTCAATTAATTGTCTGATAACCCTTTTCAAAGGTCTTGCACCATATACAGGATTAAAACCTCGAGTTGCAAGAAATTCTTTTGCATCTGGAGTAATTTCAAATTCAATTTCTTGATCTTTTAACAATCTTCTCAAATAATCCATTTGAATATCTACAATTTTTGTCAAATCTTGCATATTCAAAGCTCTAAAGAAAATAGTTTCATCTATTCTATTTAAAAATTCAGGTTTAAATCTAGTTCTTAAAACTTCCAAAACTTTTTCTTTAGTATCTTCGAAATTACTGCTTGAACCTAAAGAATTTAATGTATCTTCAAGAATAATATCACTGCCAATGTTTGACGTCATAATTATCAAAGTATTTTTAAAATCAACGGTTCTGCCTTTTGAATCAGTCAATCTACCATCATCAAAGATTTGAAGCATGATATTGAATACATCTGGGTGAGCTTTTTCAATTTCATCAAAAAGCACAACAGAATAAGGTTTTCTTCTTACAGCTTCAGTCAATTGACCGCCTTCATCATAACCAACATATCCCGGAGGAGCTCCAACTAATCTTGATACATTATGTTTTTCCATATATTCAGACATATCAATACGAATTAGAGCATCTTCATCATTAAACATAAATTCTGCCAAAGATTTCGCAAGTTCAGTCTTACCAACCCCAGTAGGTCCTAGGAATAAGAATGTACCAATTGGACGTTTAGGATCTTTCAATCCGGAACGAGCACGACGTATAGCATCAGATACTGTATACACAGCTTCTTCTTGACCAACTAAACGCTTATGCAAAATATCTTCCATATTCAAAAGCTTTTGTTTTTCACTTTCGACAAGCTTATTTACAGGAATTCCGGTCCATTTACTTACAACATTTGCAATATCTTCATCATCAATTTCTTCTTTTAACAATTTATTATCTGTTTTTTCTTTATTTTGAACAGCTTTCAATTGTTTTTCAAGTTCGAGAAGTTTACCATATTTAAGTTCTGCAGCCGTTTGCAAATCTGTATTACGTTCAGCTTCTTCTATTTTATTTTTAACTTTTTCTATTTCTTCTTTAATACCTGCTTCTCCAGTAATAGATGCTTTTTCTTGCTCCCATTGAGCTTTAAGTTTTGAAATTTTAGCTTCTAAATCATTAATTTGTTTTGTCAAATCCGCAACTTTATTTTTTGCATCATCATCGTCTTCTTTTTTAAGAGCTTCTCTTTCAATTTCTAATTGAATTTTTTGACGCAACATTGTATCAATTTCTTCAGGCATTGAATCAATTTCAATACGCAAAGAAGAAGCAGCTTCATCAATTAAATCGATAGCTTTATCTGGTAAAAATCTGTCAGTAATATATCTATCAGACAATTTTGCAGCTGCAATCAATGCACTGTCCAAAATACGAATTCCATGGTGAACTTCATATTTTTCTTTCAAACCTCTTAAAATAGAAATTGTATCTTCAACAGAAGGTTCTCCGACTAATACCGGTTGAAATCTTCTTTCTAATGCGGGGTCTTTTTCGATATATTTTCTATATTCATTAACAGTTGTCGCACCAATAGTTCTCAATACTCCACGAGCAAGCATAGGTTTTAATAGGTTACCTGCATCCATAGAACCTTCTGTAGCACCTGCTCCAACTACCGTGTGCAATTCATCAATAAACATTACGATTTCGCCGTTTGAATCTTCAACTTCCTTCAATACAGCTTTCAATCGTTCTTCAAATTCTCCTCTAAATTTAGCACCGGCAACTAATGCTCCCATATCTAGAGATACTAATTTTACATCTTTTAAACTTTCAGGGACATCTCCACGTACAATACGTTGAGCTAAACCTTCTACGATTGCAGTTTTACCAACACCTGGTTCGCCAATCAATACAGGGTTATTTTTTGTTCTTCTATTTAGTACCTGAATTATACGTCTGACTTCTTCGTCACGACCGATTACAGGGTCTAATTTACCTTTTCTTGCAAGCGATGTTAAATCTGTTGAGAATTTTTCTAACGCTTTCATATTTTCTTCTGCATTTTTATTATCCACTTTTTTATTACCTCTAATTTTTTTCATTACATTCAAAACTTTATTAGTATCAACATTATAATTTCTTAATAACAATTGAATTGGACTGTTATCAAGTTTGGTCATTGCTAATAAAATAGATTCTGCACTAATGTATTCATCTTTGAATTCCTCAGCTGCCTGACCGGCAATATCTAAAAGCTGATATGTCTTAGCGGATAAAAATACCTGACCAGAAGGAGGTCCTGATATAGTAGGGAATGAATTTACAACAGACACAATTTTATCAATAAAACCTTGATTTAACAATTTTAATTCTGTCAAATAATCCTTTATAGCACCACTATCTTTTATCATAGCTAGCATAATATGCTCAGGCTGCATCTCTGAATTTCTGTGTTCCTGCATAATTGCACCGGCTGAATTCAAAAGTTCCTGAGAATAATTGGTAAACTTTTCAAAATTTGGCATACAAGTCAACTCCTTTTACAAAAACTATTATAATTATATTTTAACGTTTTATTTCAAAAAATCATTGAAATTAATCTTTAATTAATTATTTAATCCATATTGACAAAATCAAAAAAATAATAAATAATATAAACAAAAATATGGAGGATGAAAAATGTTTATACGAGAAGCTTTGAGATTGCCCCCCCCCCGCAAAATCTAGATTACTCTAAGGGATTTACCTTAGCAGAGATTTTAATTACATTAGGCATTATTGGTGTTATTGCTAGTTTAACCATAAATATAGTCGTTAATTCTGCTAAAAATTTAGAATATAAAACCGCTTATAAAAAAGCATATTCAGACTTTTCTCAAGCGCTTGTAAGCTCTTTAAACAATGATGAAATAATTCCAAGAAATCAATCAAATGACGAAAATGCAACTAATTCAGAATGGTTAGCACTAAAAGGGAAATTCACTATTGTTCAAGAATGTACACCTAAAGAATTATATAACTGTTGGGAAAAGGGGGACACATTTAATGGAATGCCAAATACAGGATATGGGAAAGCGTTTGTTGATAGTACAGGTCGTGTCTGGGCTCTTTATTTTTCCTCAGAAAATATTTATTTGGTAGACATTAATGGATATAAAAAACCAAATAAATTTGGGAAAGATAGATTTGTATTTTTTCTTGGAGACTCAAAAGGTAGAATTAATAAAGGACTTGCTACAAGAGTTATTCCTGCGAATGACCAATTAATACAAAACAGTTGGTGCAATTATCCACCTTGCTATTATACATCTTGGCTTCTTAATTAAAACTTATTTTCTACTATCAAAAGAAGTTAAAAGAGCTACAGGAATAAACCCGAGAGATATACCACCAAAATATAATAAAGGAACTGCAATTATAGTTAACAAAACCGCATTAAAAGAATTAAAAATACCTTTTGCATGGATTACTGATAATGCAATAATTACACCATAGAATATAGCCATCAAAGGACCATATAACATACCTAACCTTGCACCATCTGCAAAAGTTTTAGCTTCAGGATGCAAAACAGCAATTATAATCCCGCAAATTAGTCCTGCTATCATTGCACCAAATATAGAATAAAACAAATAAAATCCAAATATTTCAATCCCAGAACGTTTTACAGATAAGTCAAATAAATTTTTAAACATATTTTATTATTTAACCTCCTGTAAAAGTTCTGTTGATTTAAATTTCTGAGAAGAATGCAAACTAATATATTCCTTTAATAATTCAAAACATACACTGCAGACTTTTTCATTTGCTTTTTCATCATATTCCGATCTAGTATCAAAATCGGATTCCAAACAATAAATTAAAAAATCTCGCAACTTATAGTGCATAATATTATGAATATTATATTTTTCATTACATTTTGAGCAAACTATACCACCCATTTGAGAAGAAAAGAACATATTTTCTTCTTTTATATTATGTCCGCAACATAGACAGGTATCAAATTCCAGACCCAAACCTGAAATCAACATCATCTTTAACTGAAATTTAATCACAGCTATCATGATTTCTACAATATCAGCTACATTAGAAATCTTATCTAAAGCTTTATATAATAAATCATAAACTTCATTAGAGCACGGATCATCTTCAACTCCAAAATTACTTACAACTTCAGAGATATACATTGAATAAAAAATTTTATCCATATTTTGACGAGTTTTATGAAAAGTATTTAGAGCCTCTGCTTGACAAATTCTGTCTAAATTTTTACCTTTATAAAGCATTAATTTATTGGCAACAAGCAAATCCATTCTTGCGCCAAGTTTACTTTTAGGCTTTTTTACTCCCTTTGCAACTCCTCTAATAAGCCCTTTATCTTTTGAATACATAACAATAATTTTATCAGCTTCACTCAAATTATAAGCTTTCAGATTAATTGCATCAGTTACAAAATTATTCATACAACTATCTCTAATATTTTATTTAATTTTTTATTCTGATTATTTTCCTGAAGGGCCAAATGTTCCGTGGAATACACCTCTAAACATTTGCTGCAATTCATTTTTATTGTCTGAATAAGCCATTGCAACATCTTCAGAAATTAAATCTTGTTCATATAATCTATACAATGAAGTATTCATTGTAATCATGTTATTGAAAGAACCTTTTTTAACTAGTTCATAAATTTCTTCCAATTTATCTTTTTCAATAAAATCTTTAACGGTTGGAGTAACAACTAAAACTTCACATGCCGGACGGCGCCCTGCGCCATTTGAAATTGGGATTAATTTTTGAGATACAGTTCCTCTTAAAATAGAAGCTAATTGACCTCTTACAAACTCTCTATCAGAAGGCTCATACATATTTACAATTCTGTTAACAGTTTGAATAGCATCATTCGTGTGTATTGTCGCAAATACAAGGTGACCAGTTTCTGCAGCTTTTAATGCGGCTGTAACAGTTTCTTTATCTCTAATTTCACCAATAAATATAACATCAGGGTCTTGTCTTAAAGCATATTTAATACCATCTGGGAAAGAAGGAGTATCAATTAAGACTTGACGCTGAGAAACTAAAGATTTTTTATTTGTAAATATGAACTCAACTGGATCTTCAATTGTAATAATATGTTTTGGATAATTTATATTTATATAATCAATCAAAGAAGCTATAGTAGTAGATTTTCCTGAACCAGTAGGGCCAGTAATTAATACTAATCCATTATTTAAAGAGGCAAACTGTTCTATTGATTCAGGTAGCATCAATTCTGAAACTTTTTTAATATTATAAGGAATAGTTCTGATAACTAAAGCACTTTTACCTAATTGCCTGCTTAAATTTACCCTAAAACGAGAAACGCCATGTATTTCATACGCAAAATCTAAATCAAATACAGCATTTACTTTCCCTTTAAAATGAACTGGCAATAAAATATCATAAGCAATTGAAATATCATCTTCTGTCAATACAGGCATGTCAACCTTAGTAATTTTACCATCAATTCTGATAGCAGGGTGTTCATCAACTTGTAAATGCACATCAGATGCACCAACTGCAACTGCTTTTTTCAAAAATGATATTATATTAAATTTAGAATTTGAGTAATTTTCAGCCATAGTAATCCTTTCGAGTTCAAAAAAAATTATACCATTTTTTTTTACACATGACAATAATTTATTTAATGTAACAAAAACTTAATATTTTAATTAAAAAAGGAAATTCATAAAAAGAAAATTACTTTATATAAGAGTAAGGGAAATTTAAAACTTCAAAAGGGAAAAATCAATAATCGGATATTAAAAAGATTAATCAAGTTCTTCAAACAGTTTGAACAAGATTAAAGAAAAAAAGTTTATTTTATACTCTCTCTCTTAATATCCTCGTGTTTATTTAATGTTGCCTCAAATGGCAACTTTTTTTTGCTAATAAAAAAGGAAAAATTTAAAATTTTTCCTTTTTAAACTTATTTATAATTCAAATTCTGTTTATTAAGAAACAACAACTTCTTTTAAAGATTCTAGATATTTTACTGCATACACAGCACCTATTGCACCATCAGCAGCAGCTGTTATAACTTGTCTTAAAGGAGTTGTTCTTACATCACCTACTGCAAATACTCCCTCAACAGAAGTCGCCATAGTTTCATCTGTTACAATAAAACCTCTTGCATCTTGCTGTAATTGTCCTGAAATATTTTCTACATTTGGAGTCATTCCAATATAAGGAAACACACCATTTACTGATAAATTTGAAGACTCTTTAGTTTTAACATTTTCTAAAACAGCAGTATTAACAAGATTATCACCTTTAATTTCTTTTACGACAGAATCCCAAATGAATTCAATTTTGTCATTTTTAAAAGCTCGCTCTTGAACAATTTTGTCAGCACGCAATTCATTTCGTCTATGAATTACATATACTTTATCAGCAAATTTTGTCAAATACATAGCTTCTTCAACAGCAGCATTGCCACCACCAACAACTGCGACAACTTTATTTTTATAAAATGCGCCATCACATACAGCACAATAACTAACACCTCTGCCGACAAATTCTTTTTCTCCAGGAACACCTAATTTCATAGGTTGAGCACCGGTTGCAATAATTATAGTTTTTGCTTTAAATTCATACTCATTAGTCACAATTGTCTTAGTTTTTAAATCAACACTTTGAATTTCCTGCATTGGGAATTTTTTTACACCAAACTTATCTGCATGTTCTTCAAATTTTTCCATTAAATCATAACCACCAATTACTTGGAAACCTGGATAATTTTCTAATTCCAAATAATTTGAAGGCTGTCCACCTAACATGTTCAAATCAACTATTGCAGTAGAAACAGCTCCACGACTAGCATAAATAGCAGCAGACAATCCTGCAGGTCCACCACCTAAAATAATTGTATCAAAATTTAATTGCTCCATTTCCTATCCTCATTTTCCTGTAATACTTTTTCCTGATATTTTTTCGCCTTTTAAAATATATACAGCAGTATCTTTCTTAATCAATGACTTATCATGAATTGAGAAAGTTTCTAATGTTAAATAATTAACACCCGTGAAAGTATCACCGTTAAGCTTTAAATCAACAGTATCCGTTAATTTTTTGTTACCGTCATACTCCCCTGTCTTTGAAAATCTAATAATATTTCCATCAACATAATCAAGTTTAACAGAAGCACTAGCTCCTGTAAACGGGTTGTTTAAATTTATGACGTCACCACTCCTAGATAAGTTCCATACATCGACAGTCACTGGTTTAAAATATACATCTCCTGACTGCTTATCAATTTTAGCTAACACGCGCCAATTTCCATAAAAGGAATTAGGAACAGAACCAATCTTTGAAACACCAGCTTTTAATGTTTCAGCTGATACTGATAAGCCTACAAAAAGGACGAAAAAGACTACGATTTTTTTTAAAATACCCATAATTAATACATAATTATTTTATTAAAATTTTCAATATTACAAAAATATTAAACTATACAGAAGCTAATTTGGCTTGTAATACTTGAGCAGATTCTTCATATCCTGCTCTACCCATTAATGCATAAGTATAATTTTTTGCCTGTTCTACACCTGGTTGATTAAACGTATCAATATTATATAATTCACCTGCAATTGCAGTCTGAACTTCTAGCATATAAAGGAGTTGAGCAACATTATATCCATCAACTTTATCAAGATATATTGAGATTGTAGGACGTTTATAATCAGCTAAAGATACACGAGTAGAATCAGCTTCTGCATTAATTAATTGATTAATCGTCTTACCTCCAAGATAACCAATTCCTGTATATTCGAAAATATTAGGAATTTCAAGAGTATTATCAAAATTTTTAACTCTTATAAAGTTTATTACCTTATTATTTGGACCTTCATTGTATAACTGAATTTGAGAATGCTGATCAGTAGCGCCTAATGCCTTAATTGGAGTAGGTCCAACACAAACAGCATTACCTTCTTTATCTTTATTTTTACCTAAAGATTCTGCCCATAACTGAACATACCAATCTGATACATATTTCAATTTACTAGAATAAGGCATCATAACAGATAAATTTTTACCCTTTTTAGTGTCTAATAAATAATGAATTAAAGCATTTTGAGCAGCAATATTTTCTTTAATATCAGTATTTTTTAAAGCTAAATCCATATCTTTGATACCGTTTACAATCTCATCAATATCAATACCAACAAGCGCAAATGGTAACAAACCTACTGCTGAAAATACAGAAAATCTACCACCTACATCATCTGGAACTACAAAAGTTTTATACCCTTCTTGTTCAGCGATCTGACGTAAAATCCCTGTTTTTTTATCTGTTGTAGCTACAATATTATATCTGTAATTATCACCTAATTCTTGTTCTAAAATATTTTTAACAATCATAAATTGAGACATAGTCTCAGCAGTAGAACCAGATTTTGTAATAACATTAACTAAAGTCTTTTTTAAATCTAAAACATTTAAAAGACCTACCATATAATCAGGGTCAATATTATCTAAAAAGAAAATTCTAGGAAGCCCTTCTCTTTGCTCTGGAGATAATAAATTCCAAAAAGGTTTTAACAAAGCTTCAGTAACAGCTAATCCTCCTAATGCAGATCCTCCTATACCTAATACAAGTATATTATCAAAACGACCTTGCACCATAGCAGCATACTCTTTTACATACCAAAGAGTTTCTTCATTATATCCCAGATTCATCCACTGAAGCCATTGTCCAAGTTTGTCTTTTCTCTTATTCAAATCAACGATAATATTAGCTATTTTGTCTTTATAATTTTCGAATTCTTGTTCTAAATTAAGCCCGTTATCTTCACCGATAATTTTTTCATCTACCCTTTTATAGTCTAATGTTATCATCTGCTCCCTATAACAACCTTTCTTACATTAACCTTTTATACATAACCCTTTATTTATGTTATTTATACACTTATTATATACGCTAAAGGTTTTTATACAAGGTACAACAGAATATTTTAATATTTATTTACTTATACTTAATCTCATTTTACACAACGTAACCGTGCTCCACGAGTTTTTAAATAAGGTGTTATCCAACCACTATTTGACCCCATAGCCCAACTTGTTTCATTATCAATAGATGTAGAAGAAAGATAATCAGAATTCAAATTTAACAAATTAAAATTAAAATACATTGCCATTAATTCATCTTTCTCTGGGACTTTATATTCTGCTCCTAGTTTAGCACAAATAGAAGGAGCTGTATAAAAATTTGCGTCACTTGAATTTACCTTATAAACATTTGGCGCAACTGTATGCATTTCAATACTGTTAGGATAAAGAACTGTAACAAACCCAATATCTTTTCCCATCTGATTTGGAGAACTTAACCCATTTATATCATATATAACATTCAAACACATTCTGTCTTGAAAAAACATTGCTGACGACTTATTATCACTTATACAACTTTTATTATAAAATAAGTTAAACGAATACCCATTTGGCATAACAAAGCCATAACTCTTTTCTGAAGGGTCTATATATGTACCTTTTGACATATTAGGAGCCAAATCATTTATGGTTATTGGCATTGTCGCTCTTTGCTCATTAACTGTAAATATCTTATTTGTTCCTGTTTCAATTCCGCATTCTCTTAGATTTTCATTACTGCAAGTTTTTAACATTTTTATCTCTTTACTTAAATAATTTTCAACAAAATCCTCTGAATTTTCTGCAGAACGAATATCAGAGTTTAAAGCAACTAATTTGACAGCATCCCCAATATTTTTCAATATTACTTTTCTTGCGGTATCATATTGTTTCTCTTCTATAGAATCAAATACTCGAGGCAATAATAAAACTGCTATTATCCCTATAATACCCATTGTTATTAATAACTCAGCAATAGTAAAACCAAATGCTTGAGGAGCAATTAAACTGCCCCCCCCCCGATATTTTTAAATCTTTTCATTTTTCTTGCTCCTTTCTTAATTTATTACATAAATAATTATAACAACATTTACATTAAACTTCAATTTTAGCCTTTGGTTGTCTTTGCAATTTAACTTTTTCTTCCAAACGTTTTTGGTTATACCCATAACCTGCATAAATTGCAACACCCATTAATAACCAAAGAGGGAAATATAATGATGAAGTTGTTAAAAACTTCATAGAATATACCATTAAACCTCCACAAGTAATAATACCTAAAATAGGAAATACCGGGGAAAACGGAACTTTAAATGGTCTTGGTCTATCTGGATCTGTTTTTCGTAATATTAATACTGCGATACAAATTATTATAAAAGATGTAAATGTTCCGAAATTACATAATTCCGCAGAAATATTTAAATCCATAAACAATGTACATACAATTACAACAATACCTGAAATCCAAGTTAAAACATGCGGAGTTCTGTATTTTTTATGAATTAATCGCAATGATTTAGGTAAAAATCTATCCCTACTCATTGCATATAAAATTCTTGTAGTACCTAATTGATAAATCAAAATTACAGATGTTAACGCGCACAAAGCACCTATTGAAATCAAACCTGCAAACCAATCTTTACCGATTACACGCATTGCATGTGCAATAGGAGCCTGAGTATCAATATGACCTAAAGGAACATTACCTGTCAAAACTAATGCTACTGCAACATACAAAACAGTGCAAATAATCAAAGTTCCTAAAATCGCAATAGGTAAATCTCTTTGAGGATTTTCAGTTTCTTCTGCAGTTGTAGAAATAGCATCAAACCCAATATATGCAAAGAAAATTAAAAATGCCCCCATAAATACACCTTCAAAACCGTTAGGTGCAAATGGTGTCCAATTTTCAGGTTTTACATAAAATGCTCCAACAACTATAAATGATAAAATCATAAACATATTTACGCCAACCATAATACTTGCAAACCTAGTTGACTCTTTGACTCCCTTTATTAGCAAAATAGTAAGTAATAATACAATTACCATTGCAGGTAAATTAATTGCAACAGGGATTTTATCGAATAAATATGGCATTTGAGAATGAGGGTCTAATCCAAATTTATCACAATATGCAAACATATAACGATAATCAGTTCTCAACCATAATGGGAAATTTACAACAAAATCAGGCAAAATATGCTTAAATCCTTTTAAGAATTGAACAAAATACCCAGTCCAAGCACAAGCTACTGTAATATTTCCGATTGCATATTCTAACATCAATATCCAACCGACCATCCAAGCCATGAACTCTCCCATAGTAGCGTAAGTATAAGTATAAGCACTTCCAGCTACTGGAATCATTGCTGCAATTTCGGAATAACATAATGCCGAAAAAACACATGCGATAGCTGCTAAAACCATCGATATAATAATTGCAGGACCAGCACCAGCACTTTCAGGACCACCTTGTATTGCAGACCCAATAATCGTAAAAATACCAGTTCCGACAACTGCACCAATACCTAGTACAATCAAATCAAATACATTCAAAGTCTTTTTTAATTCAGACTTTTTACTCACAGCTATTAATTCGTCGGGGCTTTTTTTCTTTAAAGCGTTTAATAATATATTTTTCAATTCCATTATTTCATCATTTCTTGTTTTTTAAGTTCTACTTTTTCATTATGGATTCTGTTTTCGTTTTGTCTATTTCTTACAAATCCATATAATAAATAAATTATAGCACCTACACCTAACCAAACAGGGAATAATAAAGCTGAACCAGATGGCTGCATTGATTTATAAATCATAAGCCCGCCACAGCAAATAATACCTAATGCTGGTGTAACTGGTGAAAATGGAACCTTAAAAGGTCGAGGTCTTTCAGGATCTGTCTTACGTAATATCAATACTGCAACACATACAATTATAAAAGATGTGAATGTTCCATAATTACATAATTCTGCAGCCACATCAAGATTTAAAGTTAATATTCCAAGCACAGCCAACAAACCAACTGTCCAAGTCAAAAGAGCTGGAGTGTGGAATTTTGGATGCAACTTTTGAAATCTTTGAGAAATAAAGTGATCTCTACTCATTGCATATAAAATTCTTGTTGCAGCCATCTCTAATACTAACAATACAGATGTCAAACCTGCTAAAGATCCTATTGAAATCAATCCAGCTGCCCAATTCATATTAAATAAAGACATACAATATGCCATAGGCGCTTTTAAAAATCCCATAGGAACAGCAACACTTGTATCTTGTAAACCTGTTAAAACTAGAGCAACAGATACATATACAATTGTTGTAATTATTAAAGATCCAATAATACCAATTGGCAAATCTTTTTGAGGATTCTTACATTCCTCTGCAGCTGTTGCAAGGGCATCAAATCCGATATAAGCAAAAAATATTAAAAATGCTCCTGCAAAAATACCTGCAGCTCCATTAGGAGCAAAAGGTGTCCAATTTTCTGGTTTTACAAAAAATGCACCTGCAACTACAAACAATGCAATTACTGCAAGTTTTATAAATACCATAACCCCTGCCATTTTTGTAGAATCTTTTGTTCCTTTAACCAAAATCATTGTAATTAAAAGAACTATTAAAATAGCAGGTAAATTTATACAAATTGGTATTCCAAACAATGTTGGGATATGAACAGATGAATCTGCTGCAGCAATTTTAGCTGCGCTGAAAGCATCATTTACTAAATACACTGGAGGATGAGCAATCCAAGCTGGTAAAACTTTTTCAAACCCGCTTAAGAACTGAACAAAATGATTTGACCAAGCGCAAGCAACAGCGATAAAACCAATTGCATACTCAAGCATTAAAACCCAACCTACCATCCAAGCAGCAAATTCTCCTAATGTAGCAAAAGTATAAGTATAAGCACCACCTGCTACAGGTATCATTGTCGCAAATTCTGAATAACATAGCGCTGAAAATATACAAGCAATAGCTGCAATAATCATAGAAACAACTAATCCAGGACCTGCTCCTAATGCAGAACCATCTGCACTACCAGCTGCAGCAATACCAACAACTGCAAAAATTCCTGATCCTATAATTGCACCTACACCTAAAATAATTAAATCAAAAACTCCAAGAGTTTTTTCTAACCCTTCTGATTTTGCATCAGCAAGCATTTCATCAGGATTTTTAATCCTGGTAATTGTCTTTAAAAAGTTGCGAGTAAATGTCGCACGGTGAAATTTTTCTGCCATCTATTTTCCTTATATTATTTACAAAGAGGGAATCCCATTTCTTCTCTTTGCGCTACGTATAATCTTGCAACAGCAGAAGCCATTGTCCTTACTCTGTTGATAAAATTGATTCTTTCGTCTTTACTGATTACCCCTCTTGCATCCAAAAGGTTAAATGTATGAGAACATTTTAAAACGTAATCGTAAGCAGGCAAAACTAATTTTGCATTAATACAATTATCAACTTCTTTTTGATACAAATCAAACATTGTAAACAAAGCTTTTGCATCGCTAACTTCAAAATTATATTTTGATTGTTCTATTTCATTTTGCAAGAAAATTTCGCCATATTTAAGCGTATCATTCCACATAATATCATATACGGATTCCTTGTTTTGCAAATACATTGCAATTCTTTCCAAACCATAAGTTAATTCCAAAGCAACAGGTTTAACTTCTACCCCGCCTACTTGTTGGAAATATGTAAACTGAGTAATCTCCATACCATCAAGCCAAACTTCCCAACCTACACCAGCAGCTCCTAATGTTGGAGATTCCCAGTTATCTTCTACAAATCTTACATCATGCTCTTTTAAATCAATACCCATAGCCTCTAAACTTTTTAAATAAAGTTCTTGAGCATTATCTGGAGATGGTTTTAAGATAACTTGAAATTGATAATAATGACCAAGTCTGTTTGGATTTTCACCATATCTTGCATCTGTAGGTCTTCTGCAAGGTTCAATCATTGCAGTATTCCAAGGTTCAGGTCCCAATGAACGCAAAAAAGTTGCAGGATTCATTGTAGAAGCACCTTTTTCAATATCATAAGGTTGCTGAATTATACAACCGTAATCTGACCAAAATTTTTGTAAATTAAAAACTAGTTCTTGAAAGTTTAAAGCCATAACATATTCCATTATATATTGTATTTATTACACTCTTTTGCACAAATAAAGCAACACCGCTCACACGTGCTTTTTTCATAGTACGTCCAACATATTAAAATTGCAAATTTTATGTTTAAAAATATTAAGCTAAAATAAAATTTCACAATAAAAACATTTACCAAGGATAATCATCTTTAATTTGCCATCCATCTAACATTATTAAAGCAGAACATCCCCAACCAGCACCAACAAAATCTTTTGAACAAGTCCCATTAGATTTTAACAAATCTTCTCTTTTAATATTTAAAGGTAAATTATATCCAAAACGTAAATTAGGAGATGATTTAGATATTAAAAAAATAAATAAATCTCTACCCATTCTATTTGGGCGATTATAACCATTTATATCAATAGAAAGTACTAACGAATGGTCATCCGAATATCCCCAAGTAGCATAATATGAAAAAGTCATACCATTAGTCAAAACATATTTAGGCTTATATAAATACATAGATGTACCACTACTAACAATCGAACCATCCAATTGTTTTGCTTGTTCATATTTAAGTTTAGCAGGAACAACTTTTATATATGGAATTATATATTTATTTACAAATTCATTCCCGTCAGTAGGTGCACGATCAGAAGATAATAAATTCCAATCCCAATTTTCAACATCACCATAATCTAACTTTGCTTTTTCAATTACCCCCAAAAATATAGAATAAGCAATCTTTAAACTTTCTACAACTTGCCTTTTCTGATAATTTTCAATTAATGTCGGAATTGTCAAAGCGGCAACAACTCCAATTATCCCTAAAGTTATTAAGACTTCTGCTAATGTAAATCCAAATCTGTCATTGCGAGACTTTTGTCGAAGCAATCCAGCTTTTAGTTTTAATAATAGGCTGGATTCTTTCGGGTATATACCCTCAGAATGACTATATCTTCTAAACCCTTGTGGGGCAAGCTCTAAATCGCCCCCCCCCCGAGCACTACGTGCGTAGGGAAAACAACACAATTATCAGCAAATTTGCAAGATTTTTGTGCTTGCTCTACTCTAAATCTTTTCATATCTAGCTCCTTTCTTAATTTATTAATCTATTATTTATCATACAATATTTACAAATTTTGCACAATAGTGTTAGTATTAAATTATAAATAAAGGAGATAAATTATGGCTGATAAAATAATAATATTTTCAGGTAAACAGTATTCAGGCAAAGACACTGTTGCAAAAATTATGCTTGCACAAATGCCTGATTATAAAAGGTGCGCAATGGGAGATATTATAAAACTTACGTATGGTGCACAAAAAGGGCTTACATATGAGGAAATTGAAAGAAATAAACCATTATACAGACAAGATTTAATCAATCTTGGCAATTGGGGACGCGCACAAGATCCTGATTACTGGCTAAAAAAAATTATAGAGCAAGACGGAAATATTATGGTTACTGATGTAAGGGTCCCTCATGAATATGAAGTATTTAAAAATGCTGGAGCTATTACGATAAGAGTTGAAGCATCAAGAGAGACAAGAGCATCACGCGGAGAACTTGTCGGAGAAAATGATATTACAGAAACAGGATTAGATAACATAAAAGACTGGGATTATGTGATAGATAACAACTCTGATTATGAAACATTAAAAGAAAAAGTTTATGCAATTATAAAAAAAATAAAAGAGGATTAATAAAAATCCTCTTTTTATTTTACTTATTAGCTTCTCAACAAATTAGACCATACCCTCTTTAACAGCTTTTACTGCAGCTTGAACTCTATCATTTACGCACATTTTTTGTAATATTGAACAAACATGAGCTTTTGCAGTATGTACACTGACAATTAATTCTTTTGCAATTTCTGTATTACTTTTACCTGATACAAGATGTTTCAATACTTCAAATTCTCTTTCTGTCAAAGGAACACGACCTTCCGAACTTGATTTACTAGGTAATATTCCGACATTATCAATTTTAGGCAAAGAATTTAACGTCATTTGTGCAACCATAGGATCAATCCAACACACACCAGTTGAGACATCTCTGACAACATCTGCTAATTTATTCGGATCAATATCTTTCAAACAATAAGCACTAGCTCCTGAACTTAATGCAGCAATTACTTCTTCACATCTGTCATGAGAAGTTAAGGCAATAATTTTTGAATCAATATTCATTTCACGGCATTTAACCATAGCCTCAATACCATTCATGCCAGGCAGACCTAAATCCATTAAAATAACATCTGGTTTATGCCTTTCGATTAATTTTAGACCTTCAACAGCATCTTCAGCTTCAGCGACCACATTTATATCATCATTTGCATTTAAAGCACAACGCAGACCCACTCTTGTTAATTTAAAATCTTCTACAATAATCACACTAATAGTTTTGGTTTGAGTTTCTGCCGTTTTTTGAGTCATGTCTTTACCCCACTTTCATAACAATTGCTTCTACATATCATCATCGACATGACTATTAAAGAATATCTATGAGTGTTAATCCATTACCCATATGGGTAATATTATTGTAAAAAGTACAATTAATATTCAAATTATAATTTATTTAATTATCATGATATAATATTTTTGAAATCTAAAAATTATAGTTTAAGGGAGTGTGGAAATGTTAGAATTCCTTTTTGGAAAAAAGAATAGCAATCAAAATGAGAAAATCCTCAGATTAAATAAGATTTATGCAGCTTTAAAAGAAAATTATCCTGCTGAAAAAATTTCAAATGAAAGAAAAAAAGAATTAAGCAGTCTCATAAAAAAATATGGCTATTTACCTTATCCATACGTAAAAGCTATTGAAGAGTTAACGACAGAAGAAATCCTCTTCGGTCTTGAAATAAAATGGGAAAACAACAAAGTATTTAAAGACAATGAATTCACAGTAACAGATGATAAAATAAGTGTTTTAGCAAGAAATAACATAAAAAATTCTTCTTGGATTCAAAAAGAAGGGCATGACATTAAATTAATAAATCTTGCAGGACTTGGTGATGGGAATAAAACAAAAGATACCGGCAAATTCATTGATTGGCTACGTCAATTATTAATTTTACCAACAGGGAATTTAGAAAATAACATTTTCAACACTACAATATATCTGATACCATTCCACCCAAGAGAATTTGGTTGTGCTTATCTTCCTAAAAGTTCAGAAGTCAGTGAAAAACTATTTGACGAAAATATTGAAAAACTTACAGGAATGAATGCAAAAGAACAAGTACAAACATTTATAATGCTTGCACAATTAGCTGGCCACCCTGTAATTTATGATATTTTGCCTCAAACTGGAAGATTTTCTAAAGCTGTACTTGCAAACCCTGAAATTGCAAGATGGTTTGATATAAATATCTTAAATAAAGAATTAGATGCTAATATTGATAAAATAGCAAAAAACATGCCTGAATCTTTTGATGATGAAGACGTAGAACTAGTAAAAAACATTTATAAAGATTCTCAAAATGGATCCTCTGGAGATTTAAGTTCACATTATAAAAACATCTATGACACATTTGATAGTTTAATGAACGAAGCTAAAAAAGAACTTTCAAATGTAATGATGAAAAAAGAAAATCAAGAAAAAATTCAAAAAAGAGCAAGAGATATTGTCGCAAAAATTCATGGATTTAAAAATAATCAAAAATTAACAGAAGATGATATTACAAAACAAATAGATGCGATCCAAGAATTAATAAAAGAAGGGTTATGGCCAGCTCCTGGTGGTGCTTGGTGTTCAGCAGGCGTTCCAATTTATGACAAAATGAGCGAATGCGGAGGTTACCCGACTTTTAAACATTATGACTATAAAGGAGAAGATGTTACAAGTTTTGCAAATTTGGATTGTCAAACTCCTTATTATTTCTGCTACTTAGAAAACGGATCATTCAATACTCCTGTAATTGATTATTTTGTAAACTACATGGTAAATCTTCAAAAAGATTACAATTTCGACGGATACAGAGTTGATCATATTGACCACATTGTCGATAAAGTTTCAGAAAACCATGGTCGTCCAATCAGTTATAGAGCACCAAGAGTAGTTTTAAATAAATTAAACAAAACAATGAAAAGTAAAATTCCATACTTTGGAACACTTGCAGAATATATGTTATGGGACGATTACTTAAAAGAATATCATAAAGGGATGAACTTTGACCTTTTATGGGGAAATGATATTGTATCACAATCTGAAAAAACTCCAGAAAAAATCACAGAAGATAATCAACATCTATTTAACTATAATGTCAATTTCAAAAAAGGAGAAAAACTCTCTATATTAAAAACATATAACAATCAAGATGGTGAATTCAGATGTATTGACCAATACCCTGGACAATTGGGAGAAAACGGTGCTTTGTATAAATGGTTTAAATACAAATTTTTACCAGGCGGAAAATTTGCGCAACGTCCAATGTTATATGTAGACGGAGATGAAAGTTTCACAAAACGAGGCATTGAAAGCGTAATAGGTGAAGAAATGTCAATGCCGAGAGAAAAGAATTACGAATTTTATAAAAAATTCAATGCAATAGACGTATTTGTAAAAAATAATTCTATAATATCAAATGGCGAAGCTCAAATGATAATTCAGGATGATGACGGTTTTTCATCTTGGATTATATCAAAAGTCCCAGAAAAAACTGCATATCTTGTTGTTTCAAACTACAAGTACACAAATGAACGTGTTACAATGTTTGATGAAGACAATAAAAGTTATTCAGAAATAATGCATGGGCAACCGGTATTTGATAAAACAATCAATTTACCATCTGATTATGTAATTTTAAAAGAATATTACATTGACGATGATGAATTCGTTTCAAATCCTTTTGATACAGAAACTTCTACATTACATTTTGACAAATTGGAAGCAAGCGAATTCAGAGTATATGAATTAAAAAGAGCTTGACAAAAGTAGAAAAATCATAAATAATAAACTAAAAAAATATGGAGGTTGAAAAATGTTTATTCAAGAAGCTTTGAGAGTGCCCCCCCCCGCAAAACACAGATATAGCAAGCATATCAACAAAAGAGGGTTACTTTTTTAACAAAAATTGCAATACTAGTGATACAAAACATCACATAAAATCAAGAAAAGCTTTTACTTTGGCTGAAGTATTGATTACTTTGGGGATTATTGGAGTTGTAGCAGCACTTACAATTCCTACACTGGTTAATAATTACAGAAAAAAAGTGCTTGAAACTGGTTTTAAAAAATCAATGTCCACCATTCAACAAGCTCTAAACACTACAGCTGCAGAATGTGGAGCTGATTACTTACTTAAATACCGTATGGACAATCTTGTCACTGCACCAATTCCAAAAGAAGAAAGAGAAGAAATAAATAGAATATTTGCGGAACAATTAAAATATGTTAGAATTCTTCCTATGGGGGAAGCACACAAAATAAAAACATACAGCTTTAAGAGTAAAAATGAAATCGGTGATAGATACCAAATGTTAAATCCATGGGATGGAGTAATTTCCCCAAAAATATACTTATTACCTGATGGCACAACAATTGCTGGGATTGCATTTCAAACACACGGGACATATGACGGGATAAAAATAGGTTTTGATACAAACGGACCATACAAAGGACCAAATAGATTTGGTTATGATTTATTCTTTTTTGATACAGGATACTGGCAAGCAACAATTTGTAATGATAGTTATTACTATGGATGTTTTAAATATGCTCAACAAGACCAATGGCCCGATGATCTTACAAAAAAATATTGGGATAATTTAAAGTTATAAAAAACTATTGCCCAAATAATAATCTTGTTTTATGCTATAGATATGATAAAACAGCTTAGAATAAAAGATTACATTTTAATAGACGAACTCACTGCTAACTTTGATGAAAAATTAAATGTTATCACTGGTGAAACAGGTGCAGGTAAAAGTATATTGATAAATGCAATTGATATAGCTTTTGCTCCCCGTGTATCTAAAGATGTAATAAAACATGATAAAGAAAAAGCTGTTATTGAACTTGTTATCGAAAATAAAAAACATGATTTAAGCAAATTGTTTGAAGAAAATGGTGTTGATAATTTCGGCACTGAAATTGTTTTAACAAAAGAAATTACTCAAAATGGAGTACGTTCAAGGGTGAATGGAACCCTTGTTAATCAAGAATTTATAAAACAATTAAAATCATATTTCCTTGATATTCATTCTCAACATCAAACATATGCTTTTATGCAACCCAAATATCATATAAATCTTTTAGACAACTATGCTAAAGAATCATATGGCAATAAACTAGATACTTATAGGGAAAAATTCAAAGAATATCAGCATTTGCAATCTCAACTTGAGAATTTAAAAAATGCTTCAAATGCAACAGAAAGTCAGATAGAATTTTTACAATTCCAAATAAATGAAATAGATAGTGCAAATATTCAAAGCCCTACCGAAGATGAAGAATTGAATTCTGAACTTGAAGTTTTAGAAAATGCTGAAAAATTAAAAGAACTAACAGGCACATCTTACTGGGCTATTAATGGTGATGACGGATCTATAATAGAAGCCTTAGGAAAAATCAAACAAAACATCTCAAAAGCTGCATCTATGGACAAAAATTTGGAAGAATTAGAAAGTAATCTAATAGATGCAATTGAGAGATTAAAAGATGTAGGATCTGACCTTAGGGATTACAGCCAAAATTTAGACAATGATACAGAAAGACTTAATGAAATCCAAGAAAGATTATTCCTACTTGATAAACTCAAAAGAAAATATGGCGGGACTTTAGAGTCCGTTCTTGAAACTTTCGATAAATTATCTAAAGAATTAAATGCAATAGAATTTTCAACACAAAATATAGAAGAACTGGAAGCAAAAATCGAATCTACTCATAAAGAATTAATGCATACCGCATCTGAAATAAGTGAAAGCAGACAAAATTATGCTCAAGTTTTATCTGTTCTAATCCAAGAAAAATTAGAAAAATTAGAACTACCAAAAGCAAGATTTGAAATTTCAGTTACACAAAAAGATTTATGTTCTGATGGAATTGATAATGTAGAATTTTTAATTTCTACAAATGTATCAGAAGATTTAAAACCTCTTGCAAAAGTTGCATCAGGCGGTGAAATATCTCGTGTAATGCTTGCGATAAAATCAATTTTTGCACAAAGTGATGATATTAATACCGTAATCTTTGATGAAATTGATACAGGGATTTCTGGCAAAGCATCACAAAGTGTTGCTGATGAAATTGTAGAATTATCAAAATACCACCAAATCATTTTAATTACACACCAAGCTATTATCGCATCAAAAGCAGATAAACATTTTTATGTAAGAAAATCTCAAAGTGATGAAACAAAAGTTGAGGTATATGTCCTCACAGGAGATAATAGAATTAAAGCTCTTGCAGAATTAGCTGGCGGTGAAATTAACGAGCAATCAATTGAATTCGCGAAATCATTAATTTTACAATAAAAAAGGAGCTGTAAAACTCCTTTTATGTTTAGTATATTTAATATAAAAGATTAATCCAAATTACTTATGGAACATATACAATACTAATCCTCAATAAAATCTCTGAAGTGCTGTAATTCCTTTTTCTCTCTGATTTTTGATAATGCGGAATCCTCAAGTTGTCTTATTCGTTCTTTTGAATATCCCATTATCTCTCCTAGCTGTTCTAAAGTTTTAGGCATTTCTCCATTTATCCCAAAACGATAAGTTATAATCTTTTTTTCTCTTTCAGGCAAAGTTGATAATAAATCCTCAATACTTCCTTTCAATGCGTTATTTTTAGTTTGAATTTCAGGAGATCTGTAAGATTTATCCTCAATATAATCCCCGATATTCAAATCATCTGTAACTGGCGTTTCCAAACTTATCGGTTCTTTTATTATTGACTTTTTTATAGTCATAAGCTGTTTTGATGTAATCCCCAGCCCTTCAGCTACTTCCATATCAGTAGGTTCTCGACCTAATTCAAAAGATAATGTCGTATACATCTTTTTATATTTTCTAATTTTATCTGTCATATGAACAGGTATTCTTATGGTTCTTGAATTATTTGAAATTGCTCTTATAATTGTCTGTTTTATCCACCAAGTTGCATAAGTAGAGAATTTAAAATTCTTTGAATAATCAAATTTTTCTGCAGCTTTTATCAAACCTAAAGAGCCTTCTTGCACTAAATCCATAAATAAGACACCTTGTCCGATATATTTTTTTGCAATACTTACAACAAGTCGTAAATTTGCTTGAACAAGTTTTCGTTTTGCAATTTCAGCTTGAGATTTTTTCCCTTCTTTTATTTGTTTTCCAAGAGCTTTTTCCTCCTTTGAATTTAACAATTTTACTTTTCCTATATCTTTCAAATACATTTGTAAAATATCATCATCATTTGATATAGAATTAAATGTTTTTGGTTCTTCGATATCGTCATCATCAATTTCAATAAATTCTGTACCATACTGATACTCCGGTTTTAAATCTTTATACAAATCTTCTTCAATATATTTTGTAACAGCCATTTAAATCCCTCATCTTCTACAAAATTGTCACACTTTTATTTTTTTTGACGTAGAATGAGAAATTTTGTTTCAAAGTCTATTTTTGTGTAAAATATAAATTATGGGAATTGTAAGTGAAAAAGATTTTATAGAACGCGTTAAAAATTTATCTGAAACATCTTTCAAACCTGGAGAAAGAAAAGATTTAAACGTTTTAGATTCACATGATTTCAGATATTTAGAATCAGGAGAATTTGGAGCAAATTTACATATACATTCTGAATATTCAGATGGTTCAATGTCAATTGATGAGCTTTTAGAAAATGCTCAAAAAATCACAGAAAAAAATCCAAACTTTTTACTTGCACTCACAGACCATGACACAATAGACGGGACAAAAGAAATTTCAAAAAAAATAGAGAAATATAAAAACGTAAATATTTGTCTTGGACTTGAAATATCAACAATTGGAATAAATTTTCCTGATCAAAAAAAGCCTTGTCAGATACATTTACTTGTCTATGGAATAGACCCGTTTGATAAAAAGTTAAATAATTATTTATCCCATAAAAGAGATTTAAAACTTCAACTCGCAAAAGCGACTATCGAAAAATTAAATTCTGCACTGCCAGGATACAATTTTAATATAGAAGAAGCATCAAAATGTCATATTATGATTAAAAAAGGACAAGATGAAGTTGCTCATCCTCTAAAAAAATACACAGCAGGCAAAATTTTACTTGACTATTATTTTCCTAATGCTGATTTTTCATATGATGCACCGATAAAGGAATTTAAATATTTATTCAAAACAAGTAGTGAACCTTATTATAAAATTTATAAAAAAGCTCTCGAAATGTATATCGAGCATGAGTTGCCTCAAATTCCGGAAAAAATAGAAAATAAAATCCAAATAGCAAGAGAAATATATATGGCATCTCACCCAACAATAGGTAAAATGCTTGAGCCTTTTTCTTCTTTTGAAGATGCTGTAAAATTTGTATCACAGCTAAATTTTGGAGTAATGTCAATTGCACATCCAGCAAGAACAAAAGCTTATTGCCCTGAATTTTACACATACCTTTTTGAACATTTCAAAAAATACGGCAAAGATAAAGCATTATTATACGAAGGTTACTATCAATCATACGAAGGCGATTATTATCAAAAATGGCAATCAAAAATTGATGAAGCAGCAAAAGAATTTAACCTAATTAAAACAGGCGGACTTGATTCTCACGGAAAAAATATTATCACAAGATGTCCGTATTCATAATAAGAAAGGGCAAAATGATTAAAAGATTATTACCAATTTTTATACTTTTATTTATATTATCATCAACTAAAGTACTTGCAGATGAAGGCTATGTGAGTCCAGAATCATATGCCGTAAATGAAGCTGACTTGATTGATTATATTGATGTTCCTCCACCTGCACGCCCAAATATTGATAATCTTGACAAGCCCGTAAAAATAAAAAAACAGAAAGAGAGAAAAGTTAGAGAAGAAAAACCGAAACCATATAAACGTGGTCCTGTTTATCACATGGCAAAATGGTGGACTGATCAAAGATACAAACGAGAAGAACCTCATCATGGGGAAAAACATGAAATAAAAGTAAAACAACGTATGGAATATGAAAAACAACTTCTCGAAAAACAAGAAGAAAATCAGACGACACCTGAAGAATAACATATTTCTTTTTTAATACTAAGAAACGAGAAAAATATAAAATTTAGTGTTAAACAGCAACAAAACAAAGCAAAAGACAATAACCTAAGAGCTGAATTTACTAGAATTTTCCAAGAAATTAACGATTCAATAGAAATTTTAGAAAAAACTTTATAAAAAATAGTTGACAATAAAATTTGTTTCAGTTATTATTAATCTTGCTGAGGGCGTTTAGCTCAGTTGGTAGAGCGCCTCCCTTACAAGGAGGATGTCAGAAGTTCGAGTCTTCTAACGCCCACCATTTTATAAGACCTCTATTTATGAGGTCTTTTTTAGTAAGGAGAATATGTTTTTATGAAAAAGATTTTTATAACGTTTTTATTCCTTATATCTACAGCATTAAGAGCTTATTCCTTTGATTACATAAAAGAAAAACAATCGGTTTATTATAATCCGCAAACTACAAAATGGAGTACTACTCAAACATCTCCTAAAGATATTAGATTGATATACAAAATGTTTGTAGGATCAGGTGGTTTTTCTGAATATTACAACAACAAAGGAAAACTTGCTATAGGACCTTTTACAAACATGGAATTTATCAACAATGGTGATTTTATCGGTGTTGATAATGCTAATTTAAAATTTGTTAAATACATCTACAATAACGGCTATTTTAAAGCTATTCAACTAGATGAAGCTTATATTCAATCCCTTTTCCCTAATGCTGAAATTGTAAAGATTTCTCAATTTAAAAATAATGAAATCACTCTATACAAAAAGCCTTTAGAGAAAAAACAATTTCTAATTCTTAACGATACAAAACAAGGTTTTTATAAATATTCATACAAACCTAATAATGTACAACAAACTTATGTAAAATCATTATTAAATGCTAATAAATTTGGGAAAATCACATTCTCTCACTATGGTGATGATAATGATTTATTCCCAGCTTTAAAAATTCACATAAAGAAACAAAAAAATGAAAATTAATGATGAATTTATCGTAAATATAGAAAAACTATCAAATCTTGGAACAGGAATTGCAAGAATTGATGGTCAAGTTGTATTTGTCGAAAATGCATGCCCGCAAGACGAATTAAAAATAAGAATTTCAAAGGTAAACAAGAATTTTGCAACGGCAAAAGCAATCGAAATTATAACACCATCACCATATAGAACAAATGCATTCTGCCCTATGCAAAAAGTTTGTGGGGCATGCCAATTACAATTCATTGATTATGATTATCAATTACTTCTAAAAAAACAAATTGTAGAAGATACTATGAGAACAATTGGACATATTGATACTCCAATAAATACGCCAATTAAAAGTCCTGAGATAAAATCTTTCAGACATAAAATTCAATATCCGGTATCACAAACAAAAGTATCAAAAAAGCTACTTGCAGGTTACTACAAACCGCAATCACATGAAATTGTTAATATCAAATATTGCCCGATTCAACCTGAAATTTGCGATAAAGTTATTGATTTTATAAGAAATACAGCAAATGAATATAATATTTCTGGCTACAATGAAAAGAAGCACACTGGAGATTTACGACACATTGTAATCAGATCTTCTTCTTATAATGGAAAATTATTAGTTACATTAGTTATAAATTCCAATAAAATATCAAAGAATATAAGTGACTTTTCAAAAAGAATTTTTGATGAATTTGAAGATGTTACTGGTGTTTGTATTAACTTTAATAACAAAAAAACAAATGTTATTTTAGGGGAGAAAACAGAATGTATAATCGGAGATGATTTTATTTATGAAAAAATTTTAGATAAAACTTTTAAAATAGGATCATCTACATTCTTCCAAGTAAATCCTAAAAGTGCGGAAAACATCTTTAAGTACGTAAAAGATGAAATAAAAAAACACAACAATCCAACCGTTCTTGATGCTTATGCAGGAATAGCGACATTTGGAATAGTTATAAGCGACTCTGCACTAAAAGTAACAAGCATAGAAGAAAACAAAGAATCCATAGAAAAAGCAAAAGAAGTCCTTCAAATAAATAAAATAGATAATGTTGAACTACACACTGAAGATACAACAAAATATCTTAAATCTATTAAGAAAAAATTTGATATAACAATTCTTGATCCTCCTCGCAAAGGCTGTACAAAAGAAGCTCTGGATGAAACAATTGCTCACACAAAAAATAAAATTATTTATGTAAGCTGCAATCCTGCAACACTTGCAAGAGATTTAAAATATCTAAAAGATAATGGTTGCAATATTGAAAGCATACAACCATTTGATATGTTTTGCCATACTTACCATATAGAAAATGTAGCAATTATTAGTCTATAGGCTTATACAATTCTAATACATCTCTTAGATTTTGTTCTATTGCATCTAAAACTTTATATTTTTCAGTTTCTTTAAATCTAGGTTTAGAACGCTTACTAGGAGGTAAAGCATTATATTTACCTAAATATAGTGTTTTTAAAGATTCAAACAAATTATCTGCTTTTTCTACATCTTCTTTCGAAAAAGTAATTTGAGAAGCTTTTGAAGCTCCAAATTTATCACGCAATTTTGCATCTTCATATAATCTTCTAGTCAAACCGTGATAAATTTTTTTGATACCTTTTACAATTTGTTTTGCGCCATCATCATCAGTAATTTTTGCCGCATCATATTTTCTAAAATTTTCAAACACTAAAGTATGCTCTTTATTTTTTATTGCAGCATAATTAGGTCCGGGTAAAAATAATAGTTCATATAAATGCCCATTTTTTTCAAAACGCATTTGCACATCTTCATAACCAGAAGGAACTGAATTATCTCCAAACCTTACATCTATATCATCTACCATTTTAGGCAAACCATCTTTACCTAGAATAATATCACCATTTTTATCTTCTGCATAAGTCTTAGCAACCTTATACCCTTTTTTCTGCATAGCCTTAACTACTTTTACATAATTTTTATCAGCGTCAGGTAAGAAAATTGTTCCTCTAACACCATCTCTTATTACACCTGAATAACCGCGTTCAGAAAATTGATCTGTTCTTCTTGCAATTTTATCAAGGATAGAAGGTAATTCTTTTGTTGAACTTTTATTCACTTCTCTATAAAAAGACGCTTCCGGAATAGCCTGAGCAACAATTTCCAAATCATTCATATACTGTGCAGCTAATTGTTTATTTTGCTTTATTAAAAAATAACCTAAACGATTTTTGGTATCTGTATTTTGAATTTCTTCTTTTTTTGCAACAGTTTGAACAGAATTACTGCTCACAAAAGTGTCAGATTTTGGAGTTCTTTCAAGAGGAGAAGATGTCCCAGCAGCAATTCTTCTACGAACTTTTTTCGAAACATTTAATGCACCATCAACTACATTTTTTGACTTTGGTTTAGTTGGTGGAACTTTCCCTAATCCATTTAATACTTTTTGACTTAATTTAATCATGAAATAACTCCAATATTAATATAAAAACTAATTATT
The DNA here is from genome assembly GCA_000437435.1 of Clostridium sp. CAG:768. Classification (GTDB taxonomy): domain Bacteria; phylum Cyanobacteriota; class Vampirovibrionia; order Gastranaerophilales; family Gastranaerophilaceae; genus Stercorousia. Next base: position 183,245 of record FR899625.1, on the reverse strand, counting down.
AAAAATTATTGCCTTTTTTGGGATAAATTATTACAAAAAAGATACAAGAGCGATTATAAATTAGAAATTATTTTTTGTCAAAATATTTTGTTTGTATTAAAATTAAAGGGTATAGTTATTAAGTAATAGCGCATAAAATAAGGAGGTTTGTATTATGCCAGGAAAGACTATAACAGTTGACGGCAACTACGCTGCAGCGCATATTGCGTATGCACTTAGTGAAGTGTCAGCTATCTACCCAATCACTCCTTCATCTACAATGGGTGAATGGATTGATGAATGGGCGTCTCAACACAAAAAGAACATTTGGGGCGAAGAAGTAAGAGTTGCTGAAATGCAATCAGAAGCAGGTGCAGCAGGTGCTGTACACGGTTCATTAGCTGCAGGTTCATTAACTTCTACTTATACAGCTTCTCAAGGTTTACTATTAATGATCCCTGTAATGCACAAAATGGCTGGAGAAATGTTACCACACGTTATCCACGTAGCAGCTCGTGCAATTGCAGCTCAATCATTAGCAATTTTTGGTGACCATTCAGACGTTATGGGATGTCGTAACACAGGTTATGCAATGTTAGCAGCTAACTCTGTTCAAGAAGAAATGGATTTAGCTTTAGTTGCTCACCTTTCTACATACAAATCTAAAGTTCCATTCTTACAATTCTTTGATGGCTTTAGAACATCTCATGAAGTTCATAAAATTGAAGAAATATCTTATGAAGATATCGCTAAATTAGTTGAGCCAAAATACATAGAAGAATTCAGAAACAGAGCAATGAGACCTGAAGCTCCTATATGTAAAGTTGGGGCACAAAACACTGACGTATATTTCCAAGGTCGTGAAACAGTTAATAAATATTATGATGCTGTACCTGACATTGTTCAAGAATACATGGACAAAGTTGCTAAAGTTACAGGCAGACAATATCATCCATTTGATTATGTTGGTGCTCCTGATGCTACTGATGTAATCGTTGCAATGGGTTCAAGCTGTGAAACTATCGAAGAAACAATTGAATACTTAAATGCTAAACGCGGAACAAAATATGGTTTAGTAAAAGTAAGATTATACAGACCATTTGATGTAAAACGCTTCTTAGAAGCTGTACCATCAACTGCAAAACGTGTAACAGTTCTAGATAGAACAAAAGAACCTGGATCAATCGGTGAACCATTATACTTAGATGTAGTTGCAGCATTAGCTGGTAAAGACATCAGAGTAATTGGCGGACGTTATGGTCTATCTTCTAAAGAATTTACACCTTCTATGGTATTAGCTGTATACAAACATGCTGAAGCTAACGGCTTCCACGGATTTACAGTAGGTATCGAAGATGATGTAACTCACAAATCTTTAGAAGTTAAAGAACACATCGTTACAGAACCTGAAGGAACAACAAACTGTATGTTCTGGGGCTTAGGCTCAGATGGTACTGTAGGTGCTAACAAAAACTCTATTAAAATCATTGGTCAATATACAAACAAAGATGCTCAAGCATACTTTGCTTATGACTCTAAAAAATCATTTGGTGTAACTGTATCTCACTTAAGATTCGGTGACAAACCAATTAAATCTACATACCTTATCACAGCTCCTGACTTTGTATCATGTTCTGCTCATGCATACATCGGCAGATATGATTTATTAAAAGGTATTAAAGAAGGCGGTACATTCTTACTAAACAGCCCTTGGTCAAAAGATGAAGCATTCTCTCACTTAACAAGAGATATGCAAAAAACTATCATCGATAAGAAAATCAAATTCTATAACGTAGATGCAGAAGCTCTTATCGAACAACAACCAGGATTGCGCGGTAAAGGTGCTAACACTGTAATGATGGTTGCATACTTCAAAGTTTCTGGAATTATTCCATTTGAACAAGCTCTTGAAGGTATGAGAGAAATGACTAAGAAAACCTTTAAGAAAAAAGGCGATGATGTTGTAAACATGAACTTAGCATTGATCGATGCAGCAGTAGATGCTTGTCAAGAAGTTACAATTCCAGCATCATTAAATGATGTATGTGCAGCAGAAGATGTTAAATTAATTCCAGATAACGCTTCTGAATTTGCTAAGAAAATCATTGAACCATCAATGAGACAAAAAGGTGATGACATTCCTGTATCAGCTATGTCAATCGACGGTGTTATCCCAACAGGTACAGCTTGCTTAGAAAAACGTGGTATCGCTCCTCGTGTACCTCATTGGAATTCTGAATTCTGTATTCAATGCGGTATCTGTGCATCAGCTTGTCCTCACGCAGCAATAAGAACAAAACTTATTGAAGCAGATGATTTGAAAAATGCACCAGAATCATTCAAAGCAGTAGATGCTAAACCAAATGATCACGGTGAAAAATTCAAAGTACAAGTATACTGCAAAGATTGTACAGGTTGCGGTGTTTGCTTAGACCAATGTCCAATGGCTAAAAACCCAGAAAAAGCTGCTTTAACTTGGTCAACAATTGAAAAAGAAGAAGAAGCTTGCGAATCAGTTAATGAAAAATTCTTTGATGAATTACCTGATAATGTAATGGGTAAAAACACTACAAAAACTATTAAAGGTGCAATGCTAAGAAAACCATTATTTGAATTCTCAGGCGCTTGTGCTGGTTGTGGTGAAACTCCATACGTTAAATTGGTATCTCAATTATTTGGTGAAAACGTTATCGTTGCTAACGCAACTGGTTGTTCATCAATCTATTCAGGTACATTCCCAACAATCCCTTACACAACAAACAAAGATGGTAGAGGACCAGCTTGGGCTAACTCATTATTTGAAGATAATGCTGAATTTGGTTTTGGTATGAGATTAGCAGTTGACCAAAACAGAGCTACTTTAAAATCTTATGTAGAAAAAGTTGTTTCTAACGAAAAAACTCCTGCAGATTTAAAAGAAGCTTTAGAAAATGCAATGTCTCATTTTGAAAATTCAAAAACAGAAGAAGCTATTAAAGCACAAGACAAAGCAAAAGAAGTTCTTGCTAAATATGCAGATGTTGACTGTGCTGATTTAGCAAAAGTTAGAGAACTTCAAGACTACTTCACAGATAAATCAGTATGGATTATCGGTGGTGACGGTTGGGCTAACGATATCGGATACGGCGGTATCGACCACGTTCTTGCTCAAAACAAAAACGTTAATATCCTTGTACTTGATACAGAAGTTTACTCTAACACAGGTGGTCAAGCTTCTAAATCAACTCCTACAGGTGCTGTTGCTAAATTTGCTACAGGCGGTAAGAGAACATACAAGAAAAACATGGGCTTGATGAGCATGTCTTATGGTTACGTATACGTAGCATCAGTTGCTTTAGGTGCTGACAGAGCTCAAACTCTTAAAGCATTCCAAGAAGCTGAAGCTTACGATGGACCATCAATCATCTTCGCTTATGCTCCTTGTATCGCACACGGTATTGATATGAGCAAAACTCAAACAGAACAAAAACGTGCTGTAGAAGCAGGTTACTTCCCATTATACAGATATAACCCTGCTAACCCAGAAGCACCATTCACTTGGGATGCTAAAGATCCTAAAGGAAGCTACCAAGAATTCATCAGATCTGAAGGACGTTATAAGTCATTACTTAAAACAAATCCTGAAGCTGCTGAAGCTCTATATACTCAAGCAGAAGAAGATGCTGCTAAACGTATGGCAGTATACAAAGCTGTTGGAGAATTAATGAAATAATAAATTATTCATTAATAATTATAAAAGAGATATCCTTTTTGGGTATCTCTTTTATTTATACTTTTATAGAAGTATATTATAAATAAATTTGTAAAATATTTTTAATAAAAAAGACCAATATAAATTGGTCTTTTTATTTTTTATATTACTTTATATTTTATTATTAATCTTCATCAGCATGTAAAGCATCAACTTTATCAATAACTTCATCTGGTAAATCTGACAATGGCTGTTTAACTAAAGCTAAATCTTCACGATTTTGAGCATCAGTTTTTAAGAAATCATTTTCCATTGCAAGTTCTCTTTGACGAGCCTTTGCAAGATCTAATTGTTTTTCTTTCAATTCATTATAATTTTTCGCCAATTCTCTATTTACAGCAGAACCATGACTAATTGAATGGAATACTCCACCTAATAGTAATATTTGAGGAGCCCAAGAAAGAACAGATGCTCCAATATTTTTTAAAGGTTCAGGAGTTTTTGCTGATAAATTTTTAACTCCATTTTTCAAACTTGTAATTTGCTTATTTTTATTTAAGAATTTAGCAACTTTTTCTGTAGCATTTTGCATAAATTTAGGAGCTTTAACTGAACCTAATTTAATTGCACCTTTATTAACTAAGGCAATGGCACCTAAACCTGTAGCAAATAAAGTCGCTAAAGATAATAGAGGGTGATCTTTATCAAATTTACGAACTTCAGGAGATGCTTTTGACAATTCGTTTTTAGCCATTCCGACTAAACCGACTGCACCCAAAGAAGCTGCCCACAAACCGCCAACTTTTAAACCGTTAGCTAATTTCGCAGCCAAACCTGAAACTTCTTTAGAAAAAATCTTTGTATTACCTTTTGTAAAAGCTGCTGTCGCAAGACCTGCTGCAACAGGAGCTGCCATAATTAAACCGTTTGTAATACGTCTATGTTTTTTCTCATCTGCATGAGACATTGTTTTCATATAAGCAATGCGCTGAACTGAAGCATCATCTAAGCTAATAAGTTCATCAATTCTATCACGTCTACCTTGAAAATTAGGACTTACTGAAGAAATTTGCATACACACACCTACACTTTCACAAATTAATTATACTTTATTAAAACCCAAAAGTAAATTTTTTTGCTAGAAATTAAATCTATTGTTAAAAATATTTACACAACAATATATTTTTAATATTATAATTATATGAAAAATTTTTACATTCACACTATGGGCTGTAAATCTAACCAATTTGAAAGCTCAATTATAGCCGAAAATCTAGAAAAAAATAATATTAAGCAAACAAAAAATATAGAAGATGCGACATATTATATATTAAACTCCTGCTCTGTTACACATAAGAGTGATAATGAAGCAATGTATCTGCTTAGAGCTGCAAAACATAAAAATCCACAAGTTATAACAATAATAACAGGTTGTGTTGCACAAATAGAAAAAGAAAAATTACTGGAAAATGATTTTATTGATTATGTAATCGGTAATGATGAAAAATTAGACTTATATAAAATTATAAACAGTTCTGAAAACACTCATTTTGCTGTCAAAGATATTATGCAGCTTGATAAATTTAACAAAGTTGAATTATTAGATACAACAAAAACTAGAGCAAGTTTAAAAATTCAAGATGGCTGTGATAATAGATGTTCTTATTGCATAATTCCTTTTGCCAGAGGGAAAAGCAGAAGTGCTGATATTGATTTTATAATTGAACAAATCAACAATTTTTCAAATCATGGCTTCAAAGAAGTTGTATTAACTGGTATTCATATCGGGCTTTGGGGCAAAGATATTGGTATGACTTTCTTAGACCTTATAAAGGCAATAGAAGAGAAAACTACAATCGAAAGATATCGACTAGGCTCTCTTAATCCTCATGAAATTACAGATGATTTATTAGTTTTCCTATCTAAGTCAAACAAATTCTGTCCACATTTTCATTTGTCATTGCAATCTGCATGTAACAAGACTTTGAAATCAATGAATAGGTTCTACAAAGTCGAAGATTATTTAACACAAATTGAAAAAATTAATTCTATGTTCAACTTGCCATTTTTAGGAAGTGATATTATTACTGGTTTTGCAGGTGAAACAGAAGAAGATTTTTATACAACAGTGGATAATTTAAGAAAATCAGGACTATCTCAAATTCATGTATTCCCATATTCAATAAGAGAAGGTACTGTCGGAGCAAAAGCAGATAATCAAGTAGACGAAAATATCAGACAAATTAGAGCTGATGTTGTAAAAGCTCTTTCTGCACTAAAACATATAGAATTCATTAAAAAGAATGTAGGAAAAATACATGAAGTATTAATTGAAAAACACCCTGATAAACGAACAGGAATGCTGAAAGGTATTACAAGAAACTATTTAACTGTTCTAATAAATTCAAAAGATAATCAATTATTAAATTCTCTACAGCAAGTAAAAATAACAAAATTTGAAAACGGAAAAATATACGGAGAATTATTATAAACTTCAAAAAAAAGAACCCTTTCGGGTTCTTTTTAATTTCTTGAATTTAATTTTGCTAAAAGTCTTAATATTTCAGTATAGAGCCATACAAGAGTTATCATAAGCCCCATAGCTCCATACCATTCATAATCTTTACTCAACATATTTTGAGAAGCACTTTCTATAAAGAAAAAGTCTTGAATTAAAGCCATTGCAGCAATTACTATAACTAAAAGACTGAAACCGATTCCAACAATACCTGCTTCCCATATTAAAGGAATACCACGTCCGAAGAATGATGCGATAAATTGGATTAAATAAATTGCAAATATTGATAATATAGATGTTTTTAATACAGCTGCAAATTTATCAGTATATTGAATCATTCTAGCTTTATAAAGCATTAACATAACAAATAATACTGCAAAAGTAGATAAAATAGCTGTTAATACAATACCATGCCATTGTACTTCAAACAATGCAGAGAATGCTCCAAGTACAAGCCCTTCCATTAATGCATAAGGTGCTGCTGTATATTTAGCGATTTTAATATTAAAACAAGTCACTAAAACTAAAATACATCCTAAAAAACCACCAAGAAACATTAATCCATAAGCTAATCCTGGATTAGTAAATAAAGAATAGACACTAATAGCAGAACCAGCAATTAAGCAAGCAAAAAGCATAAAAATTTTACTTACGGTACCTTGAATAGTCATAGGTTCGCCATCTAAAATTCTTTCTTGAGAGGAAAATCTATCCTCGTTTAATATTGGATTTGACATAATTAACTCCTTCCTTTACCATGATTATATAGTATAATACTAAATTTTACCATATCTTAATAATAAAATAAGGTTTATCATGTTTTTAGAAAATTTTCATAAATTTATTAAATATTATGGGCAAGGGAAAGCCTTAAAATTAAGTAATTTCATAATATTATCAATTATCGCTGGCTTATTAGAATTAGTTGGTATTGCATTAATTTATCCATTTATTCTTTTAATAATTAATCCATCCAACCAATTATTACAAAAAATTCCATTTATAAACGCTAATAACAATATTAATACTGGGTTAATTATTGGTTTTATTGCAATCCTAATATTTATTTCAAAAAACATATTCATGATTTTTGTTCAATACATACAAAATAAATTTGTAAGTGATTGGAAAAAAGACATTACTTCTAAATTTATGGAATATTATATTTATGCTCCATATAAAGAAATAATGAAAACATCACAAACTGACAAACTGTATAATATTGAAGTAATTTGTAACATTGCAGTAGACGGCTTCATCATGAGAGGACTGAACCTTTTAACTAATGCTGTAATAATTACAATGATTTTAGGATTACTTTTTATAAAATTTCCAATACCAGCCATTTCAACATTAATTTTTGTAATAACTACAATGTATATCCAAAATAAATTTTTCAAAAAAAGAACAACTTTATTGGCAAACACAATGACAGAAAAGTGTAGACAATATAAACAATCAGTAATGGAAAATATTAACAATATCAAAGAACTTAAAATACTATCTGCAGAACAATATTTTTATGAAAAATATTTGGCAACAGAAAATGACTATAGAAAAGTACAAACTTTACAAGGATTTTACAATGCTATACCTCCATATATTATTGAAATGCTAACAGTGGCATCTTTATTAATATTAGCGAGTATTCTATCTTTCCAAAATGGAGGGAACAATTCTTCATTAATAGCTTCTCTTGCTATCGTTATAGCTTCCATGTTTAGAATTGCTCCAGCATTAAATAGAATACAATCTTCTATTATAAATATTAATTCTACAAGAGATTTTGTAAAGAAAATAAATGAAGAGTACGAAAAATGTAATCTTTCTAATTTTAAATATTTGAATTCTTCAATTAATGAAAAAATTAACTTTACACAAAAGATATCATTAAAAAACATAAATTTTTCATACACTCCATCAAAACAAATAATAAAAAATGTTTCATTTGATATTAATAAAGGAGATTTTATCGGTATTATTGGGCTATCAGGAGCAGGTAAAAGTACACTTGCAGACATAATTACAGGACTTCTGCCTGCTGACTCTGGAGAAATAATTGTTGATAACACAAAATTAACTCAAGAGAATTTCTCAAAATTACGTCATATTATCGGCTATGTTCCACAACAAATAAACATTTTAGACAAAACGATAAAAGAAAATATAGCATGGGGATGCGAAAAAGTAGATGAACAAGGAGTAATCAAAGCTCTAAAAGCAGCTCAAATTTATGATGTAATAGAAGAATATCCAAATGGAATAAATGCAAATATCATAATTGGATCAAATGGGTTATCACAAGGTCAAAAACAAAGACTTGCAATCGCAAGAGCCCTATATAGAGATCCTGAAATAATCATTCTTGATGAAGCGACATCATCCCTCGATGTTCAAGTTGAAAATGAGATAACTGAAATGTTAAAAAATATAAGTAAATCCAAAACAATAATTGCAATAGCACATAGACTATCAACCTTAAAAGCATGCAATAAACTAATTTACATGAAAGATGGTCAAGTAATCGACATAGGAACATTTGAAGAATTAAGCGCTCGTTATGCTGATTTTGCACATCTTGTAGAATTATCTTCAATAAAATAAAAAAATTAAAAAAAGTACTTTACAATAAAAATGTTTTGTACTATAATAATCTCATAAGCCCCAACGAAATAAAGTTGCGGAAAATAATTATTCCTCAGTAGCTCAATGGCGGAGCAACCGGCTGTTAACCGGTAGGTTGTTGGTTCGAGTCCAACCTGGGGAGTTTTTTTATTATTAGGATTTTTTAACTTATTCCCGGATCGTCTAGTGGCAGGACTGAAGATTCTGGCTCTTCCAACGGTGGTTCGAATCCATCTCCGGGAAAATTAATACACTTCACAAATAGCTTCAAAACATGAAAATAAACTCTGTAACTACCAAAAATAAAACTTACCCAAATTTTGAAGCAATAAAAGTTGCAGAAATTTATTCTAAAATAAATAAAGATAATACAACTTTCATATATAAAATAGAAAAAAATAAAGATTTTGATTTTTGTAATAAATTAGTAAACAATCTAACTCAATCTAAAATTGAAAGAATGCAAATTAATAATCCAAATATCAAGCATTTCTTAAAAAATGCTTTTAATTCTTTTAATTTTTCTGATTATGCTGCAATTGGGATAAAAAATAATAAACCATTTGGTCTTGTTTCTATATTATCATCTAATTCAGACAAATATGCTCACATAGAATATTTAGCTACTTGGAAAACAGAAGAATTAAATAAAATAAAAAATGGTGGCAGAGATTTAATAAATTTTGTTTTTAACAAATATAAAGACAAAAAAAATATAAACCTCACGCCTGCATTTGATTCTGAATTATTTTATTATAAATTTGGCTTTGACTACGAAAACGAGTATGAAAGAAATCAAATGTCTATAGATACTTACGAAATAAAAAAACAACTAAATAGCTTAGCCGAAAAATTTACATATAAACCTATTGAAAATGAAAGATCGGAAGATTTAGCAAAATTTATAACTACAATATGAATATTGCCTAAATTTATCTCTAAAATAAACTAAGTTTCAAAAACGAAATACAAAGCTTTTGAAACTTAGTAAAAATAATAAATAAATAATTAATATAACATTGCATTTTCTTCTAACACTCGACCTGTACAACCTTGCCCATAAGAACTCTTTGATACAGAGCAATTTGACCAAGCATAGGAATTATCTTCTTTCCAATAATATTGTTTACTATTTATCTTTGTAGCCATAATATTTGAACCACAAGGAATTATTGAACCATCATCCCAAAAATAAAATTGAAATATGTCACGTCCCCATTGATTTGGTCCTCTAAATCCATTTACATCAACATTAACATACCCCATGTTTGAACTATTTTCTTCAGTGAAAAATCTGAATTCCATAATAATACCATTTGCCAACTTAAATAAATACAAACCGGTATTATCCCCATTTTGAGATGGGAAATTCAAATAAGAATATTTACACTCATCACCATTACAATTATTTACATCTACGATCTTCAGAGTTTTACTCAAATATTTTTCCAAAACAGCTTTATACTCTTTATCTTTGACTTTAGAAGTCCAATTACTATTTCCAATATTTCCTAATTTTTCTTTTAATTCTGTTATAAATAAAGTATCTGCCCAACTTGTGGTATCTGATTCAAACATTATTGATCTAGACATGTCATATAATAAAGAATATGCAACCTTTAATTGAGATACATATTGCTTTTTTCTATAATTTGAAACAACTGCTGGTAAAGTCATCGCAGCAACTATCCCTACTATACCTAAAGTAATCAATACTTCTGCTAATGTAAAACCAAAATTTTTAGAAAGGAAAGAACATACTTTAAAAAATGCCTTAGAATGGCTTAAAAATGCCCCCCCCCCGAAATTCTTAATTTAATCTTTTTCATTTTAATCTCCTTATTTTATTACACGTATCTATTATACTGTTTTAGTACAAATTTGACAATTATAAATAATAAATTTACATATAAACTATTTTTCTATAGCAAAAAATTTTTTGACAAGTATTATATAAAGTATGCAAATAAATAATATTCACTCACCATCTTTTAAAAGCACATATACAGTAGATACCGGATCTGCTCAATCAAAAACTCAAATATTTATGCTAGGGGCATTAATGAATAATTTTTGGCTTAATAACGCTAATATGACTTTTTATAGAGTCAAGAATTCTGGAGTATATGGAAAAGTTGATTTCAATGTTAAAGATTACAAAGACAAAGCTTTTGAATCCGTAATGAAAAACAACAGAATTTCATATGAAAAGAAAAACTACGAAATCAATTACATGGCATAAGAAATTTTTGATATAATAATGAGGAAAAACATATGCAAGAATGGCTCAAAGCAATAATTATTTTACCATTTAATGTTACTGTAGTAATTCCATACTTAATTTTATATATTTCTAAGTTTCAATATAATATCCCAAATATTATACAAATAATTTTTGGAATTATATTATTTATCTTCGGCCTATTTCTTGCTATTTGGACAATGATTTTATTCAACACAATAGGCAAAGGGACACTTGCTCCATGGGCAGCACCAAAACACTTAGTAGTTGAAGGACCTTTTAAAATAGTTAGGAATCCTATGATTACAGGTATCTTAAGTATACTGACTGCAGAATCTCTAATTTTAAATTCAATCAATCTGTTTTATTGGATGATAATATTTTTCATTGTTAATTGTATTTATTTTAAATTATTTGAAGAAAAACAACTCGAAAATAAATTTGGACGAGAATATTGGGAATATAAACAGAAAGTTCCAATGTGGATTCCTAAATTCAAATAAGCAAATTTAAAAATTATAATCTTGAAAACTGATGTCTTTCTAGCATTACCATTAAAATTGAAATATCTGCAGGTTTTACCCCTCCGATACGAGAAGCCTGAGCTAAAGTTTTAGGTCTTATTTTAGACAATTTATCTCTTGTTTCAGAAGATATATGATCTATTGAAGAATAATCAATATCATCAGGAATTTTAAATTTATCTAATTTAGAAGCTTGTTCAACTTGAAATTCTTGACGTTTTAAATATCCATCGTATTTTACAAGGATTTCAACCTGCTCTGCAACATCATAAGGGATATTCAAATCATTTGTAGCGGAATCAATTTCTTTTATTACATTGTAATCAATATTCGGACGTTTTAGAAGTTCTGAAATCTTCATGCCTCTATCCATATGCTCGCCATATTTTGCTAAAATTGAATTTACCTCTTCTGTTGCTGATATTTTAGCATCTTTAATTCTTGATAATTCATTTTCAATCGCTTTTTGTTTATCAGTAAAGACTTTATATTGAGCATCATCTATTAATCCATACTTTTTACCGATAGGAGTTAATCTTGCATCGGCATTATCCTGTCTTAACAAAAGTCTGTATTCAGAGCGAGAAGTAAGCATTCTATATGGATCTTGAATATCTTTTGTTACCAAATCATCAATCAAAGTCCCGATATAAGAAGAACTTCTTGATAATTCAAGCATTTCTGTATTATTCAAGTAATTAAATGCGTTAATGCCGGCAATAAGACCTTGAGCAGCAGCTTCTTCATAACCGCTTGTACCATTGATTTGACCACCAAAGAACAAACCTTTGATCTTTTTAGACATCAGAGAATGAGTTGTCTGCACTGCAGGCACATAATCATATTCTACAGCATAAGCAGGCTTAATAACATGAGCTTTTTCTAACCCAGGGAGAGTTCTTAACATTTTCACCTGTACATCTGCAGGTAGACTGCTCGAAAAACCTTGAATATACACTTCATAAGTTCCTAATCCTTCTGGTTCGATAAAAATATGATGGGAAGGATTTTCACTAAATCTTACAACTTTATCTTCAATTGACGGACAATAACGAGGTCCTACACCTTGGATTAAGCCTTGGAACATTGGAGATTTATCAAGATTAGCTTTGATAATCGAATGAGTTTCTTCATTGGTTCTTGTCAAATAACAAGGATATTGAGTCCTTACAGGTCTATTTGGTTTAAATGAATAAAAATGTAACTGCTCATCACCAGGCTGAATACTCATTTTAGAATAATCAATTGTTCTTTTATCAACTCTAGGTGGTGTTCCAGTCTTTAACTTTTTAATTTCAATACCATGTTTTACCAAAGATTCAGATAAACCATAAGCTGCTTTTTCACCCAATCGACCTGCACTATAAGATCTAAGTCCAACAAAAATTCTGCCGTTTAAAGAAGTTCCTGTCGTTAAGACAACAGCTCTTGCGGAATATTCAATTCCAAATTCATCAATTGCACCTACGACTTCACCGTTTTCAACTAATAAATCTGTGATACAAGCCTGACGAAGATAAATATTTTCATTATTCTCAATAATATTTCGCATGTAATCCATATACTGCTTTTTATCTGACTGTGCACGTAAAGCACGAACAGCTGGGCCTTTTGAAGAATTGAGCATTTTCATTTGAATATAAGTAGCATCAGCAACTTCACCCATTACTCCGCCTAATGCATCAATTTCCCTAACTAAAGTTGATTTAGCAGGTCCTCCAATCGCCGGATTACAAGGCATTAATGCGATATGATCAACATTTAATGTCGCTAGCAAAACTTTTGCACCTAATCTTGCACAAGAAATTGCTGCTTCACAACCAGCATGTCCTGCACCCACAACTATTACATCATATTTATTATTAAGATAATTCATATTCCATATTCCTAATCGGCTATACCAGATATTATAGTACAAATAAAACAAATTAAGACTAAAAATTAAAATAGATTAACCAACTATCTACTCCATATGGATGATATTAATTTAATTTAGTAAAGATTAATATTATTTATATCGAGATAAGAATATACAAAATAGAAAATACACACATCTTATTGGAGCTCATTGATGTCAGAACAGATTTTACTACAGCCGATAGTTGCGGCAAATACAGATAAAGCAAAAGAATCACTAGAAAAAGCCCGAATAGCACATGAAAGATATCTTATTCGCCAACAAAACAGCGATTTAGAAGAAGCTATCGAATTTTATATTGATGCTGTTAAATACGATCCGTCAATGCCAGAGGCATATTACAGGCTTGCAACTTTAATGTGGGAACAAGGTCAAATTAGCCTTGATACCGCTATCGAACAATGTAAAACAGCTGTTTCTCTTGCTCCACAAAACATCAATGCGCATTTATATACTGGATTTTTCATGAAATTAGCTCAAGATTTTAAATCAGCTGAACAAGAATTCAAATCAGCAATTAAAATGGGGAAATTAAAATCCGGCAGACCAAGACTTATATTATCTCAATCCATTTTGCAAAAAATAAATTCCCAAAATGGCGGCGTAAAAGATTATATCAGCTTTGTATATTATTTCTTGTCAGGAAGTCTTATGCTTGCATGGGATAGACCTTCCATGAAAATGTTTTACAAAAACATGTCTGATGATTTCTCTGTATTCACATACAATACAGTTGGAAAATTCTTAGAAAAATTTAAACTCTACCCATCTGCAGAAAATTTATACCGCCAAGCAATTACAGCAACAAATCATGGGGAAATTTTCTACAATAAAATGGGAGATTTAGCCTTAAAAAATAAAGAAATGGATTTGACTGTTGATTGCTACAGAAAAGTTTTAGAAGCAAACCCATTAAATAGAGAGGTTCTAGTAAAATTAGCTACAGTTTTACAAACTTATTTCCCAGAAAATACAGATGAAACAATTGACTGCTATGAAAAATTATTAGAATTTGATATAGATACACCTCAAATTTACTATGAATTAGGTCATCTATATCTTAAAAAAGAAGATAAAATAAATTCAATCAGTGCATTCAAACTCGCACTTGAAAAAGATCCAGAAAACCCATTCTATAATAATTCTCTTGCATATGCTTATTCAAAAGCTGAATTATATGATGATGCTATTGAGCACTATCAAAAAGCAATTGCAATTAATCCTGATAACGAATGGACTTCAATAGTTTGCGAAGCACTGGGATCTATTTATGCTGAAGCAAAAGGAAACATTGATGCAGCTGTATCAACATACCAAGCAGGTATAATCCTTGATCCTAATAATTATAATTTATTAATATCACTAGGTGATGTGCATATGGCAGCTTATGATCTTGATAATGCAATCAGAGCATATTGCGATGCCATAACATTAAATCCTGATGATTACAGAGCTTATTCAAAAGCTGGAATTGCGCTTTGGGAAAAAGATTATCTAGAAGAAGCTCTAGTTGCTTTCCACAAAGCAATTGATTTAAACCCAGATAATGAATATGCACAAAACAATTTAGGAATTCTTTACCTAGATGGTCTTGGTGATGCAGAAGAAGCACTTGAATATTTTGAATCAGCAATTGAATTAAACCCTAGCTACACCCTAGCATACTTTAATGCAGCAAGAGCATCTCAGGCAATGGGATTTATAAATGATGCTGCAAATTATTATCAAATGTCAATTGACTTAAATAAAATTACACAAGATTTAGATGAAGAAGACATTAGAACAAGACTTCATAAACTTTTTGATATTTAAGATTGACAAAATAGAAAATATCGGAAATAATAAACATAAAAGGAGGCTGGAATCATGAATTTCAAAGCGTTAAGGGTTGCCCCCCCCCCGCGAAGGTCGCTTGGTATAAGGGGTTAAAGGGTTTTACATTAGCAGAAGTTTTAATCACTCTTGGAATTATCGGAGTTGTAGCTGCGCTCACAATTCCAACATTAATTAACAATTATCAAAAAAAAGTTACAGTAACACGCTTAAAAGGTGCATATTCTTTATTAACCCAAGCCATAACAGCTGCAGAAGCACAACATGGAGATATCTCTAATTGGGAAAGAGACGCCAATATAATATTATTTGATTATATAGCTCCAAACCTAAAATCAGAAAAATTTACAAAAGATATTGATTTTGATTATCAACACACAATGTGCAATAATCAACAAGCATACAAATTTCTTAGTGGGACAGGAATGGGATCTCCTTTTAATTCAATGTCTCCTTCTATTAAGCTGGCTAACGGTGTATGTATTTCATTAAATAGAATAAATGATAGCAGTTCAACACAAAGTAATATATTTATAGACATAAATGGAACTAATCCACCTAATATAAATGGGAAAGACTTATTTGTTTTTATTTTTAGATTAAATGAAGGCAAAATTATACCTGAGGGCTATGTCTGGGGTAAAAATCATGACTTGACAACACCTGATCTTCAAGGAAACTGTAATAAAAATGCAAAATTCGGAGGCACATATTGTGCTACGGTTATCATGAATGCAGGATGGGAAATGCCCAAAAACTACCCTTGGTAATTTTAAAATAACGATAATTGCTCTTGTTTTGCAAAATGTTTTTCAAGATATGAAGGTCTATGATACTTACATAGACCGTATTTATCTATCAAAGCCATATGTTCCTTAGTTAAATACCCAGCATTCTCTTTCCACTTGTACTGTGGGAATTCTTCATCAAGCTTTAACATATATCTATCACGGCTGACTTTAGCTAATATACTTGCAGCTGCAATTGAAGCAGATGTTGCATCTCCTTTTATCACATATTTTTGAGAATAATCAAAATTAAAAATTCTTTTATTACCATCAACTAATATCATAATTTCATTTTTAGCCAAAGTTTCTCTATCTTCTTTTATCGGATAAAGTTGATTTATTACATCAGTACATGCCATACGCATTGCCTTTAATGAAGCATTTAATATATTTATACGCTCTATCTCATCAACTTCAATACAAATAGTAGAATTAACAGTTTTTTCTTTAATAATATCAAATAAAGCCTCTCGCTTTTTAGCAGATAATTTCTTGCTATCATTTAACTCTGCCAATTCTTCCATAAGCTCTTGAGAACGATCATTGAAACACACCGCACTTGCAAATACTCCACCGGCTCCACAGCCTCTGCCTGCTTCATCTGTACCTATCACAATACGCTTTTGTTCTATATCAAATGAAAAAAGTTTTACAATCCTTGAATCAGATGTTAAATTTGTCTTAATATCTGTTGCCATAATTATCCTTCAAAATCATCAAGAATAAATTTTCCAATCTTACCCTCTCTAAAATCTCTCAAAAGATACACTGCAGTTCTTTCAATATCAGGATTTCCGCCTGCGATAATCCAATTTCTTGATTTTGCAATATCATCTAGTGTAAGATTATCTACTTTATAAAATTCTTTTACAATATCTGAATATTTTTCAGATAACAATGCTAATAATTCTTTAGCAACAATTTCATTTGAATAAGCGTTTTCAGATACTGCATTTACGAATGCCAACTTTTTAGCCCTAATCTGGTCTTCCTGCTTCATTGGAATAATACCTGGAGTGTCCAATAAATCTAACTGCGGATTAATACGCACCCACTGCTGCTGTCTTGTAACCCCTGCTTTTGCCCCAATTTTTGTCTTTGATGATTTGGTTAATTTATTTATAATACTTGATTTCCCAACATTTGGCATGCCTACTACCATGACTCTTGCAGGTCTTCTTAGCAAACCTTTTTTCATTAATGCTTGAATTCTAGGTTCTGATAATTCTACTGCTTTTTTCACAATAAAATTCAAATCCTTAGAACTTTTAGCATCTGATTTCAAAACAGGATAACCCGTTTTATTCTCTAAATCATTAATAAACTTTTTAAGCTCATCAGGATTTGTTAAATCTGATTTATTAAGCAAAATTAAACGAGGCTTTTCACCTAAAAGCCTCGTAATATTATCATAACTGCTTGAATAAGGCAGTCTCGCATCAATAACTTCAATTACGGCATCAACTAGGGAGAGCTGTTCTTTTAGTTTTTTTTCAGCTTTCGCAATATGTCCAGGATACCAATGTATATGAAGCTTATCTTTTTTCAATTTTTTCCTTGATACGAGTTGCTTTACCAGAACGTTCTCTTAAGTAGTATAGTTTAGAACGTCTTACATCACCTTTTCTAAGAACTGTAATTTTGTCAATTCTTGGAGAGTTTAGTAAGAATACACGTTCTACACCAACACCTTGGAATACTTTTCTTACGGTAATAGTTTTGTTTACACCAGAACCGTGAGTTTTAATAACTGTTCCTTCGAAAGCCTGAATTCTTTCTTTGTTACCTTCTACAATTCTAACGAAAACTTTTACAGTATCGCCAGGATTTGTTTCAGGAAGATTTTCTTTTAAATAAGATTTTTCCAATTCATCAATAATAGGGTTCATTTCAATTTCCTTTATATGCTTATATTTCGTACTTACTAAATAAATTCCTTTAATCGATGCTCCACAAATACATCGACGCACGTAAAAGTATCGTAAAACAAAGGTATAAAAATTTCAAGCAGTTTTTAAAATTTTGTAATATAATAACATTATGGGAAGTGATTATAAAAAATTATTAAATAAAAATAAAAAGAAAAAGTTTGCAGATCCTAAAAATATGGGAGTAAATATTGATAAAAATGAATATTATGAAATAATCCTATCTAATTCTGCCCATCCAGAAAATATAAAATAATCAAAAAAAACAACACATTTTATTTTCATGTAAAAAGAAAATTTTTAACCTGCAAAAGTTCCTAAAACAAATGACTTGACAATTAAGCTTTTTCGAAGTAAATTATTTGTACGCGCTGCAAAGCAATTGACAAAAGAATATGGGCATGTGGTACTCTGCCGAACAAAAGCTGACTAAATGTCAGGTTTTGTGAGAGGCGGTAGACACGCCTCAGTCTGAAGGACTGATTGACAATTAAATATGGGCATGTGGTGGAATGGTAGACACGCTAGTCTTAGGAACTAGTGCTAACGCGTGGGAGTTCGAGTCTCTTCATGCCCAGTTAAAAAGGCACTTTCATAGTGCCTTTTTATTTTGATTAAGGCTATAAAATGATTTACCCTATAAACAATTATTCAATTACAAGTTTAAATTACCAAAATAAAAACAATCCTAATTTTACCGGATTAAATAATTCTTTAAAAAGGTTATCTCCATATAATTTTTATATGGAAAAAGTATTTGACAGATATACACATATATCTAAAAATCGCTGGATGCCAATAGATGAAGTGATAAAGCCAAATCTTAATGTTTTAAAATTATCAAACGGGAAATACAAAACAGAAGCTTGGGAAATTAATCCAAACAACAAGAAAAAGAAATATATTATATTTTTCCACGGATTAGGTCAAAATATATCATCGAATCAAGATATTTATAAGAAAATTTTAAAAAAAGGATATGCTGTACTAGCTCCTGAATACGGTGAATTTGGTTCCAATACCGATAAAATGACCGCAAAAGTTATAAAAAAACAAACAGCAATGGCGCTAGAATACTTAAATAAAAAAGGGATTCCAAACGAAAATATAGGTGTTATTGGCTTCAGTATGGGAAGTTTCCCAGCTATTGAAATGGCTTCAAAAAATAAAAATCTAAAATTCTTAGTTTTAATATCACCATTTAACTCTTTAAGAAATGAAGTTGAATTATTAACTAAAGGTACAACTATAAGATTACCTAAACTCTTAAAATACAGTATAGATAAATTTCCTTTTTTGTTAAATCATATCGATAATATTTTCAAAACCAATAAAAAACTTAAATCAATTGAAGCTCCAGTATATTTGATACATTCCTCAAATGATAAAATTGTTCCACAGAAATCAACTGAAGACATCGCAAATAAAGTAATGCATCTAAAACAATTTATTTTATTAGAAAAAGGCGGTCATGTTATTGAAGAAAATAAACTGAACGCCTTTGACCAATTAAAAGATATTTAATAATTTATTTAAAACGTTTTCCAACACAAGAATATTCAAAGCCACGTTGAATTAAACGTTCTCCATCATATTGGTTCCTACCGTCAAAAATAATTGGAGATTTCATCAATTCTTTTACTTTATCAAAATCAGGACGTCTAAATTCATTCCATTCTGTCAAAAGCAAAAGGCAATCAGCTCCGTCTAGTGCGTCATATGAATTTTTTGCATAAGTGATTTTATCTCCCCAAATATTTTTAGCTTGTTCAAAACCTTTTGGGTCAAATGCTTTAACTTTAGCACCAAATTCTAATAAGAAGTTGATAATAGTAATAGCTGGAGACATTCTCATATCATTTGTTTTAGGTTTGAATGTCAATCCCCAAACTGCAAATGTTTTACCGGCGAGATTCATGCCAAAACGTGCAAGAATTTTATTTATAAAAATAACTCTTTGCTCTTTATTCACCTCGTCTGCAGCTTCTATTAAACGATATCCGCAATTGTTATCTTTTGCTGTTTTTAATAATGCTTTTACATCTTTTGGGAAGCAACTACCGCCATAGCCTAAGCCTGGGAATAAGAATTGAGATCCGATACGTTTATCTGAGCACATTCCAATTCTTACCATTTCAGCATCAGCACCTACAGCCTCACAAATATTCGCGATTTCATTTGCATAAGAAATTTTTACTGCAAGGAATGAATTTGCTGCATACTTTGTCATTTCAGCAGATTTTACGTCCATAATTACAAATCTGCTTGCTGTTCTGAAAAACGGTGCATAAACTTCTTGCATAATTGCAGTTGCTTTTGGAGAATTAGAACCAATTACAACTCTATCTGGTTTTAAAAAGTCATCTACAGCAGCACCTTGTTTTAAAAACTCAGGATTTGATACAACATCAAATTCTCCATTATAATGTTTTTTGATAATATCAGTTACTCTATCTGCCGTACCTACAGGAACAGTTGACTTATCAACAATAACTTTATAACCGTTCATTGCTTTACCGATGCTTTCTGCAACTTGTTCTACGTAATGTAAATCAGCTGAACCATCCTCACTTTGCGGTGTTCCAACAGCAATAAAACATACTAAAGATTTTTTTACAGAATCATCTAAATCAGAAGAAAATTTTAATCTACCTTCCATAACATTAGCTTTAATTAATTCTTCTAATCCAGGTTCATAAATTGGTACAATACCATTTTCTAATTTTTTTAATTTTTCTAAATCATTATCTACACAAATTACATCATTTCCCATATCAGCAAGACATGTACCTGCTACTAAGCCGACATAACCTGTACCTATAACGCAAATCTTCATCTCTACTCCTTTTAATTCCTATTAATTATCAGAATAACACAAAAATTTTTTTTATGAGATAATATCAGTATATAATTTTAAAAGAAGAGGGATATGCATGGAATACAAATTAAAAAATACTGCATCAAAAGATGCTTTTAATTATAAATATTTATTAGGGAAAATTTTTCCATATATAAAACCAGTATTAGGACGTGCAATAATAAATCTTATTATTGCCATTCCATTAGGTCTATTAGACGGCGTTGTAGCACTTTCATTAAAACCTTATTTAGATTTTGTTGTGAATGGTAATCCAGAGCACACTTGGTCTTTTTTAGGAATTACAGTTCATTCTCAAGCATTTTTAGCTGCGATAATTCCTTTTGGTATAGTTGCATTTGCATTATTCCAAGGAATTTTAAAATATTTAAGTAATTATTTAACAGATTGGACTGGCCAAAAAATATCTATGTCATTAAAAAAAGATTTATTCAGAAAATTGACCTCTATGGATCCTCAATTTTTTGACGTAAATTCTTCAGGAATCGTACTAACTAGATTCTTATCAGATCCTGATACAGCATCAAGAAATATTATTGATATGTTAAAATCATTCATCGCGACATTTTTTGGACTTATCGGACTTGTTGGAGTTTTATTATACAACTCTTGGAAACTTGCGATAATCGGTGTTACTATAATGGCTATAGCAATTACGCCAGTAACTCTTATCAGAAAAAGAATTAAAAAAGTATCTAATGCAACAATGGTTGTAGGCGGGAATATGGCAACAAACTTTAACGAAACTTTTGCCGGCAACAAAATTATGACAGCATATAACCTCCAAAATGACCAAAATACAAAATTCGATAATCAGATACAGGAACAATTCCATCTTGCAATGTCTTTAACAAAAAGAGTAGGCTGGATGTCTCCTATTATGTACTTTGTATGTTCAATAGGTATTGCTCTTGTTATGGCTTATGGAAACCATTTAATTCTTTCAGGACAAATGACTGCAGGGAGTTTTGCATCATTTGTAACATCATTACTACTTTTATATAAACCAACTAAAACTCTTGGTAATACATTAACAAACTTACAAAATGTATTCGTTGCAATGAGCAGAGTATTTGAACTATTTGATTTACAACCACAAATAAAATCACCTAAAAATGCTATTAATCTAAAAGGATTAGAAAACTCTATTGATTTTAACAATGTATGTTTTGAATATGAAGAAAACACTCCTGTATTGAAAAACTTCTCTCTTCATATCAATAAAGGAGAGACTATGGCTCTTGTCGGCAATTCTGGTGGCGGGAAAAGTACTGTAGTTAGCCTCTTACCAAGATTCTATGATGTAAAATCAGGATCAATTGAATTTGATGGAATTGATATCAGAAATTTTGATTTGGATTCTTTAAGAAATAATATTTCTTTTGTGTTCCAAGATAACTTTCTATTTTCAGGCACAATTAAAGATAATATATTGATGGGAAATGAAAATGCAACAGATGAAGAAATTCAAAAAGTTGTTGAAATGGCTCATTTAGATGAATTTATCCATACATTAGAAAATGGATTAGACACATTTGTTGGAGAAAGAGGAACTTCTTTATCTGGAGGACAAAGACAACGTGTAGCAATAGCAAGGGCAATGTTAAAAGATGCTCCTATTGTTATCCTAGATGAAGCTACATCTGCACTTGACAATGAATCTGAAGCAATCGTTCAAAAAGCTTTAGACAATTTAATTCAAAACAAAACAGTATTTGTAATTGCACACAGATTATCAACTATTAAAAATGCTGATAGAATTGCCGTTATAAATGACGGAGAATTAGCTGAACTTGGAACTCATGACGAGCTAATTCATATTGAAAACGGTAAATACAGATATCTTTATGAAATGCAATTCAAATCACAAGAAGATGCAGAGGTTCTATCATGAATAAAATTATCACAAAATGGATAGAACCATATGTTTTACTAGAAACTCTAAAAAAGAATTGTGATCTTACAAAAGATTATACATTTGACGGCTTTTCAAAAAATGAAATAAAAAAAGAATTTTTAAAACAATTAAAAAAAGAAAATTCTTTTGGTCTGTATATGAAAAATGTGAATAAGTTTTATTTATTCAATGGGAATATCGATATTGACAAGCTTTTCGAATTAAATTCTTGTGATTATGAAAATACTGAAAATATTGAGAAACCTTTTGAAATGGTAGATATGGGTAAAGCCGAAGCTAGTATTATAAAGCTTTAATCGTTTTCACTGTAACCAAGATTTATAGCTTTTTGATAGGCAATTTCAGCCTCATGATTTTTCCCTAAATTTTCAAGGATTACAGATTTCCAATAATAATTCCACTGATCACAATCTCCGAGCAAAATTGATTTATTCATATAAATTAGAGCTTTTTGATAATCTTCAATAGCTAAATAACTCCGAGCAAGCCAAAAACAAACAATGCCTTTTTCTTTTTCATCCATTAATTGCAGTCCAATATCAATTGCTTCATCATACCGTTCTAACATAAACAGACAATACATCTTATCTTGCAAATATAAATAATCTTTTTCTCTTAATAACAGCTTATTCAAATACAAAATAGCTTTTTCATAATCTTTATTTGATATAAAAATTTGTGCTCGTTTATATTCATGTTTATCACCAGTCGAAAATTCTTTTTCTAACTTATCCAAAATATTTAAACAGTCATCATATCTTTTCAACTCAAATAGTATATCAAATTTTCTATAGTACATATCCGTATTATGCTTATTATTTAATAAATCTAAATTTGCGTATTCCAAAGCTTTTTTATAGTCATTAATTTTTTCATATAAATTGCTTAACTCTCCATATAAATATGTATATTCAGGATTATTTTTTATAACTTCCTCTAAAATATTAATAGCTTTTTTATAACGATAACACATTGTAAATATTGTAGCTTTACGAATAAAATAAGCAGGTTTAGGATTAATTTTTATAGCTTTATTTATATTTTTAAGAGCTTTTTTTTAAATTATTAAACATCGACATATCTGAAATACAAGCATACTTTTCATCTTTTGGCAAAAATAATATTACAAAATATCTAAACAAATTTGTACCATCTATACTTTTAAAAAATATAGAAATTTCGGAAACTAATATCAAACCAAATAATAAAATCAGATTATCCAAAGTATTATGCTTCATTTTCAAAGCAGAAATCGAATACTTCAAAATATTTTTATAATCATGCTCTAAAAAACAAGCCAAAGCTTTAAAAGTTTCACAAGAAGGATCTTGTTTATTAATTTGCTTTAATTTATTTGAATACTTTTCAGCAATATCAGATTCTCCTTTCAGATTATATAAACAAACAGCTGCATAATATGCAAAATAATAATCTTCCGGACATTTTTCAAGAAGAATTAAAAGATATTTTTCCGCTTTAGAAATATTTTCTTCGTTTATATATATAATTGTAAGAATATAGTCAGTATAATAATAATCTTCATCTAAATATTTTGCCTTTAAAGCATACTTTAAAGCTTTAGAATTCTGACCTTTATAATAATAAGCATTAGCAAGAAAAGCGTAATTTTGTGGTGTTTTTTGACCTTCCTCAATACGCTTATTTAACAGTTTGACTATTTTATTTGCACTGAATGAATTTATTATATATTCCGCATCATCATAAAATGTATAAATATTATCAAACATAACTAACCTCAACCAATATATCGGCTACAAAAAAAATTACTTGAATTATTTTTACATTCTTTTACATTAGGCAATTTTTTGCAACAAAAAAACTTTATATAAATATCAGGGGAATATAAGGGGAAATAATTTGTTTAATTATAATTTTTTCAATTTTAACTATAATTATAGCTATTTTCCATTTATGAATTTTTTCATGCCAGTAAATTGCATGACAATATTCCCATTTCAAAGTTTTCAACTAAACAGCCAAAACTCTATTTGGCAAACTCAAAAGGAACAAGAAGTTCCAAAACTTATCGATTCTCTCGTAATTAGAAGTGTAAAAAATGATAGTAGTGTAGAAACATTAAATAAGGAAGAGACAACAGAAAACATATCCCGCATTAAAATTAACGGGATAGAATACAATGCACAAAAAGGGCAAGCTCTAGCAGATAGAATTCTTGCAGGCTTGCCTGAATACAGAAATTATCCGCTATGTGCAAAATATGTTAAAGAAGCAATAAGAGATGTAGGGCTAGGTCCATACATAAACGGAAATGGAGAATATTGTAAATACATACTCAGAGCAAATCCTAATTTTAAAGAAACAAAAGTTAAAGGAGAAGATTTAAAAAATCTCCCTGCAGGATGCATAATTGTATATGACAAATATGATGCCGGATATGGTAAAGATGGTCATGTTGAAATTACATTAGGAGATGGCAGAGCTTGTAGTGACGTAATAACTGAAAAAATAGAAGAATCAAAACACGCCTATGTATTTATTCCTGTTTAAATTTCTTTACAAACAGACAATTTTTAAACAAAAAATAACTTTATATATACAAGAGGAAAATTAAGGGGACATATTGTGAGTTTAGTAAACTTCAACACAAATATACAATATGATTTTCAATTGCCGAAAATAAATATTTCGACAACAAATTTTAAATTTACTCCAATCAAGAATTATTCAACATATACATCTGGAAATAATTTATTCTCACTTTATAACAATAACTTTGCAAACTTACAAAAAGTACTTGATTCAAATAATAATAACACCACAACAAATTCATTAAGTTCCAATAAAGTATCAGCGACTCTTGAAGATGCAGGGTATGACAAAACAAAAGGAGACAAATTAGCAAATACAGCAGCCAAAAACACTGTAGGATTTACTCATCAATGTGCAACATATGTAAAAAATGCAATACAAAACAGTGGACTTGGCGCATATGAATATGGGGATGCGTATGAATGCGCAAACATCCTGAAACGCAACAAGAATTTTAAAGAAATCTCGACAAAGGGACTAGACCTATCAACTCTTCCTGCTGGATGCGTATTAGTTTATGATAAAGGAGTTGCAGGTTACAGTTCAAAATATGGGCATACTGAAATCACACTTGGGAACGGACAAGCAGCAAGTGATGGGGTTACTAACAATATAAGACAAGGAGCAAGAGTATTTGTTCCGGTATCACAAAGTTATGTTGCATAATAATTGATCAACTGCTATTGTTAAATTATTAAAATCTCCATTATTATTTATCACATAATCACTTAATTTAACTTTATCTTCTTGTGGCATTTGTGAATTTATACGTGATTTTGCATGTTCTATAGTATAGTTATTGCGTTTTAATAATCTTTCTAAGCGTATTCCATCATCAGTATAGACAAAAATAATTTTGTCAAACAATGATTGCATATTAGATTCAAAAAGCAAAGGAATTCCTACAAATAACAAATCATCAGATTGATTCGCGTCAAAAAATATCTTAATTTCTTCTGCAATTTGAGGATGCATTATTGATGCAATTTTTAATCTTGCTTCTTCATCTGAAAAAATTAATTGCGCGACTTTAAAACGAGAAAATTCTCCATTTTCAAACACATCATAATTTTTGAAACCATCATATAACTCTTTATTATTGACAGTTAATAGTTTTTTGGAAACTTCATCAGTATCCAAAACCTTATATCCTTTTTCCTCTAATATTTTTTGGACAGTAGATTTACCTGATGCAATATTTCCACAAATAGCTATTCTTTTCACTGTTTTGAAATCCTATTTAAAAAGTTTTTCAACTCTCTAATCTGTATTGGTTTGATTGGTTTGAATTCTCCGCGTTTTAATCCATCAAGAGTTAATGTAGCATGTTGAATTCGTTTTAAAGTTTTTACCTCATATCCGACAGCTTTGAACATTTTTCTAATTTGCCTATTCATACCTTGATAAAGAGTAATTCTCATTTCAGTATGACTGCTATCCATTTCCAAAACTTCAATATCTGCATAAGCAATCTTACCAGGCTCTAATTCAATACCATTAGCTAACTGTTCTAATTCATGCCTGTGTATTGATGAATTTATTGTAACTAAATAAACTTTAGGAACTTTAATTGAAGGGTGAGTCAAAGCATTAATTAAATCACCATCATTTGTCAAAATTAAAAGTCCTGTAGAATCTTTATCTAAACGTCCAACAGGTTTTAAGCTGTACAAATTTTCAGGTAACAAATCATAAATAGTTTTTCTACCCTGATCATCTTCTCTTGTAGTTATATAACCTGCAGGTTTGAAAAATCTATAATACTGATGTTTTGCTGGCGCAATAAGTTTTTTATTAACAAATACTTTATCTTTAGGCTGCACTAGAAAGCCAAGTTCTGTAACGACTTTACCGTTTACACTTACAGAACCTTTTTCTATTAAATCATCAGCTTTTCGACGAGAACAAAGCCCAGATGAAGCAATATATTTATTTAATCGAACTCCGGACATTTTTTATTCCTTTTTACTACCTAGCAAGTCACAAGAGACTTTTCATCATCTTTAACCGCTTTTTCAAAACATTCAATAAGATCAGCTGGCATTCTTCTATACAATTTACCTGCATTACTTATCGCAACAACATCGAATACAGCTTCAATAAATACTTTATCAGTTTCTTTAGACTTAATTACCTGCTTGAATGTAACTGACAAGCTATTGAATTTTTCAATCCAAGTTTCAATAATAATAGCATCATCTAACTTTGCAGATGCTTTATATTTGACATTCATATTTGTAACAGGTAAAAGAATATCCATCTTTTTCATAGAAACAAGATCAAGACCTAATGTATTACACAAGTCTACACGACCTTTTTCTAACCATCTTAAATATGCACCGTGCCAAACAACGCCATACGCATCTGTATCAGAATAATAAACTTTAGTTTCAAAAATATTTTTCATACAACAACTATAACACAAAAGGAGAAAAAAATGAAATACGTATGTAACGTTTGTCAATGGATATATGACGAAGAAAATGAAGAAAAGAAATTTGACGAACTACCTGAAGATTGGGTATGCCCTATTTGCGGAGCAGGAAAAGAAATGTTTAGTGAAATAGAAAAATAATAATTAATAAATATTAAAATATAGCAATTTTTTTTATTTACATGTTTTACTAATAACGTGACAGGAATTAGTAGTGTAAGAACAGATTACAATAATCAAAACAATTATTATTTACACAAAAATAATAATTTCTATACCCCTGCAAGTTTTCAAGAACCGCAGCCCCAATATAATCCAGAAAAAACGGTTTTAACTGCAGGTCTTTTACAAGCATTTGCATTATTCTTACATAAAGCATCAGAATGGTGCGGAAATAAATTGATGCAGGGCAAAGAATTTACTAATGCAGAAAATGTAAAACAAATTGCTCAAAATATGGTCAACAAAAACAAATTAAATGTTAATGTTGACTTTATTGATGCAAATAACATAAACAAATACCCAAAAGTTCTACAAGAAGCACTAAAACCTGTTGCGAGAGGAGAAAACGCTTTTTATACTGACCAATTTAAACTTGCAGTAGCACCAAAGAATAAACCTTCTTTAATATTACATGAATTAGGTCATGCCATAAACGCACACAAAGGTAAATTCTTAAAATTCTTACAAAAATCAAGAATGTTTGTATCTGCAGTTCCAACTGCACTAATAATGCTTAACGGACTATCTAAACAAGATGATAACAAACCTAGTTTCATAGAAAGAAATGCCGGGAAAATTGGTTTTGCTGCATTTTTACCAACAATTATAGAAGAAGGTCTGGCATCAATTAGAGGAGTAAAAGCAGCCAAAGCAACACTTGGTAACTCTGTAAATCTTAAGCCACTAAAAAGAAATTACTTCTTTGCTTGGCTAACTTATTTAATTGCCGGCATTGGGCTTGGAGTTGCAGCCAAACAAAGTGTTATAGAAAATAAAAGATAAAATAATAAAAAACCTCTTGACGTAAAAAAATGTTTATCATAGAATAAAAATTGTCGCAAGTTTAGCGATTGAAAATTAAATATCGGGATGTGGCGCAGCTTGGTAGCGCACCTCGCTTGGGACGAGGGGGTCGCACGTTCAAATCGTGTCATCCCGACCATTTAGAAAAGATTGACAACAAGTCAATCTTTTTTTATTGTTTACAATTTATTGACTTGACTCTACTTTTATAATAAACTTCTGGAGAAGAGATTTTACACTATTAAATGAGGATTAGGGAAATTGGATTTTACAACTTTAACTATTGAAGCTCTAAAAGCACTAGCTTCTATTGTAGGAAATTACGGACTTGCGATTATATTATTAACAGTTGTTATAAGACTTGCAATGTGGCCATTGAACGTATCTCAACAACGTTCTATGAAAATGATGCAAAATTTACAACCAAAAATTAAAGCTATTCAAGACAGATATAAAAGCGACCCGCAAAAAATGCAACAAAAACTTATGGAATTTTACAAAGAACATAAGTTTAACCCAATGGGCGGCTGTTTACCTTTATTAATTCAATTACCAATATTCATTCTTTTATATTCAGCTTTAATGAGCCCTCAATTTATTCAAATTGCAGGCGATACATCTTTCGGCTTTTTAAGCAGACTTGATACAACATTAAGAGCTACAGCAGGACGTTCTTTCGATGGCACATTCGGAGTTTCTCAAGGTGATACATTTACTTTAGGAAAAACTGCTACTGTATATTTACCTGATGAAACTTTAGAAAATGTAAAAATTAAAGATCCAAATAAAGCTATAGAAATTCAAGGAGAATTTAAACCTGGTGAAAATATTGACTTTAAAATTGATTTGGACCACCTAAATTTAAAATTCGCACAACTTGATCAAATTCAAAAAGCAGAAATATCAGTAACTGATATGACAAATAAAGAAGTTGAAAAAATTACATTTACAAAACAAGGAAGCGTATTAGCAGCATCTGTACCAACTATTGTTGCAGCAAGATCTTTCCACTGGGATGTATTTGTTTTAATCGCTTTATTTGCACTTACAATGTTCGCATCACAAAAAATCATGATGGCAACTCAAAAACCTAAAGATGGAGCTGTTGACCCAACTCAAGAAGCTATCCAAAAATCAATGGGTACATTTATGCCAATTATGATTATCGGTACATTTGTAATAATCCCAATTCCTGCAGGTGTTCTATTATATCTTGTTACAAGTAACATAATACAAATTTTGCAAACTGTTATAGTTAATAAACAAATTGATAAAGAACAAGAAAGAACAAAAAATATCGTAACAGATTCAGATATTGCAGGTGCAAAAAAAATTGAACCAAAGGAATAATAAATAAAATGCTTTTATCTGAATATGATTACAATTTACCTGAAGAATTAATTGCGCAGTTACCTGCCGATAAAAGAGATAATTCGAGAATGATGGTTCTAAACCGAAAGGATAGAACCATTTCTCATAAACATTTTTATGACATTGTAGATTTAATTGATAAAAATACTCTTTTGGTTATGAACAACACAAAAGTTCTACCTGCGCGTCTTATCGGATATAAAGACACAGGAGCTAAAATTGAAGTATTTTTATTAAAACAAGCAGAAACTCAAAGTTTAGAAGAAAATATGCAAAACCCAATGTGTCGGGTCAAGCAGCTATGCTTGTGGGACGTGTTAATTAAACCTTCTAAAAGAGTCAAACCTGATACAATTATTAAAATCAGCGAAGAATTATCAGTAAAAGCGATTAAACGATTGGAAGAAAACGGGGAATGGCTTGTAGAATTAATGTTTGAAGGGGACAATGTTCTTGATGTTCTTCATAGAAATGGTCAAATTCCATTGCCACCATATATTGAAAGAAAAATTCAAAATGAAGACTTAAAAAAACTTGACTTTGAAAGATATCAAACAGTATATGCTAAAGATGAAGGATCAGTAGCTGCACCAACTGCCGGATTACACTTTACTCAAGAAATTTTACAAAAGCTTCAAGACAAGGGGGTTGAATTAGCATATGTCACATTAAATGTAGGACTAGGGACTTTCAGACCGGTTCAATGTGAAAATGTTGAAAATCACAAAATGCATTCTGAAACATTTGAAATTTCTGAAAAAGCTGCAGAGCAAATTAACAGAGCCAAAAAAGATGGGAAACAAATCATAGCAGTAGGCACTACGACTGTTAGAACTCTTGAAACAGCTTTCCAAAAATATGGATGTATACAACCTTGTCATGACCATTCGGAATTATTCATATACCCACCTTATGAATTTAAGGTTATTGACAAGCTTATTACAAATTTCCACCTACCAAAATCTACACTTCTAATGCTTGTCAGTGCATTAGCTGGAAAAGATTTTATATTTGAAGCATATAATGAAGCAATAAAAAACAATTACCGCTTTTTCTCATACGGTGATTGCATGTTTATTAATTGACATTTTAATAAATATCATTAATGCAAATAGAGGATACGGAAATATCTGATTTTATATAAAATAAAAACAGATAAGGGTAGAGGTGGTATGTTTTCACAATTTATTCAAAATCTATTAAATACAGGCGGACAAGCTCAAGCAATGCAACGTTACGCCCAACTTTCTAATAAAGTTAATAATTTAACAGCTACAAACGAACCACAAAATCCGCTTGATGCTATTTATCCAAATAATGGAAAAATAAATTCCCCATCATTTGAAAAAGTTCTCCAATCTACTACGAAATCTAATTTCGGATCATTATTGCTTAATCCTGAATTAAAAAAAGTAAATGCAAATATAATCAGTCAAACTCCTCAAAGCAGTTTTCAAAACGCTCTAATAGAAGCAAATGCAATTCAAGCAAACTCTCAATCTGCAACAAAATCTCAAATTTTAAATGTTGTTAATCAAATTGCAGAAAAACATGGGGTTGATGAAAAACTAGTACAAGCACTAATTAAACAAGAATCAGGATTTAACCCAAAAGCAAAATCAAAAGCAGGTGCTATGGGACTAATGCAATTAATGCCATCTACTGCTAAAAATTTAGGAGTACAAGATCCTTATAATATTGTGCAAAATGTTGAAGGCGGGGTTAAATATTTAAAATCTATGTTAAACAAATATAACGGAAATGTAATTTTAGCATTAGCCGCATACAATGCTGGTCCTGGGGCTGTCGATAAATATGACGGAGTGCCACCATACAAAGAAACTCAAAATTACGTTAAAAATATTTTAGCCAACTATCTATAATTAATAATTTTGCACAATTTTGTTGTTTTTGCTACAATAAAATAAAAGTAGGAAAGGCATCAAATGAAATTTTCATCATCTTTTAAAGTAGGGCTTTTAACATTATTAGCATTAATTCTTTTAATCGGAGTAGTTTTCAAGGTTAAAGGTCGCACTTTTTCATCTGCAGACAGAATTGAAATACAATTCAAAGATGTAAACGGCATGCGTCCGGGTGCAGGTGTTCAGATGATGGGGTTAAGAGTAGGACAAGTTGAAGAAATTACCCCAGTAATTGATGGTGAAAACAGTTATGTTAAAGTAAAATTTGTTATAACTGAACCCAACGTAGAAATACCAAAAGCTTCAATATTTTCTATTCAACAATCAGGACTTATCGGTGAATTATTTTTAGAAATCACACCGCCAAAAACAAGAACAGTATTTATTCCAATGGTGAATAAAGATATTCTTTATAAAGATGACGATGTTGAAATGAAATTGGATAAAAAATTCTATGATGTAGGTAAAATTACAAACATTAAAGTTGTATCAAAAGATGTTGTTCCATATACAATGAAAGATAGCATTAAAACAAACTACGCATATAAAATTGATTATGTAATAAATCTTCCTGGTCTTATTTTACCGGAATTTTTAAAAGGGAAAGTAGTTAAATCAAATGGAACAAATAAACTATTAATTTCAACTTTAGATGATATTACATTGCCATACCCAAATCAAAAATCACCTTATACAATAATTGAACCGATGAGAATAGCTGATTTTATGGATTGGCAATATAGAGCTGCTGAATCTTTAACAGAAACAAATAAAAAGATTAATGATTTATTATCTGATGAAGTAATCGCAGAATTAAAAATGTCAGTCAGAAATATTAATTCTTTAACAGGGCAAACAAGCGATACTATGGCTAAATTAAATGGATTAATTGATGACTCAAGCAGCGATTTAAGACAACTTATGGTAATGATGGATAAGGCTACAACTGATTTCAATATGTTGTCTTATAACATTAATAACATAATCGGAGATCCACAATTTAAAACAACAATGTTATCTACAGCCAATTCAGTTGATAAATTATCTCAAAATCTAAATAAACTTATCGGAAACGAACAAGAAGCTGAACAAATGGCTGAAGATATAAGAGCTATTACACATAACGTAAATGAAATAAGCGGATATGTAAATTCTCTTACAAAAGACGATCAGCTAAAAAAAGATATAAACAGAGCTGTTGCAAATGTTAATACTGCAATGGTTGATATTTCAACAACTCTTGAAACAGTTAATAAATTAACACCTGAAAAGAAAACTGAATTACAATCAATTATAGAAGATACTAGAGTTACAACCTGCAATTTGAGAAAATTCTCTGAAAAACTTAACAAGAGATTTTTACTTTGGAGATTAATGTTCTAAAATTTGATAGGAAAACAATATGAATTTAAAAACTGAAATTTCCAAAATACATTATGATAAAAATGCAAAAGGTCTAATTGTAAAAATTCTAGAATTCGCTTCAATATTTTATGGATTAGGAAGCGGTTTAAAAAATATACTTTATGACAAAAATATAATCAAACCTAAAAAAGTAAATGCTTTTGTTATTTCTGTTGGGAATTTGACAACAGGAGGTGTAGGAAAAACTCCAGTTGTATCAGAAATTGCTAAATATTTTATTGGTAAAGGAGAAAAAATTGCAATAATTTCTCGCGGTTATGGAGGAAAACTTTCCAATAAAAATATAAATATTATCTCTGATGGAGAAAAAATATATTATAATGCAAATTTATCTGGCGATGAACCTTATTGGTTAGCACAAAATACAAAAGGGGCAGTAGTTATCACTTGTAAAAACAGATACAAAGCCGCTGAATATGCAATTAATAAATTCGGAACTACAAAAATTATACTTGATGACGGGTTCCAACACAGAAAACTTCATAGAGATTTAGATATCGTATTAATGGATAGCAAAATGGGATTTGGTAACGAAAAATTACTACCTGCAGGCCCATTAAGAGAAGGCACTGAAGCTCTTTCAAGAATTAATAAATTAATTATTGTAAGCAAAGATATTGATCATTCAAGAGCAGAGAAATTATCAAAAATAATGGGTAAAAAATTAAAAGTTCAAACAGAAGTCTGCTATACAGAACCTGACATAGTATACAATATTAAAACAGGAGAAATTTTACCTAAAAACAGTGAAATTACAGCAATCTGCGCAATTGGACAACCAACACAATTTTATAACTTTTTGAAAGATTATAAAATTAAAGGTACCAAAGATTTTGATGATCATCATCTATATACAGAAGAAGAAATTCCTCAAGGCATAATTGTAACAACAGAAAAAGATACAGTAAAAATGGCAAACTTTGAACGAAATGATATTTATGCTTTAAAATTAAAAACTGTAATTAATACTGAGGCACTATTAAATAATGCAGACCAAAATTGATATCGACAAAATTGTAGAATTATTAAAAAAAGCCAAACAACCACAAAGCGACTTTGTAAAGCTTATGGATAGTTTTAAAGACCCTTATTTGGTATTAATAGCCTGCATTCTAAGTCTTAGAACTAATGATAAAACAACTTATCCTGCGACATTAAGAATGCTTGAACTGGGCAAAACTCCTAAAGATTTTGCAAATTGCGATATAAAAAAACTTGAAAAAGCTATTTATCCTGTTGGATTTTATTCAAATAAAGCAAAACAAATTGTAGAGCTTTCTAAAATACTTGTAGAAAAATATAATTCAAAAGTTCCTGACTCGATTGAAGAATTATGCAAATTTAACGGAGTAGGAAGAAAAACTGCAAATCTAACATTATCTCTAGGCTTTAATAAACCTGCAATTTGTGTGGATGTTCATGTCCATAGAATTTTCAACAGAATTGGGTATGTCAAAACAAAAACTCCAGATGAAACAGAATTGAAATTAAGAGAAATTCTACCTGAAAAGTATTGGATAGATATAAACACATTACTAGTAACACACGGACAAAATATTTGCAAACCACAAAAACCCAAATGCAATGAATGTCCAATCGAAAAATATTGTAATAAAATTATATAACATTAATATTCCTTAATATTCTAACAAAAAAATTTATGTTTATATTTATTATTATCTACAGATAAAAGGAGATTAAAATGAATATTTCAAAAATTTTTAATAGAATTGAAACTCAAGTAGAAAAACATAGATTAAATAAAAAAATAACAGAAATTAATAATTATGTAAAAATACATGATTTTAATACTTATGGAGACTCTTTTAACCAAATGTATAATGCAAGAGAAGTAATGGCAAATTACGCAAAGAAAAAAGGAGTATCTATAGATATATATGACGCAAAGAGATTATTAGAAGATGATGAATCTGTCTCTCCTATTATGGAAAATAATTTTTCAGATAAACTTAGTGTAATAGTAACAAATCTGTTAAACGGGAAATCAAAATCAAAAATAATTTCAGCAAATACTGATAAAACATTTCCTAAGGTTTGCGAAAAACAAGTAATTATCCCTATTGTTACAGATGGTCTTGAAAGAGTTGGTGAAATTGTTAGCCAAACAGAAGATACTTTTTTAAGAAATTTATACAGAAATATTGAAAAATTAACCAATACAGTAACAGGTAAAAATAGTAAATAAACTTGATTTTCAACGGCTCTTATGCAATAATCTGAATAAGATTGTATGTTTATTTTCCTTTTCTAATAACAATATACAATCGGGGTTAATCAGAAAATAAAATACGTAGGAGTTCGATATGAGTGTAGAAAACCCTCATAAAATCGACACATCAAAGTTAGATGAAATTATCCAATCATATGATTGTAAAAAATCTAACTTGATTGCGATTTTACAAAAAGTACAGGAAGTTTACCGATATCTCCCTGAAGAAGCTTTAATTTACATCGGAACAAAAATTGAAGGGTTATCACCTGCAACAGTATTTGGGGTTGCAACTTTTTATGCACAATTTTCCCTTGAACCAAAAGGGAAATATGAAATAAAAGTATGTGATGGAACAGCTTGCCACGTACGTGGCTCAATGCCTGTTTTAAATGCTATCAGAGCGAAATTAAATATGCCTGAAGGTCAATTAACTAGCGAAAATGGGTTATTCTCACTTGAAACAGTTAGTTGTTTAGGTGCTTGTGGTCTAGCTCCTGTAGTTGTCATTAATGAAAAAGTTTATCCTCAAATGACATCTGATGCTATCACAATAGTATTAGATACACTAATGAAGGAGGAAGACTAATGAATACATCACAGCTAAATATTGATATAAAAGAAGAACAAAAAAAAGCTAAAGATATTATTGATAAACAAGGCTTAAGAGTTCTTGTTTGTGCAGGAACAGGTTGTGTAGCTAATGGCTCATTAAAAGTTATAGAAAAATTCAAAGAACTTGGTGCTGACGTATCTGTACTTACAGATTATGACAAAATGACAATAGTCCCAACAGGATGCCATGGTTTTTGTGAACAAGGCGTACTTGTTGTAATACCAGACAAACATATTACTTATGTAAAAGTAAAAGAAAAAGATGTTGAAGAAATATATGAAAGTCATATCAAAAATAACAAACCTGTAGAAAGATTATTATATGTAGATCCTAAAACTCATGAACATGTTTTAGATGATGCTCATATTAATTTCTATGCAAAACAAACAAGAACAGCACTTGCAAACTGCGGAAATATCAATGCAGAATGCATAGATGAAGCTATAGCTGTAAGAGGCTATGAAGCTCTAGCAAATGTCTTAAAAGAAAATAATCCTGATGCCGTAATAGATACAATTGAAAAATCAGGACTTCGCGGTCGAGGCGGTGGCGGATTCCCTACTGGTAGGAAATGGAGATTTACTGCAGCAAATAAAGGTGGAAAATCTTATATAGTATGTAATGGTGATGAAGGTGATCCTGGTGCATTTATGGATAGATCTGTAATGGAAGGAGATCCTCACAAATTACTTGAAGGTATGGCAATTGCAGCGTTTGCAATAGGTGCAGATGAAGGTTATATTTATGTTAGAGCGGAATATCCTCTTGCAATTAAACGTTTAAGAAAAGCTATAAAAGATGCAGAAGAAAGAAATTTCTTAGGTAAAAACATAATGGGAAGCAATTTTTCTCTTGATATTCATATCAAAGAAGGTGCAGGAGCTTTCGTTTGCGGAGAAGAAACAGCACTAATCGCATCTATTGAAGGCGAAAGGGGAATGCCTAGACCCAAACCGCCATTCCCTGCAAATAAAGGACTATTTGGCAGACCAACCTTAATTAATAACGTTGAAACATTAGCAAATGTTCCCGTAATTATGCTAAATGGTGCAGACTGGTTTGCTCAAATGGGGACAGAAACATCTAAAGGGACTAAAACATTCGCACTTACTGGAGAAGTAAATAATACTGGTCTTATAGAAGTACCAATGGGCACTACCCTAAGACAGATTGTATTTGACATCGGTGGTGGAATGCGTGACGGCAAAAAATTCAAAGCCGTACAAATCGGAGGACCATCAGGAGGTTGTTTAACAGAAGAACATCTTGATATTCCTATGGATTACGACAACCTTATAAAAGCCGGAGCAATGGTAGGCTCAGGCGGTCTTGTAGTAATGAGTGATAAAACATGTATAGTTGAAGTTGCAAGATTTTTCATGAATTTCACACAACACGAAAGTTGTGGAAAATGCGTTCCTTGCCGAGAAGGTACAAAAAATATGCTTAGAATACTTGAAAAAATAGTAGCAGGCAAAGGGACAATGGAAGATTTGGAACTTTTAGAAGAACTTGCTCACTCAGTAAAAGACGGTTCTTTATGCGGTCTTGGTAAAACAGCTCCAAATCCTGTATTATCAACACTAAAATATTTCAGAGACGAATATATAGCTCACATTAAAGATAAAAAATGTCCTGCAGGCGTATGTACTGCAATGAAAAAGATTGTTATTAATGAATCTTTATGCAAAGGCTGTACAAAATGTGCAAGAGTTTGCCCTGTGGGTGCTATTGAAGGAACAGTTAAAAATCCTCATCACATTAATCAAGATAAATGTATTAAATGTGAGGCTTGTTTAACAAACTGCCCATTCAGAGCTATCGTACTTGAATAAAATTTATAAGGAATACAAAAATGAGTGATAAAAAAACATTATTTATAGACGGGAAAGAAGTTGAATTTACTGATGAACCAAATCTTCTTGAAGTAATAAGAAAAGCAGGAATGAATGTTCCTACATTTTGCTATCGTCCGGATTTAACTTCATTTGGAGCTTGCAGAATGTGCGTTGTAGAAGTTGAAGGCAGAGGCATTCAATCTTCTTGTACAATGCCGCCAGAAACAGGCTTAAAAATTCATCTTAACACTGAAAAAACAAGAAGAATTAGAAAAACAGTTCTTGAATTACTACTGGCAAATCACGACAGAAACTGTCTAACTTGCGAAAAATCAGGGAATTGTGAATTACAAAAATATGCAGAAGAATATGGTATTAGAAACATTCGTTATCCTGATAAAGAATTAGAAGACTACTTACCAATTGATGATTCAAGTCCTTCAATTGTTAGAGACCCGAATAAATGTATACTTTGCGGAGCTTGCGTTAGAGCTTGCAGCGAATTTCAAGGACACGCAGTATTAGGATTTGCAAATAGAGGGTCAAAAACACTTGTTCAACCTATGAATGGAAGGCCTCTTGGTCAAGTTGATTGTGTAAATTGCGGACAATGTGCTGCAGTATGTCCAACAGGAGCTCTTACAATCAAATCTGACATAGAACAAGTATGGAAAGAAATTACAAATCCAGAGAAAAAAGTTGTAGTCCAAATGGCTCCTGCAACTCGTGTTGCAATAGGTGAAATGTTCGGGCTCGAACCTGGCGTAAATTCAATTGGCAAAATGAATGCTGCACTTAGAAAAATAGGATTTGATTTAATATTTGATACTAATTTCGGTGCTGATTTAACAATTATGGAAGAAGCTACTGAATTTTTATCAAGACTTAAATCTGGAGAAAACTTACCAATATTTACATCTTGCTGCCCTGCTTGGATTAAATATTTAGAAACAGAACATCCTGATATGCTACATCATCTATCAAGTTGTAAATCACCAATGAGTATGTTATCACCAGTTTTAAAAACTCTAGTTCCAGAACATTTTGGAATAAGTAGAGATAATATGGTTGTTGTTGCAATTATGCCTTGTACCGCAAAAAAATATGAATGCAAACGACCAGAATTAACTACTAATGGAAAACCTGATACTGATTATGTTTTAACGACTCAGGAATTAGGAAGAATGATTAAAGAAGCAGGAATTAACTTTAACGCTTTGGATACCGAAGCTCCAGATTCACCATTCGGGGAATACACAGGAGCTGGAACCATTTTTGGAGCATCAGGCGGTGTTGCAGAAGCAGCTGCAAGAACAGCATATGAATTCGCAACAAGTGAACCTTTAAATGATGTTGATATAAAACAAATGCGAGGAACTTCAAATCGTTCAAGAGATATCGAACTTGATTTAAAAGGAACAAAACTTATAATAAGAGTTGTATCCACATTAAGAGAAGCTGAAAAATCTCTTAAAGAAATTAAAGAAGGGAAAGCTAAATTCCAAATGCTTGAAGTTATGGCTTGCCCTGGTGGCTGTATAAATGGTGGAGGGCAACCAAGAAGTTGTGATGATTCAAAAATAAAAGAAGAACGAGCTCAAGGGCTTTATAAAGAAGATTCTGAACTCCAATATAGGAAATCACACTTTAACCCATCAATCAGAAAATTATATAATGAATACTTGGAAGAACCAAACTCTCATAAAGCACACGAATTACTACATACTATTTACACAGATAAATTTATTGGTTCTTACAAAGATATTTAAAAAATAAAAATCCCGACTTTTATAAAGTCGGGATTTTTATTTTAATTAAATACCTATTTTACAGCTTTTTTTACAGCTTCAGTAATATCAGAACCACCATATAATACAGCACCTTTAGCTAGAACTATATCATATCCGCCAGCTTTTGCTTGAGCTTCAATTTGTTTAGAAATAGAATCATCAATTGCTGACAATTTAGTTGCATAATTTTTATCCATAGCGGCTTTTTTAGCAGCTAATTCTTTATTATACTTTTCTTCTAAAGCCTGCTTTTTCTTAACGTCAGTTGTTGCTGCTACATCCTTCCTTGCTTTCTCAATAAATGCAACAATTTCTTTTGTTTTTGCTTCATGATCTTTCTTTAAAGCTTTAACTTGAGAAGATGCACCTACTACAGAAGTTACATCTACAACTGCAATTTTTGATGGAACATCAGACATTGCAAAATTACCTAAAGCTAAACCAATTACAAAAGTAGATAGACCAACAACTAAAAATTTAATCTTTTTGTTCATATTTTCTCCCTTATACACTACTTGTGCCAAATTTATTTTAAATCATACTCTAAAGAATTGAATTTTAAAATAAAATCTTTACAAGCACACTTATATCATATATAATAGTAACAGGTCAATTATAATTTTGTAAAAAGTTTAACTTTTATTACTTTATCTTAATAAAAGTTAAAAAAAAGGATAATTTTAAACGCATAAAAGCAAAAATAATCTTGACCTGATTTAATAAAAATATATATATTTTTTTAATTTTAAAGGTGATTAAATGAAAAAGATTAATTCTAAAAAACATATTATTGGTGCAATTACTTTTATGAGTTTTGCATTAACAATATCTGCATCTTATAACCCAGCAAATGCTGATCCATTCGGCGGAGCATCAATAGTTCCAGGTCAAATTGGAGCTGAAGCCGGAATGAATCAAATGCATGATAGCAATTATTTAAAAGAAAGATACCAAGATAATTATAGAAACGAAGACTATCAGTATTATCAAGAAAGAAAAAAACTTGATAATGATCCAAATGCAGGGAACCAAGTAATACAAAATTATAATGGTGGATCAATCCAACAAGCAACTGTTGAAGAAATGAATACTAAAGGAGTATTCGTTAATTCTGTAGAAGTAGCTCCATCAGAGATTTTAACAAAAGAAGAAATAAATAAGCTAGTTCAACCAATTGTTGGGAAAAATGTATTTATTGAAGATATACAAAAAGTAATTGACAGTATTAACAATTTATATGCTGAAAAAGGCTTTGTAACAGCACGAGCATTTTTACCAGAGCAAACTGTTGAAAATGGCAATATTTACATTGCATTAACAGAAAGTAAAATTGGAAGCATTTCAGTTCAACAAAACAAATGGACTAAAGATGGATATATTACAAGCAGATTACCGCAAAAAGAAGGAGAACTGTTTGATATTGTTGAATTAGAAAAAGATGTCTTAGATTTTAACAGATACAATGAAGGTATAAAATTATCAGCTAATTTAAAAGCAGGTGAAAAACCTGGAACTACCGATATTGAACTAGTTGCAGATGAATCATTTCCATTCCACGTAATGGGTATTATGGATAACGCAGGTCGTTACAGCACTGGTAGTATTCGTGGCGGTGCAATGTTATATGCAGATAGTTTATTTGGCCACAGAGATAGAATGTCTTTAGGTTCATATTTTTCAAGAGGTGCACAAAGTCCATTCTTTGATTACAACTTCCCTGTAAACAAAAAAGACGGTCGCGTTGGATTTATGTTCTCATCAACATTTGCTGATATCAAATATGGTCCAATGACTCCTCTTAAATTAGGTAGTAATGCTTATCAATATTCATTGTATTATACACAACCAATTGTTAGAAAACCTGGATTTGAATTAAAAACATATGCAGGCATCAACTATAAAAGAGCTAGAACATTCACTGATATTAGAACAGGTAGTCCTATATTTGATGATTTAATGCGTGATGCTATTAACAGTACAGATAATATTACATCAGCAGAATTGGCATTGATGTTAAGAAAAGATACTAAATATGGTATTTGGTACTTAAATCAAAATGCATATTATTCATTCCCAATATTTAACAGTGACAGAGATAATAATTACTTTAAATATAGCGGTAGCTTAGTTAGATTACACGATTTTTCTCACGGTATAATTGGTCAATTGAGAAGTAATTATCAAATCATTCCTGGAGATAAAAAAATCCCTTACTTAGACCAAATGCAAACAGGTGGTTTGGCAACAGTAAGAGGTTATTCTGAAGGTATGATGATTGGTAAAAACGGCTACTTCATCAGTGGAGAATTAATGTTCCCATTATTACCAAGAGAAATAACAAGTCCTCGAACTGGAGAAAAAATTCCATTTATCGGAAGATATGTAAAAGGTGCAGTATTTGCTGATACTGCTGGAATTTTCCCAACAGCAAGCGAAGATATCTATGGTGGAAGTTATTTTGCAGCATCAGTAGGTATGGGCTTAAGAGTTCAACTACCTGGAGATTTAAGCGCAAGATTATATTGGGGCTATCCATTAATCAGTAACCATTGGGAGCCAGATAGAAAATATGGACGTTTCCACTTTGAATTAACTCTTGCTCCAAATATAGATGCATTACTTGCATCAAGAAGTACAGCTGCCGTACCAAAAACACAATTCCAAAAGAATGTTGAAGCAGAGTACATTAATAACTATGATGATGTAAGACATTATGATTACTTCCGTGATGGCGGTGGCGGATCATTATAATAAAAAGATTGAATAATAAAAATTATGCGGTAACATAAAGTTGCCGCATTTTTATTTATATAAATTATAATAATAAATGAGGGGATTGGAGAAAAGATGACTAAAGCAATATTTATCACAGCAACAGGAACTGATGTAGGAAAAACATATATTTCAGCTTTAATTGTAAAAAAATTGAGAGAAATTGGCTACAACTGCGGATATTTTAAACCTGCTCTAAGCGGTGCTGAAATTATTAATGGAGAACTAATTCCTGGTGATTGTAAATTCGTAATAGATACAGCTGGGATTGATGCAAAACCACTTGATTGCGTTTCATTTGTATACAAAACTGCAGTATCACCACATCTTGCATCTCAGATAGAAAATAACCCCATAAAATTAGAAAAAATAAAAAATGATTTTGAAAGAATAAAAAGCCAATATGATTACATCGTTGTAGAAGGTGCCGGCGGAATAGTATGTCCTTTTAACCTAGGAAAGCAAAAACTTATGTTACCTGATGTTATAAAAGCATTAGGACTTGATATATTAGTTGTTGCTTCTGGAGAATTAGGAACAATAAATTCGACTGTATTAACAACAGAATACGCTAAAAATAAAGGAATTAATGTAAAAGGAATAATAATCAATAACTATAACGAAAATGACTTTATGCAAAAAGACAACAAAATACAAGTCGAAAACTTAACAGGTATAAAAGTAGTAGCAACAGTACAAAAAAATGAAAAAGATATAGCAGATTTATCAATGTTATTTAAAGAGGTATAAAAATGGAAAACTGGGTAGAAAAAGATTTAAAATATATATGGCATCCTTGCTCTCAAATGAAGGACTATGAAGAATTACAACCAATAGTCATAAAAAAAGGAGAAGGAGTATATCTATACGACACAAACGGTAAAAAATACATTGATGTAATCAGCTCTTGGTGGTGCAATCTTTTAGGACATTGTAACCCTAAGATTAATGAAGCAATAAAAAAACAAGTCGATGAATTAGAACATGTTATATTTGCGAATTTCACACATACACAAGCGATAAGACTATGCGAAAGATTATCTAAAATTCTACCTAAAGGATTATGCAAATTTAATTTTACCGATAACGGCTCCTCTGCTATTGAAGCAGCTATGAAAGTTAGTTTTCAATACCATGAACAAACAGGCAATCCACAAAAAACAAAATTTATGGCTCTTACAGAAGCCTACCATGGAGAAACGATAGGTGCTCTATCAGTAGGGGACTGCGATCTATATACAAAGCTTTATAAACCAATATTAATGGACATCGTAAGAGTTGAAGGGCCTGATTGCTACAGATGCCCTTACGGTCAAAATAGAGAAAATTGTAATTGCGAATGCTTCAAAAAAGCAGAAGAAACTTTTGCAAAATACGGAAACGAAACTGCAGCAATGCTTGTTGAACCATTATTACAAGGTTCAGCTGGGATGAAAGTATATCCACCTTTGTATCTAAAAAAATTAAGAGCATT
The DNA here is from genome assembly GCA_000437435.1 of Clostridium sp. CAG:768. Lineage (GTDB taxonomy): Bacteria > Cyanobacteriota > Vampirovibrionia > Gastranaerophilales > Gastranaerophilaceae > Stercorousia. Next base: position 138,931 of record FR899625.1, on the reverse strand, counting down.
ATGTGATAAATACAATGTACACTTAATTGCAGATGAAATTGCAACAGGTTACGGTAGAACTGGAAAAATGTTTGCATTTGAGCACGCTGGAGTTTCTCCTGATATTATGTGCTTATCAAAAGGTCTTACTGGCGGATATATGCCAATGGCATTATTTGTAACTACTCAAAAAATTTATGATGCATTCTATGATGATTACAATACAGGCAAAGCATTTATGCACAGCCATACATATAGCGGAAACCCTCTTGCTTGCTCTGCGGCAAATGCTGTACTCGATTTGATGGAAGACGGCACGATTTTAAAAAATGCACAAGAAAACGCAATCTACTTCAACAATATGATTAAAGAAAAATTTCTCTCTCACAAAAATGTAGGAGAAGTTCGCCACATAGGACTTATTAACGCAATAGAACTTGTTGAAGACAAAAAAAGTAAAAAGCCTTTTGATGGCAGATTCAGAACCGGTTACCAAATCTACAAAAAGGCTTTGATGGAGGGAGTTATTTTAAGACCTCTAGGAGATGTCATTTATTTTAATCCACCTCTAATTATGTCAAGAAAAGATATGGACTTAGTAACAGATATTGCACGCAAATGTCTAGACGAAATTTTGCCCACAGCAAAATAAAGCGTTAAACAAATAACGTACAAAATACACTTTTTAATAAAGACACCTTCTCACTCTTAAGTTTTTTTGACGAAAAAAGGAACTTAAACTAACATATTCCGTCTTTTAAATTAAAGGATTCATTATCCTTCTGTAGTTAATTCTTCCCAAATACTTGGAACTACGATTAACGCAGTATAAACAATGAAACCGAATAGAATTAAGTTAATAGCTTCCATGATAACACTCCTATCTGTTAGCTTAGATGAATTAAAACGACATAATCATCTTACTAATTCTATTCCCATGATGTCAAAAAAATTAACATTTTTTAATAAAAATTTTTATTATAATAAGAAAGAGGATTATATGAAAAAGAAAATAGGACAACTATTTAACAATCTTTGCTGCTCGCAATGCAAAAATAGTTTTGACGAAAATTCAATAACCATAAAAAGAGAAGAAGAAGGCTTAACAGTAATAGGTCTAGAATGCCAACACTGCGGGAAAAATTTCGGTGTTGCATTTTTAGGCTTCACAGATTTTGATATAAATACTTATGAACCATTGGAAGTCCAAGAAGGACCTGACCCAATTAATTACGATGATGTAATTGATGCCCATAGATTCATTCAAAATCTTGATGCTGACTGGCAAAAACATTTACCTAAATCTAACTAATTAAATAATACACCAGCTATTGCTGCAGACATATAACAAGTTAATGTTCCACAAATCAATGCTCGAACACCAAGTCTTGCAAGATTTTTACGTTGGTTAGGAGCAAGTTCCCCAATACCACCTAATTGAATAGCAATAGATCCAAAGTTACCAAAACTACATAATGCAAAACTTGCAATTAAAAAAGCTTTATCAGAAAGAGCAGTTGGCAAATGTGTCATATCAAAATATGCAACCATTTCATTTAAAACTAATTTAGTACCCATCAAACTACCAACAGTTGTAGCCTCTTTTAAAGGTACACCCATAAAATATGCAAATACCGCAAAGATTTTACCCAAAATCATTTTCAATGAAAGATGATTTAAATCAAAAGAGGCAAAATTTATATGCAAATATTTAACAATTAATACACCTAAATGACCCAATGCCCAATCAATCATTGCAACTAATGCAACTAAAGCCAAAATCATTGCAACAACATTTATAGCAACTTTCATACCTTCAGAAGCTCCAGCTGAAATTGCATCAAATACATTTATATAAGGTTTTCTTCTTTTGCTGTAAGTAATTTTTATATCTTCACTAGTTTCTGGAGTTCCAGTCTCAGGATATACAATTTTTGTAATAACAAGAGCACCAGGAGCTGCCATAATTGATGCAGCCAAAAGATATTGAGCAGGAATTCCCATACCAATATAAATAGGCATTGTAGCCCCGGAAATACAAGCCATGCTACCAGCCATTGATGCTAATAACTCAGATCTTGTTAATTTTGCAAGATAAGGTCTAATCATAATTTGAGCAGCAATTTGTCCAACAAAAGCACTTGCCACATTTGACAAAGCCTCAGCTCCACTTACACCCATTAATTTATTCATAGCTTTACCAAAAAGAGGAACTACACGTTGCATAATTCCATAGTAATAAAGCATATTTACCAAAATCATCATAAATATTAAAGAGGCAATCAACTGTAATGCAAATACTTGAGCGCCTTCTCCAAATACAGCAGTAATTTTATGTTCTGTCATTAATGGACCAAATACAAATGATCCACCCTCTTTTGCAAACTCAAGAATTTTTTGGATAAACAAACCTAAATTATAAAATAATGCTCGACCGATTGGAACTTTAAAAATAAATAAAGCCAATACAACTTGTAATAAAAAGCCCATACCAACCGTTTTATAATTAATAGCCTTTCTATTATTAGACATTAAATAGGCTATCCCAAAAATTAAAATTATTCCCAATAATCCAAAAAATCTATCCATTTAATCACCTTTTTAAAACTATTGATATAATAATACTTTAAACCTAAAAAAAAAACCTTAATTATTAAAAAAAAGTTTACTTAATATTTCTTAATAAATTACCCGATTGGTGTTGAAAAAAAACTTGTCAGCATTTTACTATAATAGCAGATTAGATTTTCTGCTAAATTTTAAGAATAAGTATAAAATATTATAAATGGGATGTAGGTGTAAATATGCGTGTAAATTCAATTATGCCACAAATGAGGGCAACAAGTATCAAAAGAAATGACAATGTTAATTCTAGCAATCAAACCATGCCTGTTGCTATGAATTTAACTGCTCCAATTGTAAAATCAGGAGTTATCTTAACTTTCACAGGAAATGATAGTAAAAACATTCATCAATTCCTATCATATGCTCCAGAAAACAAAAGATTTGGAGTAAAAGCCTACAATCTTGGAGGTTTAGGCGTAGTTGCCCAAGAAGCACCAGCAAGTTGGAGAACTAAAGCTGGCGCAGACGTAAGAGATTTTGCACCATATCACAGTTTTAATAACCCTGATGGCGGAGTAACCATTGTTAAAATCACTAAAAATGAAAAAGGTATTTATAATGACCGTTATCCAGCAGAAAGTTTTATCTCTGCAAAACAAGATGAAACGTTAGAAGAAGTAGGCAAAAGAGTAAAACTAAAAGAAGGCGAAAGACTAGCTTATGCTATCAGATTACAGCCTGATGATAAGGGAATATCCCAAATTATAAGATTAGAAGATGCTGGAGTTCAAGGATCATTCAAAAGAGCTGCGAACAAAAGTATAACTGATACACAAGACATAACCTATAGACTCTTCAGAGCTGTAGATATTGCTGATACTGTTGATATACCAATTAACGATTACAAGAAGAAAATTCTTGCAACAATAACAAAATCGATTAAAGACGAAATAGCAGCTCCAATTAATGAAAAATATAAAGAAGATTTAGCAAAAGCAAAAGAAAAAGATTTCCAACTTACTTTAAAAGCAAGAGACTTATATGATGCCAAAAAGTCAACAGATGGAGAAAGATTTTATCCTATACATGATAATGAAATAGAAATACAATCAAAAATTAATGATGAAATTGAAAAAATTTTCAATACAGAAGAAATAAAAAAAAGAATTGATACAGCATACAATGAAAAAATAAATTCAGAAGAAGTAAAAAAAGAATTAGAAACAATAAAATCCAAAATAATAGCAGCTCCAGAAGTACCGGAAAGAAATGCAGCATACTTTATTCACACAAAAGACCTAGCAAAATTTGATACAGCATACGGTTCTGGGGATAAAGGATACAGTGCATATGGTGCATATGGAACAAGCGGATCATTCCCTTCTGGGAATAACCCAACAGAAACAAAACATCTTGTAAGTACAAATGTTGCTTATGCTGATAACAATAGAGCATTAATAGAAATAATGCCAAAATTAAATACAAAAGAACACGGTTTTTATAATCCTGCAAACTGGTGGTTACATGATAGACCTGCATTTATTACAATGAATGCTATTGCAGACGCTTCTCATTTTGGTAACGATTATTACAATGGTTTAAAAGTTCACGGAACTTTCCATAACCCAGGAAGAGATTATCAAGGGGCAGAAAGCAATCCTTTTGAAATGTTCAAAATGCTTGCAAGACCTGAAGATATAGAAACACTAAAAAAACATTCTCAACTTGAAAAATTAAAGAAAATAGAAGCAAGATGGGGTAAAGAATGGGATAAAGCCCCTTTATCAGAAAAGAATTTTGCAAATCAAATTTTAAGACCATTTATGGCTAATTTCTTAGATGATTATGTTGATACTGCAAATGATGTAAGAACATTTAATATTTCTATGACTCCTATTGCAGGAAGTAATATTAACTCTATGAACATGAGTGGTGGTACTGTTTCTGTCAATTACGGGAAAGAAATGAAATCACTGGAAACTCCTGATATTGCTCAATTCTTAACGACAAAATTAGCTGCGACAAAAACCATTGATATTACAAATGGTAGTACACCTGCAAACTTAAGATTAGACGATCCAACAGCAAATTTCTGTCAAGGAAATAACATTAATGGATTAACAGAATTAAAAGAAGGATTTACAACATATAAATACGACCCAAAACTTAATAACCTTGACGAAGTTTTAAATGCAAAAAAATCTAACACTAAATGGTTACTAGATTCATTAGGAGATGCTTTTGAAAAAGGTGGTCCACAAGGTATTACCAAAATGTTTTTTACAGATAAACAGGTATCAGAAAATAATGCCAGCATAATTGGACATCTATCAAAATACGAAGATGGTGATATGTTATTTATGGGCTGGGGAAGACCAGACCCACAAAAGGGATATCCTTCAACATTCCAAGCTTTTCTTGACTTCTTAAAAGACCCTAAAATTGATTCAAAAGTAAAAAAACACACCAAACTATTAGTTGGTGCCGGAGTATGGGAAAATGATGCAAGAGATTATACTTGGGTTCAAGATATCATTAGACAAATTGGCGAACTAGATGGTGGAATATACAAGGGTAATGCTTGTTATGTAAACGGATTTTTCCCTAATAGACTTGTTGGTTGTGCAACTTATACAATCTTTTCATCAAGATTTGAACCTTGCGGAATTACACCACTAGAATCTTTCGCATCAGGTACTCCTGTAATATCTACAAAAACAGGTGGTGCTCCTGACTTTATCACAGAAACAAGAGGCTATTTAACTAAAAATCCATACTTAAGAAACCCTGAAAGTTTAAAAATTGATCCTGCAAAACTTGCAGGTAAAAAAGCTGAAGAAATTGGAAACATTATAGATGCAGAAAGAATGTTTGCCAATGCAAGTGAACTTAAAGAATGTATTATTGCAGCAACTTCTGATTATAACTTAAAACCTGAGGAAGGAAAATTAGCAAAATACGGAGAAATGGTAAAAGATGCTATTACTCAAAAAATAGATTGGCATGAAAATGCAGCTTATAACGGAGGGAAAACTGCAAATGAACGTTATATGACTGAAGTTTTTGAAGTTGACAAAGGTATAGAAGGAAGAAACTTTGAAAAACTAAAACGTTTAGTAGGTGAATTCGGTACTGCTGTAGAAGATGGTGCTAAAAAATTAAGAAATAAATGGACCAAAACAATCATTGGTACAGGTATTGCTATTGCTGCAATTGGCACTGCTGCTTATGCTTATATGAAACGAGATGATAAAAAGATACAAGCAAATACTCAAACACCTCAAACAAGCACAACAACAGTTATAAATAATAAACAACAAAACACAACAACTAATCCTATTTCTACAACAAAAGAAATAAAACAAGAAAAGGAAACTCAGATTAATAAAACTGTTTAAACCTTAGTTAAAACATCAATTAAATCATAAATTACGATGAATCTGTCAATCAGATCATCGTAATTTTTTGCATTTAATAAAGATCTAAACAAAAAGCCAAATTGCATTGGTCTTTTTTGTCTTATTGCAATTAAAACAATATTATTTCTGAAAGAAAATTCAAAACCTTTAGCAGTATAAATTTCTCCAAATTTTCTGATTACATTCCAAAATTCATCATTAATAAATGAAATATTTTTAGAATCTTTTGCAAAAACATACAAATACTTATTTAATTCTTGCATATGAGGATTTACTTGTTTAAAATAATTACATTTATGTTCATTTTTTGAAAAAAGAATTACATGATTATTTATTGATTTATCTAACTCCAACTGAATTATTGTTCCTTTAAACTGATTTGGCTTATTCACCCCTTTTACAGGCATTGTTAATTTAGTATTTGAAAAAATTATGTTAGTTCTATTATAAAAACCAAAATAACTTACTTCATCTTCTTGAGTATCAAAATTATAAAAAAGTTGAGAATCCAATATTGATTCAGTATTTGAATTTTTAGGCCAAGGCTTGAAATTAGCAATAGGTCTTAAAAATAACGGGAAAACATCTTCTAATAGCATTTCTTGATACTTTTTACCAACTAAAATGAAATTTATAATACTTTTAATAAAAAAGACGTACATCAAAAATAAAATTACAGGAAATAAAATAGGATTAAATTTTCCATTAAACATAACAAATATAAATAAATATGCAAAAAATCCAGCTATTATGAAAAATAATAATGAAGAAAAAATAAGCTGTTTAATCAATTTTATCCTAAATTTTTCAGCATCTTGAACTTTAGATAATATTTTTTCATCAAAATATTTATAATATAGTTCTTTTTTATTATTCATAGTATAAATTTTACCATATTTCCAAAATAATACCTAATTCATCCTTAAATAACTTTCAATAAAATTATCTAAATCCCCGTCCATAACAGCATCTACGTTTCCAGTTTCATAATTAGTTCTGTGATCTTTCACCATTTTATATGGATGAAAAACATATGAACGAATTTGAGATCCAAAATTAATATCTACATTTTCACCTTTTAACTCTGCTAATTTTTTTTCATGTTCAGCTTGCCTTATTGCTAACAATTTTGATGCCAAAATTTGCATTGCATTTTCTTTATTTTGCAATTGAGAACGTTCTTGCTGGCATTTTACCACTATACCTGTAGGTTTATGCAAAATTCTTACAGCTGTCTCTACCTTATTTACATTTTGACCGCCAGCACCTCCTGAACGCATAGTATCTATTTCTAAATCCTCTGGAGGTATTACAATAGTTTTTTCAAAATCTTCAATAATAGGCGAAACTTCTACTGAAGCAAAACTTGTTTGACGTTTTCCATTCGCATTAAATGGCGATATTCTTACTAGTCTATGCACACCCTTTTCAGCTTTTGAATATCCAAAAGCATATTTACCTGTAATTTTTATAGTAGCTGATTTTATTCCTGCCTCATCTCCATCTAATTTGTCAAGCAATTCAACTTTCCAATTATGACTTTCAGCCCAACGCATATACATACGCAAAAGTAAACTAGCCCAATCTTGAGCATCAGTTCCTCCAGCTCCTGCATTTATCGTCAAAATTGCATCTGCTTCATCATATTCCCCACTAAGCATTTGTTTAATCTCAAATTTATCAAGAGCCTTTTCCATCTCATTTAAATTTTCAAAACATTCGTTAATTAAATCAGAATCACCGATTTCTAAAGCTGTTACAGAATCTTCCAAAGTATTTACACAATGATCTATAAATTCAAGATTATCTTTTATATCCCTAATTCGGGCTCCTAATTCGGAAGCTTTCTTTTGATTCCCCCAAATTTCAGGAGTCTGCATCTCTTTTTCTAAATTATCTAATTCTTTTTTTAATTTTGCAGTGTCAAAGACACTCCTTTATTTTATCAAATCTATCCTTTAAATCATTTAATTTCTGTTTTATTTCTGTTTCCATAATTAAAGTTTATATAAAAAAAATTTATATTGCAATTAACAAAAAAACTGCTATAATAGTCACTATTAGTAAGGAGAGTTTAATGGCTAATTTAATCGATAGTTACAAAAAAGTTTATGAAAATAAAAATGCTCATATAAGTTTAGGGATTATAGCTATAATATGGACATTATTATCGACTCTTTGGGATATTAAGTCTGGAAATATAAATAATTATCGACAAAATCCTTTTGATATCATATTTAATATAATTATTGGAGCATATAGTATTCAATTCCTTCACAATAGCATAAACAATATTGAAAATGGTGTTATCCCTATATTAAAAAAAATTCCTTGGGTTATGCTCGTAGGAATAATTCAATTAAACATCGTTTGGGGAATATATGCTTGTATATTTCTAATCTTAGCAGTACTAGCATATATGCTAACACATTTTTTAATTTTACCAATTTTAATTATAATAGCTTTATTATTTATTGCAATGTTTATATACTATATTTTCCTAGCATTCGCGGATAATTTGAAAGTAAAAGGACTTTTTAATATCAAATTGATATTTAATATAATTCCATATACTATAAAACCTTTATATAAAAATACTATTAAATTCTTATTATTCACATTATTAATAGTAGCAGTATATATTTTGCTATACGTATTAGCCGGATTATCTGGTGTTGACAAAATAATAAATATTACAAATGATTTATATTTATTTGATCTTTTGATGAATATAATTGCAAGTTACATTGTAATTATAACTTGGTATTTTGCTTTCCCTTATTCTTTAATAGACTCATACAAAGAATTAATTAAACCTATTCTCAGAAAGGAAGAAGATAATGGCGCAAATGCTTAATGGATTAAAAAAAATATACTCTGGGGAAAAAGCATTTGAAAGACATATTTCATTGTTTTCTATTTGCGGAATTGCAGGAATTTTAAACGCTTATATTGCACTTGCAAATCAAGGCTTAATAGATATTTCCAATATTCAAAAAATTTGTTTCACGATATTACTAATTATATTTGGAATGTTTTTCATCGGATATGAAACGATATTTATGCATTCAAGAGAAATTCCAGATATTGATAGTAATTCATTCAAATTGGCACTAAAAAAAATTCCTTTCATTATATTTTTAATAGGAATCCCAATATTACTGGTAAGCTTATTTACAAAATATCAATACACTGCTTTTTGTATTGAAACAATTATCGCAATTCCGCTTACAATGATGCAAGCAGGATTTTCATATAATTACGAAGACAAAGGATATGATCTTTTATTCCATAAATTTAGGGTTAAAGAATATTTTCTAATACTTGTAAAAAGATTATGGCTAGTTATTTTAAGCTACATAACAACATATTTTATTATTTTTATTATATTTTTTATAATTGGTTTGATAACTGCTTTTTATTACAAAGGTGATATTAACACAATGACACTTTTTATTTCTTCACAACAAACAATTATTGAAAAATTATCAAATATTATTGCTAGTATCTTATTTATGTATACCATCTCAATAGGAATACTTATCTGGGATTATGAGGTTTTAAAAACATATGAAAGAGAGGAATAATGAACGTTATTGACATAATGATTGACGGATTTAAGAAAGTATATTCTGGAAAAAATGTACTATCTAAACATTTTTTTATGTTTATAATAATAGCAATTTTATCAATATCAACTGTTAATGTCCAAATAATGGCTAATGCAATAGAAAAAACAAAAGAAATACCAAATATTAGTCAATTATTGATATGTTTGGCAATTACTATTATAATAGGGATTTATACTGGAGGATATAATTTATTATTTTCTCACAATGCTTTTAATAGAGAAAATAAAGATATATTACCAGAAATAACTTTAACCCCCTTCAAAGTATTCTTAAAAACATTACCATTAATGATTATATGGTCATTATACATTCTTGTTGCAATATTCTTTTCAATGTTTTTAATTTCTAGCAAATCACTATTAACAGTATTAGGAATATTTCTATTTCTATTTTTATTATTTTTATGTGCTTTTGTTAATTTTGTATACATTGCATACATCAAGAACTTTGATTCTAATGGATTATTTAATATAACTTTGCCATTCAAATACATGCAAAAATCTTTTTCTGACTTTGTTTTACTTGGACTTCTTTTTATACCTGTATACGGGGTAGCAATGACTCCAAGTTTTATAGTAGGTTTGTTATTTGGACTTTTGGGAGCAAAAACAATTATGGCATTATATGCAGGCGGAATACTTGGTGGATATTTAGGATTTATTGTACAAATAGTCTGGTATTATTGCCTTGTACAAATTTATAGAGATAAAATTGAACCTAATTTATAGAGAAAGAGCCTATTAAAGGCTCTTTTTTATTCTCAAAATATTATTAAAATTTGTAAATTTATATTATTATCTCCTAAAGTTTTATAACTTTCAAACCGATATACAAAATGTAATCAGAATTAAAATGGAGATTTAATATATGCTTAAAAAGATAGTATCACCTTCGTGTAATGTATGCGACAGTGTGGAATTCATATTAAGAGGAGCGAGAAAACGCCGTAATTTGGCGATAGCATCTGCTAAAATGATTAACTCAGATGCAGGTATTCAAACTGGACTGAAAGCAGTCAAGTAGTGCTTATTGTTTAGAAAAGATTAGAGAGTTTATATTTAAAAAGACCGATAAAAATCGGTCTTTATTTTTATATCCTGTATGGGTAATCTTTTGGAATTTTCCAACCATTTTGCTTTATCAGAGCGCCACACTCTAAAAGAGAATTTCCCCCATTTTTACATCGTGTATAAATTTCATCATATTTCATAATTTTATCATATGTTAATCCATATCCTGTTACAAATCGTTCTCCAGACATAAATAAAATTCCGTCATATAGAGAATATGTCATTTGAAACAAATCTCGACCAACAACATTAGGAGCTTTAGGGCCATTAATATCAACCAATATTGTTACACATATCACTCCTTGACGTCCAATACCAAAACTTAAAAATAAATTTACACCGTTATTCAAACAGACATACCGAGTTGATGTACCAAAACCACTATATGGAATAAACCTTACATTATATCCTAAATTATATAATCCTGAACCTGGTACAATTCCAGCTTTATATCCTTTAATATAAGGCAAAAAATATGTATTTAAAAATATATCAACAACATCATTTGCAGTACCTTGATATCCTGCAATATCATTTGTCCAATACTGACTATCACCATAATCTGCTTCTGCCATTTTTAAAGCTTGTAATACCATAGAATAAGTATGTTCTAATCTGGTTTCTACTATTTTCTTTTGGTATAAACAAATTAATGCAGGCAAAGTCAAAGCCGCAACAACACCAATTATTCCTAAAGTAATCAAAACCTCTGCTAATGTAAATCCCAAATGTGTCACTTTACGCAATACTAAATTTTTAAATAGACGCTTACCACCTTGAGTTGCAAGCTCTAAATCGCCCCCCCCCCGAAATTCTTAATTCGTTCCATAAATAGCTCCTTTCTTAGTATTTCAAACATATTATAACATATTAAATTAAGTTATTCAATTCCAAGGTTTAATTAAAAATTTAATAGCTTTACCTTCAATATGCTGTTGCATAGCCCATTCAACTTTTTCAAGTGGTAAAGTATCTGTAATTAATTTTTCAACCTCTACATCTCCTGACGCAATATAATCTAAAGCCATCCTAAAATATTTTGGAGTATGGTGAAAAACACTCATCAATCTTATGTCACCATAATGCATTTTTGTTGTATCAAAAGTTACCGTAGAACCGGATTTACAACCTCCAAAGAAATGTACAGTCCCACCTGGACGAACACAAGAGAAAATTCTTTCCCAAATTTCAGGTAATCCAACACATTCAATAGCAACATCTAATCCTCTATGTTCCTCAGTGTATTCTCTAAATATTTTTTCTGGGTTTGGATACTTCGTCAAATCCACAATCTCATCAGCGTGTGCAAATTCATCTGCTGCCTTTAATTTTATAGGATTTCTACCTGCAACAATTACTCTTGCTCCTTTTAACTTTGCCAATCTTGCAAACATCAATCCAATAGGGCCAATACCAATAATTCCAACAGTCTGCCCTGGTTTAATATCAGTTCTTTCTACTCCGTGCACAACATTTGCCAATGGTTCACAAAAAGCTGCTTTGTCAAAACTTAAATTATCAGGTAATATCAACATATTTTTTTCAACAATACGAGCAGGAACTGTAATATATTCAGCATATGCACCATTTAACAAATCTAAATTTTCACAAAGATTATACTCTTCATGCCTGCAATAAAAACATTTTCCACAAGGTGCAGAATTTGCAGCAACTACTCTATCACCGACTTTAACATTTGTGACACCTTTTCCTACTCTATCTACAATTCCAGCAAATTCATGTCCAAATCCAGAAGGGATTGATTTTATTAAAACAGGATGACCACGTCTAAAAGTTTTAACGTCAGTACCACAAGTCAAAGCAGAAATAACTTTGACAACAACCTCACCTTCTTCAGGAGGTTTTACCATAACTTCTTCATATTTTATATTTTGTGGTCCATAATATTGTATCGCTTTCATTTTATAACACAGTCTACATTCTATGCAAACTGCCCTTTCATATTTTAATTTGTAACCTTTATGTAAGCCTTCATTATTTTATTAGCCATTGTATCATCAAAAGCTTTTTGAATGTCATCTAAATTGTATACAGTAGAAATACCTTTAACATTCACTTTTCCTTCTTTTAGCAAAGCTAAAGAATCTTTTAAATCAACTGGAGCCGGAGAATAACTGCCCATTACAGTTAATTCTCTATAATAAATTTCATTATTTGGATAAGCAGATAAATCTGATGGAGTGCTTGAAAATACAAGAATTTTACCACCGTTACGTACATATTTTAAAGCAGTTCCAATAGCCTTGTCTGCCCCTGATGTCATAAATATTCCATCAGCCTTGTAATCATCGACAAGTTCTCTCACATCAATAGCATCAATTCCAAAAGATTTTAAAAGCTCAATTCTTTCTTTTAACAAATCACAACCAAGTACATCATAACCATATGCTTTTAAAGCCTGAGCTGTCAAAATTCCTATTGAGCCTAATCCAACAACCAAAGCTTTATCACCTTTTAACAAACTTGCACGTTTAACTGCACGAACTATACAACCTAAAGGTTCGTAAAAAGAAGCTTCTATATCTGATAAATTTTCAGGTTTTAAGTGTGCAACATTTTTCAAATGTTCTTCACTCAAATAAACATATTCAGAAAAACCTCCGGGACGAATATTCGTAGACTTGAAATGTTCACACATTGATACATTACCATGTTTGCAATACACACATTCCCCACAAGGAATATGATGAGATGTAACTATTTCATCTCCAATTTTAAAATCAGTATCAGAATCAATATCTACAATTTCTGCGACAATCTCATGACCTAATACAGTTCCATCTTTTGAAATTTTATGAACAAATTTAACTATATCTGATCCGCAAAGTCCACAACCTAAAACTTTTACAATTGCACCTTTACGGGAATTTAATTTAATATCTTCAACATTTTTTACAATAATTTTTTCATTATCAATTACAGCTATTTTCATACTCCGCCTCGCACAAAAAATTTTATCACAAACTTGAAAAGATTAACAATAAATTATATAATAAGTATATGGCAGTAATAAGAAGATTAAATTGTTTTGATGCACCTAAAATCAAAAAAATGATTTCTTATTTAGGAAGCGATGATGGGAACAAGTACACCAAAGCTTTAAATGTAGAAGCTTTTATTATGCTCCACGCAATTCTGCCTCTAAAATACAAATTTCTGCCTGAATCTTATATATTCCTTGATAATAAAGAAATTATGGGACTAATTACAATTGTCCCAACAAGCGGAAACCCTTATAAAATTAATATAACAAGATTAATCTTCAAACAAAATTTATATGAAGTCGGGAAACAATTAGTTGAATTTGTAATCGCTAGATACGGAGCCAAAGGTGCAAAATCATTTTTAGTTTCCATAGATCAATCACACGATGAATTAATAAATTTATTCTTACAAGGTTGTGGATTTAGACAATGCAGTTACGAAAATTTGTGGAAACTTGAAAATTTTACTCCACAAACAGATAAATGCGCAAACTTCAGATACTGCCAAAATTCTGATGCAAAAGCTATTGCAAAATTATACAATAATGAATTAAAGAATTTATACAAACCATCTTTAGAACGATCAAAAGAAGAATATAAAGAACCGTTTTTTGAAGGTTTAACTAATTTCTACAAAAACAGATATGTACTAGAAGAACCTTCAAATCATAGAATTATTGCATATCTTTCTATAACAACAAATGACAATTACAATTTTATTATTGATATGTCTTTAAATGATGGATATGATGTTCCTTATGACGAAATTATAAATTTTGCACTAGGGGAAATTTCAAGAAGAAAAACAAAATTTTACGCATTTTTAAAACATCGTCAATATACAAAAAATGCAGATATTTTAGAAAAATATTTACACGAAAGAAATTTAAACTGCATTCAAACTCAATGTGTTTTGATAAAAGATTTTTACAAACCGATAAAACAAACAGAAAATGCTATTCAAGTATTCTTATTTGGAGAAAATGAACTCGCTTCAAACTAAAAATTGACAATATCTAGAATTTTAAAGGATAATCACTAGGTTTTTCAAAGTTATTATCAAGAATTAATTTAATACAAGCTTGAGCATCATTATTAGAACAAGATTTTATCGTATTATTTCTCTGATTTTGATTCATTGGAACTAAATCATAAACAAGATTTTTATAAGTTCTTTTCACATAACTTAAACTACAAGGATAATAATGAACTACAAATTGATCTATTCCACCTTTATTTGGCTTTTTAGTGCCATTTACATCAAATGTAAATACAGTATATGTAGCTGTCGCATTAACAGTATTCATATTTAAACTGCTACCATCTTTAAAGTAAAGAGGAGATTGAGCCGGATGAACATATTTTGTTGTAACCGAATTTTTATCAATATCCCCATACTCAAACAGAATATTATTAAAACAGGATGCTTTTGAATATACATCTTTGTTATAACAAGATGTATACGTATCACAAATAGACCCAGTCTCCACATTTATTCTTTCTAATGCTTTTTCCACCATTGAAACCATCTTTTTCAATTGGGTCAAATAAACCTTTTCTCTGTATTTAGAAAGAACTGTCGGAATAGTCAAAGCTGCCACAACTCCTATTATTCCTAATGTTATTAAAACCTCAGCTAATGTAAAACCGCTTTTTCTCTTATAGTGATGTATCATATCACTAATATAACATTTTTTATATTCTTTTTCAACCCCTTGAAACCCTTGTGTAGTAAGCCTTAAATTGCCCCCCCCCCGACTGCTACGCAGGTAGACACTTCAACACAAGATTGATTGTTCTTACAAGATTTTTGTGTCTGATCTACTTCAAATCTTTTCATAACAAGCTCCTTTCCTCTTTTAGTACTATATTATCACATCTTTATTTTAACAAATTTGAAAAAACTTTACAAGATATATTTTTTCTTTGTGCTAAAATAATTAAAAGAAAAGAGGCGGGATATGAATAAATTAAAAATTTATCTTGATAAAGATATTAAAACAGACTTAATTAAAACAAAAAAAATTGCAATTATCGGTTTTGGCTCTCAAGGTTACGGTCAATCTATGAATTTGAAAGATAGTGGCTGTGATGTTGTATTAGGACTTCGTCTTGGCGGGAAATCTGATATTAAAGCTCGTGATTACGGCTTTAAAACTATGTCAATAGAAGATGCCGTAAAATATGCTGATATTGTACAAATTCTTATTCCTGATGAAATTCAAGCAAAAGTTTATGAAGAACAAATTAAACCGTACTTAAGAAAAGGACAATATCTAATGTTCTCACACGGGTTTAATATTCATTATAAAAAAATTGTCGCACCGGAAGGTGTCAATGTAATAATGGTAGCTCCAAAAGGTCCTGGACACACTGTAAGAAGCGAATATCAAATAGGCAGAGGTGTTCCTTCTTTAATTGCGGTATACCAAGATCCAACAGGAGATTCAAAAGATATAGCTCTATCTTATGCTTCTGCAATAGGTGCAGGCAGAGCCGGAATTATTGAAACAACTTTTAAAGAAGAAACTGAAACGGATTTATTTGGAGAACAAGCTGTTATTTGCGGTGGCGTATCTGCTTTAATTAAAACTGGATTCGAAGTTCTTGTAGAAGCTGGATATTCTCCATATATGGCTTACTTTGAAGTTTTACACGAAATGAAACTTCTTGTAGACTTAATAAATCAAGGCGGACTTGCAGATATGAGATATTCAATATCAAATACCGCAGAATATGGCGATATGACAAGAGGTCCAAAAGTTATTGGCGAAGAATCAAGAAAAGCTATGAAAGATTTATTGAAAGATATTCAAAACGGAGCATTTGCAGATGAATTCTTAAATGAAATGCAAACAGGTTGCAAAAAATTCAATGAATTAAGAAAAGAAAATGCTGACCATTTAATTGAAAAAGTCGGCGAAGAAATCAGATCTTCATTTATTTGGGGAAATGATAATAAAATTATAGACAGAAATAAAAATTAAAAAATATCAGATAAATAAGGAAATAAAATGTTCAGTACAGATGTAGATTATGAAGTTGTAATATTTTCAGTAGGTGACACAAAAGCCGGAACCAAAATGGGTAAACTCCAATTAAAAAATTTGGAAGATAATTCTCTTTTGAATTGTATTTTATGGGAAGAAACCCTAAATCGTTTCGACAGCAAAATTTTCAGAACAGGAAATATTGTGAGAATAGTGTCTGCATCTTTTAATGAAAAATTCAATAATTGCTTGGTATCGACCCTTTCTTTAGTAAAAGAAGCAAGAATGGGATTAGACGAACAAGAAAGAGAAAAAGTATATTCCGAAATAATTTCTTATATTGATAAAATTCAAGATGAAATATTAAATAATTTTGTAGCGACATATTTTACTCAACACAAAGACTTGATAAAAATTATGCCTGCAGCTAAACTAATGCACCATAACTACATTGGCGGACTTATGGTACATATTTTGGAATGTCTTAAATTCGCTGAAACTAATATGAATATATCTGATTACAAATTTAATCGTGATAATATTATTGCAGCTTGCATTTTGCACGATATAGGTAAAATCTTTGAATATACAATCGACTTAGAAACCGGACTTATTGATTATGATGAAAACTTTAGAAAAGAATGGCTTACTCATTCTCAATATGGTTTTTCAATCTGTATGAATAACGGTTTTAAAGAAATTGCAAGAATGATTGCAGCACACCATGGTAGAAGTGATTGGGGAGCTATCATAGACTTGGATCAGAAAGATTTAGAACCTGAATTATATTTTATTCACATTGTAGATAATCTATCTGCAAAATTTGGAAAAATTAATGTTCACCTCTTGGAAGAAAAAGGAGTATAACATTGTCTAAATTAACAGAAAAACATCATTATAAAGGAACACTCATTTGTGTAGAAGGGATTGACGGATCAGGCAAATCTACTCAATTAGCACTTTTGAGAGATTGGTTAAAATCTATTGGACAAGATGTAATTTTTACAGAATGGAATTCTTCTGAATTGATTAGCCAAACGACAAAACTTGCAAAGAAAAAAAATATGTTATCACCTAGAACATTTTCCCTTTTACATGCGGTCGACTTTGCAGACAGATTAAAACAAGTTATTGATCCTGCACTGAAAGCTGGATTTATCGTTCTTGCAGACAGATATGCTTATACAGCTTTTGCAAGAGATGTCGCAAGAGGTGTTGAACCTAATTGGGTAAGAAATGTATACAGCTTTGCAATAAAACCTGATTTAGCAATATATTTTGATATTGATCCAAAACATTCTATGGAAAGAATTTGTGCAAACCGTGCTCCAAAATTTTATGAAGCAGGTATGGATTTAAAATTAAGTAATGACCCTTATGAAAGTTATATGATATTCCAAGGCAGAGTAATCAAAGAATATCAAAAAATGGTCGATGAATTTGGGCTGATAAGACTTGATGCAATGGATTCAATACATTCAAAACAAGTCGCAATAAGAGAAATGTTAAAAGAAGTTCTAGCAAACAAAGGAGTAAACTTATAATGGCACAATTTAGAACAAAACACGGATATGAAGGTTTGCTTATTGTAATTGAAGGAACTGATGGATCAGGCAAATCCACTCAATTGGAATTATTAAAAAAATCTATCCAAGCTCAATCATATGGAGTTATGGTATCTGAATGGAAAACTTCAAGATTGATTGCAGGAGTAATTGATGATGCAAAAGAAAGAAACCTTTTGAATGCTACAACATACAGCCTTTTATATGCAGCAGATTTTGCAGACAGATTGGAAAACCAAATTATACCAGCCCTAAAATCTGGATTTATCGTACTATTAGACAGATATTACTACACTGCATTAGCAAGAGATGTTGTAAGAGGTCAGGATATTGAATGGGTTAAAAATTTATACGACTATGCACCAGAACCTGATTTGATATTTTATCTTGATATGCCTGTTGATGTCCTATTAAAAAGAATTATTGGCACTACAGGTCTAAACTATTATGAAAGCGGTAGAGATGTAGGCTTCTCAACAGACTTCTACAAAAGTTTTGAAATTTACCAAAACAAATGCTTAGAACAATATGAAAAAATGAAATCTGAATATAATTTCAAAAGTATTGATGGAACAAAATCAATAGAAAAAATTCATTCAATAATGAACAAAGAAGTCCAAAAAATCTTAGATTCAGGTGTTTTATATTAAAAAATTTAACTATAAAAAAATAAAATCAGATAATAAAAAAATCTGATTTTATTTTTTATAAATACTCTAAAAATCGAAAATATATACACAATTGTTACGTAAATAAATAAAAATTTACGTTATGAAACATTTTGTTCCACAGAGCATGGTTTATGCTACATTAGAGAATGTAAAGAGAAATATATATAGTTTATAGGAGATTATGAATGTCTGAATATTTGAGCAAAGAAGAGATTAAACAATGGAGAAGCTCATTAGAAAAGATTACATTAGAAGAATACGCTGCCAGATTAGGGAAGAAAATAGAAGAGGCTAAGCCTACAAACGATTTAATAGACATAGTTTTAAAAGGTAAACCGGTTGTTTCAAATGAAGGAGAATGGAAACAAACTCACGCAGAACGTTTAAGTTCAATTGCTGAAAGAGGTTACGATTTAGAAAGAGATATTGCTCCAAGTCCATTTTCTATTCATAAAATCAATACTCCTGAAGAAACTATTGAAACTAAAATTGAAAAACCAAAAACAGAAAAGAAACCTGCAGCTAAAAAGACAACTGCAAAATCTTCTAAAAAAACAGAACCTGTTAAAGCAGAATCTTTAAGAGATGAAGTAAGAATTGTATTCAAAAAAGCTCTTACAGACAGAGAACAAAAAGTTTTTGACCACTTTGTTGAAAACAGAGGTAAAATAGTTTATGCAAAGGATTTAGCAGCATTACTTGATTTACCAAGAGACTATGTATACAAATACATAAAAAACTTAAGAGCTAAAATTGATGGTGAAAACCTTCAAAATGCCGACAAAGGCGGATTTATATTAAACTAATAAACATTCAGTCATAATCATTTCACACTAATAAAAAAGCCTCTAAAAAAATCAGAGGCTTTTTTATTTAATAAGTCATCTCCCAATTATCATTCAATAGCTTCCCAAAACAGCCGTGAATAGCAGTAGAAGAGGTATTACAATTACTGTTAAACATATTCGTTCTCTCTGTTTCAGTCAGAGGAGCAGTAGATGTAGATCCTAATGTACTATCATCTAGTAAACCATTTTTATATATATACATTATAAATATATCCCTTCCAAAAATATTAGGCCCTTTTTGTCCGTTTACATCAACATACACTCTGAATAACGTATCACCAAGCATAACTTCTCCTACACCTAAAGATACGCCACTAGCAAGATTATAATGAGCTTTAGGATTCCAAGTTGAAATAACATTTCCAGCTAATTTTCTATATTCAGAAGCAAAACAAGGTGTTTTATTTTTCCCACAATCATTTAGAACTTTAAAATAATTTTTTACAAAATTTTCTATTGCAGCCTGATTTGTTAAACCGGCTTCTTTAATATTCAAAGCATTATTGTCATTCTGGTATTGAACAAGAGCTTGGGATAATTCATTATACACTTTGTGCAATTGAGTAACATAACTTTTACGCTGATAATTCTGCATCAATGTTGGAACTGTCATAGCCGAAACAACCCCGATTATGCCCAAAGTTACTAAGACCTCTGCAAGAGTGAAAGCTTTTTTTAATTTAAAATTAAACATAATAATAATCCTTTCTATAATTTATACTAATTTTAATATTAATTATATCATATTAAGTATAATTTATCAATATAATTGTATAATTATACTTAAATTTGTAAAATAGAATAATGGATTATAAATATGAAAATATACCTCTGTTAGATTTTATAAAAACACTAACAATATACCGCGGTCTAACATTAAGGAAATTGCTAAAAAAATTGCACGAAGAAAAAGGCTACAGCAATTCTTATGCAGGGTTTTATAATAAGCTAAAAAATCAAACGTTGAAATTTAGCGAAATTAATGATATTACAGAAACTTTAGGTTATGAAATAATTTTTAGGGATTTAAAATGATTATTTCCGTAAAAGAACATTCATTCCTGCTATAAAATAATTCTTTATCTCCGCAAATGATCTTATTCTTGACAACATTTTTAAAATATACAATGGTCGCAAATAAAAACGTTTAATCGCAGATTTATGCAATTCAAAAACTCTTTCTCTTGAAAGGTTGTGAGTATTTACAGCCGGGTAATAATAAGCATTTTCAAAAGATGTTTCTTTATCAAATAAATTATGCTCCAAAGCATAATCATAAAATCTTGACCCAGGTAGAGGAGTTGCAGTATAAAAACTTATAAAATCACTATTTAACTCAATAGCAAATTTAATAGTTTCTTCTACAGTTTCCTCTGTCTCCCAAGGTAGACCTATTACAAAATAATTATAAATTCTGATTTTAGCTTTTTTGAAAACTTTCACAGTACGGCGAACATCATTCAGAGTAATTTTTTTACCCATTTTTTCTAACATATATTGAGATCCGCTCTCTACTCCAATACTTACTAATCGACAGCCTGACTTATACATCATTTCAGCCATTTCTAAATCCGCAGTATCTGCTCTTGTATTTGCAGACCAAGTAATTTTCAATCCACTATCAATTATTGTTTGACACAATTTCATTGTCCATTCTTTATCAATATTAAAAATATCAGACCAGAACAAGAAATTTTTTATATTGTACTTTTCTACACACTCTTTAATTTCAGCAACAATATTTTCTGGACTACGGCGCCTTACCTTAGCTCCTGAAACAGGTGTTGCTAGGCAGAAAAAGCAATGAAAAGGACAACCGCGAGATACTTTAATAGTAGCTTGAACTTTATTATTATCAGGACGTCTATAAATATTATTATCAACAAGATGTCTTGCTGGGAAAGGTAATGAATCCAAATCTTCAATAAATGGTCTGTTACCGGTAAATTTTACTTCGTCATTTTCTTTGTAATACAATCCTAAAATTTCAGCTTTTGGTTTATCTTCCAAAATTTCTTTTAATGTATTTTCAGCCTCACCTAAAATACCAAAATCTAGTTCATTATGCTCTTTTATAATTCTTTCTGCAAGAGTTAAAAAAGCTGCACCTTTTGCAATTGTGATTACATTAGGACAAATCTCTTTTGCTTTTTTAACCGCGTCTAAATCATGTTCTAATGTAGGAGTTGCAATATTTACAACCAAATAATCAGGATTGAATTCTTTTAAGTCAGCTTCATAATCACCATTTTGACTGTAATCATTAATCTTTGCCTCAAGTCCTGCTTTTTCAGCCACTGCTGCTAAATACATTAAATCTGTAGGTGGCAATGGTGGAATTACAATAAGATCTTTAGTCGGTTGCTGACAACGATCTTCTCTATTTAAAACCGGTGATGGCGGATAAATTAAAAGAATTCTTTTTTTCATTAAATCTTTTCCTTAACTGTATTTGTAATAACTGCAGCAATAGCCAAACATATTGCCCCAACTAAAAATGCATATTCCCAATGATAATTTATAAAATCAGACCCCATTGCAAAAGAACATTTAGAAATGAACCAAGCAACAAGCGTACATACAAATACTTGAGGACCTGCGATAAATATATTGAAAATACCCATTACAGAACCTTCTGTACCTTTTTTAATAAATTGAGAAAGCATCGCAAAAGGTAATGCACAAATACTTGCCCAACCAATACCTGCAACACCCATTAATGCAGCAACAGCTTTTGGCTGTTTTGTAAAGAACATTCCTAAATATGCCAAAATCATTGTGATTAAAGATATAATATGAACTTTTTTATTTGAATACTTAGCTGACAAAACACCAATTGGAATTGCAACTAGGAAACAAATTAAATTAAATATTGCAAAACAAACTGATGAAAAATTTGTTCCATTCAATGTTGCCTGAGCATATAATTCTTTTGTTGATTCAGAAACAGTAGTTAAATCAGGAACGCAATAAATTGTGTGCACTGCATACTGTGTAAAGAATATCATCATACACATAGTACCAATCCAAGTAAAAAATTGCATTGTGCAAATTTTTGATACTTCTGGAGAAAGTGCAAAGAAATTTTTTACAGCATCAATAAAAGAATCTTCTTTAATTTCAGCAGTTGCAACATCTTTTATAACTTCTTTTTTTACATTATGTTCTTTAATAGTAATACATGTCCAAATCATACCCAAAGTAAAAGCAAGAGCAGCCATTATAAATTGTGCATTTATTGACATCTGATAACCAAAAGCCCATTTCAAAAACGGAGCAGTTCCAGCTGCAACAACAGAACCTAGCCCAATCGCAAGACTAATATAAGAATTTGCAATTGAATACTGTTCTTCAGGCACAACATCAGGGACTAATGCTCTATAAGGGCCTTGTGCAACGTTTACACAAGCATCAATAATCCATATCATAATTGCAGCAATTAAAAGAGCTGTCAATGGAGGGAAATTAATACCTGTAAAATTGAGCAAGAAATCAGCTACAGTTGCAGAATTTGGGAAAATCCACAAAGCTAAGGAAGCTAATAACGCACCACCTAATAAATAAGGTCTTCTTCTACCTAACGGAGAAATAGTTTTATCACTTAAAGCACCAACTAAAGGTTGAACAACCATCCCAGTAAAAGGTCCAGCAAGCCATATTAGGCCATATATAAAAGGTGATGCACCAAGACCTTCTGTTACAGGTCCAGATAAAATTATTCTCATTTGCCAAGCGAATTGCAAACCAAAAAAGCCCAATGCAAAATTTAAAAATTGAGCAGTAGTAAATTTTTTTAAAACGTTATTCTCTTCCATTTAAAATATCTCCCCAAATAATTATCTGTATATACTAAAATACACACAACATAAGTCATAGTCAAGTAAAAATACTTGACAAATAAAAAATAATAATAAATAATATATTAGAAAAATCATAAATAATAAACTAAAAAAATATGGAGGTTGAAAAATGTTTATTCAAGAAGCTTTGAGAGTGCCCCCCCCCCGCGAAACATAAATGGTTCTAAGGCTTTTACGCTTGCTGAAATTTTAATTACTTTGGGTATTATTGGGGTAATTGCAGCTATTACACTTCCTGCATTGATTACAAACTATAAAAAAAAGAGTACAGTAGAGCAATTAAAAGTAGCATATAGTACCTTAAGTCAAGCAGTAGAAGCGTCTAAAAAAGACCATGAGGACATTTCAAATTGGGATTTTAGTTTAGAGACCGATGCTTTTGTTAATGAATACCTTGCACCATACTTAAAATTAACAAATATAGGTGCATATCACGCCCCATCTAGACCTGGGCATAATTACTTTTTTTATTATTTAGGAGCAAATACGTATGATATTGGAAATCAAGAAGTCGTCCTACACTCCACCGCTAATGCATACATATACAGTCTACCAAATGGAATGTTAGTTACAATTGCAGCATATATATCACACACTTTTAACATAGGGACTTGCGTTATGAGAATAGATATAAATGGGACCGCAAAACCTAATATGCTAGGAAAAGATGTATTTGCATTCACATTTACTGACTCATACCCAAAATTAACTCCAGGAATTGCAAATCAATTTGCTCATTACAAATATTCAACAGAAGATCTATTAAAAAGTTCCACAACCGGAGGCTGTAATATTGAAGCAAATGCAAATTGGGGAGCTGCACCTGGAGATGCCTGTTCAGCTGTTATTATAAAAGATGGATGGAAAATCAGAAAAGAATATCCTTGGTAAAGTTTTTATGCTAAAATAATCTTGCAATGGCTGAAGGACAAATTTATAAAATTCATTCAGATTTTTATTACGTTGATGATGGCGTAAATTCTTTTGAGTGCAAAATTAGAGAAGTTTTGAAAAAACAAAAAGAAAAAATTCTCGTCGGAGATTTTGTTGAATTTGAAAACGGAGTTATAACAAATCTTATTGAAAGAAAAAATTTCATAAGACGTCCAAGCGTTGCAAATATTGATCAAATTATTATTGTATCAGCCTTAAAACAGCCTGATTTAGACTTACATCAATTAAACAGATATATCGCTCTTGCAAAATATTACAATATCCCAACTGTTCTTTGCTTTAACAAAGAAGATTTAAAATGGGAAAGACAACTTGGAGAAAAAATTAAAAAAATTTATTCTCCTTTAGGATACAAAATTGTATTCACCTCAGCTACAGAACATAAGGGGATAAAAAACTTTGAAAAATTACTAGATGGAAAAACGAGTGTACTTTGCGGAAATTCAGGAGTAGGCAAATCAAGTCTTGTAAATGCAATTAATCCTAATTTTAATTTAAGAACAAAACAGGTAAGTGAAAAAACTCTAAGAGGCACTCACACAACAAGGCATTGTGAAATAATTAAAATCAATGACACCTCTAGAATTGTTGATACCCCAGGTTTTAGCAACGTAAAATTTGATTTTATTTTACCTGCAGATGTAGACCTTTTATTTGATGATATTGCAAAATATAGAAATGATTGCAAATATTCTGACTGTCTTCATATTAATGAAGATGAATGCAATGTTTTAAATAACATTGATAAAATCGATTCTACAAGATATGAAAGTTATCTTGCTTTCATTGATGAAGCAAAAGAATACAAAGAACGCATAAAATATGAAGGTAAAAAACAAGAAAATAACAAAAAATTTGTTCACAACAAGCATATTGCAAAAATTAGCGAGAAAAAACGACAAAGTGCAAGGAACACTTTAAAACAAAATATTTATAAGGATTTTGAAAATGAAGATGAATGATTACATTGATTTAGTAAATAAAACAATTGATGAACTTATGCCTATAAATTATCCGCATAAGATTTTTAAAGCAATGAAATATACTGTTACATTGCCAGGCAAAAGATTAAGACCAGTAATGTGCCTGGAAACCTGCAGAATGTTTGGAGGAAATTATAAAGATGCGCTTCCAACAGCCTGCGCAATCGAAATGCTTCACGCTCAAACCCTTATTCACGATGACCTTCCTTGTATGGATAATGATATGTATAGACGTGGGCAATTAACAAATCATATGGTATTTGGCGAAGCTCACGCAGTGCTTGCTGGAGATGCACTCTTAACTTTTGCCCCACAAATCATTCTTAAAAATTCCAAAGAATTAGGATCTGATAAATTAATCAAAATTATGGAAGAATATTTCCAAGCTGCAGGAGCTTACGGAGTAATAGCAGGACAAGTTGTTGACATTGAAAGTGAATCTTTAATAAAAGCTATGGAAATTTCAGGTGGAGTTGATAAAGATGATGAACAATTACCTGAAATTTTAAATTATATTCATAGCCATAAAACTGCAGATTTATTTAAACTAGCCCTAAGATCAGGAGCAATAATAGCAGGAGCAAATGACAAACAATTAGAAGAAATTACAGAATTTGGTCAAACACTTGGCATCGCATTCCAAATTGCAGATGATATTTTAGATGAAACATCTACCTTTGAAGAAATGGGCAAAACCATGGGCAAAGATAAAGAAGCTGGCAAACTTACATATACTGCCCTATATGGTCTTGAAAAAGCAAAAAAAGATTTGAATCAACTAATAGACAAATGCTTTGACATCTTAAATAAAAACGAATTAAAATCAGAAGTTTTTGAACAAATTTTAAACAAAATCAGAATAATATAATTATGAACTTTGCAAATGTAGCATTATTATGCTATACTTATAAAACATAATACAAAAGAGAGTAGGAATTAATGATTACAGGAATAGTTAATACTGGATACGAGGCAATATCAGCCGGAATATTAGCAGCATTTTTAGCTCAAGTTATTAAATTTTTTATATTCACAATTAAAACAAAAAAAATTAACTTTAAAATATTTACAACCACAGGAGGGATGCCTAGTTCTCACTCTGCAGGTGTAATGGGGCTATCTACAGCTGTTGGATTAATTGAAGGCTGGGATTCTATTGTATTTGCTATTTCAATAGGATTTGCTCTAATCACAATGTACGATGCAGCAGGTGTAAGAAGAGCTGCTGGAAAAACCGCAGCTTGCTTAAATAGAATGATGGAAGATTTCTACAAACACGATGTCCAAGCAATAGGTGGAAAATTAAAAGAATTACTTGGACATACTCCTTTTGAAGTTATCATGGGAGCAATATTTGGTATTATATTTGCATATTCTTATCATTGCTGGTTATCTTATTTTAACATAGGGACTTGCGTTATGAGAATAGATATAAATGGAACAGCAAAACCTAATATGTTAGAAAAAGATGTATTTGCATTCACATTTACTGACTCATACCCAAAATTAACTCCAGGAATTGCAAATCAATTTGCTCATTACAAATATTCAACAGAAGATTTATTAAAAAATTCCACAACTGGTGGCTGTAATATCAATGCAAAAGGGAACTGGGGAGCTGCACCTGGAGATGCTTGTTCTGCTGTTATTATAAAAGATGGATGGGAAATCAGAAAAGAATATCCTTGGTAAAAAAAGCTCTCAAAAAATTGAGAGCTTTTTTTAATTTATTTTTTATTTACAACTGCATCTATCAAACCTTTAAATAATGGATGCGGATGTTCTGGTCGAGACTTAAATTCAGGATGGAACTGACAAGCTACAAACCAATCAAGATTTGGCAATTCAACAACTTCTGCTAACATTCCATCCGGTGACATTCCAGAGAATACCAATCCTGCATCAGCGATTTGTTGTAAATATTCATTATTTACTTCATATCTATGTCTGTGACGTTCCGAAATCTTTTCTTTTCCATATGCCTTTTGAGCTTTAGACCCTTTTTTCAAAACACAATCATATGCTCCTAATCGCATTGTACCGCCATAGCCATGGACATTTTTTTGTTCCAACATTAAATCTATTACAGGATTTTGAGCATTTTCATCAAATTCCTTTGAATTAGCATCTTTTATGCCTACAACATTTCTTGCATATTCAATTACTGCACATTGCATACCTAGACATAGACCTAAGAATGGTACATTATGTTCTCTTGCGTAACGAATTACGTTTAATTTTCCTTCGATACCTCTAACACCAAACCCTCCAGGTACAACGACAGCTTGAACATCTTTCATTAATTCTTTACAATCTGCATAATCTATACATTCTTCAGAATTTATCCATTTTATTTCCACTTTTACATCATCGGCATAACCAGCATGTTTTAAAGATTCTACAACAGAAATATAAGCATCCGATAATTTTGTGTACTTACCTGCAATTGCTACTTTAACTGTACCGTGTGGATTTTTAATATTTTCAACAAGTTTTTCCCAACTTGATAAATCAGCTTTTCGATTTTCTATTCTCAACATATCAAGAATAACACCAGCCATATTTTGTTGTTCTAATGCAAGTGGTACCTCATAAATACTTTTCATATCTCGACATTCTATTACAGCCTCTTTTGGTACTGAACAGAATAGAGCCAATTTTTCTTTTTCTGTTTTAGGAATAGGTTTTGTGGTACGACATACCAATATTTCAGGTTGAATGCCATAACTTCTCAACACTTGGACACTGTGCTGGGATGGTTTTGTCTTTAATTCTCCTGATGTTGGCAAGTATGGAAGTAATGTTGTATGAACTGAAACAGCATTACCTATACCTACCTCTGTTTTAAATTGTCTGATAGCTTCAATAAAAGGTAAACTTTCAATATCACCAATTGTTCCACCAATTTCAATCAATTGAAAATCAGGTTTGAATTGTTTTGTAGCACCTAAAATTCTTGATTTAATTTCATTTGTAATATGAGGAATTACCTGAACTGTCGCACCTAAATAATCGCCACGACGTTCTTTTTCTATAACAGTTTGGTATACACTACCAGATGTTACATTGTTGAATTTCCCTAAAGATGTATCCGTAAACCTTTCATAATGGCCCAAATCCAAGTCTGTTTCTGCACCATCATCTGTTACAAAAACTTCACCATGCTGAAAAGGACTCATAGTTCCTGGATCCACATTTATATAAGGGTCAAATTTTTGGTTAATTACTGAAAAACCTCTTGCCCTTAGTAAGCGACCTAAAGAAGCTGCAATAATACCTTTTCCTAATGAACTTACAACTCCGCCTGTTATAAAAATATACTTAGTCATTTTTCACCTCAAAATTTAAAAATAATACTCACGAGAAAATAAAATTTAATTTCTCTTTTACACACTTAACCCCAATATAAAAATATTAATATTAAAATCTACATAGAATAAATCCATGTAGATTTTAATAAAACTAATTAATTTTTGGAACTTTAAAAAATCCGTTTTCTTCTTCAGGAGCATTAGCCATCAAATCTTCTTTACTAATTTCCTGAACAACTTTGTCTTCTCTCATTACATTACAAAAATCTATAACTTGTGTCATAGGTTTAACGTTAGATGTATCAACTTCATTCATTTGATCAACATATTTTAAAACATCACCTAACTGTTTTGTATATAATTCTTTTTCTTCTTCTGTTAATTCTAATCTTGCAAGTTTTGCAACGTGTTCTACATCTTTTATCGTAATCATAATTCTACTCCATTATTTTATTATGGTAACACAAAAATTTTTCATGTAAAAAATTATTACATAAATTTAATGATTTCTAAAATAAAAAAGTTATGTTATAATACTGGTAATAGTGGAGATAATTTTGTTGGAGAGTAAAGAAAAAAAAGTAGAAGATCTAGATGAGCAAATTCTCATTTACAAAGATTGTAAAGATGAGAAGAAAAAACGCATGCTCCATATCAATATTGTCGAAAATGGGATGCACCTTGTAAAAAAAATCGCAGGGAATATTTCAGCTCAATCTGGCATTTCAAATGAAGACTTAGTGCAAGTCGGCTCTATTGGTCTAATTAAAGCTATTGAATTTTTCAATCCTGATAAAAACACAAGATTTAAAACTTATGCATCTTATTTTATAAGAGGAGAAATAAAACATTACCTTAGGGATAAAGCTTCTATAATAAAAGCTCCAAGAGAACTACAAGAATTAGTATTCAAAATAAGCACAGCTGTAAAACAATTAAAAGAAGAAGGATTTGAAGATCCAACAGAAGAACAAATTGCAGAAACTGTTGGTGTTTCTGTAAAGAAAATACACGAGGTAATGGAACTTGAACTTTGTAAAAGTACATTATCTTTGGATCAAGCAATATCGTCAGTAGATGATGATGATTTAACTCTTATTGACAAAATTCCATCAGGCGACTATCAAGAATTTATGAATTCATACGAAAATAAACTTATGTTAGCTGCAGCCATAAAAAAATTACCCAAAGACTTGCAAGAAATTGTCGAAATGAGTTACTATCAAGACTTAAACCAAAGAGAAATTTCTGAAAAAATAAATATTTCTCAAATGCAAGTTTCTAGGAGACTTAAAAAAGCATTAAGTAAAATGTACGAAATAATAAAATCAAAAGACGATAATTAAATCAAGGAGACATACAAATGGGAGCATTAATTGCAATTTTAGCACTGGTATTTGTAACAGGGCTATGCATTGGAAGTTTTTTAAACGTAGTAATTTTAAGGACATTAAGTGAAGAATCAATAGTCTTTCCGGCATCTAAATGTCCAAAATGTCAAACGCCATTAAAATGGTGGCACAATATTCCAGTTCTTTCTTACATATTCTTGAGAGGCAAATGCGCATTCTGTAAAGAACATATTAGCATTCAATACCCTATTATTGAATTACTAACCGGTATAATATATACATTACTATTTATGAAATTTGGAGTAAGCGTAGATACTTTATTTGCGTGGATAGTTTCATCAATTCTAATAGTAATAGCAGGTACTGATATTAAAGAAAAAGTTGTATATGACGTTCATACATATACACTTATTGGAGTTGGTTTAATATATGCAATAGTTGTCACTGCACTTACTTTTTATCAAATGCATGTTGCAGGCACTCCTATTGAATTTACAAAATACTTAATTCTTAATAACCCAATATCAAGTTCACTTTTAGGAATGATTGGTGGGGCATTAATTCTTGAAATTTGTGCAAGAGCCGGATATTTATTTGCAGGAACACGAGCATTTGGAGAAGGCGATACATTTATCGCAGCTGGTCTTGGTGCTCTTTTTGGTTGGAAAACTTTACTTATCGTACTTGCTTTATCTGTAATAATTCAAGTAATAATATTCTTACCAATTTTTATAAAAGGACTTATCAAAAATAAAGAATGGAAAACATTAATTTCTTTCACATTATTTGCATTATTTGCAATTGCTTTCTATATATTACAATATTTAAGAATTATAACTATTGATAATTTTGCATTATATACTATTTTAGCATTAATACTTATAGTACTTGGCATTATATCTTGTATATTCATTTTCAAAGGACTGAGAGAACATCCTGAAAACAGAACTTATATGCCATTTGGACCAGCAATGGTAGTTGCAGCATTTATTGCTTTAATTCTATAAAAATATATTTTATATCACATAAAAAACTCACTAATGATAAAATTAGTGAGTTTTTTATTTTTAATTAATTATATTGAAAGAATTTTCAAAGCTTCTTTTAAAATTTCTTCGGCTGAGGCTTTGTCATTTAAGATTGCAACAGCTTTAGAAATTGCATCTTGAATTTCTGCACGTTCATAACCCAGTGAAACAAGTACCATTTGAGCATCTTCAACAGCTTGATTATCAACTTTTGCAGGAGTAATAGACGTAATTTTTATAGGTTCTTTAGTTTGATAATTCATTAACTTATCTTTCAATTCTAAAATGATCTTTTGCGCTAATTTAGGACCTACACCTTTTGCTCTTGTAATCTCTTTATAATTTCCATCAATCACAAAACCAATAAGTTCTGATGATTCAAATTCATCTAAAAGAGTAAGAGCCATTTTAGATCCTACTCCTGATACAGAAGTTAAAATATTAAATATATCCCTGTCCTCTTTATGTAAAAAACCGCAAAGACTCATTTTATCTTCTCGATGCAAAAGCACAGTATAAATCTTAATATCACCATCGGGAATTTCATTAAAATCACGTGTTGTAATTTCTAAAAGATAGCCAATACCTGAAGTTTCAACAGTAACAAAAGTTCCTTTAGTTGAATTTGTTTTTCCTGCAACAATTCCTTTTATATAATCGTACATTAATTTTCCCTCAAAGTTCTTCTTATCACTGCGATATCTTGATCAAGATCTTTATTAGTTTTTAAATCATCTCTTATTTTTTCGTAAGAATAAAGCATAGTCGTATGTTTCTTCTTGAAAAACTCTGCTATACTTTCAAAACTTTTTTGAGTAATTTCACGTGCCATGTAAACCGCAACATGACGAGCTGATGATACTCTTTGATTTCTTGCAGAACTTAAAAAATCACTCAATGATACACCATAATATTCACCGACAGCACGAGCAACTTTTTCAATTGTAATTTCTTGCTTCATACTCTCACAATTTAAGACTTTTTTAGCAAATTCAAGAGTTAAATCAGTCTTTTCAATATCAGCATACGCACTCACCTTATTAAAAGCACCTTCTAACTCTCTAACGTTATTAACGAAATTTTTTGCAATATATTCAAACACATCAAAATCAGCTTTTACATTAGCTTGATCTGCCAAATTTTTCAAAATTGCAACACGCGTCTCAAAATCAGGAGGTGTAATATCAACCATAAGCCCCATTTCAAAACGTGTTCTCAATCGGTCAGGGAGTGTCGGAATATCTCTTGGCAGTCTGTCAGATGTGATTACAATTTGCTTATTTTTGTTATGCAAACTGTCAAATGTATGGAAAATTTCTTCCATAGTGTATGTTTTGCTTTCCAAAAATTGAATATCATCAATCAAAAGCACATCAACATTTCTATACTTTTGACGAAATTTATCCATACGGCTATTTCTATCATTTCCGCCGCATTGAATATTTTTGATTAATTCATTTACATATTCTTCTGTTTTAATATATTTAACCCTTAATTTTGGTTTGTTAAATATAATATAATGCCCAATTGCTTGCATTAGGTGAGTTTTACCTAAGCCTGATGCACCGTAGATAAATAACGGATTATATTTTTTTGCAGGATTTTGAGCAACAGTAAAAGCTGCGGCATGAGCAAATCTACTGTTTTCTCCAACCACGAAATTTGAAAATTTATATTTCAAATTAAGATTAGCAGAAGATTGCATTTGTGCTAAATTATCAATAATCTTGCTTTCTTCTGTTTCAGGCAAAGCTCTTTTAGCCTTTTGTAATTCTTTTTTCTTTTCTTTTTGATATTTATCAGCTAATTCTGCATCAAAAGTAATTTGGTATGCAACTTCTTTACCAATAACCTTTTTTAATGCTTCTAAAATCTGGCTATCATAATTAGCCTTAATAACTTGAGGTGCAAGAGAATGAACTGTAGCAAGGAAAAATATATCCCCGTCAAAATTTGCGGGTTCTAAAGCATCCATCCACATTTGAAACGCAGGGGCAGGTACGTTTTCTTTTAAATTATTTTTTACTTCACTCCAGAGATTTTTTACTTCCAAAATATCCATATAATAATTTTACTATAAAAATAATTTGTACAACACAACAGCACAAGAAACTGATAAATTTAAAGATTCAACATTCGATGCCATTTCAATTTTAACCTCTTTTGTTGAAAAATCAATCAATTCTTGAGATAAACCGTCAGCTTCAGATCCAAACATTATAAGCATTGGCTCATGTATTTTTATATTTTTCAAATATTCTGTTGCTCGAGGTAATGTCGCAACACGTTCAAATTTTTCAAATAAATTTTTTAATTCAGAAAATTCATTAATGTACACAACAGGAATTTTCCAAAGATTACCAACTGATGAGCGAACACATTTAGGATTATATAAATCAGTACATTCACTACCATATAAAACAACCGCATCTGCTCCAAAAGCAGTTGAAGTCCTTAAAATTGTACCTAAATTTCCTAAATCTTTTATATTTTCCAAAAGAACAACTTTCTTTGCATTTTTCAAATCTGCAGTTGAATAAATTTTCTTGAAAGCTACACCAACAGCATCAGGTGCACTATCTGTTGTTGATATTTTCTTTAATACTGGCTCTGTTGTAATAATAATTTTTTCTCCAAGATATTTATACAATTCAGCTTTTTCTTTTAAGACAAAAACATATTCAATATCAACACCTGCTTGATATGCTTCTTCTATACATTTCATACCTTCAAGTAGGAATTTATTTTCTTTATCTCGATATTTTTTTTGCTGTAATTTAACGGTTTGTTTTACCAAATCATTATTAACACTTGTAATTTCCTGCATTGTTATAAAACCTCAAATTCATTCAGCCATTCTTTTTCTTGCTCTGTCAACATTGAAAAATCAATCAATTTCTTTTCATAATTCATATGAACAAAAGATTTAATTTTACCATCTTTCATATAGCAAGAATTTTCAAGTCTTACACCAAAATAATCTTCATTATAAAGACCAGGTTCGATTGTAAAACACATGTTATTTTTAATTTCAACTTTTGCCATTTCATTCTTGCTCAAATTAGGCGGATATTCATGCACACTTACACCAATTCCATGTCCTAAGCCATGATTAAATACAAAACCTTCAATTTCATTTTCTGAATATATTTTTCGAGCAAGATTATCAATATCATACCCGACTTTTAAATCAGAATTATATGCATTCAAAAACATTTTTAAAACGGTTGTATAAACTCGTTTTTGCAATTCAGAAGGATTACCTTTTACAAAAACTCTCGTAATATCAGTTGCCAAACCTTGCTCATAATATGCTCCGCAATCAATTAATACAAGGCTGCCATCTTTTAAAATTTCATCTTTTGAGCATTTTGAATAATGAGCTAAAGCTGAATTTTTATCTTTTGCAACAATTGATTTAAAACTCAAACTCTTCGCCCCAAAACGCTTAAATTCTTTTTCCAACTGCTCTGCAATATCATATTCTGAAATATTATCATTATTTTCAATATAATCCCGAATAGCTTTAACTGCCATATCAGTTCGTTTAAAAGCATCGATATAATGATTAATTTCATCATCAGTTTTTACTGACTTCATCAATTTTATCGGACTATCAGATAATACCTCAACTTTTTCGCCAATTAATTTATAATCATAAGCATTGATAGTTGATTTATCTACATAAATTTTGCCTTTATAACTTTCGACAAAATCGTCAATATCATCTAACAAACGAGCTCGACCTGCTAAAATTACAGCTTTCCCTCTTATTTTAGAGGAATAATTTTTTGAAAAATCTCTTAAGTTAAATAAATAAGCAACTTCTTCTAAATTAGTAATTAAAACAGCACCATCAATATCAATATTTTTTATTTTTTCTTCTACAGAAACACCATCAACTTTTACAATATTTGAACTATCATAATCAATAGTTTTATCTAAAGGATCATTGTTAAAATACTTTAACTTAATACCATTTTTTTCAAGATATTCAACACGAGTTTGAGAATTTTTCTTTGCAAAAATCCCTAAAGTTCCATCTTGAGGGATTTTTTTTATTAACTCTTCTAAAAAAGTTTGCCCTGTCTGCAATTTAACAACAGATACAATATCATGATTAACCTCTAAATCTGCCTGAATATGGTATCTACCGTCAACAAATAAATAAATATCTTCAAAAGTTACTAAAACATCTCCTGTAGAACCAGAAAAATCAGTCAAAAAATATCTTGAATTTTCTTCTAACGGAGTATATTCTTCCAAATATTTATTCGTAGAATTTACGAGCAGGAAATTTACTCCCTGCTCTTTCATAAATTCTCTAATCTTTTCGACAGCACTAATCATCAATCATGCCTGTCAATTGGATTAAGTGCCAACCAAATTGAGTCTGAACAGGTTCAGAAATCTCTCCAATTTCTTTCATTGCAAAAGCAGCATCTTCAAAAGGTTTTACCATAACACCTTTTTTAAAGAAACCTAAATCTCCGCCATCACGTCCAGATGGACAAAGAGATACTTCTTTTGCTGCATCTGCGAAAGATTTACCACCCTTAATTTCTTCCAACAATTTTTTAGCTTCGTCTTCTGATTTTACCAATATATGACTTGCTCGAACTTCTCTTAACATAACTATTTACTCCTATTTTTATTCTACTTTTAAAATAATAGCATTAAAAAAATTTTATACAATTACCCCATAATTAAAAAACTTGCCCGATTATATCGGACAAGTTAGTGCATATCAAACATAGAGTCTGTAAATCTTGGGAATAAGCTTGTTATATTTTCAACCAAACCTGCAAAGAGAAAAAATCTTATCGCAACCCCGAAAAAGTGCCTGGATATAACAAGCTTACATATATATGATAACGTTTTTTTTAAGACTTTTCACCACTCTTAAGAATTAGTTTTTATAATATTTTATAAAGATTATTGATTAACTCTAAAGGATTAGTTTTTCTTATTTTTTTAATTTAACTCTTGCAAAAAATTTTTTTTATATTATATTAGAGATATGCGGAAGTAACTCAATGGCTAGAGTACCTGCCTTCCAAGCAGGCTGTTGCGAGTTCGAGTCTCGTCTTCCGCTTTTTTTGTACTTTTATCATCTCTTTTGATTATTTTTAAGTGAGGGAAATATGATTAATGAAATTTACGATTTTTCTGATAAGTTAGAAAAACTTCTTATTGCTCTACGCATAAAATTCGTGTTTGAAATCATTGTGATTTGTATTATCGGAATAATTTCTTTTAAATTAATCGATATTCTAGACTCTCATATAAAACAAAAACTATCAGAAGGGAATAATTCCCCCCTCACAAGGTTTGTTCCAATTTTAAGTAATATATTAAAAGGAATTGTAATATTCTTTTTAGTTGCATCATTCTTACAAAGTCATGGCTATTCAATGTCATCACTAATAGCAGGTTTTGGAATTACAGGTTTAGCAGTAGGTTTTGCAGCTCAACACACTATTGCAAATGTATTTGGAACATTCGGAATTTTATCAGATCACTCATACCAATTAGGAGATTACATTTCTGTTAACGGGTATGAAGGAAATGTAGAAGATATAAATATGCGTTCTACAAAAATCAGAGCTCTTGATAATTCTCTAATCATATTGCCAAATGATGTAGTTGCCGGTACAGTCATCAAAAATGTAACTAATGGAGAAAAAAGAAGAATTTTTGAGACCTTTGGAGTTACATATGATACATCTGATGAAAAACTTAAAAAGGCAATTTCAATACTAGAAAATATTTTAAAAGATAACCCCAATATTCATGATGATTTTATCGTATACTTGGAGACATTATCTTCTAGTTCAATTGATATAAAAGTAAATGCGTACACTAAAACAAATGTATATAAAGAATTCCTAAAAATAAGAGAACAAGTTATATTGGAAGCTGTAAGACAATTCAGAGCAGAAGGAATTGACTTTGCCTTCCCATCTACAACTGTTTACATGGCTAAAGATGAAAATTAAAATTATTGCACTTGGAAAAATTAAAGAAAAATTTTTAAAAGCTGGTATAGATGAATTTCTAAAACGGCTAACACCTTATGCTTCAATAGAAATTATTGAAATTCCTGCAATAGAAATTAAAGATGAGAATTTAACAGGTAAAGTCTTAGAAGAAGAAGGGCAAAAAATTCTCTCACACATAAAGCCTCAATCCTATGTAATTACGATGGAAATCAAAGGCAAAATGTTTTCATCAGAAGAATTTGCACAAAAAATAGAAGAACTGACTAATGATGGCACTTCTGAAATAGTATTTGTAATAGGATCTTCTTGCGGGATTTCCCCAATAGTATCAGAACGAGCAAACTTAAAAATGAGTATGTCTAAAATGACATTTCTGCATCAATTTGCACGTTTAATACTAGTAGAACAAATCTATAGAGCTTTCAAGATTATTAAAGGAGAGACTTACCACAAATAAAGATAGTAAGTCTCTAAAGAAATTTGAAAGATAATTATAAAAATTTATTTTAGTCTAAAAGGATAATCTTTAGGAATTTTCCAGTTGTTATACATGATTAATGCTGCACATTGCTGTGGCCAAGCAGTTTCTTTATTACAAGCACCTGAATATTTTGGGTCTGTTAATGATTCTGCATTTATAGTCCCCTTAAGATCTCCTACTATTAATGGCTGAAAAGGAGTATTCAAATATAATCGATGACCTGGAGGTTTACCTATACTAAATAAAAACCAAAAAGCTGAACGTCCGTAATCTTCTGGCAAACATGCTCGCATTTGCCATTGACCTTTCCAATTAGCAGCTCTTGGGTAATATGCAAACTGAATCCAATTCCCGAAATGAGTACTAGGTATAGCTATCAATAAAGAGCCATCCGCCAAATAAATGAGTCTTGAATCATTCCCAACATTACAAGTAGCCTTTTCAATATTAATAACATTCAAATAGGGAATAAAATATTTTTCAAGTCCCGCAATTCCATTAGGCTCAAATGTCCAAGTCTGATAATCACCATAATCAAGTTCTGCTTTTTTTATTGATTGATTAACAGTACTATAGATTTTTTTTAACGATGTTTCTACCTCTCGTTTTTTATAATTTTGAACAAGAGTTGGAATTGTTAATGCTGCGACAACTCCAATTATACCTAGAGTTATCAACACTTCGGCAAGTGTAAACGCAGGAGCAGAGCCTAGATTATGCCCCCCCCCCGATTTTCAAATCTTTTCATACTTCGCTCCTTTCTTAATAATTACTTTTTATTATTCTAACATTGTTTTCTTAATTTATCAAGGTATATTCATCTGTTTGGTCTAATATAAATTGGAATTAATGTGTTATAATTGCGACAAATGTAAAGGAGAGATATTATATGAAAGATTTTGAATTGAATCTTACAATGGAAGAATTAGAAAAACGTACAAGCAAAGATTATTTAATGACAAAAAAGATGCTGAAGGCTGATGCTCCAGAATATTTAGAACTTGCCGAAGGTGATAAAGAAGCTCTTAAACATCTTGTAAAAGCAGCTTACATATTAGAAAAAATCAATATGCAAATTGATTGTCATCACAATCTGGAATTCAAAGCTTTTTTAGAAGAAGAAATAAAAAAAGGCAACAAACAAGCTGAACTTACAAAAATCCTTTTTGATGCACAAAAGGGTATGAATGCAATAGATACAATGTCTAATAAAATTAATCTTGCAAAAGATATTGTAGAATACCCTGGGAAAGGCGTTTATCCGGAAGACTTGTCTAAAGAAGAATTCCATTCAATTTTAACCAAAATGATTAATGAAGGAAAAATTGAAGAAGTCAAAAAAATATTAACTCAACGTTCAGTTGTTGAAAGATCTGGCGATGAATTGATCGGGATTGATTATATTAATAAATTCAAAGATGATTTTTCAAAAATGGCAGATGAAATTGAAAAAGCTTCTGAAGTATCTACCAATAAAGATTTTAACGAATACCTAAAACTTCAAGCAAAAGCTCTAAGAGAAGCTGATCCTATGCTTGATGCTTATGCCGATAAAAAATGGGCAACATTACAAGATACACCTCTTGAATTCACTATCACAAGAGAAAACTATGAAGATGAAATGACAGGAACAATTGCTGAAAACAAAGAACTTTCAGAACTTCTTGAAAAAAATGGCATTAAAGCTACTCCAAAAGATTTTTTAGGCGGCAGAGTAGGTATTGTAAACAAAAAAGGCACAGAAGCTCTTATGGCAATAAAAAAATATCTTCCAACACTTGCTCAAAATATGCCATTTGCAGATGAATATGAACAAAATATTAATCCTAACAGTGATGCAAAACAGACAATGGTAGATGTTGATTTAGTAGCTGTAACTGGTGATGTAGGAGCATATAGAGGCGGAATAACCCTTGCTGAAAATTTACCAAACGATGACAAATTATCACTTACAATCGGTGGTGGCAGACGTAATGTTTACCACAGACAAATCCGTTTTATAAGTGATATGAAAAAACTACAAGAAAGACTTGATGCGATTTTAGATAAAGAACAACACAAATATTATTTAGATGAAGCAGACCACTGGTTTACAATAGGCCATGAAAATGCTCACTCACTTGGAC
Source organism: Clostridium sp. CAG:768 (assembly GCA_000437435.1). Lineage (GTDB taxonomy): Bacteria > Cyanobacteriota > Vampirovibrionia > Gastranaerophilales > Gastranaerophilaceae > Stercorousia. The sequence goes on along the minus strand of FR899625.1, from coordinate 99,090 downwards.
CTAAAAAAGCATGTGAAACACTTGGGAAATACCGTAATATTATAGAAGAAAACAAAGCAGATATGGGTTCTTTAGCTTTTGTTGATTTATTAACAGAACTTGGAATGTACACAGAAGAACAAAGAAAACAAATCATTGTAACAACTATTGCTGACAACTTCTTAAAATCAAAACCAACATTAAGCCAAGCTCATAGAGTTCGTACAGTAATGCAAAACAAATATTTCTCAGAACGTGGAGCTTATGACATTATAGACGGAAAAATCCATGTAAATATAGACAAAGTTGTTCCAATCGCAAAAGAAATGCTATCAGAAATTGTAAGAATTCAAATAGAAGGCGATTTTGATAAAGCTGAAAAATACGTTCTTGATAATTTTATTTGGACAGATAACTTAGAATTAATTGCACAAAAATTACAAAAAATAAATAAAACATTAAATGGCAGAACAGAATCTGAACTTGCTGAAAAATTACTTAAAGAATAATAAAATAAGCAAAAAAATAAGGGCAGATTATATCTGCCCTTATTTAATATAAACTATCCCAATAACCTTTAGTATTATCATCAGGATTTATGTCCTTTAAAGCATAATCATAACATCCTCTACCATTATACGTTGAACCATCCTGTTTTTTCGTACACAATTTATTCCACGTTCCTGTAGTGAATACAAAAATATCATAACCTTGCCTATTAGGAGCTCTTTTAGGACCATTTGTATCGAACGTCAATGAAACCCCATCATACTTACCATGATAAAAAAATGTTAAACTTGATATAACTGCACCATCTGATAAATAATATAATTTTGCATACGGAGTGTTATAAGGGGCTACACCATAAATATTTCCATATAATTGAGAACTTTTACCAGAATAATTTAAAACATATATTTTCAAACTATTTAAATTCCCAGATTTCATTTCTGTTAATTTATTAAATCTAGAAAGAAAATCCTCATTTATAATTTCAAAATCATCCATATTAGAGTTTACACAAGTCCCAGTCTGAGATTCTGGGAGAGAACCACATATATTATTTAATTCTTTAAAGTTATTATAACCAAATTCTGTAGCTGTTTGATTCATAGCATTCTGAATTATGCTACTACTACGCATAAATGCTGTTCGTAATTGTTTTATTCTATATTTATTAATTAAACTCGGCAATGTAAAAGCTGCAACAACACCTATTATCCCTAATGTTATCAATACCTCTGCTAATGTAAATCCCAAGCGTGCCGCTTGACCCGACACAAAATTTTTAAATAACTTCCTAATACCTTGTGAGATAAGCTCTAAATTGCCCCCCCCCCGAGAACATTGTGTGTAAATAAAATTCCACTATTATTGTATAATTTGCTATTTTTTTGTACCTGTACTACTTCATATCTTTTCATATATTGCCTCTTCCTTAAAAAATTTATATTCAAAATTTTTAAAACCTAATAATAATTATTTATATATCTATATTATAACAGATTTATACATTTTTACAACTTATAAAGTCCTAAAAACTAACAAAGACAAAACTTTTTATCTATCATTTCAAAATTTTCATATAAACAGATGTATACTTTTTAATTAATATCATTATGATTAAAGTATGAGAAAAATTCTTACAATACTTTTTATTATAATATTTTCAACAAGTAATGCTGTATTTGCTGAAGGAGATTTGTGGGACAACTTCGGAGACACTAATGTATACGGTCAAACTCCCGTAAGTGATAAAGAATTTGAACAAGCATTAGAAAGTAAAAAAGGGAAGAAAAAACGTGACAAAAATATCCCTAAGGGTGAAAGTTTTTCTCAAAGCAATGAAACAGAACAAATTAATAATTCAACAAAAGAATTACCAATCTTGCTAATTCCACTCTCTTTAAAAAACTCTAATAATTCAATTATTCCAATAGGACATTACCAAATTGAAGGAGTTAAAGAAAATGGGAATGTCTATCTAAAACTATATCAAGCTCACAATGTTATTGCAAAAATTCCTGCGACAGAAACAAATGACGATTTTAATGAACCAACTATCAATTTTGTAAAACTTTTACCTCATGGGAACAACCACGTTCAAATTATTTATGGAGGAATTGATTTTAACGCATATACAGTAATTGACATTGCACAATAGAATTTGTTAAAATAATATTTGCAAAAAGGGGTAAATATTATGAAAAAAAGAGCAATAGTAATGGTTATTGATTCAATGGGAACAGGAGCAATGCCTGATTGCAGAGAATTCAATGACTCTCCAAAATGTAATACACTGAAAAACGTATGCGACTTTAACAACGGGCTTAATGTTCCAAATATGGAAAAAATGGGCTTAGGAAATATTCAAGATTATAAAGGAATAAAAAAAGTAGAAAATCCAACTGCACAATATGGAATAATGGAAGAAAAATCAAAAGGTAAAGACACTACAACAGGACACTGGGAAATGGCTGGATTAATATCAGAAAAACCTTTTGCGACATTTCCTCAAGGTTTCCCAAAAGAATTAATTGATAAATTTATTAAAGAAACAAACTGTGGTGGAGTATTAGCAAATATCCCGGCAAGCGGAACTGCAATAATTACAGAATTAAATGAAGAACATCATAAAACAAAATATCCAATTGTATACACAAGCGCTGACAGTGTATTTCAAATTGCAGTGGACACAGATTTAATTCCACTAGAAACTTTATATAAATGGTGCGAAATAGCAAGAAAAATACTTGATAAAGACAATTGGAATGTATCAAGAGTAATTGCAAGACCATACAAAATTATTGATGGCAAACCTACAAGAATATCTAAAGACAGACGAGACTATTCAATGGTACCATCCCGTACTATTTTAAATGAGATAAAAGATGCAGGAGCAAAAGTAATTGGAATAGGGAAAATCGAAGATATTTTTTCTAAATCAGGTGTTACTCATGCGATACATACAGGTTCAAACAAAGAAGGTCTAGAATTAACTCTAAAAGCTGTAAAAAATGAACTTGAATTAGACAAAATAGCTTACAATAATATAAACATAACTCAAGATGCAGAATTTATATTCACAAACCTTGTAGATACCGATATGCTATACGGACACAGAAATGACGCTAAAGGTTATGGGAAAGCAATTGAAGAAATTGATACTTACGTAGACGATATCATTGAAAACATGACAGAAAATGACTTACTTATTATAACAGCTGATCACGGTTGTGACCCGACTGTTGAAGGAACAGACCATACTAGAGAATATGTTCCAATATTAGTTTATAAACAAAATATTGAAGGAAAAAATCTAGGATTAATCAAAGGTTTTGACTATATAGCCAAAACAGTAAAAAATTGGTTACAAATATAAAACAGTATAATTGAAATTTTAAAATTTTTATATTATAATCAATTTGTGAAGAAATTCACAATGTATATAACATAAGGAGAAAGTAGAAATGACAGTAAAAGTAAATGATTCTTGTATCGGATGCGGCGCTTGCGAATCAATTTGTGATGCAGTATTTTCAGTAGACGGTGTTGCTCAAGTTGATGAATCAGCAGTAGCTGATAACATGGATTGTGTTAAAGAAGCTGCAGATGCTTGCCCAGTATCAGCAATTGAAGTTGAATAATTAATATATTCACAAAACTATAAAAAATAAATGTTCTAATTAATATTAGAACATTTATTTTTTGTTTGTTATAAATTTTTATTTATATTGACAAACAAATACAAATTTTTGAGATTTCAAATCTGCACCTGATTGTTGGTTATCAATAGGTACTACATTATTTTCAGAATCTAAACGCCCCTCAATAGAACATACATATTTATCTGCAACATTAGATTTTGACTGAATATTATTCATTAGTTCATTTTGTTTAATCTCAACACTATCAATTCTTGAACTTAATCTTTGATCCAAATTTTTTACTTCTGAATAAGTTACATAACTATCATTAGATTTTGATGAATTATTATTAATTCCCTGCTCCTTTACAGAAACACTAGTAGGATCACTAGAAGCATTGTAATCGATATTTTTATCATACTCCGGAGATTCAATATTTTCTGGTTGATTTTTTATATCTGAATTATCAACCTTATTCTTAGCATTATTAATAATCATGGGAGTACTTATAATCATTCCAATTGCAATAATAATAACTAATATTATTGCATAACCTAAATTTGACATTCCTAATAATTTTTTCATAAAACCCTCTGTTTGGGAAATATTATAACATATAAAAATGGTAGATTCAATATTCAATATATATAAATCTACCATTCTATTTATTAAACAATATAATTAAGCTCTTATAAAGAAGCTTCTTTAACAACAGCTTCTAATGCTTCCAAAGCATCAGCAGGAAGTTTGTCTAAACCTGCTTTTTCTGTTTCTCTAGATTTTACAAATTGAATTCTATCATTCATACGAGCGATAAACTGTTCTGCATATTCTTTATTAGAGAATGAAGCATCAAAACCTTCAACATCCATAATTTCAATATCAGAGAAGTTTTCCCATTTATGGAAGTTAGCACTTCCTTCTACAATAGCTTCGATAATACCTAATGTATGAGCAGGTTTAACTTTTGTGCCCATAAATTCACCGGTATTCAAGATATAACAATCAACACCATCTTCGATTAATTGTTTAAATCTTGTATAATCCATAGCCAAAGGATAAACTCTGAATGGGTTTGCATATGGTTCAACAACTAATGCATTAGGATCAACCCCTGCAGCTAATCTTTCAGCAGAAGAACGTTTAGTTGCTAAAGTTGCCCCCATAGCAGAACCTAATGAAGCTCCAGACAATTTCAATACAGGTGGGATTGTAGGATCTTTCATTAACCAGAAAATAGCGTTAATAGGCTCATTAATTCTATCTACTCTGTTTGGAGACCACAATTTTGACTTAACAGCACGACCGTTACCATTTCTAATATCTTCTGTAACTGATACAACTTTACCATCAGCCAATGCAATAGCTCCGGCATTTTGTTGAGTCAGGATATATTTATTATCTTCACAACCGATTGGGTAATCTGCAGTTTTATCAAAATATGCAGGTTCCAACGCAATAGAATATTTATCATGAACATTAATGATAAATGCATCATCGTGTAACACAGTAATATTATATTTATTATTGTGTTTAGCGTGAGTAATAGTTGATTTACCTGAGCCAGATAGACCAAATACAGCTACTTGGAAAGATTTACCGCCATCAAGATTATAACGTTTCATTCCACCGTGGCAAGAAGCATAACCATTACGAGCTGCACAGCCCCAAGCTAAAGTTAAAGTACCTTTTTTATGTTCACCAAAATATCTCATACCTAAAATAGCAGCACAGTTATGTTCTGGGTCAAAGAATGTTAAACCGTATGGAAAATCTGGATGTGACCAATCTGGATCAGAAAATACAAAAATATCACCTTCTGGTAATTCTCTTGATTCTGCATACATATTGGCATATGCTTCATTTATATATTGGAAGTTTAACATCCAACTATACATAATATTTTCGAAGCCTTCTGGAATCATTAAATGAGCCTTTATCATAAAATCTTCATCTAGACCAACAACAGCTTCAGTTTTATACATCAATCTATCACGAGTACCATAGATAGCTTCACGAATAATTGGTAATAAATATTTTAAATCACAATTAGGTTCTCCAACAATTTTTCTTGCAGCAGCACAACGACCAACAACAGTACCATCATTAAATAATAATTGATTTGCTCCTTGAGGAAGACCTATTTTTTCGGGTTTATAAACAGGCATACCTGTTAATTCAATTGTTCCTGGGCTGTTTTTCGCCAATTTGTAAGCTTCAGAAACTGTTTTTACTTCTTCAACATTGTTCCCAAAAAATGGTGCAGTAATAGTTGCACGCGCTGCAGACATAAGTTTTTTCAATTCTTCAGAATCTGTAAAGAATTCTTTTGTTGCCATATTTCGCTCCTTTTCCTTGAACACTCTGAATAAGTGTTCAAAATACATTAACCACTGATTGAATATTATCACAAAAGAATAAAATACACAAATAAAAAAAGAAAAAGGTGCCAAATACTTGGCACCTATCTTCTATACTCAAAAATTGTGATACTTTAAACTATTGAGTTAGAAGAAAAATTTAACAGGTTGAATATGCTTCAAATGACACATTGAATTACTATCAGTTGTACATTCACTTAATTTTGTTACAGCACCAGAATCTTTACAGTAAGGAGTTGCATCACCAATATAACCGGATAAACATGCGCCTTCTTTAAACGATGTGCTCTTTGACAACCATTTCATTCTTCGTTTTCCACTTGAGTAATCTTCATATTGAACACTTACCTGTAAATGATGGGTACTATCCCCTCCACTTACACCTGGGTTTGCTTTATCATACGCTGGGATTATTTTACCTGATAGAGTAATATAAAATGGATATACATCACTCCATAATTGAGAATCACCTTTTGCTCCATCTATATCTACATAAACAGTATAACCATATGAATTTGTATTTGGGACTCCTTCATAAGCACCACCTTGAATATTGCCTGCTAGTACATCGATTTCTGTAGCATCTCTATGCATATTATAAAAACGAATACCATTACCCAATGTTATATCCGCCTTTTTCCCTGTAAAATCTATTGTTCCATCTGATACTACAGAACCTGAACATACGTCTGTATTTCCCATAATATTTGAATGACGTTCAAACAATTTACAGAAATTTTCGCCTTTTCTTGGTAATGTTCTTGGGGATTGAACACATTTACATTGATCTTCATTCCATTCATATGTTTCATCTGTACAAGTTCTATTTATATCTGGATTTTGACTTATTACACCTGTTTCATTACTGCATTGTTGACATGGTGTGAGATTAGTCGGACAATCAGCAACACATTCACAGCCACTATTCAAGTGTTGACCACTCGGACATGTTTTTACAGATCCTGTTAATTGACAAGTGTGCTCATCCCATCCTTGACCACAAGGTAAAGGATTTGGTTTATTGGTACAAGCTGGACATTGAGACCAGTTATATTTTTTACTACCATCCCAACATGTAACAGAATCTGGACAATTAGACTCACTTGTTGCATAACTTCCATCCCAACAACCGACTTTTGGAGGACAATCTGATGGTGTATTAGCTTGTGTGCCATTCCAACAATCTGCTTTTGGACATTCTGATGTATTATGTTTCCATTCCCCATTCCAACATGTTATGTGACTTGGGCAAGAAGCATCATTAGGTGCTTTACTACCATCCCAACAGGTGACTTCTTGAGTGGGACATAATGAATAACTTGAAGCTGTGGAGCCATCCCAGCAATCAACAACACAATTATAAGAAGGGCGTCTTGCTCCACCTAAATATTCAGGTCGAGTAGGTTTTGGACAACAATATTGCCTATATGAACCACCTCCAAATTCAATCCTTAAACAATTATGATCACCATCTTCAAACGTAAACTGACTTGCTAAAACAGATTGCAACCATAAATCTCTATATATACTTAATAGTCTATCTTTTATTGTTAAAATAGGATTTTGTAATCCATTTGAAAAATCTATTTGAGCTAATTTGTGTGTTTCTTCACTATTAAGTGCTTGTTTATACTCCGGATCTTTGGGATCCCAATTGGATAACATTTCTGTTGTTATTTCACGTAATGTTGAATAGCCATTATAATAAGTATAAGACAATACATTATCTAATTTTGCTTTAGTTATACCTATTGTTACAGAAACGATTACTGCAATAATTAGCATTACAATTATCACCTCTGCAAGAGTATAGCCCCAAAAAGCTTGTGGGAGAAGCCTTAAATTACCCCCCCCCCGATTTTTGCAAATAATTTAATCTTCTTCATCGACTGCTCCTTAAAAAAATTATAACAACAATTAACATTATAAAAGATTTTGCATATTTTTTCAAGTAATTTATTCGGGTAGTTACAAAAAATAAATATTGTGATAGAATATTATTGTTAATAAATTAAATAGGGGATTTTTTAATGAATAAAATTAAAACTTTAACAATAATTTTAGCATTAATTTTGGGAATAAATGTATATGCGGCAACATCTTCAAGCCAAATTGCTGTTAATACAACTACTCCAACTCAATCAACTCAAACAGTTCAAAACTATATTACAGTAAACCCATTAGATGTGGTTGCAAGACCTAACTTTTATCTGAATAAAAATATTAAAATCAAAGCAAAATTTGATAAATTTTCTACTTTAGGTCTTGACTACAAACCCGCAATGAGAAGTTCTGAGAATTATATTTCTTTTTTAATTCAACGTCCAGATGTAACAGACCATAACATCCCATTATCAGAATTAAAAATATTTTTAAATAGAACTGAAGCTGAAAAACATATTGACTTAAATTCTGGAGACGTTATTGAATTTACAGGTAAAGTATTTTCTAATGCTTTAGGAGATCCTTGGATGGATGTAGATAAATTTACAGTAATCAGCACTAAGCCAAAAACTGATAATAAATAACAAGTTGATTATTAACGGAGTTAAGAGATGAGCGATAAAAAAAACGAAGTATTTCTAACAATTCATGGACATTTTTACCAACCGCCAAGAGAAAATCCTTGGTTGGAAGCTATTGAATTACAAGATAGTGCACTACCTTTCCATGATTGGAATGAAAGAATTAATAAAGAATGCTATAACCCTAATTCTGTATCAAAAATTGTAGACAGCAGAAACAGAATATTAGATGTAGTAAATAATTATGAATATATGAGTTATAACTTCGGTCCGACGTTATTATCTTGGATGGAACAATTCGCTCCTTTAACTTATGAAAGAATAATTAAAGCTGATATCGAGAGCATCTCTGAACACAACGGACATGGCAATGCTATTGCTCAAGTATACAACCACATAATTATGCCACTAGCAAATGAACATGATAAAGAAACTCAAATAAAATGGGGTATTAGAGATTTTGAATATCGCTTTGGCAGAAAACCTGAAGGAATGTGGCTTGCTGAAACAGCAGTAGATGACGATACTCTAAGAATTTTAGAAGCAAACGGCATTAAATTTACAATTCTTTCTCCTTATCAAGCTGATAAATTCAAGAAAAAAGGAGATAAAGAATGGACAGATGTTAGCTGGGGGAATATTGACCCTGCAAGATCATACAAATACAACATCAAATCAGCACCAGGGAAATCCATTGACTTATTCTTTTATGACGGTGCTATTTCTCGTTCAGTTGCATTTGATGAATTACTAAAAGACGGAAATAAATTCATAAAAAGATTAAAAGAAGGAGTTTCCGATTGCAGAGATTTTCCTCAAATTGTAAATATTGCAACAGACGGTGAAAGCTATGGTCACCATACAAAATTTGGAGATATGGCTCTTGCATATGTTCTAAAAGTTAAAGCTAAAGATGAAGGCTTTAAGATTACCAATTATGCAGAATACTTAGAAAAATATAGAAGTGATTGTGAAGTAGAAATAAAACAAGCTTCAAGTTGGAGCTGTTTCCACGGTGTCGGCAGATGGAAAGAAGACTGCGGATGCTCTACTGGCGGTCATCCTGGCTGGAACCAAAAATGGAGAAAACCACTAAGAGAAGCATTAGACTACTTAAGAGATGAATTAGTAATAATTTTTGAACAAGAAGGACCTAAATATTTCGATAATGTTTGGGAAGTTAGAAACAAATATATAGATGTAATTCTTGACAGAAATGAAATGAATGTCAAAAAATTCCAACAAGAAAACTTTAAACCTGATTTATCAGATGAACAAAAAGTTCATGCTATGGAATTATTAGAAATTCAACGACAAGCAATGCTTATGTATACAAGCTGCGGTTGGTTCTTCTCTGAAATTTCCGGAATTGAAACTGTTCAAATTATGAAATATGCAGCTCGTGCTATGCAACTTGCAACAAAATTTTCTAACAAAGATTTGGAAACACATTTCCTTGAAATTTTATCTGAAGCCAAAAGCAATATCCCAGAACATGGAACAGGAAAAGATATTTTTGAAAGATTTGTAAAACCATCAATTGTAACAACAAAACAAATTGCAAGTTTATGGGCTTTATCTTCACTATATCAGGATTTTGAAGATGAAGAAAGCGTATATTGCTACACTATAAAAAAAGAAGCATACAAAAAAGTTCAAAAAGGCTCATCAACTTTTGTTGTTGGTCATATTGAAATTCAATCAAAAATTACACTACAAAAATCAAATGTTATGTTCGCATTAATGCAATATTCAGGTGGAGATTTCCATTGTGCAATTAAAGAATATTCTGATGATTTTGAATTTAATAAAATAAAAACAAATCTTATAAAAACATTCTTAATGAATCCATTAACTGAAATTATAAGAGCAATGGATGAATGTTTTGGAAAAGAATACTTTACATTAAAAGATATATTTATTGAAGAAAGAAGAAAAATTCTACAAATCCTATTAAAAGGTAAATTAGAAAAATTCTCTCAAACATACCAAGTTATGTACGATGAAGGAAAAGGTTCTATATACCATTTACAAGGATTGGGACTAAAAATACCTGATGAATTTAAAATATCAGCAGCTTACGCATTAAGCCATAAATTTAACGATATAGTTGTTCATTCTGGAGGCTTTTTAGATGATGATTCTATCCAACAAGCTATGGATATAAATTATGAAGCTAAAAAAATTGATATCCAGCTTGATAAAACACCTTCTAATAAAATATTCAGTAAAAAAATTCAACAAAACATTAACAGACTTGTTCACAGCTTTGAAATTCAACAAGCTGACGTTTTATTGGAAATATTTGATAGTATTAATAAATTGGAATTACAAATTGATATTTCTGAAGCTCAAAATATTTATTTCTCTAAAATTTATCACAAAATTGGAGATATTATTGAATCAGGGACAGCAACTAAAAGATCTTCAAATAAAAAATTTATTGAAATGCTTTTAGAAATTGGAGAAAACTTAAATATTAATACAGAATTTTACAGAAAAAAGCTTGATAAATTACTATTACAATAAAAAATTACCAGTTCTCAGAACCGTATTTTTTATACATATCAATATTTTTCTTAATCTTTTGTTCTACTGCTAATATTTTATTAACAGTTTCAGTATCTTTTGTTTTTTTACGCAAAAGTGCTAATTCAAGTAATTCTTCTTTATAACGTCTGACTTTTTGCTTAATTTCTTCACGCTGCCAGAAAAGCCATCCCTCAAAGCCACAACCAGGAGGGACTATAACCCAAGGTGAAGATGGGCAATGCTTACATAAAGTCAAACGAGATTCATATCTTGAGCATAAATTGTCATCTTGCAAATATTTACAATAATAAAAAGTTGTATCAGCTTCATTATAATTACCATCTTCAATATGACGATGAATAATATTATCTACAACAGAAGCATCAACTTTTCTTGCGTCTTCAATTGATTCGTAAGGAACAAATAAAGAAAGAAAATCTACAGCTCCGCTATCACCATTTTCAGCCATTTTTTTTAATTCTTCATACGGGATTGGAGGAGACACAACACGACAACACTTTCCACACATATGACACAAGTGTTGCGGACGCTTTGCTAAAAAATTTTCTTCATAACTTCCCATAATTTGATTATAACTATCATGGAAAAATATAAAAAATTATGTAACATTTCTTAAAAATAGAGCAATAAAAAGATTAAACTATACTTTATTTATATAAGTAGTAAAAGGGTAGTTTTCATGCAAAGTTCAGTAGGACAAAAAAACATACAACAACCACAAGTAATTACACAGTGCAATACTTGTCAGGTACAACCGCAACAAAATACTCAACCTGCACAAGTTGCACAAACTCCTGTTCAATATCAGACACAGCCAATGGCTCAACCTCAATGCCAAAATGTACAGGTTCCAAATTACTCCGGTGTAAATATTCAAATTTTTAATCCATCTGTTGCAACACCAGGATCGACTGCACCTGTATATAATGTAAATGCCCCAAATTACGGAACAAATCCAGTAAATGGATGCTATCCTCCGGAATATTATACAAATAATTGGGGAAATAAAGATCAAAAAAATTCTGATAGTAAAACAACCACTTCAACAACAAATACAACAGAGAATAAAACAACTGAAAAGAAAACAGAAAAACGAGAAATCGTTCAACTTACAGATGAATACATAAAAAATCTTGAAAACTATTTAAACAGTCAAGATAAAGAAGTAAGATTAATGGGTGCTAAAGAAGTAATTGCAAGATTAGAAGAAGATCACTCAAGAAAAGATGATAAAGCTCTTAATGCATTAGTAAACAAAATGCTTCAAGACCCATATACTCCGGTAAAAATTCTTGCACTTAGTGCATTGGATTCAAGAGTAGTAACTGGTGATGATTATACAGTAGGACTTCTTAAAGCAATGCAAAATTCATCATCAGGATATGGACAAGATGCAATGCAAGCAACAAATATCTTACTGAAGATGTCAGGTAAAAAAGTCGAAAAAGAATTCGAAGTAAAAGACACAAAAAAGACAGAAAATAAAACCGAACAAAAATAGGTGAAAAATGAGTATCAGTACAGCACTTACATCAGTAAAAAGTAATTTTACAAAATATCTAGCTAAAGGCGTTGGCGTTGCTGCTTTAGGCGTTGTAGCCTATGATGCTCATGTAGTTGGGAAACTCCAATCAGATGTTTATTCAAAAACAGGAGATGCTAATGCTTGTATGGAAGCATTCAGCAATACTCAATACCTTTCAAGTCCTAGTATTACAACATCAAAACTTAAAAAAGGAGTATTCAACTGGGAAGTTGAAAGCAACTGGAGACATTTTATTAATTCCGGAATAGGCTACTTTAAAGGTTTTGGATCAATGGTTGTAAATAGCGTCGTTCCATTCACATTAGGACTTGGTGCACTCTTAGGAAAAGGCAAATGGTCTAAAGTTTTTCACAGTACCTGATTCCGCCGTTAATTATCATGACTACCTCTTTTTTCTAACACAATCGGACAATTTCAAAATATAATCAATTATTTTGTATAAAATCATCCATTTGTACTAGATGTGTCATGAAATTAATGATTTTTAGAGAAAAGTCAATATTAATATGTCATTTCCCAATTATCATTTAATATTTTACCTAAACACCCTCTAATACCTCCATTTCCGGAAGAATCAACAGCACAATATTTATTAAATAATTCTTCTCTTCTTTCTGTAGATAAAGGATACGTTTCTGCTTTATCAGAGCAAGTATCAACAGTACCATTTACATCGACACACATATCAAAAAAATCTCTTCCAAAGACATTAGGACCTTTACGACCATTTATATCAACTACATATACAATAAAAGCATTATTATCATTTCCAGATAACCATGGTCTGATTGCAGCACCACTTGCTAAAACAAATGAGCCAGAATCAGCATTATCAAAAGCTCTTGCACTACCACCATCTAATTTTTTATATTTACTTGGATTTTCAAAACAAGGTTCTACTGTTGTTGCATCAGAACAACTCTCAACTATTTTAAAATACTGCATAGTCATTGCATTTAATGTATCAGCAGATGTTATACCAGCTTCTCTGAGATTAATCGCATTTCTATCTGTTTTAAATTGCAAAAATGTTTGCTGCAATTCATTATAAACCTTATGTAACTGAGTTACATAAGATTTTCTTTGGTAATTTTGCATCAAAGCAGGCACTGTCATTGCTGAAACAACACCGATAATACCTAAAGTTACCAAAACCTCTGCAAGCGTAAACCCATAATGTGGCACTTGCCCTAATATATACTTTCTTCGTAAAACTGTAAATTCAAGAGAAGAAGCTGTTAAATTGCCCCCCCCCCGACATTCTTAAATTTTTTCATTTCGCGCTCCTTTCTTTTTTATAAATAATTATAACATTATTTTGATATCTTTTCAATATAAGCAGAATAAAGATCTGGACGCTTAATTTTTGTTCTTTTTAAACTTTCCTGCATACGAAATTCATTAATTTCTTTATGATTGCCATTTAATAAAACCTCTGGAACTTTCAAGCCTCTGTATTCTCTAGGTTTTGTATATTGAGGATATTCCAAAAGCCCATTAGAGAAGCTATCTTCATCTGCAGATTCAATCTTTCCTAAAGTTCCCTCGATTTTTCGACTAACAGCGTCAATTAAACATAAAGCAGGAAGCTCTCCACCTGTCAGAACAAAATCACCAATAGAAATTTCCATAGGTTTAATAATATCTCTTATACGCTCATCAAACCCCTCATAATGCCCGCATAACATAACTATTTGATCATATTTAGTTAAATCATTAACTAATTTATCATCTAAAGGAGTTCCTTGAGGAGAAAGCATTACTGTAATAGAATTTTCTTGTTTTTTAACACTTTCATAAGCATCGACATATGGCTGTGCCATTAAAACCATTCCAGCTCCGCCACCGTATGGCGTATCATCAACTTTTTTATGTTTATCAAGTGTAAAATCTCTAGGATTGATAGTATTTACTTGTAAAACATTATTTTCTACAGCACGCTTCAATATACTGTATCCACAATAATTATCAATCATTTCAGGGAATAATGTTAAAACATCAAAAATCATTCAATTAATCCCTCAATGTTATTAATAATAATTTTTTTATCCTTAATACTTACATCTGTTACAATAGCTTTCACAAAAGGAACAAGCACTATTTGCTTTGAATTTGTTTTAACAGATAATAAATCATTAGCGCCATTATTTGAAACGCCAACAACAAAACCTAATTTTTTACCAGCTTGATCAAATACTTCCAAACTAACTAATTCATCTATTAAAAATTCGTCTTCTTCCAAATTTTCACGAATAGTATTTTCTTCTACATAAAGAAAAGCGCCTTTATATTCCATAAGCTCATTAATAGAATCTATTCCATCAAATTTTACAAGCGCAAAGTTTTTATGAAGCCTTATACTATTAATCTTTAAGGCTTTGTGATCATGGTCAACTTTTACAAAAACTTCTTTTAACGAGCAGAAAAAATCTGCCTGATTTTTTGTAAAACCAACTTTTGCTTCACCTTTAATTCCATGAAAATTTAAAATTTTACCAACAGAAACAAATTTAGTCATAACAATTATGCTTCCGGAGTTTCTTCAACTTTCTTAGGTTTTCTTCCTCTTTTAGGTTTAGCTGGTTCTTCTGCAGCAGGAGCTTCTGCTTTAGGCTCTTCTTTTTTTACATCTTCAGCCTTTGCAGCTTCTTCTTTTTGCTTTTTAAATTCTTCTGGTAAATCAGGTCTATCCTGATTCCATCTATCTAATCCCATTTGAGAACGAATTAAACCGATACCAACGTGAACTCTCCATTCATCCATTTTTAACTGAGCTGCAATAATTTTATGGCAACCAATTGGAGGCAATGGTAATAATGGTTCATATAAATTTTTAATTGCAAACAACTGATCAGGAGAAATTGCTAGTTTTCTTTTTGGGAAAGGTAATTTAGGCAACATCATTTTTTGTCTTACTAAATTAATTCCGAAAAATACTTTTCTTGGTTCTAAACCAATTTTTTCTCCAATTACTTCATGACAATCAGGGTTTGGTAATGGTAACATAGCCTTATATAGCTTTTCAATTAATTCTAATTGTTCCTTACTTACAAGTAACTGTTTAGGAGCTTTTTTCTGAACAGGACGTTTATTAAAGTTATTTCTATTATTTTGAGGACGTCTGTTTTGGAAACCTCCTTGATTATTATAAGGTCTTTGAGGTCTGTTATAACCGCCACCTTGTCTATTATAATTATTATTAGATCTATTATAACCACCTTGAGAATTTCTGTTGTAATTATTAGGTCTATTATACCCGCCTTGTCTGCTATAACCACCTTGTTGGTTGTTATAAGATCTTTGAGGTCTGTTATATCTAGGTTCAGGGCTACCACCGGCGCTATAAAAACGAGGAGGTTCATCTTTTCCACCTGCGCTATAACCGTTTAATGGTTCGCTACTGTATGAAGATGCAGGTGTTGAATTTGCTTCTGAATCATTTGTTGAAGATGGAGATACCATCATTTTTTTATCAGGATACAAACAATCCGGACAAATAACTCTTTTGGGGTTTTTTGTTTCAAACTCACGACCACATTTGATACACTTGTTTACATACATAATAAAAGCCTCTTAATTAAAAAATAATAACGTAATACGGGTTAAATTATTCTCCTCAGTCAAAAAAAATCGATTTCTAACTCTATGATAATATTTGTATTATAACATGAATTATTTTTTTTTGCAACATGTGCCGTTATTTTTCAACCCAAAACGTGACAGGACCGTCATTTATAAGTTCGACATCCATCATTGCTCTGAATATTCCTGTTTTTACAGGAATATTATTATCCTCTATACATTTAATAAAATATTCATATAAGTCAACAGCTAAATCAGGATTAGCAGCCTTATCAAAAGAAGGACGAGTACCTTTCTTGCAATCCCCGCAAAGAGTAAACTGGGATACTACAAGCATTTCACCATTCACATCTTTTAGCGATAAATTCATTTTTTCATTTTCATCTTCAAATATTCTTAAATTAACAATTTTTTGAGCTAATTTTTCCGCATTCTCTTTTTCATCTCCTTTTTCCACTCCTAAAAAAACAAGAATGCCTGAATTTATTGCAGAAAAAAGTTCTCCCTCAATCGTCACAGATGCTCTTTTTACTCTTTGAATTAATGCTTTCATAAAAATAAAATATTACAAAAATAAAATCTTGACAATTATAAAAAAATAATAAATAATATAGAAAAATATGGAGGTTGAAAAATGTTTATTCAAGAAGCTTTGAGAGTGCCCCCCCCCCGCGAAGCATAAGTGGTTCTAAGGCATTCACACTTGCAGAAGTATTAATTACTTTAGGAATAATTGGAGTTGTAGCAGCTTTAACCATTCCGACACTTATTCAAAACCATAAAAAACATGTAATAGAAGTAAAATTAAAAACATTCTATACAATTATGAACCAAGCGGTACAAAAAAGCGAACTAGACTATGGTGATAAGTCAACATGGAATGAAACAGGGGGAAACTTATGTTATGGTTGTATAAAAGCAAATCCACTATTATCCGATGAACAATTTTTTGACAAGTATCTCGGACCAAACTTAACAGTAATTGATCATAAAAAAATACCACAACCAGGAATAGCAGATTTTCAACTTGACACATATACATTAAAAAACGGACTTCAATTTTCAATGTATGAAGGTGGTGCAATATACTGGTTATTTACAGATACAAAAACACAAAAAATTTTAGGGAAAAATGCTTTTACCTTTGCATTCATTCCAAGAATAGAAGAAGGACATAAAAATTTATGGATATATCATGAGAATAAAGGGATTGAACCATTTGCCTATGGTTTTACAAATTCTTATGAATACAATATGAGTATGTGCAAAAAAGATAATAAATATTGTACTAAATTAATTCAAATGAATAATTGGAAAATTCCTAAAGATTATCCTATAAGATTTTAATTTACTTTACCTCTCAATTGTCCACAAGCTGCATCAATATCAGCTCCACGTTCTAATCTTACAGTAACCTTCTTTCCAGACTGTTCTAATAAGGATTTAAAACGCATTATTGAATGACTTGATGGTTTTTGGTAATCATTTTTCTCTGTCGGATTATAGGGAATTAAATTAATGTTACATTTCAAATCGTGAAGATATGCAACTAATTCTTTTGCACTTTGCAAAGTATCATTCAAATCTTTGATTAATAAATATTCAATTGTTATTCTTCTGCCAGTCTTTGCAATATAATCTTTCAATGCTTTTTTTAAATCAGGCATCGGATATTTATTTTCAATCTGCATTAACTGCTTTCGTATTTCATGATTTGGAGCGTGCAAGGAAATAGCCAAAGTTGATTGCATATCAATTGAAGCTAGTCTATTTATACCGGGAATAATACCTGAAGTTGAAACGGTTAAACGTCTTGCTCCAATTTGAAAATTTTCATTAAAAATTTCCATAGCTTTTAAAACATTATCAAGATTTAAAAGCGGTTCACCCTGTCCCATAAATACAACGTTTGTAACTTTAAGCCCTGTATCTCTTTGAATAGTCAATACCTGCTCAATAATCTCTTTATAAGAAAGATTTCTTATAAAACCTCTTTTACCTGTAGCACAAAAAGAGCAATTTACCGCACAGCCAACCTGAGAACTTACACAAGCTGTAAGATTTGCACGATTATCAAAACGCATCAAAACAGTCTCTACACATTCTCCATCAGGATATTCAAGCAAGTATTTCAATGTACCATCAGAACTTTCCTGTTTTACTTTAATTTTTGTATCAGAAACTTTTGCAACAGTCTTTAATTCTTCACGAAATTTTACAGACAAATCAGTCATTTCATCAATATCTTTAACTGATTTTAGATAAATCCAATTATGAATTTGTCTTGCTCTAAATTTAGAAGCATGCAATTCATCTGTAATCTTTTCAATTTCTTGAAGTGTAAGTCCTGACAATATATTCATAATTAATCCTTTTTACATGGTATTTTTTGTTTGTAATAATCAATAATTTCAACCATTGCATGAAGCATCATTGCAATAGGTTCAACCTCTTTTCTCCACTCATAAAAGCCACAACTTTCTGGTAAAATACTTAATGGATTATCCGGAAAATCTCTGCATATTTGAGGTCTATTTTCATAATCTGAACAGCGTTTACAATCATTTAATTTTGGACAGTGATAAAAATATACAGGCTCATCTACATTATCAGAAAGAAGTTTTAAATACTCAGGGTATATTTTTTGTGCCTCTTCTGTTGTTTTATAAGGTATAAAAATACTCAAAAATTGCTTTGCAAATTTATCACCATTTTCAGCTTTTGCCTTTAATTCTTCAGGAGAAAATTCCGAACAAGCTAAATTGCAACAAGTCGCACAGCCCTTGCAGTGAAAATTTTCTCTATATGCTATAATCTCACGCCATTTTCTATAAATCTCATGAGAAATATCATCTTCAAACATTTCTAAAACAGCTACCTGCCACTGTTCACCCTTAGAATTTTCATCAAACTTATCAAAAATATCACCTTCCAAATTTGATGGTCTAATTTCTTCTACACGTTTTTGAATAGCATCCATAGATTTTAGAAAAATCTCACGATACCTCTTTTTCATATTATTTACAGTTCCTGTTAAATCAGTCATATTAAAATAATAACACGAACTTTAAGTATTGTAAAAATTTTATTATATATATAAAAAATTTTTCTTTTTCAATTTAAAATGTATAAGCTAAAATAAGGATTTACATATGAGAATATCTGCAATAAATACATCTGTTAATTTTAATGGTACAAATAATGACTATAAAAAAGAAATAGAAGAGAAGTCAAATACAACCTTAAAACTTGCAATTGGGACAGCAATTGCTGGGGGTGCTATGCTTGGAGCATATTACCTTACTAAAGGAAAAAAAACTCAAAATCTAACAAATAAAATTGATAAAAATTCTTCTATTAAGCAGGTTCCTGATGCAATAAAGGAAAAACTGGAAACTATTTCCGGAATAATTGATCATACAACCAAAGAAACTATTGACAAGCTCCCTGCTAAAGTTATAAATACTATAAACGAAATAAAAATAAAATCTCAAAATTTTGGGCAAAGAATTATCTCAATACTAAATAACGGAAAAACTAAAATTGAATATTTAGGTAAAGAAAATAGTAAAATTTCAAAAAAACGTATATACATTACCCCAGACGGTGAAATTCAAGGTTTAATCACCAATTTTAACAATGGTAAAACAATTTTAGAAAAATTTAATCACACTGACAAAACAGAGATTCACAAAAAAATATTTTTAGATAAAAAAGGTAAAACTTACAAAACACAAATATCAACAACAGAACTCCAAACATCAGCAAAAATTCCAGTTGGATTCAGAAATATAATTGAAATTACAGAGCAAGGAAAATCTCCACTTATTAGAACTACTGATTTTTATCCAGACATGAAACCCAAACGCACAAATTCGAATGGAACCGAAATAATATACGGTTATACATCATCAAAAACAAATGAAATCATAGGCCATGCTTTTTCTGAGCATAAGAATAAATTTACCTTAAAATTTATCAACAACCCAAAATTCAAAAAAGAATTTAATTCTGTTGAAGAAATTTATGCTTGGTCTAATGGAAACTTTAAACAAAGATAATTCTTATTAAGAAATATCCCATCTTCCGCAAGTTCCACCCCAACGAGCAATAATATTTCCCTTAATATCTTTAATTTTTTCAACGTGTTGAATTTCTTGTTCACCTTCAACAATTGTAATTACCTCACAATTGTTAGAACAACCTGTGCAATCACAAGTAATAGAATGGAAATGCATTTCCCCTACTTGCCAACCTTTAAACTTAGTAGCAGCATCAGTATATTGATGATTTTCCATTGCTAATAATGCAGCACCAATTGCACCCATAGTTTGGTGATTTTCAGGAACAACAACTTTATGACCTAAAGCTTCTTCAAAAGCTTTTACCATACCTGAATTTGTAGCAACACCGCCTTGGAATGAGAATACAGGCAATAATTCTTTCCCTAATGCCAAGTTAGATAAATAATTTCTAACTAATGCTTGACAAAGACCATATAATAAATCTTCAACAGGATAACCTAACTGTTGCTTGTGGATTAAATCACTCTCTGCAAATACACCACAACGACCTGCAATACGAGCAGGGTTAGTTGATTTTAGCGCAGTCGCACCAAAGTCTTGAATAGGCACATTCAATCTGTTTGCTTGCTGATCAAGAAAACTTCCTGTACCTGCAGCACATACGGTATTCATAGCAAAATCTGTAACAATACCGTCACGTAGAATAATAATCTTACTATCCTGACCACCAATTTCCAAAATAGTTTGTACACCAGGAACATTTATACTTGCAGCAACGGCATGGGCTGTAATTTCATTTTTAATAATATCAGCACCAACAAGAGCTCCTGCTAAGTTACGACCTGAACCAGTTGTCCCAACCCCCATTACATCATAATCAGTAATTCTTTTAGCATATAATTCATTCAAACCTTTTTGAACAGCCATAACAGGTTTACCTGCTGTTCTAAGCATGTAACTATCAACATACTTCCCTTTTTCATCAACTAATGCTAATTTTGTTGTAACTGATCCTACGTCTATCCCTAAGTATACTGTTAAACTCATATCCTTCCCTCTATTTATATCTCAATAAATTTATAGTAACACAAAAAAAATAAAAAAGCCCATAATAAAATGAGCCTTTTTTTAATCTTTAGATTCTCCAGGAGTATATTTAGTATAAATAGGATTTCCTCCTTGTAAAATATTTTTTAAACTATTCCAACCTGCTCCGGACCACCCACTAAAGGTGCCATCTGATCGGACCTTAACCTGAAAAGCATCCGCTCCATACTGATTTGGTTTAGACATACCGTTTGTATCAAAGGTTATAGTTGCACACATAAATTCTGTCCATTCATAAATTACAGGATTACCAGAACTATCAACTATCGTATTACCATCTGAATCATATTGATAACCTGACGTTTTATATTCACAAGCTGAATTTTGTGTTATTGAAATTAAAGAAGCGTCTTTTAAAACAATTATAGGATAATTTACCCAAGATGCTCTAGAAACACCATTTTCATCATATAAAGGAGATGCATAAATTAATGGGTAATGAAATTTACTACAATCCCCTGAAGATTGATTTTTGCATAAATATGCACCGTCAAAATATTTTGCAAAATTTTCTGCGACCTCTGCAGATGTCTTACTCGGGTCAAATAATCCGGTTATATCGCCAACAACCCCATTATCTGCTTGATATTTTTGAACAGCCTGACTAATTATGGAATAAGATTTTTTAGCTCTTGTAGCAAGCTCTTTATTTTTATAATTCGTAATTAACGCCGGTAAAGTCATTGCAGCAACAACACCAATTATTCCTAATGTTATTAAAACCTCTGCAAGCGTAAAACCTTTTTTATTATTTTCGTAATGTGCTATATCACTATAATAACACTTTTTATTTTCTTTTTCAACCCCCCGAAAGCTTTGTATAGAGAGCTTTAAATCGCCCCCCCCCCGACATTCTTAAATCTTTCCATAACTAGCTCCTTTCTCATTATTCACATCTTTATTATAACAAATTGGCTCTACTTTTTCAAGCAGAGCCAATTTTATATGAGATAATACTCATTTCCCTATTTATTTGATGGAATTCTCATTGCATAGAATGAACGAATTACGAAAATCAATGCAATAATTAAGAATATCCAACCTGCAATTGGAGCAATATTTCTGAATGATTCAGAGATTGCAATTTCCATTGCTAACAATCCGAATAATGTAGTAAATTTAATAATCGGATTCATTGCAACTGATGATGTATCTTTGAATGGGTCACCCACTGTATCACCAACTACAGTTGCTTCGTGAAGCGGAGTTCCTTTTTCAGCTAAGTCAACTTCAACAATTTTCTTAGCATTGTCCCAACATCCGCCGGCATTTGCCATAAATACAGCTTGGAATAAGCCAAATACAGCAATTGCAATTAAGTAGCTTACAAAGAATGCTACAGGTGCTGATGTCTTGCAGCTAGGAGCTGATAGACAAGCAAATGCTAATGCAAATGCAAATAATGCGATGAAGATATTAATCATACCTTTTTGAGCATATTGTGTACAAATTTTTACAACTTCTTTTGAATTTGCAACATTTGCACTTTTTGAATTTGCATCATCTAATTTAATATTATCTTTAATATATTCAGTTGCAGAATATGCACCAGTTGTAACAGCTTGCATAGATGCACCTGAGAACCAGTAAATTACAGCACCACCAGATAATAAACCTAGTAATGTGTATGGGTTCAACATATTTAAAATCATTTCAGGTTCAATACCTAAAGTTGATTTAATTACAAGAATTAATGAGAAAATCATTGTTGTAGCACCAACTACAGCTGTACCGATTAATACAGGTTTAGAAGTTGCTTTGAATGTATTTCCTGCACCATCATTTTCTTCTAAGTATTTTTTAGCATTTTCAAAGTCTGGTTTGAAACCGTATTCTTTTTCGATTTCTTCACCAACATTTGGAATATCTTCTATTAAAGATAATTCATATACTGATTGAGCATTATCAGTTACTGGACCGTAAGAGTCTACAGCAATTGTAACAGGTCCCATTCCTAAGAAACCAAATGCTACTAAACCGAATGCAAATACAGACGGATAAATCATTACAGCTTCAGGAATATAAGTTGATGCAACATAAGCTAGTCCCATCAATAATACAATTACCATACCAATCCAGAATGCTGAGAAGTTACCAGCAACAATACCTGAAAGAATTGTTAAAGAAGAACCGCCTTCTCTTGATGCTGTAACAACTTCTTCAGTATGTTTTGCTTTTGGAGAAGTAAATATTTTAGTAAATTCTGGAATTAATGCTGCACCTAAAGTACCGCAAGAAATAATTGTAGATAATACTAACCATAATTTACCACCCAAATCAGCTAATAACCAGTGGCTTACACCAAAAGTCATTACGATTGATAAAATAGAAGTTAACCAAACTAAGTTAGTTAATGGTTTTTCAAAATCGAATTTTTGAGTTTTAGCTGCATAAAATTTATCAGCAATACCGTTAATCCAGTATGCAACAACTGATGTAACGATCATTAAGAATCTCATTACGAAAATCCAAGTCAATAATTGAACTTGGTTATCAGCACCTACAACAGCTAAAAGAATAAATGAAACAAGAGCAACACCAGTTACACCGTATGTTTCAAAACCATCAGCTGTAGGACCAACAGAATCACCTGCGTTATCACCAGTACAGTCAGCGATTACACCAGGGTTTCTTGGATCATCTTCTTTAATACCGAATTGAATTTTCATCAAGTCAGATCCAATATCAGCGATTTTTGTAAAGATACCACCTGCTACACGAAGAGCAGAAGCACCTAAAGATTCACCGATTGCAAAACCGATGAAACAAGCACCTGCAATTTCACCAGGTACGAATAACAAAATTGTTAACATTAAAATAAGTTCAACTGATACTAAACATACACCAATTGACATACCTGCTTTTAAAGGAATATTTAAAATATTTAAAGGGTTTCCTTTTAAAGATACAAAAGCAGTTCTTGCATTTGCTAAAGTATTCATTCTAATACCGAACCAAGCAACTGCATAAGATCCTAAAATACCGATTACAGACCATGCAAGAATAATTAATACATGACTTAATGGCATATGTTGTAAGTAACCGAAGTAAAATGCGATACATAGACCGATTAATACTTCTAATACAAGTAAAAATTTACCTTGTTGAATAAGGTAAGTCTTACAAGTTTCAAAAATTGTATTACCCACTTCAGCCATTGCTGAGTGAACGTCCAATTTTTTAATTCTAACAAATTCAATAAATCCGAATATCAAACCGATAACTGAAATAGCAATCCCGATTAATAAATAGTTAAAGAAATCAGGATTAGCTTGTCTGATATTAGGAACAACTAAATCTGCTTCACTTGCTAAAGCAGGTGAAACTCCCATCAACAAAGTTGCAAACATTGCAAACAATGCCTTTGGTGAAGTTAAATTTTTAATCATGAGTTCTCCTTCAATAATTATAAGTTGTTTCACTACTACTACTAAACTAATTCGAATAATATTATAAACTAAATTAAAATATTAGACAATACTATAAATATAAATCATATACTTATACTATAAATTAATACAAATATACATCTTCCAACAATTTAATTTCAAATTCGCTGCCCGCAGGAATTGAAATTCGACCACCTTTAGACCAGATTGCAAACAATGGAGAACCTACAAAATTTACCGCATAAACGGCAATCCCAGTTATTGTTGGAATAGGTGAAACGATTACTCCTACTGGATTATCTGCAAGTTTAGAGGAAGTTCTTCTTGTTTTTTTGTAGAAATTTTCACCTTTATCAATTTGATTTGCAACACCTTTCCAGTATTGGCGTTTACCTTTTATATTATTAAAAAATATTTTTTTCATATTAGCTTTTGTTATTTTTCCATGAACAGATCTTGTCTGACCATTGACTGTAATACTATCAACCATAAGAACAATAAGACCGCCATTCCCTGTCATTTGAGGAAGATGAGAATCTTCTACAACTGCCGTAAATTTTGTACCATCCATTACAGTTATATACCTTTGTGTTACAGGTTTGATTGTCGTAAATGAAACTCTAGCACCTTCTTTTAAATAATCAGAAATTACAGAATTTGATTTAACTCGGAATTTTGTACCTTTTTTAATTCTTATTGCAGTTGATTTATCAAATTTATATTCATTTGGGAGTTTTTTTACACCTAATTGAGGTTTAGCAGCTGGAGTTGACGGTAATGACTTCGGAGCTGTCTGTGGAGCTTGTGTTGTCTGAGGTGTTTTTGGAACTGTATTTTGTTGTGTAGGAGCAGTCTTTGGTAATGCAGGTAAAGACTGTTCTAATTTTGACGGGTCATAAGTCCTTCTTATTTCATCGTCAACAGAAGTATCTAGCTCCAATGCAAAAACAGGAGTTGCCAATAACATAAAAATTATAAATATTGTACTAATATTTTTTACGAACATTTTCTATACGCGTCCTTACGAAACCATACAATTCATCAATATTCACATCCGTTCCTGATACAGGGTATGAAAAAGTATTTTTTTCTTGTAATGAAGCCAAAAATTTCTGAAACGTATTATAATTTCTTCTTAGATATTTAGCACAACGAGCTTTTACCTTAATTCTTAAAAGCACAGTTCCATGAATATTATATAAATAAGCCTTTAATATATCACTCCATTCAACAAATCCCTCAGGTAAGATAATACCTGTTTCACTTATTGTAAAAATTAAAGGATTTTTTATATATTTAAACAAAGCTAAATAACCTAAGATTGTAAAAAAGCAAATACTAACGCAACCCAAAACATAATAAGTAATAGGATTATAAAAACAGTGAATTCTATGATTAAGACTGCAATCCATTGCTAAATTATCTGCATTAAAAATAAAATACAAAGCAGCTATAGTAAAAACAATTATAGTCAAAGACATAAAAATTAAATACTTCTTTGTGTATCCTATCTTGAATTCTTTTATTTCACTGCTTTTATCCATATTAATCCTATTTTAGCATTTCGTTAATAGCTTTTGCGGCTTTTTTACCTGCTCCCATAGCGTTAATAGCGTTAGATTCTCCAACCGGAGCAACATCACCGCCTGCATATACAGTCGGGATATTTGTAGCACGAGTTTCGCCATCAACGGTGATATAACCTTTTTTATCAGTTATAATTTCTATACCGTCTGCTTCTGCTGAACGTTGAATAATTGGGTTTGGACCTGTACCTAATGCAACAATTACTGTATCAAGATCCATAATCTCTGTTTTTCCTGTTGAAACAGGACGTCTTCTGCCTGATTCATCAGGTTCGCCTAATTCCATAACTTCTAATTCAACAGCTTTTACATAACCGTTTTCTCCGATAATTTCTTTAGGAGCATATAAAAATTTGAATACAACACCTTCTTCTTTTGCGTGTCTGATTTCTTCCAAACGAGCAGGAAGTTCTTTTTCTGTTCTTCTGTAAATAATATAAACTTCTTCAAATCCTACACGAACAGCAGTTCTCGCTGCATCCATTGCAACGTTGCCACCACCGAAGATTGCAGCCTTTTTACCAACTTTCAATGGTGTAGGGCTATCAGGCTGTCCTGCATGCATTAAGTTTACTCTTGTTAAAAATTCATTTGCTGAAAATACTCCGTTTAAATTTTCTCCTGGAACGTGAAGCATTTTAGGTAATCCGGCACCTGAGCAAATAAATATTGCATCAAAACCGTCTTCTTTTAATTGTTTTAATGTAATTGATTTTCCAACAATTACATTTTTATGGAATTTTACACCCATTGCTTTCAAGTTTTCAATTTCTCTATCAAGCACAACACGAGGTAATCTGAAAGGAGGAATACCATATCTTAAAACCCCGCCTAATTCGTGCAAAGCTTCAAATACTTCTACTTCGTGACCTTCTTTTCGTAAATCACAAGCAGCAGTCATGCCTGCACAACCAGAACCCACTACCGCAACTTTTTTACCTGAAGGTTTAATTTCAGGCATTTCAGCTTTTGTATTATCACCTACATATCTTTCTAAAGCACCGATCGCAACAGGTTCTCCTTTAATACCTAAAATACAATTTCCTTCGCATTGTCTTTCTTGAGGGCATACACGACCGCATACAGAAGGCAACATACTTGTCTGACGGATAATTTCTCCTGCTTTATTTAAGTCCCCGTCTTTAATTGCCTGAATAAATTCAGGAATTTGAATATTTACAGGACAACCTTGTACGCATTTTGGATTTTTGCAATGCAAACATCTTGATGCCTCAAGTTTCACTTGTTCTTCTGTTAAATTGCTTTCTACCGGATCAAAATTATGACGTCTTTCATTTTTATCTTGTTCTTTAACTCTTTGTCTTTCTATAGCCATGTCTTATTCCCTCTCTATCTGTTAATTATAATTTTACTTTCAAAAAATCTTTTGTGCAAGAATATCAAAAAAAGTTAATAAATGATTGTAATTAAGCCATTCTTATCTTTAAATATAGTTATGAACATTATAGAAAAAAGCCGAAAATCTCTCGAATTTGATAAAATAGCAGAAAAACTCTCAAATTACGCAAAAACAAAGCAAAGTAAAGAAATATGTCTAAAGACTTTGCCATTTGACGATATCGTAAAAATTAAGAATGAACTTAAATGCACTGCAGAAGCAAAATACATACTTGATATGCCTAACGATATTCCAATTGAATTTGTCGCTGATATTCAACAAATTCAAAAAAATATGGGAGCTACACATCTTTCAGAAGAAGAATTAATTGACGTTGCAAAAACTCTTAAAACTTCAAGATTAGTGAAAAAATTCTTATCAGAAAATCTCCCAATGCTTTCTATAATAAGAAATGCGGCACAAAATCTTATTACAGACAAACTATTGGAAGATAAAATTTTTGCTACATTTGATGAAAACTTAAATATAAGACAAGATGCAACCCCAGAATTAAAAGGATTATTTGCTGCATTAAGAGATAATGAAAAAAATCTTAAAAACACAGTGAATTCCCTTTTAAATTCAGCAGAATTTTCAAAACACTTGCAAGAAAATATCTATACAACACGTGATGACAGAATTGTATTTCAGGTAATGGCATCGTCAAAAAGCAAAGTTCCGGGAATTGTCCACGACGTCTCTGCGACAAACAAAACTTTTTATATAGAACCTGAACAAATCGTTCCACTAAATAACAAAATCAGAGAAATAAAATCAAATATTCATTCTGAAATGGTAAGAATTCTTGCAGGCTTAACTTCTCTTGTAAAAGATGAAATAAAAGAACTTGCATTATCAGAACAAATTCTTGCAACAATAGATTATCATTTTGCAAAAGCTCGTTATGCAATAAAAATTCAAGCAGTAGAACCTGAAATTGTTACACATAAAATTCTTGAATTTGAAAATATGAAACACCCGCTGCTTATCGGGAATGTTGAAAATGTAATAACTAACAATTTTGAAATCGGGAAAGATTATAAATCCGTAATCATTACAGGTTCTAATACAGGTGGTAAAACTGTCACAATTAAAACCATCGGGCTTTATATACTTATGGCAAAAGCAGGAATGTTCCTGCCTTGTACAGCTGCAAAAATTTATCCTTTTGAAAACGTTTTTGCAGACATAGGAGATGATCAAAGCATTTTACAAAACCTATCTACATTCTCATCTCATATGACAAATATTATAGAAATATTAAACCAAAGTAATGAAAAATCATTTGTAATCCTAGATGAAATCTGTGCAGGAACAGACCCTGTCGAAGGTGCAGTATTAGCTCAAGTAATATTAGAAAAACTTGCACAAAAACAAGTTCTCTCCACAGTTACAACCCACTATGGAGAGCTAAAAGCTCTTGAATACACAAATCCTTATTTTAAAAATGCTTCAGTTGAATTCAATACAACAACTCTAAAACCAACATATAAATTGCTTATAGGTATCCCAGGACTGAGTAACGCAATTTCTATAGCGCAAAATTTAGGACTGGAACAAGATATTGTGAACAAAGCTAAAAACATAGTAGTTTCAACTAAAGACCCATCAATTTTGGTCGTAGAAAAATTGCAGGAAACTCAAGCAAAACTTGCACAAAACCTTGAAGAAGCAGAAAATTTGAAAGAAACTTCCGAAAATCTAAAATCAGAATACGAAAATTCTTTAGCAGAAATAAAAAAAGATAAAAAGAAAACCGTAAAAATTATCAAAGATAAATTCGATAGAGAATTATTGGAAGTAAAAGCAGAAATAAAAGATATTCTTGATGAATTACGCAGAGAAAAATCAGAAAAAATTGCACGTCGTTCATACGCAAGACTTGCACAAACAGAACAAAAATTCAGAGGCAAATTGTCTGAATTTGATGAAAAACAACAATATGCAGAAATTGATTGGTCAAAAATTCAAAACGGTGACAAACTAATTTTAAAAGAATTAAATCAACCGGTCACAGTACTTTCTCTACCTGATAAAAATGATTACATAACAGTTCAAATGGGCAATTTCAAAACGAAAATAAAAACAAACAAACTTGCTCCATATGATTCCGCATATGAAAAGAAAGAAAATGTCTATAGACCTAGCTCTTTTGAAAAATTTGAACTTAGAAAAACAAGTATTTCAAACACCCTTGATTTAAGAGGTTATAAAGTTGAAGATGCACTTGACAGTCTTGAATTTTATCTTGATAAAGCAAGTCTTGCAAACCTCGCAAATGTGACAATTATCCATGGACACGGTACAGGTGCATTAAAATCCGCTGTCAGAGATTTCTTATCAACATCTCCATACGTTGCTAAATTCCGCCCCGGAGAAGATACAGAAGGCGGAGATGGCGTGAGCATTGTAGATATTAATTAAAATACAAAAATAAATTTTATCCTTGCAAAAGTCAAAAAAAATGATAGAATAATTTTTGAAAGAGAGAGGATAAAATTATGATAATGATTGAAGATATTAGAAAAGAACACGAACTCGTTGATTTGTTCTGTAATCTAGCAGAAGTTCCATCTCCATCTATGCACGAAGAAAAAGTCGCTGAATGGATTAAAAACTACTGCGATAAAAATGGAATTAATTGCAAATTAGACGATTTTAAAAATGTTGTAATCAATATTCCAGCAACAGATAATACAAAAGAACCTCTAATGCTATCTGCTCATATGGACGTAATTGGTGATGACAGTCCTGTAAAAACTTATGTTGATGAAAACGGCTTTATTCACGCAATTGACAGAACTTTAGGCGGAGATGATAAAGCAGGAGTTGCAAATGCTCTTTTATTTGCAAAAGAACTTGCAAAATCTGATATGAAACATGGTGGACTTGAAGTTATGTTCACAAGAGATGAAGAAAACGGTCTATCAGGTATTAGAAATGCAAATTTAAAAAACTCCAAATCAAAATACGTACTTGTACTTGATAGCGATACACTCGGTCAATGCGAAGTATCAGGTGCTAGTTATACTTTAGCTAAAATTAAAGTTCACAGCTTCAAAGGCGGTCACTCTGGAATCGATATTGGAGATAAAACACGTGCAAATGCTGCAAAATTAATTGCTGACTTAATTTCATCTCTTCCTCAAGGTGTATTCTATGAAGAAGAAGGGACAGTTGTTACATCTTGCAACTTAGGCGGAATTTCTGCAGGAAATATCAATGTTACAAACATCATAAATACTGATGCAGAAGTAAGTTATTCTATCAGAAGCTCAAGCAGAAAAAAAGAAGAAGAATTAAAAAACAAAATGACGCTTACGGTTGATGAATTTAATATTAAAAATAAAGATATTGCAAAAGCATCAATTGAATTTGAAGAGCACCTACCACCTTTTGAAAAAGTAGATGATGATTATATTCCAATACTTTTTGAAACAGCCGCAAAAAAAGTTGGAGTAACACCAGATATTACATCATTCCACGCAGGTGCAGAAACTCATATTTATGCTAATGAAGTAAATGCTAATGACGAAAAATTTGTTCCATATTTAATAGGACTTGCAACTGTATGTAATATGCATTCAAAAAATGAATATTTAGATTACAAAACTCTATTAAAAGGTCATGAACTATTACAAGAATTATTCAAAGCTTTTAACTCTTAAAAAAAAGCTCCCATTATAATGGGAGCTTTTTTACTATGAAAATGCTTTAAATGATCTTTCAACGTTTTTATCAATTACACTTTTAATTGAATCATATTCTGTTTGTAATGCAGAATGTTCTGAATCTAATTTTTTCAAATCTTGATCATATTTTTTATCTTGATTTTCAATTTCAGTCATTGCATTTTTATATTTTACTTCTGCAACAGCAATAGCAGTTTCATTTTCTTGTGACTTAATATCACTTGCATTAGTATAAATAATTGAAGTCCAATCGTATGTTCCAATTTCCGGATATTTTTCAGAACCTTTTTCAGAATAAGAAGCTTGTTCCATTGTTAAAATACCGTTTTCTAATGCAAATTGAAGCCATTCTGCATTATTTATTAAATTTTCATCCAATTCTTTATAATTATTAGCATTTTTTGTTCCGTCATCGTTAGTAGCTCCGCCACCCATTCTATAATAAAGATTTACATACCATTGGTATCTCGCATCTGTTTCATCAGGGATTGTTTTATCTGGAATTGTATCTAAACTTGCGACATAATTAGCCTTTAAATCTCCAACGTTTTTAAGCCATCTGCTCATTTGATCTTGCCACTCTTTTATAGCATCATAATAATCTGGTGTTACTTGGTTCAATGTCACCATAATATCAGTTTGGAAATTTTGTAAATAAACCTTTAATTCACTATATGTATAATTGGTGCCATCATCTTTCTGTAACTCGGGATCTCGGTAATTTTGAATAACATAAAATAAGTCAATAACTTTTTCTTTAAAAGTTTTTTGTACCATATCTCCATTTGAATCTATTTTATAATTACTCAATAATTTATCAATCACAGATGAAGAGCTAGTAATAGTTGGACCAGTAGCAGGAGCTAAAACATCAGCTTGACCATCGCCGTCTTCATCCTTACATAAATATTCAGAAACTTCTGCCATAGCAGGGCTCTGTCCATTACTATTTATAAAAGACCCATTAATATGACCTTTTGGAGTAATTGTCCAACTTGGATTTACAGTTGTACTATAAGTATCTCCCCAAGAAGGATCCACACGACCAAAAGATCCTAAATCAGAAACTTTTAAATCCAAAAGATGAGCAAGTACATGTAAATAACAGCTTTCAGAACCATCAGAACTTGAAACTCCTGTTCCCATTGCCGCTTGATAACATTTTTTTGATGCTAAATCAAATTTTTGAGCTAATATAGTTCCATCATCAGAACGGTAATCATCTTCATTTGGGAATTGAACAGAAGGAGGATTTAATAATTCATTTACATACGCTCCAAAAGTTCCACCCATATTGGAATAATCATTAAACAAGCTATTTCCTGTTACTTGAGTTTTCCAATTATTTACAACATTTGTAACTTGCTGAGCATCAGCTTCTGTCACATCTGTTGGATCTTTTGACAAAATAGTTTGCAAGTTAGCAATATCAGTATCTGTCATTGCTGAAAAATAATCATTCCATTGTAAAGGATTTTCTTCATCATATAATTTTTCATATAAATATGAACCATCATCCACAGTTGATTTTCCATAAATTCCCATTAAAGCTTCAGGATATTTTGGGTTATCAACTTCTGGAATACCATAACTGTATAAAAATTCAGCTAAACTATTAGATGCTTCATATTTTTTGATATCAGAACCATTTAACATTATCTGACCAGAAGAATTTACTAAAGAATATTGATTTTTTAAATCACTGTATGTCAATAATGTATTTGCAGTTAATGATTGATAAGATAAATCTCCATTATCATTATAAGTTCCAAACATTAACTGAGTAGAATTTAATGCATCCATATATTCTTGGCTAGCTTCTGATGATTTATCAGCCAAACGCAATTTTGAATTTGTTATGGTTTGAGAGCGAAGTTCATTATCGGTCAATCTTGCCGTAATGCTCAATAATCTCGCTTGTCCTGCTGCCATTCCCATATCGATACATTATTCCTTTCTGAATAGTTATACGGCAGATTTTATATGTTTCTTTAACAGATATGGATGAATTATTAAGAAATATTTACAAAAAAAGAACCGATTTTACTCGATTCTTTTTTTTGATAAAAATTTTCCCCAATTACTACACTATATAGCAACAGTAAGAGTTTCTAACTTTAACTCAATTGGTTTTTCCTGTAAAACTTCAACTTGTAAATTTTTAACATCAACAGTATTTGCTACAGGCTTATGTACTGATGCTTTAGACGTTACAGGTTTTGTATAAACTGCTTTTGGTTTTTGTGCAGTATAAATACCTTGTTTTGCTTTTACGACAGCTGGATCTGGATTTGCTTTTTGCTTGTTTACATCTGTCATAATTTTACTTACAAAACGTCTTGTTTCACTATAAGGAGGAACTGCATTATATTTTTTTACATTCCCTGGACCTGCATTATATGCAGCTAAAGCTAATTCTACAGAACCAAACATATTATACATTTTCTTATAATATGTAATTCCAGCTTTAATATTGTCATTTAAAGAATATGGATTATATCCCATTCTTCTTGCAGTAGAAGGCATTAATTGAAATACCCCAACCGCACCGTGCGAACTTCTCGCTTCGTGGCGAAATCCTGACTCTGCACGAGCAATACTTAATGCAATTGCAGGATCTACACCCATTTCAATAGCATGTTTTACTATTGTGGCTTTTACTGAATTAACGTCTGCTGCTTGACATTGAACATGGCTAAGTAACATACACGTTAGTGTAAAAGTTAACAGTAACAATTTTTTCAAAATGTAATCCTCTATGTTGTAAATTGAAATCCTTAAAAATTCCCTAACGATTCGTTTCTTCAACAAAATCAAAAACTTTTAAGAATGATTATATAAACAATATATTACAAAAAAATAAAATTTCAAGTCCCAAACCAAATCTGGCAGAAACCAAAACACTTAAACTACTTACTATTACAGGTTTTTAAGTGTTTTAATAACAATTGTTAAGTTAGTATTTTTTTAGAATTTTTAGAGTATTTTTTTATTTTTTATGATAGAATTTGAATAGTATAAATAATAAATGAGAGGAAAAATTTATGGAAAAGAAAAAATTAGCAGACATAGGTGTTTTTGGTGGTTCAGGATTTTACAAATTCTTAGACAACATTGAAGAAGTAAGAGTTGAAACCCCATATGGAATGCCTAGTGACAGTTTATTTATAGGAACTGTTGGAGAACATAAAGTTGCTTTTATGCCTAGACACGGTAGAAACCATACAATTTTACCTCATTTAATAAATTATAGAGCTAATGTTTGGGCTATGAAATCAGTTGGTTGTGAAAGAGTAATATCTCCTTGTGCAGCAGGAAGTTTACAAAAACACGTAAAACCCGGTGATTTTGTAATTTGTGACCAATTTGTAGATTGGACAGATGGAAGAAAAACAACTTTCTTTGAAGGACCAATTGTCACTCACCCATCAGCAGCTGAAACATATTGTCCTGAATTAAGACAACTAGCTATTAAAACAGGAAAAGACTTAGGCATTACAATTCACGAACAAGGAACAGTAGTAGTTATTAACGGTCCTAGATTTTCTACAAAAGCTGAATCAAAATTCTTTACTAACCAAGGTTGGGAAGTAATTAATATGACAGCATTTCCAGAAGCATATCTAGTTAAAGAAATGGATATGTGCCCATTAAATATCTCATTAATCACTGACTATGACGCAGGTCTGGTAGGAGATGTACCTCCAGTTTCTCACCACGAAGTAATTGAAGTATTTAATTCTAATGTAGCAAATCTTAAAAATTTACTCTTCAAGATGATTGAAAATATTCCAACATCAAGAGAAAATTGTACTTGTGCTAACACTAAACAAAGTTCTCAATTATAAAGTTAGGTGAATTATGATTAATAATTTAATTTTTGTAGTAAACAGCTTTTTCCAAATTTATTTTTGGTTAATTCTTGTCAGATGTCTTTTAAGCTTTATCCCTAGTATTGATTGGTATAAGCAACCATTTGAAGCTATAAAAGATGTAACTGATTTATACCTAAACCTATTCCGAAGAATTATTCCTCCTGTAGGAGGTTTGGATTTTTCTCCGATTATTGCAGTTCTAGCTTTACAATTATTAAACTACGTTATTATTTATATCCTTTTTATGTTTAAATAACTCTAAAGCTTTTTTAATCTTAACTCTGTGCGGAGTTTTGGGATTTGCAATTTTCGTTTCATAATTTTGTATTACTTTATTAAGCTCTTTTTCAGAATTTCTGAACCAGAGTTTTTTAAAGTATCTTAAAACAACCTTATCATCTATAAAATCTGGTTGTTTTACGAAACCTCCAACATCATACAATTTATCATTAATTAATTCATTTGATACATCAATATAAAATATCCGAAAAAGATTCGTTAAATCAATAGGAGAAGATGTTCTTGTAATATCTTTATCAATAAATTCAGTTAAAGCATAACCACTTTTCAGATCTGATATATAATGCTTAGTAAATTGAGTTTTATCTAATTTATGCCCAACTGCAAATTTCAAATATGTCCAAAAATTAGCTTCTGCACAGTTATTTTGAATATGCTCCAAATACCACATATTAGGAGTACTAAGATTATGATAAACCTTTAAAGCTTTATCATGCATAATTTTTTTACCATTAGCATCTCTAATAGATAATTGAAAAACATTTCCCCAAGCACCTCTGGCGACATAATTTAATTTAGGTCTATAGCCATCAGGCAAAATATTTTTAAATAACTTTGCAGCAAATTCTGATATTGATGCTTCAAAATCCGGTAAATCTTCTTGCAAATCTTTAAAATCATTTAAAATAAAATTTTGTTCTTTTGCATTTTTATATGTTTTTCTCAAATGTATTGTAATATTAGCAAGAGCATTTTGAAAAGCCTTTATTTTAGTACCCTTATTAGAGGCTGGAAACAAATCAATTATTTCTATAGGAATATTTCCAACAATTGCATTTTCCATATTCGGGACAAAACTATTATAATTACGGTAATTTAGATCTGCTCTAAAAATTTTCTTTAATCTGGTAGGATAGCATTTTTCATAATCTACGTTAGGAATTCGACATAACATGTACACTATAAAGAATCTAAATAAAAAATTTTGACCAATTGTATCAATACTTGTAAAAAATGTTTACTTAATATATAATTCGAATGTTATGAAAATAATAATTTATGGTGCAACAGAAATTGGCTGCCTTTTAGCAACTGAATTTTTTGAAGACCACGATATTACAATAATTGATAAAGAAGAAAATAGAACTGATGAATTTAACAAGTTGGATATCAGCTTTATTCAGGGAAATGCTTCTAACATTGATGTTTTAAAAAATGCAGATATAAAAAATGCAGATATATTTATAGCTTGCACAGCTGTTGACGAAGCAAATATTGTAGCTTGCCTTTCTGCAAAAAAATTCGGCGGTGTCAGAACAATTTGTTTTGTAAGTAGAGAAGAATACAAAAAAACTCTTAACTTTGAAAAAAATAGTGAAAATTTCTGTGACTTCTTCATTGATTACATAATTTGGCCGGAAGAATTATTAACTCAAGAAATTTTTAGAATAGTAACTGTCGCTCACGCATTAGATGTAGAAAATTTTGCAGATGGAAGAGCTAGACTTTTAGAATACAAAGTACAACCATATTTACCTATTATAGGTAAAAAAGTAAAAGATTGTGGTTTTACACAAAATACACTAATGGTTGGTTTGACAAGAAACGGTGAATTATTTATCCCAAATGGGGATACAGAAATTCAAGAAGATGATAAATTAATTTTTATGGGGACATCTCATTCCCTTGATATTTTAGCAGGTACATTTTTCCACGAAAAAGAAATTGTAAAATCTGTCGCAATTATTGGTGGCGGGAATGTTGGAATGATGCTTGCTAAAACTCTTGAAAAACTAAAAATTAAAATTAAAATAATTGAAAAAGATTATGACAGATGCCAAGTACTGGCAGAAGAATTATCTAATACACTTGTGATTAACGGAGATGGCACTAATTTAAAACTTTTAGATGAAGAAGAAATAGGTGGAGCAGACGTTGTAATAAGCGTTACCAATAACGATGAGAGAAATCTTTTATGCTCACTATTAGCAAAACAACTTGGTGTAAAAAGAGTAATTACAAGGGTTGCAAAAGTTTTAAATATCCCACTATTTGAAAAAGTAGGTATTGATATTGCAGTATCTCCAAAAACATCTGCGATTAATGAAGTGAGAAACGATTTACAGGAAAATGATGTAGATATCCTTGCAACAGTAGAACAAGGGCAGGGAGAAGTTCTTGAGATTAATCTTGATCCAGATTTTGACGGTAAGAAAATTATGGAATTAAAATTCCCTGCCAATGCTATTATTGGTGTAGTTATCAGAAAAAATAACATCATTATCCCAAAAGGTGACACAGTAATTAACACTAATGATATATTGATTATATTTACAACAGCAGAAAATGCTCCGGAGATAAAAGAATTTTTTAAGGTAAAGTAATATGAGATTAAATTATCTGGCAAATGCTATTGGTCTTACAATGATATATATAAGTCTTGTGATATTAACTCCAATTATTGCTGCATTGTATTATCACGAATTTAATTCTATTTTACCATTTTTTACAGCTGGTGCAATATCATTTTTCATAGGAGTAATCGTAAGAAATGCTGTTCCTAATTCAAAAACATTAGAAAATTTGAATGACATAAAAAAAGCTGAAGCTCTATTTGTAGTTGCTGTATCTTGGGTAATATTCGGGATTATTTCAGGAATTCCATATCTTTTTTACGGACTATCACCACTTGATGCGCTTTTTGAATCGGTATCAGGTATTACAACTACAGGAGCAACTATATTAACTCATTTCAATTATTCTCACGCATTTTTCTTTTGGCGTTCACTAACTCAATGGTTAGGAGGCTTGGGAATAATTGTCTTATTCGTTGCAATTTTACCACAATTTGCAGTTGCAGGAAGACAAATGTTCTTTGCAGAAGCTCCTGGACCTACTGAAGACAAATTCACTCCGAGAATAAGAAATACCGCATCTGCACTCTGGAAAATTTATGCAGGATTTACAATAATCCAAATAATATTATTAATGGCAGGCGGAATGTCAGGATTTGATTCAGTTTGTAACTCACTATCAACTCTTGCTGCAGGTGGATTCTCTCCAAATCCTGAAAGTCTTATGGGATATCATTCAAATTACCTGATTTGGGTAACTTTGATATTTATGTTTATTTCAGGTGCCAGCTTTAACATTCAATATAGAGCTATTACACAAAAAAATCCATTAATTCTTTTCAAAAATGAAGAATTCAAATTATATTTTTCTTTAGTAATAATAATGGCAATACTTATTACTATTTCATTAGTGCTCAATACGCATCTAAATTTATCTGATAGTTTTATGCACGCACTATACCAAGTAATAAGTATTACAACATCAACAGGTAGTGCTAGTACTGATTTTATAAACTGGGATTACACATCTAAAATACTTTTATTTATAGTAATGTTTATGGGCTCCTGCGCAGGATCTGCAGGTGGCGGAATAAAAATGGTGAGATGGTTAATCGTATATAAATCAATGAAAAGTGAACTTTTAAGAATATTACACCCAAATGCGATTGTAAATATAAAAGTTGATAATAAAACTGTTGCCCCAGAAGTTGCAAGACAAATTATCGTATATGTATTCTATTACTTTTTAATCTTTGGAATAACTTCAATAATAATATCAATTATTGAACATAACAGTACTGTTGGACTAAGCTGCAGTATAACAGGACTTGGAAATATTGGCCCTGGATTTCCAAAACAAATAGGCCCTATGGCAAATTTTGACGGACTTCATTCTTCATCAAAAGCCATAATGATTTTTAATATGTTAGTTGGACGTTTGGAATTAATACCATTCCTTGTAATGTTGCAAAAAGATTTTTGGACACTCAAAGACAATTAACCAATTGTATTAAAAACATCTTCAGGCACAATATATTTCAACTTAACATGCAAACAATCAGTATCTCCATCTTTGATATGTTTTACATCTGTACATTCAAATTTTGAACTTCTTGGAAAAACTATTTCATCTTGTTTTCCAATTATGCCAGTTCTTGAAACCTTTGAACCTTTTGGGATTTCTATCTCATATAAAACACCTCTATTATTCGGCATATAAACTTTGGCATAAGAAATATCAGAGGTTGCATAAGCATATTCTTTCATATCAATAATATCACCTTTTTTGACACCTAATCGTTTCAAATAAAGAGGATACTCTGAAAAGAAATCAGGCTTTTCACCAACACATCTATATACATTAAGATTTTGTTCCAGAGGTTTTAATGTTTTAAATTCAGTATCAGCTAAACTTATCATTTCTCTTGGAGTAAGACCTGTGTTCATAAACTTCATATTCATATGCTCAGGATAAGGACTTAATATAAAATGATGATTAATTCCATGCAATTCACCATGCAATGAAACACTTTCTCTATTAGATTGCCTAATAACCCTTTCGGCTCTCGCATCAGCCCAATACTGATGGCAAAATAAATCTTTATCTGCAACTTTTTTTACTGGTGCTTTTTGCGGTAATGTTTTGGCTACATTAGTCTTTTTTATTCCACTAAATAAAAAATTTGCACAAGATTTTCCTAATTTTGAAATATTCATTATTTTCCCCAAATAAAATTTAAACCCTATATTATATATAAGTATTTTTTACAAAAAAAATTGCTTCATATTTCATATTCATAAATGATTAAAATGAACAAAAAACATGGTTTAATCGTTACTATATTGTAAAGAGGTATTCTATATTGAAAATACATATAAAGGCAATAGCCCTTACAATTTGTTTATTTTATACAATATCAGCAGCATTTGCAATAGAACAAATGAGTGTAGAAAAAAATGCTATTTTAAATATTAAAGACTGCATTACAATTGCACTTCAAAACAGCCCTAAAATAAAAAAAGCACGTTATAATTACGGAATTGCAAAAGGGAATTTAGGTATTGCTAAATCAGAATACTTCCCGACATTAGGAATCGGAACAGGATATAACATTACAGACAATAACAATAATAGAAGATCTACAAATACAAATATTTATTCAGCAGAAGCTAATATTAACCAATTAATATGGAATTTTGGAAAAACTAACGCAAATATAAAAATGTACAATTTTGATAGAGTTGCGGCATTATATGAATTTGAAGACATGGTACTCGAGACTATATTTGGCGTAAAAACGAATTACTATGGAGTGCTTGCAGCCAAAGCAACCCTTGATGTAAATAGAGCAAATGTTCAAATTAATGAAAGAAACTACCAAAGAACAAAAGCCTATTTTGAAGAAGGTATAAAATCAAAAATTGATCTTGTCAATGCAGAAGTATACTTGAGTGACTCTAAAGTTACATTAGTAGAATCAGAAAAAGCATATAAAAATGCTCTTGTGCAATTAAATAATTCAATGTATATTGCATTCGCCCCTGAATATGAGATTGAAAATACAGAAACTTTTAATTTTCAAAACAATTATGCCCCTGTAAACTTAGAAAAAATTGATGAAAAAAAAGATTTGAGTAAACCTCCTAAAGACGTTAATAACGCTTTTTTAACTTCACAAGTTGAAAAAATTAATGTCTTGGATAACTACAAATTTAAACCATTTCCATATACATTCGAAGAATCTGTAAATCTTGCATACAAAAACAGACCGGACCTAAAAGCATATGATGCAACACTAAAAGCAATGCAAGAATCATTAAAATACACAAAACGAGAATACCTACCAGAAATTTCAGCAACAGCAGGTTACGGATATAGAGATCAATACAATACAAATTCTTTCAATGTTGGAATTAACTTATCAAGCAATGTAAATATAAAAGGTCAAAAACATAAAATTGATAATGCAAAAATTCAAGTACAATTAGCAGAGAATGAAATAGATCAAGCTAAACAAGACATCTATTTTGAAGTACAAAACTTATACATAAATATGATGCAATTGGAAAAACAAATACCACTGCTTGCCGTAAAAGTAAAACAAACATTAGAAAACTTTGAACTAGCAGATGGAAGATATGCAGTAGGACTTGGAGATTATATTGAATTGCAAGATGCAAAAGTAAATTACAATAACGCACAAGTATCATATGTTCAAACCGTATATAATTATAACGTAGCTAGAGCTAACTTAGAAAGAGCAATCGCTTTACCACAAGAAGTAACAACATCAATAGAGGATAAATAATGCTAAACCTGAGTAATTTAAAAAATATTCAAAAGAAATACATATATTCATCAGCAGCAATAATTGCACTGATAATAATAGGCGGAATAGGTTTTTCTGGGGCTAAACAAGTAAAATACAAAACTAAAGCGATAGAACGCTGTACTATAACAGAAGTAGTAGAAGCATCAGGGACAATTAACCCTGTAAATACAGTAAGTGTAGGTTCTACTGTATCAGGGCTTATAAAAGAAATTTATGTAGACTATAATGATGTAGTAAAAAAAGGACAAATCCTTGCCCAAATCGACCCCGCAAACTTTGAAGCAACTGTACAACAAAATCAAGCTCAAATTAATAACGCAAGAGCTAATTTAGCAAAACTTCAAGCTATTGCAAATTATGACCAAAAACAATATGTCAGATACAAAAATCTTTATTCAAAAAATTTCGTTGCAAAAAGTGAATTAGATGAGAAATTGAGTACATACCAATCAGATTTAGCACAAATTAACGCAGCAAAAGCTCAAATAAGTCAATATCAAGCGACATTAAAAACAGCTTTGACAAACTTAGGTTATACAAAGATTATTGCACCGGTAGACGGCACTGTAATATCAAGAGAAATAGACTTAGGTTCTCCTGTTGCCGCAAGTTTCCAAGCTCCTGAATTATTCACAATTGCTCAGGATTTGACAAAAATGCAAATTGAGGTAAGTGTCTCAGAAGCAGACATCGGTCGAGTAGAAGAAGGTCAAG
Organism: Clostridium sp. CAG:768; assembly: GCA_000437435.1. Classification (GTDB taxonomy): domain Bacteria; phylum Cyanobacteriota; class Vampirovibrionia; order Gastranaerophilales; family Gastranaerophilaceae; genus Stercorousia. The sequence continues at coordinate 56,663 of FR899625.1, read as the reverse complement.
ATGTAACCTATACGCTAGATGGCTATCCTGATAGCACCTTTACAGGAAAAGTAACTCAAGTAAGATTATCCCCAACAACAGAATCAAATGTTGTTACATACACAGTAATCGTTGACGTAAATAATGAAGATTTAAAATTAAAACCTGGAATGACTGCAAACGTATCAATTATTACAGATAAGAGTGAAAATGTATTATGTGTTCCTAATATGGCTTTAAAATTCACTCCAGACATCAACGGTCCTAAATATAAAAATCAAGGAATATGGATTCTTGAAAAAGGCAAACCAAAAAGAGTTGAAATAGAAACAGGAGCGTATAATGATTCTTCTACAGAAATAATTTCAGATAAAATTCAAGAAGGAACAGATGTAATTATTTCAATAAAAAGTAAAAAATCTAAACAAAATAATAGAAGAAATCCCGTTCCAAGGTTATAAAAAATGAGTTTAATAGAAATAAAAAACGCAATAAAAACATATCAAACAGGAGAAGACAGCTTCAATGCATTGAATGATGTCTCATTATCAATTGAACAAGGTGAATTTGTAGCAATTATGGGTGCTTCAGGTTCTGGCAAATCAACATTCATGAATATGTTAGGAACGCTTGATAAACCAAATTCAGGAAGCTATTACCTTGATGGGATTGATATGCTCTCATTAGACACTGATAATCTTGCAATGATACGAAATGAAAAAATGGGCTTCGTATTTCAAGGTTTTAACTTAATTTCAAGAACAACAGCTCTTGAAAATGTCGAACTCCCAATGATATACAAAGGAATTCCGGAAGAAGAACGAATTGTAAGAGCTAAAAAAGCACTAAAAATTGTAGGTCTTGAACAAAGAGAAGACCATATGCCAAACCAAATGTCAGGTGGTCAACAACAAAGAGTTGCAATAGCTAGAGCAATAGTCAACGACCCTCCACTAATTCTTGCAGATGAACCGACAGGAAACTTAGATACCAAAACAAGTATTGAGGTTATGGAATTTTTCGTAAATCTTAATAAAGAAATGGGTAAAACAATCGTACTTGTAACCCACGAGCCTGATATCGCACAATACTGCAAACGTGTTGTTAAATTCAAAGACGGCAATATTATTTCTGATAAAATAAATACAAACACAACAATTCCATATTAAAAAGGACAAAAATGATAGATTTCAAATCAACATTAAAAATGGCGGTAGTATCGCTAAAAATAAACAAAATGCGTTCAATGCTTACAAGTCTTGGCATTATCATAGGTGTAAGTGCTGTAATCATAATGCTTGCAGTAGGTACAGGAGCAAGAGAAAAAGTCCAAAAAGATATGGAATCAATGGGCAGTAACCTACTCACAATCCGTTCAGCATCTGCCAAAACAGGTGGTGTTAGAATGGGAATGGGCACAAGACCAACACTTACAATCAAAGACGCAGAAGCTATCAAAAAAAATGCAAGAGGAATTTCTGCCGTATCATCAGTAAGCACAGAATCAAAACAGCTAACTTACGGGAATCAAAACTGGGCATCTACAGTCTATGGCATTAATCCTGAATATTTTTATATAAAAAATTACGAAATCGACATGGGTAGAGGTTTTACACCTGAAGATATAAAAAATTCAGCAAAAGTCGCTGTAATTGGAGCAACTGTCGCATCAGAACTTTTTGGCGATCTTGATCCAAGAGATAGAATTATGAGAGTCGGAGGAATTCCCTTTAAAGTAATTGGAACTCTTAAATCTAAAGGCAGTATGGGACCAATGGATCAAGATGACTTAATATTTATACCAATCACAACAGCCCAGAAAAAAGTTTTTGGAACAACATTTCCAGGAACTGTATCAATGATTGTCGTAAAAGGCTCTGACCCAGATGACGTTTCATTAGCAGAGCAAGATATAGAAGAATTATTGGTTGCAAGACACAGAATTGGAAAAAATCAAGAAAACGATTTTGAAATAAGAAATTCTGCTGAATTTCAAGAAAAAATGAAATCAACAGTTCAGACATTTGCAATTCTTTTAGCATCAATTGCATCTGTATCATTGCTCGTTGGCGGGATCGGGATTATGAATATTATGCTTGTATCAGTAACCGAAAGAACTAAAGAAATAGGTATTAGAATGGCAATAGGTGCAAAACCATCTGATATAAGAGTCCAATTTCTTATAGAATCTTTTCTACTTTCAATAATAGGTGGATTGATAGGCGTTGCGGTTGGAATTTTAGGAGCTGAACTCGTTCAAATATCAGGCGTTATGAGCGTATCAATTTCCTTATTTTCAATAGTACTATCTTTAGGATTTTCAGGGGCAATAGGAGTTTTATTCGGCTATTACCCAGCTTATAAAGCTTCCCTATTAAATCCTATTGATGCATTAAGATATGAATAAATTAAAATCTTAATGGGTAATCTTTAGGTTTTTCAAATCCATTATTATAAATTAATTGCATGCAACTTACAGAATTATTATTTTTACAACTAGCAATAATTGAATTTCTTTGATTCTCAGAAAAAACCATACGAGACATTAATGAACAATATGAAGTCATACAATTTGTTGTTATTGGATAATAATGAACAACGAACTGATCCAAACCGCCTTTATTGGGACCTTTAGCTCCGTTAACATCAAATGTAAATACAGTATATGTAGCAGTCGCATTAACTGTACTCATATCTAAACTACTACCATCTTTAAAATATAAAGGATAATGAGCTGGATGAACATATTGCGTTGTCACTGAATCCTTATCAATATCACCATATTCGAATAATATATTATTAAAGCACATCGCTTTTGAAGATACATTCAACTCATAACAATTATTAAAAGTATCAGCAATTGAACCTGTTTCAAAACTAATTCTTTCTAACATTTTTTCAACCATTGAAACCATCTTTTTTAATTGAGTAAGAAAAACTCGTTCTCTATACTTAGATATCAAAACAGGCATTGTCATAGCAACAACAACGCCTATAATTCCTAAAGTAATTAAAACTTCTGCTAATGTAAAACCTTTTTTATTTTTCCAGTGATGTAACATATCACTATTATAACATATTGAAGGAATATTACAATCCCTAAAAGCTTGTCTAGAGAGCTCTAAATTGCCCCCCCCCCGACATTCCTAAATCTTTTCATACTCTGCTCCTTTCTTAATATTATCATTATTTATTATATAATATTTTTTTATTTTTAGACTTATAGAGCTTCTAACGCTGCAATTTTCATATCCTTGAAATCTGGTGTATTACCAAACCATATTTCCTGAGCTGCAACAGCTTGATAAATAAACATATCAAGTCCTGTAATAGTTCTTAAATTTAATTTTTCTGCAGCTCTTATCAATACTGTTTTTTTCGGATTATAAATAACATCATATACAACAGCATCACGATTCAGAGATTCTAATGCATAAGTTTCTACAGGCATCATATCACCAGCCTTACCCAACATTCCTATAGGTGTTGTATTCACAAGCATTGAATATTCACCTAAATTTCTAATATTTTCAATCTGATAAACATTAAAATTAATTGCAGGGAATTTTCTTCTCACATAGTTCATCAAATCAATTGAATTTGGAATATTTCTAGTAAAAAATGCTATTTCTTGAACTCCGCATTCAGTTAAAGCAATACAAGCAGCATGAGCAGCTCCGCCTGTACCTAAAATGGCAACTTTTTTACCTCTCAAATCAATATCTTTAGGAATAGCTCTTCTAAAGCCTATAACATCTGTATTGTAAGCCTTTAATGATTTATCAGCTTCAACATAGACAGTATTTACTGCTCGAGCCAAATCTGCATAATTATCAACTTCATTAACAAACAATGAAATAGGTAATTTTAATGGAATAGTAACATTAAAACCTTTATAACCATTACCTTTTAACCATTTAATTCTATCTACGAGATTATCTGGAGGTGTTTCCAAAATATCATATGTCGCATTTATTCCTAAACTTTTAAAACCAGCTTCATGAATTACTTTAGACAAAGAATGCCCTAGAGGATAACCGATAAGACCAAATTTATTTTCTCTGTTATCCTTTATTTCTGGTCTGGATACATTTTGATTTATAGGACTACTATTATATTTTGGAGCTTCCTGAATTTTTGAAGGTCCAAAAACATAAGAAGGAACTTCTGTTTTTACAGTTTCCGGCTGCATTCCCATATATGGCTGCTGTTGAGGAATTGTATTTTCTTGCGATGCCAATTGATCTTGAATCGTGCGTTGAACATATTGAGGTTCTACCTGTGCCGGTTGTTGAGATTCTTGAGATATCGTTTGTTCTGTATTTGAAGAAGTCACAGATGATTCAGATACAGGGGAAGATGTCCCTTGAGCTTTCAATTCTTCTACTGTTATTCCTAACTTTTTAGCTTTCTTAGCAAGATATCTCTCATACAATTCAGGATTCATTTTTTACCCTCTCAAAATTTAATATTATTCACTTTGATTGTCAGAATCTTCATTTAATTCTTTTTTATAATGACACTTCAAGCTAGAACATGCAATAACATTACCTTTTTTTAATACCTTTTTAACAAGAAGCGAACCACATTCTGGACAAGTCTCTCCAGTAGGTTCATTCCATAAAGTAAAGTCACATTCCGGATATTTGTCACAGCCATAAAATATAGTTCCACGTTTAGATTTCCGTTCTACAATTGTGCCTTTTCCGCATTTAGGACAAGCTACACCTGTTGATTTTCTATACGGTTTTCTATGTTTGCAATTTTCATTCGTGCATTCCATATATTTTCCATACGGACCGGTCTTGAATATCATATCTGAACCGCATTTTTCACATTTTTCTTCACAAACTTCAGGTTCATTAGATTGTTCATTCAAACTTTCTTCTGATAATGCATTCAAAGACATCATTGTTTTGCAATCAGGAAATCCTGAACAACCCAAGAATTGAGAACCATTTTTACCAATTCTCAACACCATAGGTTTCCCGCAATTTGGGCATTTAATTTTACTTTCAATTTTTACACGTTCACCAGTCTGTAGTGCTTTATTTACTTCTTTGATAAACGGTTCATAGAAATTTTCCAAAACATCATTCCAAACAGCTTTTTTCTCTGCGATTTGGTCTAATTTAGTTTCCATGCCAGCAGTGAACTTATAATCCATAATATCAGCGAATTGCGCTACTAATTGTTTAGAAACAGTTCTACCTAAAAGTGTCGGATGTAAAGCTTTGTCTTTCTTTTCTACATATTTACGAGTTTGAATAACTGTAATAATTGTCGCATAAGTAGACGGACGACCAATTCCGTATTCTTCCAATGCTTTTACAAGAGATGCTTCATTGTATCTTGGAGGAGGTTGAGTAAAATGCTGTTTTGGATCAACTTTAACACATTTAACTTTATCCCCTTCATTCAAATCAGGAATTTTTGCATCAGCTTCCTGTTCGTCTTCATCTGCATCATTATAAACTTTTAAAAAGCCGTCGAAAGTCACCTTACTTGTACCGGCTTTTAATGTATAATCACCTGCTGTAATTTCAACCGTTTTATTAGCAACGTCTGCAGGAGTCATTTGAGATGACATGAATTTTTCCCAAATCAATTTATACAATTTATACTGATCATTATCCAAGTATTTTTTTATACTTTCAGGAGTTCTTTCAGGATAAGATGGTCTGATAGCTTCGTGAGCGTCCTGAACATTTTGTTTACCTTTTACGTAAATATTTGGTTTTTCAGGATAATATTTATCACCATAATTAGCAACAATAAAATCTTTAGCCATGCTTTGAGCATCATCTGATACCCTTACACTATCAGTTCTCATATAAGTAATCAAACCGACAGGAGTTCCATCAATTTCTATACCTTCATATAACTTTTGAGCAACCTGCATTGTCTTTTGAACTCCAAAACCTAGTTTTGAACTTGCTGCACGCTGCATTGTAGAGGTTATAAAAGGAGCTGTAGGTTTTCTTTTAGTAGATTTTTTTGTTACCTTTGTAATATCCAATTCTGAAGGATAATCTTTCAAGAAATCTACAATTTTTTGAGCTTCATCTTTATTTTTAATATTTTTATCAACAGCTTTTCCTTTAATTTTAGAAAGTTCTGCTTCAAAAGATTTTCCATCTTTATCCAATATTGTATGAATAGACCAATATTCCTGAGGAACAAATGCTTCTATTTCTTCTTCTCTTTCGCAAATCATACGCAAAGCAACTGATTGCACTCTACCTGCTGATAATTTTCTGTTCCCAATCTGCTTCCACAAAACAGGACTTAACTTATAACCTACAAGCTTATCCAAAATTTGTCTTGTCTGCTGAGCTTTTACCATATCCATATCAATCCCGCGAGGATTTTCAACAGAATGTTTTACCGCTTTTGGAGTAATTTCATTAAATACAATACGTAGAATTTTATCATCAGGCACTTTTAAAATTTGTCTTACATGCCATGCAATAGCTTCTCCCTCACGGTCAGGGTCGGATGCAAGATAAACTTTATCAACTTTTTTAGCCAGATCATTTAACTTTTTAACAACTGCCTGTTTTCCAGGAATAACTTCAAACTTTGGTTCAAAATGATTTTTTATATCAAACCCTAAATTCTCAGTAGAAGGATCTTTTTCTGGTAAATTTCTTACATGCCCAAAACTTGCTTCTATCTGATAACTATCTCCCAAAATCTTTCTTATTGTCTTTGATTTAGCAGGAGACTCTACTATTACTAATGATTTTTCTTTTTTATTTTCAGTCGCTTTTGCTGCCATTATTTATACCACCTATACATAAAATACCCATAAAAATTATGAGCAATTAACAGGATTCACTCTCTTATATCTGTCCCCGTCGACTTGTTTAATTATCCCTTTAAGCTCCATCATTGTCAAGTACATCAACAAATTATCTATACTTAATTTAGTATATGATTGAATTTCATCAACACATTTTTCTTCTATTTCAAGAGCTTCATATATTAATTTTTCATCTTCGCTTAATTCTGGCAAATCAAATAAACTTTTCTGTTCTATTTTAATTTCCCAGTCTAATGCCTCTAAAATATCATCTGCACAAGTAACTAATGTTGCACCGTTTTTCAATAACTTATAAATCCCTTGAGTATTAGGATTTGTAATCAATCCTGGAATACACATCAATTCTCTGCCTTGTTCCAATGTTAAATTAGAAGTAATCAAAGCTCCACTTTTTAATGATGCCTCAGCTACAAGCGTACCATAAGATAATCCTGACACAATTCTATTTCTTTGAGGGAATCTGAATTTTAACGGTTCAAATGTAGGATAATATTCAGTAACAACTGCACCGCAACCATTTTCAATACGTTTATACAAATCTTTATTCGCTGCAGGATAAGTAAAATCAAAACCGCTTGCGATTACTCCTATTGTCTTTAATCCATTATCTAAAGCTGCAAGATGAGCTGTCGTATCAATTCCTGATGCCAAACCTGACACAATACAAATATCAGTATTTTGAAACTCACCAATAATCTGTCTTAATGCTTCTTTTGCGTAAGATGTTGCTTTTCTGGAACCTACAACAGCCAAAGTTTTATTCAAATTACAAGAAAATAAATCTCCTTTGTAATACAAAACAGATGGAGGATTTTCAATATTCCTCAACATTTGAGGATAATTGTCATCATCAAATGTCAAATACTTAATCCCACGATTTACAACTTCTTCAAATGTTTTATCAACATCTATCTTATCTCTAAGTCGTAAAAATTTTTCAGCCTTTTTTACACTCAGACCGTCGATATCAGACAATTTATTTGCATTAAAAGCTTCCTCAATATCGCCAAAGTAATTGTACAGCCTTTGAATAAAAGAGCTGTCAATTTCTTCTATTGATGAAAAAGCTATCCAATACTTACTTTTCGTCATTTTGTTTTTTCTTAATTCTGCCGATTAATTCTTTAATTTTATCAACTTCCTCTTTTGGAATATCAAGATTAATATAATCTTCAAAATACTCAATAGCATCATCATAATCCCCACGAGCAAAGAATAAAATTCCAACTTTTTTATATGCAGGTGAGAATGAGTCATTATGAGCAATTGCTTTTAGAAAATTAGAAAGAGCCTTATCTATTTCGTCATTAGCTTCATAAGCCTCTCCTAAATAGTAATATATCCAAGGATTTTCATTTTTATATTCAAGAACATTTTCAAAATTTTCTATTGCGCTAACGTAATTTCCTAATTCAAAATGCACTCTGCCTAAATCATAATAAACATCAAAATTATCAGGCTGTTTTTCTAATATATTTTCTAATTCATCAATAGCTAAATCTAGTCTTGCATCTTCCATATAAAATCTAGCTAAATAATGACGCAATACAAGATTATCAGGAATTTCATGAATACCTCTTGAAACAAGTTCAATTCCTTTACCCATATCTCTATCACGATAATATATATCAGATAAATTAATATATACTTGAGGTAATTTAGGATTTAATTCCAAAGCTTTCAAATAATTTTTTTCAGCTTTTTCATAATCTTTTAAATTTGCATAACAAAGAGCAATATTATTATATAATTCTGCATTATCTGCACAAGTTTCTAATACTGAACTAAATGCATCTATAGCCTTTTGATATTCTCCTTTTTGGTATAATTCTATTGCTTTATCAACTTTTTCTTTTTCACTCATTTTTATAATCCTAATCCTATACCGCCATCACTATCACTATTATCACCAGAACCGATATTTTTTATAACAGTTCTTGTATTTCCGTCAGCATGGAAATTTTTCGGCTTCATTGTCATCTTAATTTTATCTGCATAAATTGTTCTTACACCTTGAGTAATACTTGAACGCCCTGTGAAATATGCTTCATTTGGTTTTCCTTCTTTGTTAGGATACAAAGTAAGTTTAGGACCTACTGCATAATAGTCTTGATACCAAACTCTAACATTTCCTGATGCATTAAATATATTTTTATCTTGAGCATATTCCTGTCTGTTTGATTTCAATACCAAAGTAGCACCATCATCCATTATAGCTTTAGATGTTGTATTACCTGTAGCTGTCAAAACTTTTGTACCAGCATTATAGTAAAATCTATCAGCATAAGAATCATTACTTTGTTGCTTAATTCTAGCATTACCGATAAGTTCAATATCTTTCAAATCACCATTTTTATCAGTTTTAACTTTTGCTTTATCTGAAAAAGTATCCAAATCTTTATACTTAATTGTAACAGCACCAGTCGCAGTCATAATCCCTGTTTTAGTATCATATTCCTGTTCATCAGCATTTATAACAACAATAGGAGTCTTACCGTCAAATACAGTAGATTGTGTATCTCCTTGAGCTTTCACAACTTTTGTAATCAAAGACATTTTCAAAATATTTGCTTTTACTTCTCTTTTTTTATTCTTTTTAACCTCATATGCATAAGGTTTATTATAAAAAGTTGCAGTATCTAACTTTTGGTTCTCATCCATACTTACATCAGCAGAATCTCCAACAACATGCATATCATCTACTGATACTTTTACATCACCCTCAAATTTCAGTTTATTATCCTGTTCACTGTAACTTTGAGTTTTTGATTCGATGATAAGATCAGAGGACTGAACAATCAAACCAGTAGCAAATAGTGCTATAACTAATGTTAATAATACTTTTTTCACTTAATCTCCTTATCGCTGTATACTTTAGATACCGTATTTCCAATAATTTTAAATGTATTATAATCAGGACTTATTTCAACTTTTTTTGCAGTTGCCAACAAATCACTTTTTCTTGTAATCCTTACATTACCTTCAGCCACAATCGGAATATCTTTTCCTGTCCATACCAATTTATTAGCTCGTAAGGTTGTTAAATCTTTTAAGACAATAAAAGTATCTTCATATAATATTATCTGTTCTTTTTTTTCGTTATAAGTACCTTTTGAAGATTCAAAACTCATAGATACTTCGTTATTTTCATCATAAAAATTTCCGATAACATTATTGAGCATGGCAACACCGTTTTTGCTGTCATAATTACCGGTTTCACCATAAATCTCCCAATATTTTTTTTCATCTTTTGTTTCGGTAAGAATAATACCGTTAATCATAGCTTCCTGCCTGTCCTGATCAGTTTGCAATTGGCTACGATTGAAGTTGTGAGTAATTACACCAGCGGATATAAATGCCCAAGCCAAAAGACCGACAATTGCGGCGAAAGCTCCAATATATGCTTTTTGTTTCCTCGATAGTTTTCTTAAATCCATATATATAAATGTTATCATAAATTATAAAATTGAACAAAAAAAGAGTATAATAACTTAATATTTTAAACATTTTTATATATTTTGTTTTATAATTCTTCTATACGTAGGGATAGACTTGAAAAGGGAAAGAGGTTTTATATGGCTTTAAGATATGATGCAGGTGAAGTTATTACCGCAATGGTGACTCCATTCAATTCAAAAAGAGAAATCGATTACAATAAAGCTGAAGAACTTGCAAAATACTTAATTTCTCATGGCAGTGATGCTCTTTTAGTTGCAGGAACAACAGGTGAAGGACCAACATTGACTCATGAAGAAGAATTTGAGCTGTTAAGCACTATTAAAAGAGCTGTTGCAAATAAGGCAAAAGTAATTATGAATGCAGGATCTAACTGTACAGATACTGCAATCATGGCTGCTAAATGGGCACAAAAAGAAGATGTCGATGCAATTCTTTCAGTTGTACCATATTATAACAAACCTTCTCAAAAAGGCATGATCGAACATTTTTCCGCAATCGCAGAAAGTGTTGATTTACCGATAATAATTTATAATATCCCTGGAAGAACAGGGGTTAATATGCTACCGGAAACTGTAGCTACATTAGCAGAAAAATATCAAAATATAGTCGCTATCAAACAAAGTTTCCCTGATATGGATATGATTACAGAATTAAAATTATGCTGTCCTGAAGATTTTACAATCTACTCAGGAGATGACAGTTTGACACTTCCAATGATGTCATTAGGTGCAAGAGGTGTTGTTTCTGTTGCATCTCATATTTTCGGTTCTGAAGTAAAATCTATGATTAGAAATTACAAAACAGGTGAATTTTTAGCAGCTGTAAATATGCATAAAAAATTATATCCGATATTCAAAAAATTATTTATGGCTCCAAATCCTGTACCAGTAAAAGCTGCATTAGCTCATAAAGGTTTAATAGAAGATTATGTAAGACGTCCGTTAGTAGAACTTACATCTATCGAAAAATCAGATTTATTTATGGTAATTGATGAAATCAATAATGATTAGCCTGATTAGCCTATAAAAAAATTCTGATATTTATTAAAATATTAATTTAAAATTACAACTAAAAATAAAAATATCTAGAAAGTTAAGAGGATAAAAAAGTGAAAAACAAAATTTTAATGTTCTGGTTTATCGTTGGAGTAATCATTGTATCAATAGCTCTAATCGTAATCAAACCAACAAAATTAGGTCTGGACTTGGTTGGCGGTTCAAGATTAATTCTTGAGGCTGAAACAACTGATTCTATTGCAAAAATAACACCTGATGTTATGAGCAGACTACAATTCGCGATTGAACAACGTGTAAACAAACTTGGTGTTGCAGAAACTGTTGTTCAACAAGTGGGAGAAAAAAGATTATTAATTGAAATTCCAAACGTAACCGATTTAAAAGAAGCAAAAGCATTCATCGGTGAAACAGCTCAATTGGAATTTAAAAAAGAAGGAAAAGCTGCAGACGGATCTCCTATTTGGGTATCTACAGGCTTAACAGGTAGAGATTTAGCAAAATCAACATTAAGTACTGATTCAACCGGTCAATGGGTTGTATCATTAGAATTCAATGCTGAAGGTTCTAAAAAATTCGCAGACTTAACTAAAGCATTAGTTGGTCAACAAATGGCAATTTTCTTTGATGGAGAATTACAATCAGCACCTCGTGTAAACGAAGCTATCTACGGCGGTAAAGCTCAAATTTCAGGCGGGGACAGCGGATTTGCTTATGATGAAGCTGAAAGAATGGTAAATTTATTAAACGCAGGTGCATTACCAGTTCCTGCAAAAATTGTTGAAGAAAATACAGTAGGACCTACATTAGGTGCAGATAGTATTGCGAAATCTAAAAAAGCAGGTATCATTGGGCTTTCTGCCGTTATGATATTTATGATAGCTTTCTATCACGTACCTGGTCTAATCGCAGACATTGCGTTAATAATTTACAGTTTAATCTTGTTTGCATTATTCAAAACAATCCCTGTAACATTAACACTTGCAGGTATTGCTGGTTTTATCCTGTCTATTGGGATGGCAGTAGATGCTAATATCCTTATTTTTGAAAGAACAAAAGAAGAATTAAGAGATGGAAGAAATCTTTTCACTGCTATCAATTCAGGTTTTGACAGAGCATTCACAAGTATTTTCGATTCAAACATGACTACAATTATCACTTGTACAATTCTTTATCTTCTAGGTACAAGTGTTGTTAAAGGCTTTGCCCTTACTCTTGCACTTGGTGTAATTGTATCTATGTTCAGTGCAATCACTGTTACTAAAAACTTCATGCACTTAATCTTCGGTACCGGAGAATTAAAACATCCTGCACTATTCGGATTAAGAAAAGATGAAATCGGACAAAGCTACGAAGCTACAGAAACAAAACGTGAAAAAGCTCGTTTTGGTATCTTAGATTAAATATAAAAAGTACTGACTATAATCGTCAGAAAGGATTAAAAGGTAAAAAATGATAAATACAGGAAAGAAAAATTTAGTTCATGTTGTAAAATACAGATGGTGGTGGATGCTTTTAACTACAATTTTGTTAGTTCCAGGGATTATCGCAATGATTTATTCATCTGTAACTTATTCAAATCATGCTCCTATGAAAGTAGGGATTGATTATACAGGCGGAACTATTTTACAATACGGGCTTGAACAAAAATTAGGCAACAGCGACGTTGCAAAAACTCGTGAAACATTAGAAAAAGCAGGGATTGAAAATCCTTACATTCAAATTTTGAACGTTAACAACGATCAGCAAAAAAATACTAAATCAAACATTAATTCTATAATTTCAATTAGAACTAAGTTTATTGATAAAGATTCTGGCGATCAAGATAAAATTACAGAACAATTAAAAACAGAATACACAAATCCTGAGTTAATTTCTGTAAGTTCAGTAGGACCTACAATGGGTAAGGAATTATTCAAAAACTCATTAATCGCAGTAACTTTAGCATTCTTAGGAATTGTAGCATACCTATCATTCAGATTTAGATTTGATTATGCTCTAGCAGCAATTTTAGGTGTATTGCACGACGTTATCTTTGTATGTGGCATATTCTCAATACTAGGCTTGTTATACAATGTTCAAATTGACGGTTTATTTATTACAGCAGTATTAACAGTTATCGGGTTCTCAGTTCACGATACAATCGTTGTATTTGACAGAATTAGAGAAAACTTAAGATATTATTCAAAGAAAATGTCTTTTGGAGAAATTGTTGATGCTTCAGTAAATCAAACTTTAACAAGAAGTATAAATACATCATTGACAACATTAATTACATTATTAGCCTTATATTTCTGGGGCGGTGTAACAACAAAAGACTTCGTTCTTGCAATGATATTAGGTATTACAATCGGTACTTATTCAAGTATCTTCTTCTGCAGTATGTTAGTTGATTTCTGGAACGATAAACAACAAACAAAAACTGCTTAAATTTGATTATAAAATAGAAACTAAACAAGACCTCTTTAAATAAGAGGTCTTGTTTATAATCAAATATAAATATTACAACTTACTTAATTGTTTTAGCAGCATTTTTTATACTATCTCTTACCATTTGAGCACCTTTTGCATAATTAGTTTTAGCAATACTATCAATATACAAAGAATCTCGCATTGATTTTAATTCATTATTCCATAATTGAAAATTATCAACAACATTTTTAGAATTAATGTTATCAATAATCCTTTTATACCTTTTAAAATCCTTTTGTCTTATTTCATTTGAAGAATTATTTATAAAATCTTTGTCAGCTTTAATATCCTCTTTCACACTATCATAAGCAGAATAACCAACAATAGCTAACACAGACCCATACAAAACATTTTTAAATACATTATTAATTTTCATTTTAAATCTCCATTATAAAACAGCTTTTATAGCTTCAATCATGCCAGTTTCATCTGCAATATTTTTACCTGCAATATCAAATGCAGTTCCATGTCCCGGAGAAGTTCTTATTATATCCAGCCCTATTGTCATATTAACAGTCTTATCTCCAGCAACAGTTTTAATCGGAATTAAACCTTGGTCATGATAATTTGCAATACAACAATCATAATTTAACGCTTTAATAAATAACGTATCTGCAGGCAAAGGATTTGTAATATTTACACCTTTCTCTCTTAATTCATTTACTGCAGGAATTAAAATATCAATTTCTTCTCGTCCTAAAATTCCATCTTCTCCAGCATGAGGATTAAATCCGCAGAGTGCAAATTTTGGATCTGAAATTCTTAAATTCTTAACAAAAAACTCTTTTAAATTAAGGATTTTCTCAACAACCATATTTTTAGTAAGATTAATATCTTTCAATGCAACATGGCGAGTTAAAAGTAACACTCTAAAATTACCTGCAACAAAAAGCATTTCAGCTAATTGATTATCATGAGCTAAATATTTTTGCAAAATTTCTGTCTGCCCATTAAAATTATGCCCTGCAAGATAAAGCGCATTCTTTGCAACAGGTGCTGTCACAATAGCTTCTGCTCCAATTTCACAAGCTAATTTAACAGATTGAAATGAAAATTCTCCTGCTTCTTTAGTAATCTTACCTGGACAAATATCATAGTCATAAGGAACATAAATAATTTCATAATCCTTATCTAATTTTCCATAATAATCTAAAATTTTTTTATTAGAAATTAAAGCAATTCTATTTTGAGGCAAATCTAATTTATTCAATGCTTTTATAGTAATTTCAGCACCAATACCATTTGGATCACCTGTTGTAATAATAATCTTAGGCATCTTGCAATCCGCCATGTGTTTCAAAATATCTCAAAATATCAATTAAAGTATTTGCAGTTCCAAGATTTCCTGATTTAGTCACAATCCATTGAGCGTTATGGTCAAGAGTAAGAGCAATTGCAGGAGCTACTTCATCTATTAATTGTAATTGATAAGCTCCAATAGCATTACAACACTTATAGGAAGTTTCACCGCCTAAAGTTATCAAAATAGCTTCCTTTTTAGCTAATACTCGTTTAGTCAACTCTGCTAAGAAATCAGTAATTACAGTTGCTAAATTTGCTTTAGTCAATTCAGCATTTAGTGAATCTTCTGAAAAACCGTCAAAATCCTTAATCAGATGAGAAGTATGAACAATTACAGTATTATCAAATCTTAAATTAGATACAACCCTGTCAACTAATTCATCTTTTACACCATCTAAAACAGTCTTCAAATCAAGACTTATAGATAAAACATCTTCAAACTCATCACTATTTTCAAGCTTTTCAATCTGATTAGCAGTAATTTGTGTAGCACTACCAGATACAATAAATTTAGGTAATCTAGGAAATGTTTTTATAATATGTTCACAATCTAAATCAGCAAACCAAAATTCACTCAAAGCCTGAGCAAACGCAGCAGTTCCAGCCGGTAAAATTTTATAATCACATTTTTTGATAGCCAACGCAACTTGCTCTATATCAACGGTTGACACAGCATCTGTAATTATTAATTTTTTACCTTCATTTATCAATTCATTAATTCTTTGTAAAATAGGACCAGCACCTTTCATAACAGTTTTTAATTCTATTTGTCCTATTAAATTTTGATACTCTGGTAAAATTTGAGATTTTAATAAAGTTGGCAAGTGAGATTCAAAAATAGGAGAATGTGGATCTCTTGCCATCTCTGTACGCTCTATCGGAATTCCTCTTAAAAGATGATAACCGCCAACTGTAGTTCTTGTTTCTGCCGGAAAAGCAGGTAATACAATTGAGGCATCATAATTTAATGCAGCTAAGATACCTAAAACTTCTACAGCAATATTACCTCTTACGGTAGAATCAATTTTTTTATAAAAATAATCAGGATTTAACTTTTCTTCAAGCATTTTTGCAGCTTTTAATACTTTTTCATAAGCAGTTTCAGGCTCAACATTTCTTGATTCTGTCGAAATAGCCCAAGTTTGAGTATTTTTGATATTTAAAGGTTCTATTTCATCAGATAATAATATCTGCGTATTAGCCCCTTTTAAATGGAATTGGAGAGCTGTATCATTAGCTCCTGTTAAATCATCTGCAATTATACCTACAATATTTGAATTAATTATCATAACTGATCTTGCTCAATATCTCTTTTTGAACCTAGTAATCTAATACTGCTTGCAATGATTAGGAAATTTTCTCTCTCATTGCCTGTAGCTTTATCAGTCCATTTATTTTGACCAATTCTGCCATCTACAGCGACCTGAACACCTTTTTTAACATATTCACCTGCAAATTCAGCTAATTTATCCCATACATCGATATTAAACCAATCGGCTACTTCAGATTTTGTTTTAGGATCCCAACGATTTACCGCTATTGAGAAATTAGCTTTTACTTTTCCTGATTCAAAATATTTTATTTCGGCATCTCGGCCTACTCTACCGACTAAGACTGCTGTATTCATTTATTTACCTCTTTTCTTTAATAATGATATTTTATAACAAATAACAAAAAATTTTCATGCCTGTAAAAGCTATGTAACTTTTTGTAAAAACTTAATTTATATAATAACAATAAATATATTTACAAGTTTTAATGAATAATAAAATTCTAAGGAGATTAAGTATGCATATCTATCCAGTCCAAAATAAAGATAACAGAGCTCAAAACAATATAATGGCAATTTCTACAGGAATTTGTGCAGGAACTGCAGGTGCAATTGCAGGTTCTACATATGCACCAAGAGCGGCTAAAAATTTAGATGAATTACTAAATGCAAACTCTGATGTTTTTTACAAAACCATTGATAATATGCAAAATGCCAAATCTCTAGATGCTATTTCTAAATCTTGGGGACTTGTTCCAGCAAGAGCAGTATTAGACAACTTAGAAGTCAGAATAAACAATGCTTTTCCTGGAGATAAAATATCTTCAGCAGACTTTAAACAACAATTAATTAAGCAAGAAAAAGATGCGAAAAATGCAAACAAAAAAATTGATGCATTTATAAATTATTTAACTAATAAAAAAGGCCAAAATATTTCTTTAGAAGAATATTTTAACGAGATCAAAAAAAGAGATATTCTCCCTGAAAATATTATCAATATTGTAAAAAAAGATATAGTCGACGCAATTGGAGAAGACGGATATAAAGCACCTAATCCAATTAATGACACAACTATTGATATGTTTAAGTCTTCAAGAGATATCGCAATTAATGTAACAAATAAAGAATTAGATTTATATAAAAATTTAACAAAAGTTGAAAAAAATGGGGTCTTACATAAAAAAGATATGCTGGAATCTGCAAAAAAAGAAATTAAACCAGTTGTAGATAATATGTTACAAGACTTTTCTTTTGATTCTGTGAAGAAATTTGTACCACAAACAGGCAAAACTAAATGGGCTTTAATTACAGGAGGAGCAGCAGCAATAATTTCAGCAGCTTGTGTAAAACTTTTTGGTAATAAAAATTCTTAACTTGTAATTCTTATATATTAGTAGTATAAAGTTGATTGTAGTTAGTTAGGGGGATCCACCCCGTTATTGGTCTTTCGAATGTTATCGTTGACCGGAAAGGATAAAAATGGAAAAAAACGAATCAACTTTAAGTGTTTTAAGACACTCAACATCACACATCATGGCTCAAGCTGTTCAAAAGCTGTTTCCGTCTGCAAAGTTAGCTATCGGACCTGCTGTAGAGAACGGCTTTTATTATGACTTCGATTTAACAGATGGTCACGCTTTTACCCAAGAAGATCTTGTTAAAATCGAAGAAGAAATGAAAAATATTGTAAAACAAAATCTTTCATTCGAAAAATATGTAATTCCTGATGTTGACAAACAAATCGAAGAATTTAAAGCTGAAGGTGAAATTTACAAAGCAGAATTATTGGAAGAACACAGAAATGACAACCCAACATTGTACTTAACAAAAGACAAAGATGGTAATGTTCTATTTAATGACCTATGTGCAGGACCTCACCTTCCAAATACATCATATATTAAAGCTAATGCATTCAAATTATTAAAAGTTGCAGGTGCTTACTGGAGAGGTAATGCTAAAAATAAAATGCTTCAAAGAATTTATGCAACAGCATTCTGGAGCAAAGAAGATTTAGCAGACTACTTACATTTTATTGAAGAAGCAGAAAAACGTGACCATAGAAAAATTGGAGCAAAACTTGATTTATTCTCAACAAGAGATGAATTAGGCGGAGGTCTTGTTCTATGGCATCCAAACTTAGCAGTTGTTAGAGAAGAAATTGAAAATTACTGGAGAACTGAACATAGAAAACGTGGTTATGTAATTGTAAATACTCCTCATATTGCAAAATCTAAATTATGGGAAATTTCAGGTCACGCAGACCACTACCGTGAAAATATGTTCTTTATTCAAAAAGATGAAGATTCAGATGAACAATTCATTTTAAAACCAATGAATTGCCCATTCCACATATTAATTTACCAAGCAAACAGATATTCTTACCGTTCATTACCATTGAGAATGGCAGAATTAGGAACAGTTTACAGAAAAGAAAAATCAGGAGCTCTATCAGGTCTTACTCGTGTACAAGGCTTTACTCAAGATGATGCTCACATTTTCTGTACACCTGAACAATTAGTAGATGAAATCAATGAAATTATTGATTTTGTAGCTGATACAATGAAAATTTTCAATATGAAATTTGAAGTTGAATTATCTACACGTCCAGAGAGTTACGTTGGGGAAATTGAAAACTGGAACAGAGCTGAAGCTGGGCTAAAAGAAGCTATGGACAAACGTGGAATGAAATATGACATCAATGAAGGCGATGGTGCATTTTACGGTCCAAAAATTGACTTCAAAGTTAAAGATGCAATCGGTAGAACTTGGCAATGTGCTACAATTCAATTAGACTTTAACTTACCTGAAAGATTTGATATCAAATACCAAGATAAAGACGGCTCAATGAAAACTCCTGTAATGTTACACCGTGTAATTTTCGGATCAATGGAACGTTTCCACGGTATCTTAATTGAACATTACGCAGGCGCATTCCCAACATGGCTTGCACCTACACAAGTTGCAATTGTTCCAATCAGCAACGAAAAACACATTGACTTTGCTGAAAAAGTATACAAAAAAATGCGTGATAAAGGTATAAGAGTAAATCTTGATGACAGATCTGAAAGTATGAATTACAAAATCAGAGAAAGCTTACAAGACAAGAAAATTCCTTACGTTTGCGTAATCGGTGATAAAGAAATAGAAGCAAACTCTGTTGCAGTAAGAGCTCGTGGTATCGGACAAGTTGGCACTATGAGCGTAGATGAATTCATTTCAAAAATTGAAGATGAAATTCATTCTCGCAACTCTGAATCATTCGCCAAATCACTTGTTAAAGCTTAATTAAAGATGAAAAAGCGGAGATTGACTCTCCGCTTTTTATTTAGTTGAAAAAATTTAAAACATAATATATAATAAAGAAAAAGGAGGTTGAAAATGTTGAAACAAGAAGCTATTTACTTATTAAAAAATATTTACTATAATAGTGATATGAAACATCACATAAATAGAAATGGGTTCACTCTTGCTGAAGTTTTAATTACACTTGGTATTATTGCAGTTGTTGCTGCTTTAACTATGCCAGCACTTATGGCTGATTATAGAAACAGAGTTGTGGAAACCAGATTACAAAAATTTTATTCTCTAATGAATCAGGCTATTTTACAATCGATTACGGATAACGGAGAAGTCGAAAGTTGGTCATATTTTAACAATGATCAAAAAGATGATGAAGGAAATTATGTTAACCAAGCTGATAAAAATGATTCTTCTTTCCAAAGATATCTTGCTCCGTATTTAAAAGTCACGGAAAAAAAAGAAGCTAAAGATTACGAAGGTAATAAAATTTACCTATACTTTTTAGCTGATGGAAGTTCTTTTTCTTTTGCACAACACGAAAATAGAGATATTCGTTTTTATCCTAAAAACCCAGAAAAATGTTTAAAGCAAAGATACTCTATCGGAACCTGTTCTTTTAGTTTTGAGTTCTACCCCATTTCCAACAGCAGTAGCTGGAAATACTTATACAACAAAGGAATGGAACCAGCACTATATAAATGGGACGGAAATGAAGATACTCTTTATAATGATAATGAAAGAGGCTGTAATACAGATGCAGGTAATGTTGTATACTGTAATGCAATCATTCAAAGAAATGGATGGAAAGTTCCCAAAGATTATCCTAGAAGAATTAGTTTCTAACAAAAAAGATGCTTTTTTCAAAGCATCTTTTTTACTTTAAAATTAATTATTTTGCTTCTGCTGTTTTTGGATCTTCTTTTTTCTCAAATTTATCATTAGGATCAGCTTTTGGAGCTTCTTCTTTTTTATCTGCTGATGGTACAAATGAATCTTTAGCAGGTTCAATATTTGCAGGAACTACTTTTGCTTCAGGTTTTTGAGCTGCAACATTTGAAATTGCTCCTGGAGCTTCTGGTTTACCTAAAAAATTAATAGCTTTAATCATAATATTTTTCCTCCACTTTCTATATTTTTTTTAAAACAAATGGAGTTTAATAATTGACTTTTTTATTAAGAAATTTGAACAAAAAAAGAGCGAACAAAATGTTCGCTCTTTTTTTTAATATAATTCTTACACTAAACCAATTGATTTATGTTTTTCATAAATACTTTCAGCCATTGCATCTAATTTTTTGAAATCTTCTTCAGTAGGTTTACCTTTTACTTGTAATGGTTCTACCAAGTCGAGTTTTAAAGGAGCTAAAATTTGAGCAATCAAGTCAAATAATTTACCGCCCCATCCATAAGATCCTAAAAGTGATGCGAATTTAGCTTTAGGTCTTAATACAGCTGCAAGATATGCAACATTAACTGCCATTGGGTGAGGTCCTGCTAAAACCATTGATGTTCCCATTACAATTGTTGCTGCATCAACTAATGACATTGCAAGATCACCTAAATCGTCATCTACAATATCAAATTTGAATGTCTTAATACCTTTAGCTTCTAATTTATCGCTTAAGTAATCAATCATTTCTTTTGTACTTTCATACATTGAAACATAAGGTAATGTTACTAAATTTTTAGGAGCATCAGCTGTCCAGTCAGTGTATAAATCCAAAATAAAATCAGGTCTTTTATACACTGGACCATGGCTAGGCAAAATCATATCAACATTCATATCTTTTACCATTTGAGTATATTTTTTACACATCATTCTAAATGGCATCATAATTTCGGCATAATATCTTTTTGCACTATGCTCTAATTCTTTACTTTCTTGAGCAAATACATCAGAGAATGTATAATGAGCGCCTAAAAAGTCACAAGTACAAATTACATTATCTTCTTTTATGTAAGTAAACATTGTATCAGGCCAGTGAACACCTGGTGCAAAAATAAATTTAAGAGTTTTATCACCTAAAGATACTTCTTCACCATCAGCAATCACTTGAATTTTTTCTTCAGAAACATGCAACATTGATTTTATATTTTCTGCTACTTTTGGATTTGTTAACACTACTGCATTTGGATATTTTTCCAATAATGCAGGAATTGACCCAGAGTGATCTTGTTCCCCATGGTTTGCAACAATATAATCCACTTTTCCTACTTGATTATCTGATAATCTTTTTAAATATTCTTTTGTTTTTGGTGGATACATAGTATCAATAATTGCAGTTTTTTCAGAACCCTTTACAAGATAAGAATTATAACTTGTACCATGTTCTAATGGGATTAATTCATCAAAAATTCTTCTATCACAGTCATTCAAACCGCAATAAAAAATATTGTTTTTAATTTCTTGGAATTTCATTTTGTATATTTCTCCTTAACTATTCGTTCGGCTTTTTATAAAAAAATACTTCTTCTTTTAAACATAAAGGGCAATATTCAGGTTCATCTTTTTGAACAAATACAGCACCACAAGTACTACACGTCCAATTATATGTTCCATCACTATTTGGTTCAACTTTATCCTCTAATTTCCAGATCATTTTTTTCAATCTGTCATAATGGATTTTTTCAATATTTTCAATATTTTCCAAAAGGCCAGCTATGTGGTCAAACCCTTCCTCTTTTGCATCTTTTGCAAATGCTTCATACATCCCTTCTATTTCGTCTTTTTCTTGACTTAAAGCATTTTTTACACAAGTTATAAGACTAGGGAAAGTTCCTTTATTAATTTTTAACCATTTATACCAAAGTTTTGAATGTTCTTTTTCATGCTCTGCAAAACGAGCAAAAAGATGACTTACATCTTCATACCCTTGTTTTTGAGCAACTAAAGCATAAATATCATATTCCATTCGACGTTTTGAAGTAATTTCAAAAGCCTTCTGTAAATTTTTTATAGTTTTTGAACCTTTAAGTGACAATATTTTACCCTCACTTTTTATACTTGTAGAATTTTTAATAATTTTTAGCTTTTAAATAAAAATAAGCCTGAGGATGTTTACATACTGGACATAATAGAGGAGCTTTTTCCCCTTCGTGTACATGTCCGCAATTTGAACATTCCCATATTACTTTTTCTGATTTTTCAAAAACAGTATTATTTTTTACAGCATCAAGCAAAGTTCTATATCTTTCTTCATGTTCTCTTTCAATTCTGCCAACCATTTCAAACAAAGCTGCTAAAGTATCAAAACCTTCCTCTTTAGCTTCTTTTGCAAAAGTTGCATACATATCGGTCCATTCATAATTTTCACCATTTGCTGCATCTTCTAAATTAGTTATTGTTTCAGGAATTTTATCCCCATGCAAAGCTTTAAACCATATTTTTGCATGTTCCTTCTCATTGTTAGCAGTTTCTTCAAATATTTTTGCTATTTGAACAAAACCTTCTTTTTTAGCTTGAGAAGCATAATAAGTATATTTATTTCTGGCTTGAGATTCGCCTGCAAAAGCTGTCCATAAATTTTTTTCAGTTTTTGTACCTTTTAAATCAGCCATAAAAATTCCTTTCTTAATTTATTATAATACCATTATTGTTTTTCAAATAAATCTTTACCAACTCCGCAAAGAGGGCATACATAATCGTCTGCTAAATCTTCGAATTTAACACCATCATTTTCTTCTGGGTCATAAACATATCCGCATACTGTGCATACATATTTTTCCATTTTACTTCTCCTTTTTCTTTTACTGTAAACTATATTCTAATTATTTTCTTTTATTTTTTCTAAGCAATCCTTACAAATTCCATTAAACACAATATCATGTTTTTTTACAATGAATCCAGTCTCTTCTTCTACCTTTTGAACAATATCAGGAGCTACTTCGGAACTAACATCAAAAACTCTCTTACAATTATCACAGATAAAATGATAATGTTCATGAATATTATGATCGAAATGAGATGAAGTTTCAAGCCCATCAATTTTTTTTATCACGCCATTATCAGCTAATTGATTTAAGTTTCTATACAATGTCGCAAGACTTATATTAGGCTCTTTCTCTTTTAATACAGCATAAAGATATTCTGCTGTGGGATGAACAACATTTGATTTCAATGTATCTAATATAACTTCTCTTTGCCTTGAATAATTCATAGTTCTCCTTAAAAGTAATAATTATTCTCATTTTAAACATTTTTTATTTTTTTGTCAAGTTATATGCTTAATATAAGTATATATTTAGGGCAATTTTTATATTTGTTTTGTTTTAATGGAGATATGGAAAATAGTGTAAGTGTAAATAATAATATGAAAAATCCGCCATTAAATGTCGGAATTCTTACCCCTCCAGACAGGTACAACAAACCTGTTCTATACTCACACGTTCAAGCTTCGAATGATTTCAATAGACTTAACCACGACATATACACATCAATGAAAAATAGTGAAACCATAGAAAAGAGGAAAACACCGAAATCTGTATTTGTAGCAATTGGAATTGGCACTCTCACACTTTGCTACCCTTTATTAAAAAAAATTATAAAAAAATAAACCAGTTTACTATATAAAAATTTATTGTATCATGTTTTTATATAGTTTATGTGTATTAGAAGAGAAGGGGATAAGATGAAAAAATTTATATTTTTACTGGTTACAATATTATTCGCTAATATCGTAAATGCTGCAGATTTTAACGTTTATAAACTTGATAACGGTCAAACAGTTGTAATTCAAGAAGTAAAAACAAATCCAATTGTCACAATTGATACTTGGATAAAAACAGGTTCTATTAACGAAAATGATCAAAATAACGGAGTATCACACTTTTTAGAACACTTATTCTTTAAAGGATCTACAAATCACGCTCCGGGAGAATTTGATAAAATTTTAGAAACCAAAGGTGCTATTACAAACGCAGCAACAAGCAAAGACTTTACACATTACTATGTCACAATTCCTTCTAAAGACTTTGACTTAGCATTAGAAATGCATTCCGATATGCTCCTTAATCCACTTATTCCAAGAAAAGAACTTGAAAAAGAAAGAAAAGTTGTAATTGAAGAAATTATGAAAGATGCAAATTCTCCAAATACACTCGTATATGACAATTTAATTAATATGTTATATACAACTCACCCATATAAAAGAAAAGTAATCGGAAAAGCTAATATTATCAGTAAAATTCAAAGAGAAGAAATTCTAGATTACTATAACAAATATTATAACCCTTCAAATATGGTAACAGTAATTGTAGGAGATGTAGACTCAGCATCTGCAATAGAAAAAGTTAAATACGATTTTAACGCAGATTATAAAAAACCTATAAAAAGCTCTTATCCAAAAGAAAAAATCCTAACCTCACAAGCAAAAAATATTGCATACTCTGACACTCAATCAGGATATATGCTAATAGGTTTTAGAGGCACTAAAATTAATGACAAAGATTCCTACGCTCTAGATGTTCTTGCAACAATCTTAGGAGATGGAAGATCATCTGTTTTTTACAGAAATATTAAAGAAGAAAAGCAACTTGCTTTTTCTATAGGAGCAGCAAATACAGGCTTTAAAGAAGACGGCATTTTCTATATTTCTGCAAATTTTACACCCGATAAATGCGAAAAATTAGAAAATGAAATATTTGAAGAAATTCAAAATATACAAAAAAAAGGGATCTCAGAAGAACAATTACAATTAGCTAAAAATATAATTGAAAGAGATACATACTACGAAAGAGAGTCTATCTCAAATATTGCTGGAGAAATCGGTTATACATTCGTAACTACAGATGATATTAAATACTATGAAACTTACCTCGATAATATTAAAAAAGTAACTGCACAAGATGTAAAAAGAGTTGCTAATAAATACTTAGGCAAAGAAAAAAGCGCAGTATCAATCGTTTTACCTAATACATCTAAAGAAGTTAAAATTTCAAACACAACACAAAAAATAGGAGAAGCTAAATTAATCAGCGAAAATAAAAATACACAAAAATATGAACTATCTAACGGTGCAACATTACTGCTTACTCCAAATCAAGTAAATGATATTGTCGCTATTTCGATTTTCTCAAAAGGCGGTGAATTCACAGAAAAAATACCTGGGACTGCTGATTTAACAGCATCGGTACTAACTAAAGGTACAAAAAAATATTCATCAATCGAACTTGCTCAACTGCTTGAAGATAATGGGATTAAAATAGTTCCTTCAGCAAAAGCTGACAACTTTTCAATCACAGTACTTACAACAAAAAATGAATATGAAAAAACTCTAGAAATTTTAGATGAAATAATAAATAACGCAACTCTTGATGACTATGAAATAGAAAAATCAAGAACAGAAAAATTAAATGCAATCAAAAAAAGCAAAGATGTTCCACTAAATATTGCAGTAGATAATTACAAAAGTTTAATATTTGAAAATACACCATACTCAAATTCAAATAAAGTTCTTGCAAAAACATTACCGCAAATAACACAAGAAGATATACAAAACTATTATAATCAAGTTTTTGCTCCTCAAAACATTGTAATTTCTATAAACGGAAATGTTGATAAAGAAAAAACAATTAATGAATTTACTAAAATTTTCAACAACAAAAAAGGCGAAAAGTTTGACTATTCAAAATATTCAATACCAAAACTTACACAACCAAAAACATCAACAGCAAAAGTAAAAGACTTAAAAACCGATTGGATTATAATGGGCTGGCAGACTGCAGGAGTTTTAGAACGCAAAGACTATGCAACATTACAAGTAATAGATTCTTTGCTAGGATCTGGTATGAGCTCAAGACTATTCAAAAATCTTAGAGATAAAGATGGTCTTGCCTACCAACTTGGCTCTCAATATTCACCAAATGTTCTTAAAGGAGCATTCATAGTCTACATAGGAACAAATCCTGAAAACCTTGACTATGCACAAAAAAGATTAAAAGAAGAAGTCTTTAGATTAAAAACAGAATTCGTAGGCTCTAAAGAATTGCAAGAAGCAAAAGACAAATTATTAGGACATTACATTATAGGTCAAGAAACAAACTTAGATAAAGCTCTAACTATAGGCTGGTTTGAAGCATCTGGTAGAGGCTATAAATTTGATGACCAATATGCACAATTAATAAACAGCGTTACAGAATCAGATATTATAGAAATTGCAAACAAATATTTCAATAACAATTACGTTTTATCAATAGTAAAACCACAATAAATAATTATTCAAATATAAAAAAAGAGAACTTTAAAAGTTCTCTTTTTTTATTTACCAATTATTTCTTGTCAAAGTCTGCTTTGCGTGCCTATCATACATTTTATCTTTATACCAAGCGCCTTTGAAAGACTTATCATCATTATACATATATTGCATATCATGAGAAATAAAATATATTGCACTAACTAAAGTACCATTAGCTCGATATTGTTTTGACATATAAGGGAAATTAGGATAATTTTCAGAGAATTTATCAATATATCTTAATTTTCCCATAGCATCATAATAATACACAGTTCTCATATCATTTTTATACTGAATGGCATAACTTATTAACAAATTATTCTTGTAATAAAAACCGCAAAGATTTTCGGTATCTGTTTCTTTTACACCATTTTTAACAAGCATATAATGCCTTTTATAATCTTTATCTTTCAAAAAATCTTGGTATTCTGATTTGAACTGTTTTTTATTATATTTATATACAGTATTTTCATCAAAAAGTTCTTTTTGATACTTATCAATCACAGCATCTCTTTCAACTTGAGAAATATCTAACCAATCAAAAACCAAATTTCCAGTAAGAACAATTTCAGATGGAATATTTTCTATTTTTTTAATCGGTTCTATATCTGCTGATAATGCAGCTTTCCCCAACATTAAAAAACATAATAATACTATAAATTTTTTCATATATACCCCTTTAATTAATACATCATAATATGAAAAGTTATTATGTCCAGACTTGACACTAAAACATCGGTATAATCAAGCTTTTCATATAATAAAATCAAGGCTTTAACATAATGTAACAAAATTTTAACATATTTTTTTAAATTAAGCGATATTTTCTTGACGATAAAAATTGATGTATTATGATTAAGTAACATGGTAAATTTAAGTTAGGTGTACTATGCCTAAATTGAATTTAAACATAAAAGTTCATTAAGCTGAAGTTCAGTAAAATGAAAGGTTTACAGCCTCAAGTTAGATTTTTTAATTGTAATAAAAATTTCCAAAGAAATAAATACAATTTTTTATATAGTACGTACACATAGACGAGGTGAATTAATGTCTAACACAAAATATGCAGAAAGAGTAACTCCGATGGGTATACCACATACTCGTTTGGATGATTTACCAGACCTTATTGAAGTGCAAAAAAAATCGTTTGAATGGTTTTTAAAAGAAGGTTTGAAAGAAGAATTACTATCTTTTTCACCTATTAAAGACTATACAGGCAGATTAGAACTACACTTCTTACCAAACTATACTTTCGACAACGCAAAGTATACAATTGAAGAAGCAAGAATCCATGACGCAACATATGCAAAACAATTACGCGTAATGGTAAGATTAGTAAACCGTGACAGCGGTGAAATTAAAGAACAAGAAGTATACATCGGCGATATTCCGACAATGACAGACAAAGGTACTTTCATTGTAAACGGTGCTGAACGTGTAATCGTTTCTCAAATCGTTCGTTCACCAGGCGTTTACTTCAAACGAGAAGTTTCACCTGCCGGAAAACGTTTATATAACGCAACTATGATTCCTAACCGTGGAGCTTGGTTGAAAATAGAAACTGATTCTAACGATATTATTTACGTTAAAATCGACAAAAACAGAAAAATCTTAGCTACAACATTATTAAAAGCTATGGGTATCACTGTTTCTGAAATGGAAACTTTATTCACTCACTTTGAATTCTTGAAGAAAACATTGGATAAAGATACTGCAGAAACAACAGATGACGCATTAATCGAAGTTTATAAAAAATTAAGACCTGGTGATCCTGCATCAGCAGCAGGCGGACGTTCAATATTAGAAGCTCGTTTCTTTGATGAAAAGAAATACGATATTGGTCGTGTAGGTCGTTATAAATTAAATAAAAAATTAAACTTAAATATTCCTAAAAACCAAAGAACATTAACAGTTCAAGATATCGTTGCATCAATCGAATACTTAATCAATTTAACATATGATGAAGGAACAGTTGATGATATCGACCACTTAGGAAACAGAAGAATCAGATCTGTAGGTGAATTGTTACAAAACCAATTCAGAGTAGGTTTATCAAGAATCGAAAGAATTGTAAAAGAAAGAATGACTCTACAAGATTCTGAAACACTTACTCCGTTAAACTTATTGAACACTAAACCATTAGTTGCTTCATTAAAAGAATTCTTCGGATCATCTCAATTATCACAGTTTATGGACCAAATTAACCCACTAGCTGAATTAACTCACAAAAGACGTATTTCAGCATTAGGACCTGGCGGTTTGATGAGAGAACGTGCAGGATTCGCTGTTCGTGATATTCACCCATCACACTACGGACGTATTTGTCCTATTGAAACACCTGAAGGTCCAAACGCAGGTTTGATCGGTTCATTAGCAACACACGCAAAAGTAAATGATTACGGTTTCGTAGAAGCTCCGTTCTTTGTAGTTAAAGACGGAAAAGTAACAGACGAAGTTGTTTATATGACAGCAGACGAAGACGAAGAATTCCGTTGTGCTCCTGCTGACGTTCAACTAAACCCAGATGGCACATTCAAAGATGAATATGTACCGGTTCGTTACAGATCTGAATTTACAATGGATCAATCAAGCAAAGTTGACTTTGTTGGTGTATCACCAATCCAAATCATTTCAGTTGCGACATCATTAATTCCATTCATCGAACACGACGATGCTAACCGTGCATTGATGGGTTCAAACATGCAACGTCAATCAGTACCTCTTTTAATTACTCAAAGACCGGTTGTTGGTACAGGTATGGAAAAAAGAGCTGCTAGAGACTCTGGTATGGTTGTAATCTCTGATTGCGACGGTGTAGTTGAAAGAGTTGTCGGTGAAGAAATTATTATCCGCGATATTCACAACAAACCACATGTACATACATTAATGAAATATGTAAGAAGTAACCAAGATACTTGTATCAACCAAAAACCTTTAGTTCACGAAGGTGATAAAGTAAAAGAAGGCGATGTAATTGCCGATGGTGCTTCTACTAACTGTGGAGAACTTTCATTAGGTAAAAACGTAATTGTAGCGTACATGCCTTGGGAAGGTTATAACTACGAAGATGCTATCTTGTTATCAGAAAGATGCGTTCACGATGACATCTTCACATCAGTTCACATTGAAAAATTAGAAATAGATGCACGTCAAACAAAACTTGGACCTGAAGAAATTACACGTGAAATTCCAAACGTTTCAGAAGATGCTTTGAGACACTTAGATGAACGTGGTATTGTTCGTATCGGTGCAAGAGTTTATGCAGACGATATATTGGTAGGTAAAGTTACTCCAAAAGGTGAATCTGAACACCCACCAGAAGAAAAACTTCTACGTGCAATCTTCGCAGAAAAAGCAAGAGATGTAAAAGATAACTCATTAAGAGTTCCTCACGGAGAAGGCGGTAGAGTACTTGACGTAAAAGTATTCGATAGAGAAAAAGGTGATGAATTACCACCAGGAGCTAATACAGTTATCAGAGTATACATCGCACAAAAACGTAAAGTTTCTGTAGGTGACAAACTTTCTGGACGTCACGGTAACAAAGGTATCGTATCTAGAATATTACCAAAAGAAGATATGCCATTCTTACCAGACGGAACTCCAGTAGATATCGTATTGAACCCACTAGGTGTACCTTCTCGTATGAACGTTGGTCAAACTTATGAATTATTATTAGGTTTGGCTGCATACTTGACAGGCAACTACTATGAAACACCATCTTTCGACGAAAGATACGGTGATAACCAATCAGAAAGAGCAACTAAAGCGGAATTACTAAAAGGTATTAAAGAATCTGGTTGTGATTGGGTAAATGAAGATGGTAAAGTAAGACTTATCGATGGTAGAACAGGTGAACCATTCGACGAACCTGTTGCAGTAGGTCTTTCATATATACTTAAACTTGTCCACTTAGTAGACGACAAAATTCACGCTCGTTCTACTGGTCCATACTCACTTGTTACACAACAACCACTTGGCGGTAAAGCTCAATTTGGTGGTCAAAGATTCGGTGAAATGGAAGTTTGGGCATTAGAAGCATACGGTGCAGCATATACTCTACAAGAAATGTTAACAATCAAATCAGATGATGTTAACGGTAGAAACAGAGCATATGAAGCAATCGTAAAAGGTGACAACATTCCAAGACCGGGTATTCCTGAATCATTCAAAGTACTTGTAAGAGAATTACAAAGTATCGGTTTGGATATTACGGTAGCGAAAAAAGACGGTCAAGAAGTAGACTTAATGACTGATATGGACGATTTAAGAAAATCAGCTCCAAGAAGAGTTCTATCAGATATGGATTCTGAGTTGTTAAATATCAACTTCTTTGAAACACCGACTACATTCGGAGATTTATAGGAAAATTACTTGAAAGGGGGAAACTATTTTCCCCCCACTAAAAAGGAGATAAATAGAAAATGTCAACAAGCATAGATTATTTTGACTATATACGAATTAGTATCGCTTCACCGGAAAGAATACTTAAATGGTCATACGGTGAAGTTACTAAACCGGAAACAATTAACTACCGTACATTAAAACCAGAAAGAGACGGTCTATTCTGCGAAAGAATTTTTGGACCTTCAAAAGACTGGGAATGCTATTGCGGTAAATATAAAAGAGTAAGACATAAAGGTATCATTTGTGAACGTTGCGGCGTTGAAGTTACAGACAGTAAAGTAAGACGTCAAAGAATGGGACACATCAAACTTGCTGCTCCTGTTTCTCACATTTGGTTCTTAAAAGGTATCCCTTCATATTTAGGCTTACTTTTAGATATGACTTTAAAAGATTTGGAACAAGTTATCTACTTCAACAACTATGTAGTGCTTGATCCAGGTGAAAGCGAATTCAAAAAATTACAATTATTATCAGAAGAAGAATATGAAGATTACATGGCAGAACACGAAGATTCTGAATTAAAAGTAGGAATCGGTGCTGAAGCTATAAAAGAACTTCTATCTGAAATTAATACAAAAGAACTAGCAGAAGAAATAAGAACAGAATTAGCAGGCTCTGTAAATTCAGTTCAAAAGAAAAGTAAACTTATCAAACGTTTAAGATTACTAGATTCATTAATTTCTTCTGAAACAGATCCGACTTGGATGATTATGGATGTACTTCCTGTAACTCCTCCGGATTTAAGACCAATGGTACAATTAGACGGTGGACGTTTCGCAACATCTGACTTAAACGATTTGTACAGACGTGTAATCAACAGAAACAACCGTTTACAAAGACTATTGGAAATGGGCGCACCTGAAATCATTGTAAGAAACGAAAAACGTATGTTACAAGAAGCAGTAGATGCTTTAATTGATAACGGTAGACGCGGAAGAACTGTTGTAGGACCAAACAACAGAGCATTAAAATCATTATCTAACATTATTGAAGGTAAACAAGGTCGTTTCCGTCAAAACTTGTTAGGTAAACGTGTTGACTACTCAGGTCGTTCAGTAATCGTTGTAGGACCTCAATTGAAATTAAATCAATGTGGTCTTCCAAAAGAAATGGCAATTGAATTATTTAAACCATTTGTTGTTAATAAATTGATTGAAAGAGGATACGTTCAAAATATCAAATCAGCTAAAAAGAAAATTGAACGTTCTGAAGCAATCGTATGGGATATATTAGAAGAGGTAATTGACGGACACCCAGTATTATTAAACCGTGCCCCAACTCTTCACAGATTAGGTATTCAGGCTTTTGAACCAAAATTGGTAGAAGGTCGTGCAATTCAGTTACACCCATTAGTATGTACAGCATTCAACGCTGACTTCGACGGTGACCAAATGGCTGTTCACGTACCATTATCAATTGAAGCTCAAACAGAAGCTAGAATGTTAATGTTAGCTACTAACAACATCTTAGCTCCAGCTACAGGTAAACCAATTATCACTCCTACACAGGATATGGTATTGGGTATGTACTATTTAACAATCCTGAAAAATCCTGAAATGGAACCTAAAGGATATTTCTACAACTTCCAAGATGCAATTTCAGCTCTAGAAGTAGGTGTAATCGAACTACACGACAAGATCGTTGTAAGAGATGAACACGGCGAAAGAATTGAAACAACTGCAGGAAGAATTATCTTCAACGAAGCTGTAAGAAATGCTTTGGCTTAAATCAAAAAATTGACTTGAGACAATAAAAGAAAAAAGGAAATATATAATGGAAACAACATACACACATGGTAAAAAAACAATAGATTTCATTAACAAGCAAATGGATAAAAAAGGTTTAAACAATTTGCTTTCACAAATGTATCTAGAGTTTGGCGGAGCTAAAACCGCAGAATTGGCTAACAGCCTTAAAAACCTTGGCTATAAGTATGCTACAAAATCCGGTACAACTATTTCTATTGCAGATTTACAAGTTCCGGCAATTAAAAAAGAGCTACTTAAAGAAGCTGAATCAGAAATTGAAAAATCAACAAACAGATACCTAAAAGGTGAAATTACAGAAGTTGAAAGATATACAAAAGTTATCGACACTTGGTCTGAAACAACTGCAAAATTAACCTCTCAGGTTGTTGAAAACTTTGATAAATTAAACCCAGTATATATGATGGCATTCTCTGGAGCGAGAGGTAACTTATCACAGGTATCTCAGCTAGTCGGAATGAGAGGTTTGATGGCAGACGCACAAGGTCAAATCATCGACTTACCTATTAAATCAAACTTTAAAGAAGGCTTATCCGTTACAGAATACATCATTTCATCATATGGTGCAAGAAAAGGGCTTGTAGATACAGCGTTAAAAACTGCTGACTCAGGTTACTTAACAAGACGTTTAGTAGACGTTGCACAAGACGTTATTATTCGTGCAGACGATTGCCATACAACAAAATCAATCAATATGAAACCGATTACAGATGGCGATAACGTAATTGTTCCATTAATTGATAGATTATTAGGTAGAACAGTTGCTCAAGACATCGTTGATACAGATGGTACAGTTCTTGTAAAAGAAGGTACTACAATGAACAGAGATGATGTTAAAAAAGTAGCTCACCTAAATCTTCAAGAATTAAAAGTTCGTTCAGGCCTTACTTGCGGACTTGAATACGGTATTTGCCAAAAATGTTACGGTTGGGCAATGACAACTCAAAAATTAGTTGATATCGGTGAAGCAATCGGTATTATCGCTGCTCAATCAATCGGTGAACCTGGTACACAGCTTACAATGAGAACATTCCACACAGGTGGTGCGGTAGGCGTTAAAGATGCAATTAAAGAAGTAATTGCAAAACAAGACGGTGAAGTTATTTCAAACGTTAAAACAAGAGAATTAAGAACTCGTCACGGGGATGTAGTTAATATTTCTAACTACGAAACTGATATTGAAATTAAAGGTGCTAAAAGAACTGAAAAATATCATATCCCAGCAGGTTCTACAGTATTCTTTACAAACGGCATGAAAGTTGAAAAAGGCTTCAAACTTGCACAATTCGAACCAGCAGCACAAGGCGGTTCTCGTTTAACAGAAAAAGCTACAAAAGATATTACATCTGACTTATCAGGTGAAGTATTATATGAAGACTTCGTTGCTGATGAAAAGAAAGACAGACAAGGTAACATTTCAAGAACAACAAATAAACAAGGTATTATTTGGGTACTTGGCGGTGATGTTTATAACTTGCCTGGTGGTTCTAAGATATTAGTACAAGACGGTCAAAAAATTAAAGAAGGCGAAAAATTAGCTGAAACATTAACTATATGTGAACACGGCGGAGAAGTTCGCTTCGGTGAAGATTTAGTTATTGAAGATGTTAAATTTGAAGGCAAAAATATCAAAAAGATTGTACAAGGTAAAGAATTAACAATCGTAATTGCTTCATTAATGCCTGAAAATGCTACATTCGAACAAACTAAAAAAGAACAATTATGGACAGTTAATAAAACTGGCGAAAAATATATCGTAAAAGCTCCTGTTGATACAACAGTTGAAAACGGTATGATTATCGCTGAATTAATAGACGATGAATGTGCAGTTAATTCATCTGGTGAAATCAGATATGTTGATGTTGAAGTTGATGAAAACCAAATCATTACAAAACCTGGTTCTGTAGTATTTATTCCAGAAGAAATTCACCAAATTAATAAAGATTCATCTTTAAAAATGGTTGAAAACGGAACACACGTTACAGCAGGAACAGAAGTTGTAAAAGATGTATACTGCCACATTGATGGTATCGTTGAATTCAAAGAGTACAATGATGTAATCCATGAAATTACAATCCGCCCTGGCGAAATTCACCAACTATCAAGCGTTTCTGAATTAAAAGTTGATGAAGGTGAAATCGTTAAAAAAGGAACTGTAATTGCTGACGGAATTAAAGCAAAAGAAACATCAATCGTTACAATTATGGATTCATCAATGGACGACATTGATATTGATGATTTAGATGAAGAACTTGATACAAGTCTTTCATTAGATGAAGATAGTATCTCTAACCAACCTATCCAAATTTTAATAAGACCTGTTCAAGTATTAGAAGTAGAACAGAAAAATGTATCTATTAAATTTAACACATCAGATAGTTTAATAGATATCGTACCTGTTACTCAATTACAATACAAAGACGGCGCTAGAGTAAGAAATCTAGATGGATCAACAATCACAAGAACAAGTTTAGTTCTTCAAATGCAAGGTTACTTATCACACCTTAAAGGTATGGTAGAACTTGATGAAAAAGACAACTTGAGAATTGTTGTATTAGAAAACTTAATTGTACGTCGTGAATTTGAAGGCAACGCAAAAACAATGTCTTCTCTTCAAACTGAATTATTAGTAAAAGACGGACAAACAATTGATCCAAAAACACCTGTTGCAAAAACTCAAGTTTTAGCTATTAATGACGGTGTTGCTTCTATAAAATCAGAAAAAGAAGATACAAGAAGACTATTATTAACAAGTGAAGCTTATGAAACAATATTACCAGTAAAAGGCAAAGCTAATGTTAAAAAAGGTGATTTTGTAAGATTAGATTCAATTGTTGCTGATAGTGGAGAAAAATCAACAGTATCTGGTATGGTATCAGCTGTTAACAAAGGCGAAATAACAATTAGAAACGGTCGTCCTTACTTAATCAGCCCAGGTACAATGTTACAAGTAGAAGCAGGAGCTCTTGTTCTACGTGGTGATAACATTGCAACATTGGTATTTGAAAGACAAAAAACAGGCGATATCGTTCAAGGTCTTCCAAGGGTTGAAGAACTTCTTGAAGGTCGTAAACCAAAAGATTGTGCTATTCTAGCTGAAGAAGACGGTATTGCTGAAATTGAAACAGATGATGATTTGCCAAGATTATATCTTGTAACAGATAATGGCAGAACAGAAATCAAATACGCAATTGATGCTAATATTGTTGTTCAAAACAAACAAAAGATTACAAAAGGTCAACCTTTAACAAGTGGTCCTTTAAACCCACACGATGTAATCAGACTTTGCGGACCTGAAGCAGCACAACAATATCTTGTAGACGAAGTACAAAGAGTATACCGTTCACAAGGTGTAGAAATCGCTGATAAACACGTTGAAATCATCGTAAGACAAATGACTAAAAAAGTTAAAATTGTTGATGCAGGTGATACAACATTGTTACCAGGTGAATTAGTTGAAATGCAAACATTCGAAAAAGAAAATAAAGAAGTTGAAGAAAAAGGCGGAACTCCTGCAACTTGTGAATACATGTTGTTAGGTATCACAAAAGCTTCTTTAAATACTGAAAGTTTCATTTCAGCAGCTTCATTCCAAGAAACAACAAGAATTCTTACAGAAGCAGCTGTAGATGGCAAAAAAGACATGTTGAGAGGTTTGAAAGAAAACGTTATCATCGGTCGTTTAATCCCTGCAGGTACAGGATTCCACCATCTATCAAATGCTAATGAAGAAAAAGAACGTGAAGAAAGAAAACGTGCAGTTGCTCAAAGAAATCAAGCTAGAAAACCATCTGCCATTTTAGAAGAAATTGAAGGTATGTTTGGAGCTCCTGATTTCCAATTAGGTAACGAAGACGAAGAATAATAATTTCTTTTAAATAAAAAGAGCCTCAATATCGAGGCTCTTTTTTTATATCCATAATTTTATTATAAATTTAAAATCTAACAGGATAATAATCAGGGATTTTCCAGCCATTACAATATATTAAAGCCGTACAATAATACCCACCTTGTGTAGCTGTTTTACATTTATCAACAAAATAATTTAAATTATTTGATATTCCCTCACAAGTCAAACCTCCATATGTAGAAGGAAACACTGATACTGCAGTCTTATCAGAAGATACATTTATTTGAAAATTAAAATAATCTTTTCCGGATATTAGATAGTCTTTATTTGTACCAGGTAATATTACTTCTATACTTGCATAATAAACATTACGGTGGACATCAAATGAAATATAAAAACTAATAAATGTTCCATCAAAAAGTTTATAATAAGTATGCCATTCTGTATAATCTCTTGTTCCATCAGGTTTATATACTATAAAATAAGTTCTTTCCTCATCTACTATTTTCATATATGGTTTAAAATATTTATCAAAAAAAACATTTCGGCCTTCTTCATCAACTACACTCTCTGGCCAATTCCAATTTACGGCAACATCATTTTCTGCTTCTGATAAACGAACAGCTTGACTTAATATTGAATGAACTTTCTGTAATTTAGTCTCTACTACTCTCTTTTTATATCCACTAACTAATTGTGGAATAGTCAATGCTGCAACTACTCCAATTATACCTAATGTAACCAACACTTCAGCTAGGGTAAAACCTTTAATGGAGCTTAAATTACGCCCCCCCCCCGAATTTCAAAATTTAAAGAAAATTTCATAATCGCTCCTTTTTTATTCAACTATTTTATTATAACAAATCGCTTAACATTTTTCAACTTTTGTTTTTTATATTAAATAAAATTTCTATATCTAAAAGCTGATTTTTCAAAAGTTTTCAAAACAAATTCCGTCAAATATTTTGAAAGGAATTATAAAAATATGGCTAGAATTATTGAAGGTGAAAGAAGAATTATTAAAATGTCAGTAGATGATATTTTGAATATTGTGAGAGAATATCAGACAATTTGTCAAAACTCTTGTTGTTATGAACATACTAGGGAACTTTTAGCTAAAGCTGATTTCTATATCCCTGAAGATGTATAACCTTTTTAAATTACCCAACAGAGGTTTTGAAAAAATCCTTTTTAGTTTATGCTAATATTAAACAGAAAGGAGCTTTTCCATGAAAAAAAATATTATTATTATTTCTTTAATTTTCGCAATACCATTATTATTATATATGGCACTTACGGCATCAAACTCAACAACTGCTCAAACAACAGATATAGGCAAACCTTCTGTAATTAAATTTACATCTGCAATGTGTTTGGATTGCCAAACTATGAACAAAATATTTAAAGAAATATTTCCAAAATATCAAAATAAAATTAACTTTACAGAAATACAAGTTCAAGATAAAAATTCTTTTAACGATTCTCAAATAAAAAAATACAACGTAACCCTAGTTCCTACAATTATTCTTTTAAATTCAGAAGGTAAACAGGTAAAAAGAATTGAAGGTGCTATTCCTAAAGAAGAAATGGACAAATATTTACAAGGACTTGAATAATAATGGAAAATTATATTAATTTATTTACACAACAAGGCAGTTTGCCTATATTATTCGGACTTTCGTTTTTAGGAGGTCTTGTTGCATCAATATCTCCTTGTTCTCTTGCAATGTTACCTATTATTGTAGGTTATATTGGAGGATATTCTGATGCAAAACCAATTAAGACATTCACTCAAATGCTTTTCTTTGTATTAGGAACAGCTATTGTTTTCTCTATTATAGGTATAATCTGTGCTATTACAGGGAAAGTATTTATATCTTTTGCTGGCGGCTATTTCGGAATATTCCTTGCTGGAATAATTATGGTTATGGGTTTAAAATTAATTGGTGTACTTGATTTTGAATTACCTGTAATTATTAAAGAAATGCCAAAAAATAATGGCACTAACACATTTCTTTATCCAATAATTTTAGGTGGAATTTTTGCACTCGCAGGAACTCCTTGTTCTACTCCAATCTTAGCAGGTATTATGGCCTTTGCATCATTGGCAGCAAGCATTGCACAAGCAATAATTATGTTATTTTTATTCGCTTTAGGACAAGGTTTAATACTAATACTTGCAGGTTTTTTAACATCTCACTTAAAAAATTGGAAAGGCTTTTATAAATTCTCAGATTGGCTCTTAAAAATAAGCGGCGGACTATTAGTAATTGCTTCAATATATATTTTTTATAAGATTTTTGCTCCACTTATTGTAAAATAGTTACAAATGCGTTAAAATCATTGTATCTATAGACACAATGGAGAGAAAAAATGAATACATACGAAGGTCAATTAGTAGCAGGTAATGAAAAATTTTGTATAATTATATCAAGATTTAATGATTTCATCGGTTCAAAACTTTTATCAGGAGCAATTGATGAATTAAAACGTCATGGCGTATCTGATGAAAATATCGATATAGTAAAAGTTCCGGGAGCTTTTGAAATTCCTCTTGCAGCTATGAAATTCGCTAAAACTAAAAAATATAACGCTATAATTACTTTAGGCGCAATAATTCGAGGAGCAACAACTCATTATGAATACGTAAGTGCTGAATTATCTAAAGGAATAGCTCAGGTAAGTTTACAAACAGAAGTCCCTGTAATTTTTGGAGTTTTAACAACAGAAAATATCGAACAAGCTATTGAAAGAGCAGGCACTAAAGCTGGAAATAAAGGGGCTGATGCAGCAAAAGCTGCTATTGAAATGGCTAATTTATTAAAATTAATATAAGTGTTTATTATTTAAGGAAATCGGGATTTAACCGATTAGAAAGTTGGTGCAATATGAGTGAAGTAATCACAGAATACAGAAATGAGAATACTAAAAATATCGATATTCTCCCTACAATTGAAATTGTCAGAAAAATGAATGAAGAAGACAAACTTGTAGCACTTGCTGTTGAAGAAGAAACTGAAAATATTGCAGCAGCAGTAGATCTAATTGCCAAACAATTTTTAAAAGGTGGCAGATTATTTTATTTCGGAGCAGGAACATCTGGAAGATTAGGCATTTTAGACGCATCTGAATGCCCTCCAACTTTCAGCGTATCTCCTGATATGGTTCAAGGAATTATTGCAGGAGGCGACAAAGCTTTCAGAACCGCAGTAGAAGGTGCTGAAGATAATTTTGATTTAGGATATGATGATGCCAAAGTATTAAATGAAAACGATGTTGCGGTTGTAATTTCAGCAAGTGGCAACCCAAAATACTTACTCGGAGTACTAAAAAGAGCAGAAGATGTAAATTGTAAAACAATTGGGATTACCTGCAACTCAAATGGTAGAATTGCAGAAGAAGCAGGCCTTGTAATTTGTGCAGAAGTCGGACCTGAAGTTATTGCAGGATCTTCAAGATTAAAAGCAGGAACTGCTCAAAAAATGATTTTAAATATGCTAACTACAGGTGCTATGATTAAAATTGGTAAAACCTATGAAAATTTCATGATTGATCTTAAAGCTACTAATGAAAAACTAAAAGATAGAGCAATCAGAATTGTAGCACAAATAGCAGACGTTCCACATAGCGAAGCTCTTGCGACTTTGTTAAAATGCGATTGGGAAATAAAAACAGCAATTACTTCAATCA
Source organism: Clostridium sp. CAG:768 (assembly GCA_000437435.1). GTDB lineage: Bacteria > Cyanobacteriota > Vampirovibrionia > Gastranaerophilales > Gastranaerophilaceae > Stercorousia. The sequence continues at coordinate 16,097 of FR899625.1, read as the reverse complement.
AAATGAAACTTAGCATAGATAAAGCGAGAGAAGAATTAAAAAAACACGGTGGTGTACTTAGAAAACTAATACACCTTGGTCAGGCAATATAAAGGAGAGCTTGAAAATGAAATTGACAGTACTTGGTGCAGGATGTTGGGGGCTAACACTAGCTTGGCTTTTAACAAACAACTTTGAAAATATAACCGTATGGGGTAGAGAACAAGATTTATCAGATGATTTAAAAATAAATAAACATTGTTCCAAACCTCTAGAAGTTCAACTTGACAATAAAGTTGAAATAACATCTGACTTAAAAGAAGCAATAAAAAATGCCGATATAATTTTATCAGTAGTAGCTACATCAGGCACTAGAGATGTTTGTGAAAAATTAAAAGAAGCAGGTATTAAACCTGAACAAATTCTAGTCAATGCATCAAAAGGTATTGAATTACCTTCATTGATGAGAATGTCAGAAGTTATTAAAGATGTATTGCCGGAACAAAAACTAGCAATATTATCAGGTCCTACACTTGCAAAAGAAGTTTTAGCTGGACTACCTACCGCTGCTTCTGTGGCTTGTGAAGATATAAAAATTGCGGAATTCGTACAAAAAGCATTAAACGTTCCTTCTAAATTCAGATTATACACAAATACTGATGTAATTGGGGTAGAACTTGGCGGATCTTTAAAGAACGTAATTGCAATTGCTTCAGGCTTTGCTCATACAATGGGACTTGGTGACAATTGTGCAGGATCATTATTAACACGCGGAATGGCTGAAATAGTTCGCGTAAGCATAAATCTTGGTGCAAACCCATCTACTTTATATGGATTATCAGGAATGGGAGACTTGATTGCTACATGCTCAAGTCCAATGTCTAGAAATTACACAGTAGGTTCAATGCTTGCAAAAGGTAAAAAAATAGATGACATACTAAAAGAACTAGGTTCAGTTGCTGAAGGTGTAAAAACATCTAAAGCAATATGTGAACTTGCAAAAAAACTAAACATTGAAGTTCCTGTATCAAATGCTATATATGAAGCAGTTTATACAGATATTACTCCAAAAGCTCTACTTGAAAAATTAATGAATAGAAAACTAAAAGAAGAAGAAAGATACGTATAATGAAATATGCTGTAAAATATTTAAAAAACACATTTTACCCACTTGACGTACCTGATACAATCCACATTGAAGACGGTCAAATGGTATTAGTCAGAACTGAAAAAGGAGAAGAAGCTCTAAAAGCATTTGTTGTAAACTCTCAAATTTCAAAACTTTGGGAAAAAAGTAACAATAAACCAACACCTTTTCCTGTAATTAGGACATTATCTCAAAGAGATCTTCAAACCTTAGAAGAAATAAAAAAAGAAGAAGTTCAATCGTTTTTTAAATGTCAAGCGCTTGTGCAACAGCATAAATTGAATATGAATCTAGTACAATGCAGAATAACTTTTGACAAAAGAAAAATAACATTCTATTACACAGCACCAGAAAGAGTCGATTTCAGAGCATTACTTAAAGATTTAACCCAAGTTTTTACCCGCGTAAGAATCGATTTAAGACATATCGGTGTAAGAGATGAAACTTCAATTTTAGAAGGCAGCGGAGTGTGTGGAAGACCATTTTGCTGTTCAAGTTTTTTAAGAAAATTTGCAACAATTAACGTAAAATTAGCAAAAGATCAAGGAATGCCTATTGCTCCTGGGAAAATTTCAGGGACTTGCGGAAGACTCCTATGTTGTCTTACATATGAATATTCAAATTATATTGAAGCAGCTAAAGGAATGCCACCTGTTGGTTCTTCTGTTATGACTCCTGACGGATTAGGTAAAGTTTGTTATCTTCAATTCTTAAGCGGCAAAGTCGCTGTTAAAATGGAAGATGGTAAAACAAAAGAATTTCCTAAAGGAGATATCGAAATGGTTGATGCAGATGTAAACGTCGAAATCGATATCCCTGTAATGAATACATATACAGATGATAATGACAACATTGACATTAAACAATTAGAAGATGATAGAAACAGTTCTACAGGAAACGTTTAAACTTATTTATTTTGTTTTTTATCTCCAAATAAAATCATATACCAAGGTTTTTTGATGAAAACAAAATAAATCTCCCCATTAGTTAATTTTACTTCATATCTGAAATAATTTTTACGTTTTGGATCTGGATTGATTTCACTAATTTGGGAAACAAGTTCATCATTAGTAATTCGATGTAACTCTTTTACATTGATTACTTCTTTGTCAACTATTCTCATTAATTTATCATAACACTCATATAAATATTATATCAAATATTAAGATATATTTCAAGAGTGTATAAATGAAATACATTAAATAAATTATAAAACTTGTCTTGGTTACTCTCTTTTTAATTGTCGGAGATGGGACTTGAACCCACACGGATTGCTCCATACGCACCTGAAACGTACGTGTCTACCATTCCACCACTCCGACATTCCTTATTTTATTTTTTTAAAAAATTCATCTGAAATTAACTGAGAATATTTACTTTTTTCATTAGCTGAAATTAAGAGTCTTGATTCTCCATCTTTAGTTTCAGCAACAGAAATTATACCACCAATATCACCTATTGGAAGTTTTTTAATTCTTGCTTCAAATTTTACATATGGGACTTCTTTCCCATATGAATGCATTGTTCCATGTTTGGTAACCTTTAAGTCTTCTACTGACACTGCTTGATATTTTATTTTACTTATTGCTTTATACAATTTTTCTTCTACATTTTCAGATTTAATATCTTCTGCTGTTAAGATATCCTTATCACCAGAATCTACAACAAACATTTTTTGCCCTGATGCTTTATGTTCTGCAACAACAGCATTATAGCCCATAATTCCTGCAGCTCTTTCTATTTCAAATTCATCGTTAATTTTAGAAAAATCTCCAACTTTTTGAGCTCTTTCCAGCATGGTATCTTTTGGAGGATTAAAATAATTATTGATTAATCCACTGACAAGTTCTTTACCGCCTAATGCCATAAAACCAACTACAGCCAGTGTAAGGATTATTGCTCTCAAAATATTTTTTAAACAACCCATATTGAAATCCTTATCATGTTATACTATTATTATAACTATGAAAAAGGCAGAAATCAATCTTATCAATACGGCTGATATTAAGGTAGAAGACTTAACTCCTGCAATGCAGGAATATTTAAAGATTAAGCATCAAAACCAAGATAAAATTCTTTTATACAGATTAGGGGATTTTTACGAAACATTTTTTGAAGATGCAGTTACTATGTCTAAAGAGTTAGAATTAACTCTAACAGGCAGAGAACAAGGGAAATTTGGAAGAATTCCTCTTGCAGGAATTCCGGCCAAAGCTGTAAATAATTACATTGAAAAACTTGTTCAAAAAAATTATAAAGTAGTAATTTGTGACCAGTTGGAAGACCCAAAATTTGCTAAAGGATTAGTCAAAAGAGGGGTTACTCGTATTATCACATCAGGCACACTTACAGAAAGCGATTTTCTGCAACAAAATTCTAATAACTATATTTGTGCTTTATTCAAAGATGAAAAAAGCGGAATATGGGGATTTTCATACGCTGATATATCAACTGGAGAATTTAAGGTTACTCAAGCAAATTATGAGCTAATTTTAGCAGAATTAACCAGAATATCTCCTGCGGAAGTTATAGGGCCTTCTGTAAAACAAAAAATTATGCCTTTTCAAATTGTACCTGATGAAAAAATTGATTTACCTGAAGAAATTACAAAAATCTATAACTGCTCAAAAATCCCATCATCAGTATTTGATGCGAATTTTGCAGAAAATAATCTTAAAGCAGTATTTCAGGCAAATAGCTTAGAATCATTTGGATACGACAGATACAAAATAGGTTTTAGAGCGTCAGGTGCATTACTTGCATATGTTTGGGAAACTTTAAAAGACAATGTTCCAAAATTTGAAAGAATTGAACCTTATGAACTTTCTGAATATATGATTTTGGACGGAAGCACAAGAAAAAATCTTGAACTTACTGAAACTTTGAGAGATAAAAATAAATTCGGTTCTCTTTTATGGGCTGTAGATAAGACTAAAACCAATATGGGAGCAAGACTTCTCAAAAATTGGATATGCCAGCCGTTAAAAAGAATTGAAGATATTCAAAGCCGTCAAAATTGTATTACTGAACTTGTTGAAAAAACAGATGAGCGAATAAATATCTCTAATTTACTTGAAAAAATTTATGATATTCAAAGACTTGCTACAAGAATGTCAAACAGTTCGGCAAATCCTAAAGACTTTCTAAGCTTAAAAGCATCATTAATGATGTTACCTGACTTATTAGATGCGACAGAATCTCTTGAATTTAACCCTCTTTCTCAAATTGGACAATATAAAGATGAAATTGCAGAATACACAAATTTAATTGATAGAACAATTTCTGAAAATGCATCAGCTCTAATCAAAGAGGGTGGAATTATAAAAGAAGGCGTATCTGGAGAACTTGATTACTTTAGAGAATTACTTTCAGGCGGAGAAAATTGGCTAAAAGATTTTGAAGAAAAAGAAAAAGAAAGAACAGGAATTAAATCCTTAAAAATTGGATTTAACAAAGTATTTGGTTACTTCATCGAAATTTCAAATTCTTATCTTAATCAAATTCCTGAAGGCTATATCAGAAAACAAACGCTTACAAACGGGGAAAGATTTATCACAGAAGAACTGAAAAAGCACGAAGATGATGTACTATCTGCAAAATTCAAATCTACAGAACTTGAATATAAACTATTCTGTGATTTCAGAGAATATTCAAAAGAGTTTGTTTCAAAAATTAGAGAAATAGCTGATTGTATTGCTAAATGTGATGTATATACAGGTCTTGCACAAACTGCAGCAGAAAATAATTTCTGCAAACCTATAATTGACGAGTCTGATGATTTTATTGTAAAAAACGGACGTCACCCTGTATTAGAAAAAATACTTCCACTTGGTGAATATGTAGCAAACGATTTGGAATTAAAATGTAATTCTGCTGATTCTACTCAATTTATGATATTAACAGGTCCTAATATGGCAGGTAAATCTACATATATGCGACAAAATGCATTAATTGCGATTTTAGCACAAATAGGATCATGGGTTCCTGCAGATTATGCAAAAATCGGAGTTATAGATAAAATCTTCACACGTGTAGGCGCATCTGATGATTTAACATTAGGTCAATCTACATTTATGGTAGAAATGATTGAAACAGCTTGCATTTTGAATTCAGCAACAGAAAGAAGTTTCATTCTACTTGATGAAATAGGCAGAGGCACAAGCACATATGACGGTGTTGCAATAGCTTGGTCAGTTGCCGAATATATTGCAACTAAAATTAAAGCAAGATGTATTTTTGCAACCCATTACCACGAATTAAACGTAATGACTAAAACTTACCCGCAAATAAAAAATTATAGAATTACTATTAGTGAAGAAAACGGTGAAATTGAATTTTTACGTAAAATAGTTCAAGGCGGAGCAAGCAAAAGTTACGGTATCCAAGTTGCTAAAATGGCAGGACTTCCTAGTGCAGTAATCAAAAGATCCCAAGAATTAATGACAAGAATGCAAAAAGATTACTCAAATAATCTTGCAACACGCAAAAAAGCTACAGATGCACCAACAGTAGAAGTTCCTCAACTTAATTTATTCAACTAACCTTGACAAAAAATCAAAAATAATAAATAATAAGAAAAAAGATGGAGGTTGAAAAATGTTTAGACAAGAAGCTTTGAGAGTACCCCCCCCCCGCGAAACATAAATGGTTCTAAGGCTTTCACTCTTGCAGAAGTATTAATTACTCTTGGAATTATTGGGATCGTTGCTGCACTTACAATACCAACATTAATTAGTAAATATCAAGAAAAACAAACAATTGTTAAACTAAAAAAAGTATATTCTATTTTACAAAATGCTTATACTGATGCAGAAGCAGAATATGATAAACCTCGTTATTGGACAACTCCTGATTATACAGAAGATAATAACATAATAATATGGAATATTTTAACAAAACATATAGCTAACAAAAAAATCTGTACTAAAAATTGCTTTCCAACTTATAAAAATCTAAAAGGGCAAAGATTATCTCTTGGTGGAGATATTCATGATTACATGACTATAATATTACCTGATGGAGCTGTTTTATCAGCAAATTTTCCTTGGACAGCTCTATATGTTGGAGGAGATAAGTTTCCAGTAGGTCCAATAACAGTAGACTTAAATGGATTAAAAGGTCCTAATGTCGCAGGGAAAGACTACTTTAGATTTTGGTTAACTCATGGAAAGGGAATAGTGCCTTGCGGAGCACAAATATATCCAGATGATAACTCTTGGGTTATTGGGATGCAAAGTGGTAATAATGGGTCTTGTTTTACAGGCTGGGTTATACAACAAGAAAATATGAAATATACCAAATGCAAAGATTACACAAAATTCACTTGGTCACACCCAAGTTGTGACTAAAAACTATCCATAGGAATATTAATAAATATTTGTAAAAATTTAAAATTTCAATAACAAAAAATCTCCTGTTTAGTTTTAAATACAAACAGGAGGTATTTTATGTCAGGTGTTGAATTAGAATTAAATAAAGTAACTGCTCCAATCCAATTACAAACTACTAAAATAAATAACAAAACTGATGAACAAAAAACGCAAATAGCTGCATCTAATGCAATAGAGCAAAAACCTGACAGTTTTGAAAAAACTCTAGAAATTCCTCAAACAAATATAAAAGAAGAAGAAACAAAAAATAAAGCAAACAATAATCAACCAAAAAGTTTTAAAGAAAAATTCGCAAGTTTTTGTAAAACATTTGTAAAAACAGGAGACTACATAAAAGCAACTGGAGAAACTGTAATTTATGGCGGACTTGCAGCTGGAGCTATAATGTTTTCTAACTGGCTTTTCAAAGGCTGGCCTAAAGTTATGAAAAAACAAATCAAGTTTGAAGATATGTTCAACAAACCTTTAAAATGTATAAGTAAATCATCTAAAATATTTGCAGGAGTAACTGCAGCTGCTATCGGGGGTTACCAGTTTGCTAAAGCATATCTAAAATCGAACCAACACGCAGCACATGTAGATCAAAAATTAAATAACTACTCAAAAGTTAAATCGTGAAAAAATCAACAAAATCTTCATTCATAAAACCTTGATTTTCTGCACTGCTTAACCATACCCATATTCTTGGATCATCTAACTTTAGAGTATCTTCATGAATTTCATTAATTTTAGAATTTTCAAAATTTTCACTTACAAATGATTCAAAAATTTCATTCATATATAAAACCTCATTATTGTTACTTCTATAATGTATTTAATGAGATTTTTTTATATGTCAAACTAAATCAAGTTTTTATAATGTTCATTATAAAAATCGCCAAAACTATCGTTTAAGATAGCTTCTCGACATTTTTGAGAAAAATCTACAAGATATTTGATATTATGAATAGATAATAATGTTGCAGCAGTAGATTCTCCACATCTCCACAAATGTCTAATATAAGCTCTTGAATGATTTTTACAAGCATAACAATTACAACCTTCAACCAAAGGACGAGGATCGTCATAATATTTTTGGGTTTTGATATTAGATTTACCATTAGGAGTAAAGAATGATCCGTGTCTTGCATTTCTTGTAGGCAAAACACAATCGAACATATCAATTCCGCGTTTAATACCATCTAATAAATCTTCAGGAGTACCTACTCCCATTAAGTAACGAGGTTTGTTATTCGGTAACAACGGCGCTGTAAATTCTACAAAGTGATTCATAATATCTTTAGTTTCACCAACACTTAAGCCACCAATTGCATAACCAACAGCATCATAAGATGAAATAACAGCAGCACTTTCACGTCTTAAATCATCGTAAAAAGCTCCTTGAACAATAGGGAAAAGAGCTTGTTTGGGATTAGTTTTAGCTTTAAAACACCTCTCTAACCAACGATGAGTGCGTTCCATAGCTTTTTTAGCAGTATCATAATCACAAGGAAATGGTGCACACTGATCAAATGCCATAATTATATCTGCACCAATATCCTGTTGAATTTCCATAGAAACTTCAGGGTTGATAAAATGTTTTTTACCATCTTTAGGATCTCTAAATTCAACACCATCTTCTGTAATCTTATTCAAATGGCTTAATGAAAATACTTGAAACCCACCTGAATCTGTCAATACAGGTTTATGCCAATTCATCCAACTGTGAATTCCGCCAAATTGCTTAATTAACTTTGTACCTGCTCTCAAATATAAATGATATGAATTAGAAAGCATAATCTGAGCACCTGTATCCATAATTTGATCAGCTGTTAAAGTTTTAACAGCTGAATTTGTGCCAACAGGCATAAAGATAGGAGTTTTAATTATTCCATGAGGAGTTGTCAAAATACCTGCTCTTGCGCCTGTTTGTTTACATTCATGCACTAATTCATATTTAAAATATTCATGAGCATTATCTCTCATTACTCATCAACACTTTCTGTAACAATTTCCATCATATTTTTATAATCTGTACAAAGTTCTTCAGGCTTAAAGTAAATATTAATTTCTCTTTCAGCACTTTCAATACTATCAGAACCATGAATTGTATTATATTCTTTTAATTGAGCATAATCAGCTCTGATTGATCCTACATCAGCTTCACAAGGATCAGTTGCACCTAAAAGATGACGAATACCTTGAACAGCCTTATATCCTTGGAATACCATTGCAATAATAGGACCACTTGTAATATATTTTACAAGACTTGGATAAAATGGTTTATTGATATGTTCTGCATAATGTTTTGCAGCAATATCTTCTGTTACTTGAAGCATCTTCATGCCGATAAGTTTATAACCTTTCTTTTCAAAACGGCTGATAATCTCTCCGACACAACCTCTAATAACTCCGTCAGGCTTAATTGCCACAAATGTTCTTTCTTCTGTATGCATAATTCCTCCATTCAAGTTTATATTACCATAAAAATAAGCTATTTAACAGTTTCCATTTTTTTAATACTTTTCAATAACATAACTGACATCATTGCACAAAGAATAATAGCTGCTGATGCAAGTCCATACCAAAAACCTCTTAAATTCAAATGAAAATGGAAAGCTAATGTATACCCTAAAGGTAATGAAATCAACCAATAAGCAACAAAGTTTGAAATCAATACAACTCCTGTTCTTTTCATTCCTTTAAAAATACCTGATAGTGCAACTTGCAATCCATCAAATACTTGGAACACAGATAATATATATAAAACAGGGATAGAAATTTTAATCAAATTATTATCCTGAGTAAACAATTTTACTAAAAACTGAGGGAATGTCGCAAAAATAAATGCACTGCATAACATAAATCCTACAGACATTACAACTCCGACAAAAGAATATCGTTTTAGATCTTTTATATTCCCAGCTCCATTTGCAAATCCAACTTTAACAGCAATTGCATTTGAAATCGCAAGAGGCACCATAAATGATACCGTAGTCAATGTACAAACTAAATTTTGAGCCGCTGCATACACACCAGACACTCTGCCCATAATTATTGCAATACTATTGAATGCAATGAATTCAACCATAATAGCACAAGATATAGGAATACCAATTTTGATTAAACTCTTATAATAATCAAAATCTTTGTAATCATTAAAATTCATAACACTAAAACAATATATTAAAAGAGCAAACCCCATAAAATATCTAACAATGAAACTTGCAACAGCTAAGCCTAGACCCCCTAAAGAAGGGATTGGTCCCAAACCAAATACAAGAATTACATTCAAAGCAATATTCAAAAATACTGAAAATACTGTTACCAAATTCGGGAACAAAACTATTTCAAAAGCTTGCAAAAATTCTTTTAATGCAGCGTGCAAATATCCACCAAAAGTCGCAAAAGCTGTCACAAACATATATTGCTTAATCATTGGCACAAGTTTTGCTTCAAAATGCAAATAATCAATCAAAGGGATAGACGCAAGCACTGCAAACATAACTAGAACACTCAAAAACATTGAAAATCTTATAGTTGGGAAAAAATATTTTTTAGCACTTTTTCTCTCTCCTCTAAAATTCGACAATAGAGGAGAAACACTAGCTATCAATCCAATCCCAAATGTTTGAATACAATTTGTAATAGCTGTTGCTATACTAATCGCAGCCAAAGTATCAGTAGAATGATGCCCAGCAATTAAAACATCCCCTGCACCAATCAGGATAAACCCTAGGTTTCCCATAATAATAGGCAGGGCAATATTTAAAAGTTCTTTTGCATAATACTTAAACTGAGTGCTCATACGAGCATGATTATAACATAAACAAAATTAAGCGTTATAATCGAGCTTATTTCCAACATTTTGAGATTTAACGGCTTGAGCCTGCATTTTTATACTTTGAGCTTGGGCTGCTACTCGGTAATCTTGATCAGAAGGGTCAGATGGAGCCATAGCTGATCTGATTACAGTATTTGCATCATTAATTGTTTTTTGAGGATTATTTGGATTTAATGATGGCATTTTTATATCAACATGACCTGCAAACGGAATACCATCTGCATTACGCTCGATAACAATTGAACCAGCTAAAGCACCTCCGGCAGATTTATGCGCTAACTCATGAGCATAGATCTCATCATAATTTTTCTTAATCAAAGCATCCTTTTGAGCTTTTTGTTGTTCTTTTTGCTTTTCAATAGGATTTGTAAACCTGTAAAACAAATTAATTCCTGCCATACAAAAACCTCACACACATACTACCTACTATAATTGTAACACATTTATAAGAGGTTTTCAACCCTAATATTAAATAAAAGTTACCAAGGATAATCAGGCTTAATTTTCCAACCATCCATCATTATTACAGCACCACAACTGTCACCTGGAGCATAATAATCAGGTCCTCCAGATTCTTTATAGCATCCACCCGTCCTTATTGGTCCTTTTAATAATTTTTCTCTTGAAATATTTCCTGTTGTAAAAGGCACAGTTCCAGTAACACCAAAAGGTTCAAACGCAGTTTTATTAGGCTTTAATACAAAAGTGAAAACATCCCTTCCCTTTTCAGCTTTTTTATTTTTGGGTAATTTCACATAAACATGCACCCTTACTTCTGAATATGCATTATATTTATAAAAAGCAAAAGCTTTTGCGGCACCACCTGAAGTTAATATTACATATGGTGCCGACATTATACCTGTTGGTTTTGTATCATATCCTAATTGAGCTACTGCTGGAACCCCTATGCAGGAAAAAGATCTATTATTCGAACAATTTTGAGCATTTAAAATTTTAAAATAAGGTTTAATGTATTTTTCGGCCCATAAAGATATCTCTGAAGCTTTACTATAATCCCAAGTTGAAACATCACCATAATCACTTATTGCCATTTGCAATGCCAAATTTAACTCTGCATAAGCTTTTCTCAAAGACGTTGCAACAACTTCCTTTTGATGGTTTGCAATTAAAGTAGGCATTGTCATTGCTGCTACAACTCCAATTATGCCTAAAGTTATCAATACCTCTGCTAATGTAAATCCTTTATTCATTAAACCACCTTTGTTATTCTTGTGATACATTACATCACTATTATAACAGAGGTTATTTTTTTTGCAAACCTGTAAACGAATTAAGGAGCTGAAAAACGCCCCCCCCCCGAAGTTACATTTCTTAACATCTTTTTCATTCTTGCTCCTTTCTTATTGAATATATTATAACAAATATTAAATATTTTTTCAATAAAAAAGCGAAGATTTAAAATCTTCGCTTTTTTATTTTTATTTTTTATCTTTTCCGGTTCGCTTATAGAAGTCTTCTATAAAGCCTGTATTAAAGTTCCCGCTCATAAACACAGGATCCTCAATTATTGCTTGGTGGAACGGAATTGTTGTTTCAACGCCAGTAATAACATATTCTTTCAATGCTCTATACATTCTGCGTCTAGCTTCATTTCTTGTTCTTCCCCAACAAATCAATTTTCCAATCATTGAATCATAATATGGAGGAATTGAATAATCTTGGTATGCATGAGAATCCACTCTTACACCAAAACCACCAGGAGTAACATAACCAGTAATTGTTCCCGGATTTGGCATAAAATCTTTTTCAGGATTTTCAGCATTAATACGACATTCAATTGCATGACCACGAAGCACAATATCGTCTTGAGTAAAATCTAATTTTTCACCAGCTGCCACCATAATTTGTTCTCTAACTAAATCAACATTAGAAATCATTTCTGTTACACAGTGTTCAACTTGAATTCTGGTATTCATTTCCATAAAATACCATTTACCATCATGGTCTAGCAAGAATTCACAAGTTCCTGCACTTTCGTAATTAATAGCTTTAGCTGCTCTTACAGCTGCAGCACCCATTTCTTTACGAGTAGCTTCATCAATTGCAGGAGATGGTGCTTCTTCCAACAATTTTTGGTGACGTCTTTGGATTGAGCAATCTCTTTCACCTAAGTGAACGACATTACCATATTGGTCTGCAAGGATTTGAACTTCAATGTGACGAGGATTTTCCAAATATTTTTCAGCATACACATCAGGATTTCCAAAGAAATTTTGAGCTTCAGACTGACAAAGATTCATATTAGTTTCCACATCATCATCGCTTCTGCAAATTCTCATACCTTTACCGCCGCCGCCTGCAGTAGCTTTTAATATAATCGGGTAACCTACTTTATGAGCAAATTCTTTTACTTCTTCAGGAGTTTTTAAAATTCCTGTACCAGGAGTAACAGGCACGTTGTTTTCAATCATAGTTTTACGTGCGGTAGCTTTATCTCCCATTTTTCTCATAGCTTCAGCTGTAGGTCCAATAAATTTAATACCATGTTTTGCACAAATTTCAGCAAAATCAGCTCTTTCAGACATAAAACCATATCCAGGGTGAATTGCGTCAGCTCCAGATACGATTGCAGCAGAAATAATTGCAGGTATGCTCAAATAACTTTTAGAACTTTGAGCAGGTCCGATGCAATATGCTTCTGTTGCAAGTCTTACATGAAGAGAATTTGCATCAGCTTGAGAATAAATTGCTACAGTTGGAATACCAATTTCTCTACAAGCTCTTATAATTCTTACAGCAATCTCTCCGCGATTTGCAATTAATACTTTTCTAAACATATTTTCTTATCCCTATAAAACAGTAACAAGTGAATTTAAAAATTCACTTGTTACTACTCACTATTCTTTTATTCAATATACATTAAAACTTGACCAAATTCTACAGGTTGACCGTCTTGTACACAAATCTCAACAATTTTACCTGAAAATTCGGATTCAATTTCATTCATTAATTTCATAGCTTCAACGATACATACAACATCGCCTTCTTTAATAGTCTGACCTACTTTTACAAATGGATCAGCATCAGGAGATGGTGCAGAATAAAAAGTTCCAACCATTGGAGATGTCAAAGGTTTACCTTTTTTAACTTCTTTTTGTTCTGCGGGAGCTGAAGCTTGAGCTGGCTGTGCAGCTTGAGGTTGAGCGACAGGAGCTGCTACTACAGGAGCTGCTGTAACACCTACAACTTCATTTCTTAAAGTAATAGCTTGTTCACCATCTTCTAAAGATATTTCTGTTAAAGAATTATCAGCTAAAACTTTTGCTAATTTTTCAATATATTCTATATCAAATTTCATTATTTTGCCTTTCTTAAACATTATACAGAGTTACGCTCTATCTAAATATTCATTAGTTCTTGTATCAACTCTGATTTTGTCACCATTTGAAATAAAGAATGGAACGTTAACAACAGCACCAGTTTCAAGAGTTGCAGGTTTAGTACCGCCTTGAGCTGTATTTCCCTTTTCAGATGGAGGAGTATCAGTTACTTCCAAAATAACGTGAGCTGGAAGATCTACACCGATAATTCTTGAATCATGCATTAATACTTGAACAATCATATTTTCTTTCAAATATTTAATACCATCACCGATTTGGTCTTCTGTTAATTGAAGTTGTTCATAAGATTCGTTATCCATCATAACGTATTCTTTACCTTCTTTATATAAATATTGCATTTCGCGTCTGTCTAACATAGCTTTTGCAACTTTTTCACCGGCTCTGAATGTTTTTTCAACAACTTGGCCTGTTTCTACGTTTTTAAGTTTTGATCTTACGAAAGCTGCACCTTTACCCGGTTTTACGTGTAAAAATTCAACAACAGACCACAAACCGTTGTCTAGTTGAAGCGTTAAGCCTGTTTTTAAATCGTTTACTGAAATCATATTTTTCCCCTTTTCATAATAATATAATCATTCTATTTAAGTCGATGATAACATAAACATCAAAAACTTCAAACAATTGTTACAATTAAGACTGAAATTATTAACATACTAGCAAAATTTTTAATGTTTGTTTATTATATAACCATAATAAAATGAGGGGTATAAATTATGCAAATTTCAGCTATCAACAGATGTTGTCCAAAACCGCAATTTACATCATACAAAAACGGTTATGAAAATCCAATTAACAGAAAAACAGAAAAAGGACTTGCAATATGGGGTTCAATTGGCGGAAGTGCTTTAGTTGGAGCAACCGCAGCAGGCATCGGGAGCTGTTTTATTAAATCAGGAGCAAAAAGCAGAGGTCTAAAACTTGGCGGTATCGGAGCTGCTGCAGGATTATTAACTTTAGCTCTCACACTACCAGCAAAACTCTATGATACAAAAGTAAAAGCTTTCACAAGAGAAAAAGAAATGGATGTATTCTCTCGTGACAGAGAACTTAAATCTAACATTTTAGAAGAAGTTGATAATGAAGTAAAAGATGAAGATGTTTCTTTAGACCAAAAAATTAACCATTACACATCTGTTCAAATGGCAAACAAAGGCAACGGAATGCTTATTAAAGGAGTATAAATGAGAATTAGCGCAATTAATCAAAGCTACTCATTTACTCATCAACAAAAACAAACATCCAAAAATGATAATAACCCGATATCTAAAACCGGAGAAAAAGCCAAACTTACTAAAGCTGCTTTTGTCGCAGGCTTAGGACTAGGAGCAAAGTTATTATTCGAAGTTTTAGATGGAGATTTTGTTGTTGATACACTAGGAGACCAAGCTGAAAAAATTGTTAGCAAACAACATAAAAATGCAACTAAAAACAAAAAACTTCTTTTAGCACTTGGAGCTTGGGCTGGATTAGTTATGGCATTTATTGGCGGTTTTGCAATGCTTTATAACAATATTCAAAGCTCCTAATATAAATTATAACGGAAATGTTAATGCCTTTAAAAAAAGAAAAGATATGGATGTATATATTAAAGGTAACAAAATCGAAAAAGAACTCTATACCCAAATGAATGAAAAAGCAAAAAACGCAAATAAAGAAGAAAAAGCTAAATTAAAAGAGCAATATATGCAAATTAAAGCGGCAAAAAACCAAGTTCCTGATTTTATAAAATAAACTTAACTATTGACAAATACTAAAAAATAATAAATAATAAGGGGAAAATGGAGGTTGAAAAATGTTTATTCAAGAAGCTTTGAGAGTGCCCCCCCCCCGCGAAACATAAGTACAACAAGTATATCCAGTAAAAATCTTTACTTTTTAATTAAGAGTTGGCATACTAGTGATATGAAGCATCACAAAAACAAAAAAGCTTTTACACTTGCAGAAGTTTTAATTACTCTTGGAATTATTGGGGTCGTTGTTGCACTAACTCTCCCTAATTTAATTGCAAACTATAAAAAAAAGAGTACAGTAGAGCAATTAAAAGTAGCATATAGTACTTTAAGCCAAGCAGTAGAAGCATCTAAAAAAGACCATGAAGATATTTCAAATTGGGATTTTAGTTTAGGGACTGATGCTTTTGTTAAAGAATACCTTGCACCATACTTAAAATTAACAAATGTAGGAGCATATCACGCCCCATCTATTCCTGGACATAATTATTTTTTTTATTACCTAGGAACAAATACTTATGATCTTACAAATCAAAGCGTAGTGTTACATTCTACAGCTAAAGCATACATATATAGTCTACCAAATGGAATGTTAGTAACTATTGCAGTATACAAATCACACACATTTAACATAGGGACTTGCGTTATGAGAATAGATATAAATGG
>FR899624.1:294-672 GCA_000437435.1 Clostridium sp. CAG:768 | reverse complement strand
TGTCTTACCGGCTCGTTAATTGAAGAGACCATGTCAGCAATCAAAGCTTCCATTGATTGAAGCCCATTTGAGTATTTTATTGAGTTATTGTCTATCTTTAAAGTGATTGATACAGACATATTGCCCTCCCGAACATGCTTATTCTAAGGCTATTTGCAAAATTTGACAAGTCTCTAGTTTAGATTTAACGGTATTTGTAGCTTATAAATAACCTTATAAAGCTCTTGGCTCTAAGCTCTTAGAATTGTAAATTTTTGTTTACAATCTTGCGCCAAGGATTTTAGCCTTAGCAAAAATCATTTAATTCTCTTATTGCAAGTCTTGCCATGAGCTTGTCAGACATCAAAAATAATTCTCCCAAAGATATTTTTTCATCTG
>FR899624.1:0-149 GCA_000437435.1 Clostridium sp. CAG:768 | reverse complement strand
ACCCTAGTATAAATATTTTGATCACTTATAAGTTTTAATAGTGAAACAACTCCGCCAGAACTTATGCCCCCGCCTAATGAAACCAATATTATTATATCTACTGAACCTTTTATAAAGTTACTAATTTTTCTTTTATTTGAATGCACACA
>FR899623.1:228120-244571 GCA_000437435.1 Clostridium sp. CAG:768 | reverse complement strand
ACAAGCGAAGAAGATGAAAAGTTCTACAAAGATACTTTGCGCAAAATCTTGGAAGATTATTTCCGAAATAATCCTGAAAATCTGTAATGTAACTGCGAGATTCCCTACCAGTATTGTGGTAGGGATTTTTTAGTGTAAATATATGCTATAATTGTTTTAAACAAAGGATTATAGCATGGAAAATAAAATTATAATTTACCAGACACAAGACGGACAAACAAAGATTGATGTAAGAATAGAAAATGAAACAGTATGGCTTACGCAAAATCAAATGGCAGAGCTGTTTCAAACGACAAAACAGAATATAAGTTTGCATATTAAACATATTTTTGAAGAAGGTAAGCTTTTAGAAGTTTGAGCTGTCAAGGATTACTTGACAGCTCAAAATGAAGTCAGTAGA
Organism: Clostridium sp. CAG:768; assembly: GCA_000437435.1. Classification (GTDB taxonomy): domain Bacteria; phylum Cyanobacteriota; class Vampirovibrionia; order Gastranaerophilales; family Gastranaerophilaceae; genus Stercorousia. The sequence continues at coordinate 244,171 of FR899623.1, read as the reverse complement.
GAGGTTTCAAGGAATAATAAAAATGACAGGAAGTGAGCTGCTTGAAAATCCTGGCAAAATTTCAAAGTTAGAGGCTGAAAATAAGGCTCTTGCAGAATATGCAAAATACAAGGAAACAATCAAAGATGAATTATCAGAAGTAGAAAAGCACTTCTTGGAATCAGTTAAACAAACGCAAAAACAACTTGAAAAGAAAGTAAAAAAGCATAAATAAACCTTTTCAGATTATAAAATTCCCTGTTTTATATAATACAGGGAATTATCCAAAAGTATTGTTATGAAAGTGTTTAAAAGGAAAATTTTGCGAAGTTAATTCAAAATTCCCTGAAAATTGAATTAGCAGGGAATTTTTCTCTATAAATATTCTATTTGTAGGGCCTATAAATGGAGCCTCTTGCTCACGTGTCCGCCCTCTCCAGATGCTTTTTATTATAAATTAGGGTTGAGAAAATTAAATAAAAAAGAAAACGAGATGATTCAAAATTTTATAGATAACAATGAAGTTATACCAATTGACATGTTTTCTGATAGAATGTATTTACCAAGAGAAAATTTTTATCATTTATTGAATTATAAATCTAATAAATAAATTTATTTATTTGTTAAGAATTTAGATTTTAAATTATTTATTTTTTCGAATGAATTTTCAATTTTTTCTTGGAGTTCCTTGTCTGTTAATGCTTTTTGAGCAATTGTTTCTATTATGTTGATTATTTCAGGTGTGGAATTTCTGTAAATAAACATATTCAAACCTGCACGAATTCCCATTTCACAGGCATTGACAAAACCAAATTTTGTAGCACCCTTCATTATCATATCATCAGAAATTATTATACCTTCAAAACCTAATTTATTTCTTAAATAAGAAATTGCGTTTTTGCTTAAAGATGTTGGAATTATATCCTTTTCAAAGCATGTGCAGTGAAGATGTGCTACCATTATCATTTCTATTGTTTTTGCACAGGAGGCAAAAGGTTTTATATGAGTTTTTTCCATTTCTTCTAGCGGTAGATTAATTTTAGGAAGTGTTAAGTGACTATCTGCATTAGCGTCCCCGTGTCCAGGAAAATGTTTTGCACAAGGTATAATTCCGTTCTCTCTATATGTTTGAGAAACTATTTTTTCACATTTTATAACCGCATCAGAGTTACTTGAAAAAGCTCGTTCTCCGATAATTGGGTTATTAGGATTTGTGTTGACATCAATACAAGGTGCAAAATTTAAGTTAAGTCCATAACTTTTTAATTCCAGAGCAATTTCTTTTGTTTGATTGCGTAAGAAGTCTTCACCTTTTTCATAAGCATATTTTGCAGATAGGTATTTTTTACCGTTATGAATATTTTCAGTACGTTCAACTCTACCGCCTTCTTGATCTATTGATAAAAAAGGCGGAATTAGAGCTTTTGATTTAATATCAGAGACCAAGTTTTTGAATTGGTCTTTTGACTGAATATCTTTTGTAAAGAAAATCATTCCTCCAAGCCCTTTTTCTAGTGCTTGAATGTAACCGTCACCTTCTGTACCTAAGATAAACATTTGATATAATTTTGTTTTTAAATCCATTTTTTATAAAACCTTTTGTGCTAATGGGAATAATTCATACAATTTCCCGTTATCGATTACTTTTTCAATTCCTGATAATATTTCTTCCAAATCTTTGTCAGATGGTGTTTTTAGATTAGTTGGAAGTTTTATATCTTTTGTGGTTTTTGTTTCCACAAAGCCTTTATTTGCGATTAAAAATTCTCTGTAAGCATTTAAGATATTAATACTATTTTCGTCAATAGTGAAATCTTGACCTGTGTAGTATTTAACATCTTTTTTTAGCTGTTCAATGTAATCCAATATAAAATCAACTTCGCTAAGTGTTTCTTTTTCGGAATATTCGCCACCAAAGCATAAGTTATTTAAAATAGGTTTTTCATCAAGCTGACTTATATATGCAGCCCAAAGAATACAGCCAAGATAGAAACCTAAATAATTTTTCAATAATGATTGAATTTTAGGGTAATACATTTTGAATTGATTTTTTTTCAGAGTGAAATTTTTTAGTCTGTTTAATCCTGCATAAATATATTCTATATTTGGAACAAAAGCTGACATGTGTTGTACAAATCCTGGATCAAATTGTGCTCCGTTATCAAAATTCATTTTTCCTCTCCCTCTATTTTATAGTCTGTTTTTTTTGTTTTATTAATACATTTCAAATTTAATTTTTCTTTTATTATTTTCTAGAACTTTTTGTTGAAACTCTTTGTCATATTGAAGTCGGTAACCGTTTGAGAATGCTTTTACAACAGCATTTGCAAATGTTTTTCTTGCACTCCAGTATGATGTGTGAGCAAATAGAACTGATCGTTTTGACCATACACTTGAATTATCATATACAAAACCTCGAGGATTTTCAATTTCAATGTTTGCAAGTTTTTCAATCTCATCTATTGTAAGATTTCTTGTGCTTGGGAAACCTAGCGGGTCTTCTCTAAAATTTACCGTAATAAAGAATAATCCGTTTTCGATTATGTATTTAAGCATTAATTTATTATAATAATTCAACTCATAATCAGGATCAGCAAGGTCTGAGTAAAACAAAACTAGAGGACTTGCAAAATTTACGACACCTTTTAGTGAATCTGTAGGTGCACAGTAATTTTTTGTTGCTTCTTTTATTTTTAAATAACCTTCTTCTAAAGATAAGTTATCGTCTTTTTTTAATACAAGATGACCTGTTTCTGATACCATTCCTAATCCTGCTTTAGATAGTGCAGAAATACAAGTATTTTCTATTGGGTTATTTTTTACAAATTGTCTTACTTCATCACTTACATCTATTGTATTGAAAAGATTTTCTGCATTAATGTATGGTAATTTGTTAAACATATATTGATAAGTTACAAATGTCCCTGCAGAATATCCGTATAATATAACTTTATTTCCTTGTTCTGCTTCTTTTAAGACTGTATCGTTTAATTCATCTAAAATAGGTAACATATTATGCTGCTTTTGTACCCAAATTGCATCGTGTAAATATGCTGCAAGCATTGATCTTACTTTGTATGCAAGAGTAGGACTGAAAGCTTTAGACAAATCTAATTGTTTTTGTACAAATTCTAAATCTGTTTGACTTTTATCTCCCCAAAAGAAAATTACAGGTTTTTCATTAATCTTATATTGAGGTTTATTTAAAAAAACTTGTTTTATTTCTTTGTTTTGTTCAAACTTTTTTTTCATTACCGGATGAAGTTTTTGCACTCCTTCAATATACCAATTACGCATTTTTTCATCGTTATTATTGGAGCCGTTTATGTAGACAAAACTTACACTAGTTTCAGCAAAACATACATTTTGTAGTATAACTAACCCTAAAATTATCCCTAAAATTTTCTTCATAGATATATGATAGCACAAAATTTCAGACTTCATGGTAATTGTGAAAATTCTGATTTCAGCTTAAAATTTATTTTATAAAAGGAGCAATAGATATGAAAAAGATTTTGTTTATTTTAAGTTTAGTTGCAGTGTTTAATTTAGGAATTTTGGGATTTAATTTGAATCATCAAAATACTTCAGATGTCAGTCAATGTTTAATGGCACAAAGAGGTTGTTGTTCTCACCATGGTGGAGTATGTGGTTGCTATCGAGGAAGAACTCAATGTTGTGATGGTTCTTTAAGTCCATCTTGTCAGTGTTTTAGAGATGAACAAAAAGGATTACAATTATAAATTAAAAAAGGTTCTTTAATTATTAAAGAACCTTTTTTTGTCTAATTTAATTTTTAAATAATTAATCATTATTTGTAATTTTATATGTACCTGCCGCAGCAGCTCCTGCTACAAAGTTTGTTAAAAGAGTTATTAAAATAAGTTTTGTTTGAGTTATTTTCATTGCAAAAAGTCCTAATGCGACAGCCGGATTAAATGCACAATAACAAGTTCCGTTTGCTGCAAGTATTCCAACAAGAACAACAGATCCGATAGCTAACCCGTAATATGAATTCCCTTTAGTATCATTAGAGGTTGCTGTATGTAATACTGTATAGCAAAGAGCAAAAGTAAATAAGAATTCACAAATAATCATAGGTGTTATAGAATATGCATTTTCTGAAGCATATGGAGGAATTGCAACAATGTATGAAGCTAAAAGTGCAGCTAATACACCACCTATGAATTGTGCAATAATGTATGGCCCAAAATCTTTCCAAGGCAATGCACCTCTTATTGCAGCAGCAAGAGATACTGCAGGGTTATAGTGCCCGCCTGAAACATGTCCTCCTGCATATACCATTACCATAAGAATAAATCCTATTGCCATTGGAGGAAACGCATTTTGGCTGTTTGGAAAAGATGCGCATCCTATTGTAAATACTAGAAAGAATGCTCCAATAAATTCAACCAAACATTTTTTTAAAAGCTCTTTCATATAAATCTCCTTATTTTTTCTAATTTACGGTTTGAATTTTAACATATTTAATAAATTTGTGCAATTAATCTTTTATGGTATATATATTTTATGTTTTATTTTGATGAAATTAATGGAAAAAGAATTGTAAAAAGCTCTGTATTAGCTGGGCTTAATCACTTTTTTACTACTCGTGAAAGTGTTATAAAAACTAAAGAACCTGATTTTGAAGAAGTAGTCGCAGAAAATAAAAAAGATGTTTGTGAATATTTTGGAATAGATGAAAATAATCTTATTCATCCTTCGCAAACTCATACATCATATGTAGATGTTGCAAAAATTGGAGTTAGTTCATATCCTGATACTGACGGGTTGATTTTGGCAAACAAGGAACAGGCTGTATATTTGAATTTTGCAGACTGTACACCTGTAATAATTTATGATCCCGTAAATAAAATTGCAGCAGTATCTCATGCTGGTTGGCGTGGAACTGCCGGGAATATTGCTTTGAAAACAGTTCAAAAACTCGCAGAAGATTTTGGCTCAAAACCTGAAAATTTGAAAAGTGCAATTGGGCCTGCTATTTCTTTTTGTTGTTACAATGTCGGTGAAGAAGTATATAGAGAGTTAAAAAAGACTGTTAAAGATTTTTCAGGGTTGTCAGAAATTCGTCAAGGTAATATTTATGTTGACTTAAAAGGAATTAATAAACGACAGTTGCTTGAAGCAGGCATGAAATCGGAAAATATTGACGTATGCAATTTCTGCACCGTTTGTAATAACAGTTTATTTTTCTCTTATAGAAAAGAAAATGCTACAACCAACCGTCATAGTGCAGTTGTAAAATTATAAATTAATAAAATTTTCTAATATTTTATGTCCGTATTCTGTAAGTATTGCTTCTGGGTGGAATTGTACTCCATAAATTGGGAGTTTTTGATGTTCAAGTGCCATAATTATGTTATCTTTTGTTTGGGCTGTTGCTTTTAGGCATTCAGGTAAATTTTCAACAATTAGGGAGTGGTATCTTGTTGCATTAAATCCTTCTGGAATGTCTTTAAATAATTTACTTTTCTGTTTAAAGAATATTTGAGAAGTTTTTCCATGTGTCGGGTTCTGTGATTTTATAACTTTTCCGCCAAAAAATTGTGCGATACATTGATGACCAAGACATATTCCGAGAATTTTTTTTGTTTTATAAAATTCATTTATTACCTGCATAGAAATCCCTGCAGTGTCAGGAGTTCCTGCACCTGGTGAAATGATTATGCTATTAAATTTAATCTTTTTTAATTCTTCTATCGTAATTTTATCGTTTTCATAAATTTTAGGTTGTATCCCTAATTCTTCAAGATATTGTACAATGTTGTAGGTAAAAGAATCGTAGTTATCAATTAAAATCATAATTTCACCTCAACTATTCCTCTTACTGAATTTACACAGAATATTTTTTCTGCATTTTCTAAATCATTTTTATAGAGAATTTTTTCAGATACGTTTTTCATTGATGTTTTGAAAATGCCATTTAAAAGCCCGCATTTTACAGGTGGAGTATAAAGTTTTCCGTTAATTTGTAAAATGATATTGTTTCTTGCACCTTCAGTCAGTTCTCCTTTTTCATTAAAGAAAATTTCATCATAAATTTCTCCATTTGCAATTTTTTTGTAACTGTCATAATACCAAGGTCGATAGGTTGTTTTATGATATAAAAATTCGTTTTGGCTGTTTATTTTTATTGGCGAAATCGAAATTTTATTTGTCTTTGATTTTATTAGTGGTTTGTATTCTTCTGAGATTTCTCCGTTTTTATTCAGCAATAATCTCAAAATCCCGTCTTGTTTAGGTGTTATTTGTGGGTATGAAAATTTAAAGCCAAAGTGTTTTGCAGAATTTTCCATTCTTTTAAAATGTTCTTTTTCAAACAAGAGTTTTCCGTTTTCAACTTTGATTGTCTCAATTATTTGGAAATCACTATTGAGAAATTTGGTTTTAGTTAGAGTTTCTTCCCATTCGTCTTGAATGTCGGAATCCCATACTATTGCACCGCCTACACGATATTTAAAAGATTTTTCTCCATGTTTTTTTTGAAGAATTCTAATTGGAACACTAAAAATTGTTTCTTCTGGAGATATCATTCCAATAGCTCCGCAGTAGATGTCACGAGAGCCTTTTTCAATTTTGTCAATAATTCTCATAGTACTGATTTTTGGTGCTCCGGTGATTGAACCACAAGGAAATATTGCTTTAAAAATATCAAGCAGTGTTGTATTTTCTTTTAAGTCAGCTTCGATTTGAGATGTCATTTGATGTAGAGTTTTGTGGGTTTCAATTTCAAAAAGATTTGTAACTTTTACGCTGCCTGTTTTTGCAATGCGTCCCAAATCGTTTCTTAAAAGATCTACAATCATAACATTTTCGGCTCTATTTTTTTCATCATTCTTTAAAAATTCAATTAGTTCTTTATCTTCTTTTTCTGTTTTGCCTCTTTTAATTGTTCCTTTCATTGGTTTAGTTAGAATATGATTATTTTTTAGAGTGAAAAATAATTCTGGAGAAAATGAAAGAACAGTGTCATAATTATTTTTCAAATAAAAATTGTAAGGAGTTTTTTGCTTGTTTAATAAAAACTCAAATAGTTCAAAATCATCGCCTTCATAAGGAATTTCAAAATCATACGTGTAATTTACTTCGTATGTATTTCCGCAGGAAATTTCATATTTAATTTTGTTAATTGCTTCTTTATATTCACAAAAATTTACACAAGGTCGCGGGTTTAGTAGCAAATTTTTTACTTTTTTTGTTTTATATATATTGTAATCTTTAAAGACTTCAAAATACAAAAGCGGGAAATTGGATTTTTGCACAGTGAAAGTTTCATATCTGATGTAACCTAAAATGAAAAATTCTTTTTTTAATTTTTCTATCTGGGAAAAAGCTTGAATAAGTTCATCTTGATTGAATGCTTGAATTATTTTTATCGGTTTTGTAAAAAGTTTGTCTGAAAAAATTATCATATTTCAAATATACCAAATAATATATTAATATAAAGACGAAGGTAGAATGAAAAAAGTAGTAGTATTATTTATTTTAATAACATTAGTATCAATGTTTATGCCTGTTTATGCAAGAACAGTGAGAAAAGATAGACCTGTTCGACTTGTAAATCCTCAGCCTTATTCACGACATTATTCTCATTATAGGGTCGGAAGAGGAACAACAAGAAGATGTAATGGCAGTTGCCATAGAGAAGATGAACAAAAAACTCCTGTATATTCTTATAAACCAGTACAATCAAATTCAAAATATGCATATGGTACATCTATCAATAGAGTCAAAACATCTGATGTTCCTAAAATGGAGGTTATAAGATATCGTGGGACTACAGTGCAACGACCGATAAGATATACAATAGGAAATCCCAGAAAAACAGTTGTTTATTCTTATTCAGCAAAATAAAAATAATATTAGGGTGTGTGTTATGAAAAAAGTTTATTTATTAATTTTAATTTTGGCATTTGTTCAATTATCTGCATCTTGTGAAACATTGAATTATAAAATAAAACAAAGTGGTTCATCTATGGTGATTGTTCCTTATTATTCTTCACCTGTAATAGAACCTGAAGCTTCTCAAAATATAGAACAAACTCCAGCTAAAATTCCTTTTTATGAGTCAAAAAAATTACCAAAAGGCAAAAATAGATCTCGTAATGTTTAGGATTTATATTTAATATCCCATAAACATATTTTGCATTCCGCCTTGCATTAACATCATGCTATTTGAACTATCATAATTTTGAGGGAATTGACTATAAGTCATTGGAGCACTGGTATTATTTGATGGAGTAATATTCCCCATTTCTCTAACGGATTTGGGACCCATCATAGAGTTTGCTTCTTGTTCTTCTATAATATCAGAAGCAGATAATGTTTTTTGCAATTGAGGGTATTTAGCTCTTGCAGCTGTATTATTGAACCCAGAAAAAGAGTTTTTAGGTGTAAGGTTGATTTCTTCTGAAAATACAGGTGTTGTAATTGATAATATTGCAATAGCTATAATTAATTTTTTCATAGTCCACTTCCCCTTCATAAATCTGATAATATTATACATCAAAAAGTTGATTTTGAGAATGTTAGAATTTTTGATATAATAAATATGTAGTAAAGTTAATTAAAAAGAGATTATCTAATGGATATAAATATTGAATTAAAAGGCTCAAAAATAATTATTTCTTGGACAGATATAAAGGCAGACTATTATAAAATTTTCTTCAAAAAAGATGACGTTTTCTATGAAGCCTCAAGGGTGTATAATAATAATTCTGTTAGATTTTCTCTTGTACCTTATGGAGAAAATGAATGTTTTGTTCAGGCTGTGAAAGATGGGATTGTAATTGATAAATCTTCTATTCGTCAGTTTAAGTTTGATTCAATTGATATTCAATATAAATTTTTAGATGATAAAAATATAAAACTTTTCTATAGCAAGTATAACGGTGCTGATGGATATAGATTATATAGAAATGAAGATGAAATAGGATTTAATGGTGTTAAAAATTCTGATTGTGAGTTTATAACAACCGAGTTGAGAACTGAAACAGAATTTAAAATTAAACCTTATAGAAAAAATGATCAAGGTAGGGAATTTTTAGCGTCTTCTCCTGTTGTAAAAGTAAGTGAAAATAAATTTGAAAGTGTTTCTATTTATAAATCTTATAATTATAACAACTTTCTTTCTTGGTGTTATAAAGGAGATGCTGATGGATTTCTTGTTTATACAAAAAATCTTGACAAACCTATTTTCGAAACTACTGATAAATTAAGACATTATCTTCCTTTGTATGATTATAAAGGAACTTCAAAATTCATTGTAAAGGCTTTTGTGAATACACCTGACGGAAGATTAATTGTTGCAGAATCCGATTATGTTTCATTGAGTATAAGAAAATATAAGCAACCTCTTGTATCATTGATTATCCCTGCATATAATGCACAGGATTATATAGTAAGGAGTATTGATTGTGCTCTTGCTTCAGATTTCAACGATTTGGAAATTATAATAGTAAATGACGGAAGCTCTGATGATACTCAAAAGATTATTGACTGGTATGCAAAGAACTACAATAATGTAGTTTCAATTGAAAAAGAAAACGGTGGTGTAGCAGATGCAAGAAATCGCGGAATTGAAGCTGCAAAAGGTGATTACATTGCATTTATGGATAACGATGATTTAATCCCTGCTGATATGATTAGTAAATTGTATAATTCGATTACAAAAAATAATTGTGATGTTGCAATTGCTCCATTGTATCGTCTTATTGATTCAGGGTATACAATACATTGTAACTTACCTTTTATGGAAGATATTCCGCTTGATATTGATAAATATTTTGAAATTATGTACACACCTGGGTATTATAACTGTGCAATATGGAATAAGTTATACAAAGCATCAATTGTAAAAGCCCATCCTTTGGGAATTTTGAAGTATGAAGATGTATCTTGGACTCCTTGTATACTTTCATATGCAGAAAAGTTCTGTTTCTTAAAAACTCCTTTTTATGAGTGGGATAGAAAAACAAGAGAACAAACATTTGGTGATGTTTTAGCTAAAATGCCAGAAGATGAACTTTTTGAAAATAGAAAACAGGCAATGTTATTTTTCTTGAAAAACGGAAATCCTGAAAAGATAGATGAATTAAAAGAAGTTGCAAAACGAAGATTATTGCGTTATGCAAAAAATTCTCCTAATTCCGTATATCATGATTTGATAAAGAAAATAGATTCAGGGAAATATTAATTAGTTTAATTTCTCTATTTCTATTAATGGAATAAAGCCAAACAATTTGAATTTGATTTTTTGGGGATGATAAAATTCTATTCCAAATAGTTTTAGCCCTAATAATTTTACTTTGATTTTTTTTGAAAGTTTGTATTGTATTAGAATAGGTATGTTATGCTTGTGTAAGAAATTTTGAATTTCTTTTTCAGCTAATTTACAGTCTTGTTGGTGTTTTATTGTCTTTTGAGTTACAATTGAGCCTTGGTTTTTTCTGTAATAATAAAATGTATTGGGAACTGTGACAAATCCATTCAAGTTATATATTATTTTGATAAGCCATCGCATATCCTCATAGTAGCAGTTTTCAGGGAATGGCATTGATAATAATTTTTCTCTTTTATATATTTTATTCCATACATAATTATGTTTTGGAATAAATGCTTGATTTATTTTTTCTGTTGGGGTATAGAAAGCTTTCATATATTTATAATTTAATTTTTTTGTTTTTAAAATTTTACCTTGTCTGTAAAAATCTCCTGCAGAAATTTCACAGTTATATTTTATTGCTGCATTGTATAGTTTTTCAAAATAGTTTTTATCAACCCAATCATCTCCGTCTACAAATCCTATGAAATCTCCTTTTGCAATTTTTATTCCAGTATTTCTTGATTTCCCTGGACCTGAATTTTTTTGATTAACTATTTTTATGCGTAAATCTTTATTTTGGTAATAGTTAAGTATTTTTAGAGAATTGTCTGTTGAACCGTCATTAACACATATAATTTCTATTTCTTTTAATGTTTGTGCAATAAGACTTTCAAGACATTTACCTATATATTTTTCTGTATTGTAAACTGGTACTATTATTGAAACTTTTATATTTTTATTTTGCATTATTCATCCCCCTATTAAGTAGTAATTGTGTTGTAAAAATTTTTATTTTAATTATTAAATAACTATCGTTTTCTTTAAGATTAAGTTTTCCCCAGTAGTATTTTGGGTAAATGTTTCGCAAATGTAATTGTAAATTTTTAAACTCATTAAAATATATTTCTTTGTATTGTTTAGAACATTTTCCAAGCCAAGATGCTGATTTTATAAAATATTTGTTTAGAATATTAAAATTTAATTCTTGAGCAATATTTTGTTTTTGTAAAAATTTTTCTATTTCATAAAAATTTAAAATTACTGAATTATCATTTTTTTGTTTTGAATGTGTGAGAGAAGTTGGTCTATCTTTTCTGTAATAATAATAATTTTTATCAATAATATATATTTTATTTGCAAGTAATACTGTTTCAATAAAAAATATTTGGTCTTCTCCGTTGCATCCTTCTTGAAATAAAATTCTATTTTCTGTTAAAAATTTAGTTTTATAAAGTTTTGCCCACGCAATTGGCGGAAGTGTTAAGATATTTTCTTTTATAGTTTTGCTGTTTAGGTTTTTATTTTTTAACTTTTTAGGGATTTTTTCGATGCTGTAATATCCTTTTTTAAATTTCCCATATTTGATAGTATATGCTCCGCATATGACAATATCATTTCCATTAGATTTTGCTGTATTATAAAAGGTTTCAAGTGTAGTTAATTCAATTGTGTCATCGCTATCGACAAATGTAATATATTCTCCTTTTGCTAATTTTATTGCTTTATTTCTTGCAGCTCCACTTTTTTGATTGCTTTGATTAACTATTTTTATCCTTTTATCATATTGTGCAAATGTTGAAATTATAGAAAAAGTGTTATCTGTGGAACCGTCATTTATAATTATTATTTCAATTTCCTTTAAAGTTTGTTTTACAAGTGAGATTAAACAGTCATATATATAGTCTTCTACGTTGAAAGCTGGGATTATTACTGTTACTTTTGGTATATTAAAAACGTAATTATGATTGTATAATGTTAATTCGTCGTTTAGGCTTTCTATAAAATTATTATATTCTCCCATAAAGTTTTCCTTTTAACTATACGTATACGTTTATTAAATCACAGGTAAATATATATATACAATTGATTATTAAGTTTTATATACATATACATCAAATTAATTAATATTATATGCATATATGTTCTTAAAAACTATTTGTATACATCATATTTTTAAATTGGAGATACGATTATGATGAAATTTGATGATAAAAAATTTATTGCAGAAAAAATAAAATATCATCGAAAGAAAATGAATTTAACTCAGGCTGAACTTGCAGAAATGGCTGATTTAAGTGATCAACACCTTTCAAGAATAGAAAGAGGTTGTTATACACCCTCTTTAACAACATTTTTTTTGCTTGTAAAAATTTTGAAAATGGATTTAAAAGAATTTGGATTTGATATAACTGAAACAGCTAATCCTACAAAAAATAAGTTAATTGATCTTATAAATAAAGCAAATGATTACGAACTTGTATTTTTTAATGATGTAATTACAAGTTTAGATAATGCTTTAAAGAAGGTTCGAAAAAATTTCCATAATCACTTTTTTATGTAATGCATCTTTTTACAGATAACACTTAGGTTCTTGACCTTCAACTCCTGCGTATAATTCTACATATTGTTTTGCAGGGCTTGATTCAATTTTTGTCAATAATACTTCTTCAATTTGGAAAAATCCTACATCTCCTGTCATTTCTATGTCGATTCGAATAGGTTTTTTCTCCCCGTGGTGAATACCTATTCTATTGATGGCATTAGCAGAATATTTATGAATATCACCGACTCTTGGAGTTGTATTTATTGCCATAGGAATTCTTGCTCTTCCTTTTGTCATGTCGCAACCGTCAGCTATTAAAATTATTCCTGCCTCAATTGAATGTATTTTATGGCTAGACATATGACCTATAATTGCTTCAATTGCAAGAGATTTAATGATTGTTCTTCTGTGTAAATCCTCAGGCAATATGTGCATTAAAGTCCTTTCAATAATAGGTTTTGCAAGTATTACAGACATGTTCTCATGGCCTTGTCTACCTATCATCATTCCTAAATCATGCATTAAACCTGCAATAATTACAGCACACATACTATCTTCAAATGTCCCGATTTCTTCTTTTTCAAGTGATGTTTGTATTCCTGCGCTTTGTAAAAGATTAAGCATTTTTATTGCATTTGCTGCAACTTGTCGCATATGTACTGGGCCGTGATCGTTATAACCCAGTCTTTTTATTGATACATTATTTGCATAATCCTGCATTTCTTGCAATTCTTCATCTGCAAATAAATAGTTTACCAAATCTGTGCATAATTTATGATTTTGTAATCTTTTTAAAATTTTTGATTCTAATGATACTTCTTTAATTGATTTCATAATTTTAAACCATATTATCTATAACCTAATAATATAATACCCAATAAATAGAAAAATTTGTATAGTATTTAAAATTTTATATTTTAATTTATTGAGTATTAATGGCTTATTATTTTTTAAGTTCTGCAAATTTTGCAGCCATTGTCGGATTATTTTTGGTTAATCTTTTTATGCTCAAGTCTTCAGCTTTGTTATTCGCAAGGCGGAGATTATTCTCCGAAGATAAAAGAGCTTCTTTTGTTTTTTGTAAATGGTCAATGGTTTTGTCAATTTCTTCTATTGCAGTTTTAAATTTTTTGCTTGCAATTTCATAGTTTCTCGCAAATTTTTCTTTAAAATCATTCATACTTTCTTCAAAATTTGAGATATCAATGTTTTGACTTCTTATTACAGCTAGTTCTTGTTTGTACTGTAAAGAATTTAATGCTGCATTTCTTAGTAGTGTAATAATAGGTATGAAAAATTGTGGTCGAATTACATACATTTTAGGAAATTTATGTGACATATCAACTATTCCTGAATTATATAATTCATTTTCAGGTTCTAAAAGTGATACCAAAACAGCATATTCACAATTTTTTTCTCGTCTGTCCTTGTCAAGTTCTTTTAGGAAATCTTCATTTTTCTTTTTGGTAGATGTAGTATCCATTTCATTTTTCATTTCAAACATAATAGATACAATTTCTATCCCTTCAGGGTTTGCTTCTCTGAAGATGTAATCTCCTTTACTTCCGGTTTTTGCATCGTTATCTTTTTCAAAGTATGCATTTTGAAATCCGGTAGCACGAAGTTTGTTAAATTCTAATTCGCAATGTTGTTCAAGGCTTTCTCCTACCATTTTTGTGGAAAGTCGTGCTTTAAAATCTTTATAGCGTGCGATTTCTTCCTCTTTAAATTGAAGTTGTATTTTGTATTGTTCTTTTAATGATAGTTCTTTTAATAAATTTTCTTTTTCATTTGTTTCAATTTTATTTGTAAGCTCTGCAATTTGTTTGTCTTTTTCTGCGAGAGCTTTTTCTTTTTCAATTTCAAATTTATTTAATTCAATATTTTTGTCTTTTTCGTAAGATTCAATTTTTGCTTTAAGTTCTAAAATTTCTACATTTTTTTGAGCCGTAGTATTAAACAATTCTTTTTCTTTGCTAATAATTATATCTTGGTACTTACGTTCTGTTTCTGATTGAGCAAGTTTTATTGCAGCTTCTTTTTCATTTAGGAATTGGGATTCTCTTGAAGAAATCTCTTTTTCAAATTCTTTATCTCTTACTTGTTTTACTATTGCTGCGTAACCAGATTCATCTACTTGAAAAATTTCACCACATTTTGGACATTTAATTTCTTGCATTATCTTACTCCTGTAAATTAGATACATCTATATTTTATTATAATTTTCCTCTACGTCAAATATGGTCCAAAGTAAGTAAGATAAAATTTATAATTCTAATAATGTTAAGCTATTAATATTTTCATAAAAATCATTTATTGGGATATTTTCTTCATTTGCGCTATTATGAGGGTTTATCAGTGTTACAAAATTGTCATCTACTTTTTTTAAAGTATATGCATGATGTATGTATAATCCATTTCTTTTTTCTTTAAAATTACAGGTTATAGCATATTTATCTGGATTTTCTTTTATTTGGTTAATTAAATTTTTTATTTGATTTGTGCAACCATTTTTTGAGTTAAAGTATGTTTTTGATTTTTTACCTGTAATTAAAAACATGATATCAGATGAAAAGCCTCCGGCTATTGGATCATTTAAGTTTCCAGATGAATGTTTTCCGTTAATAATATTTGCATCTTTATTTTTTAATGCTTCATTATTTGTTATTAGCATTTTTTTGTAATATTCAGTAGCAATTTCTATTGCAAGCATGTCGTCATCACCTTTTACATAGTTTTTACTTTGCTTTGCTGCATTCAATGCTATTTTAGGTACAGTTACGTTAGTCTTAGTGCCTTTAAAATGTATAATTATATTGTCAGTATTATTATTATATATAATAGCTTTTTTTATATATTCTTGTCCTTTGTGATTGTTTGCAAGAGCATTTATCCCTGCCAGTAACCAACAATCATTTTTTACTTGTTTTGTGTTCCCAATTTTTTTATCAATCTCAATATCGTCTTTTGCGTAATTTAAAACATAATTATTTTCTTTTATTGAATCTAAATTCACAGTATAAAATTTAGGGATAAAATCATAAAATTTTTCTTTAGGTGTTTTAAAGTTAAAAAGAGTGTTTGTTTCTTTTTTACTTTTAGGTTTAATTTGTTGTTTTTCTGAAAATTTGGTTGAATTTTCTGTATTAAAATAGATAGATAACATGTATATCCCCTAAATCCCTTATATAATTAAAAACATTTTTATAAGAAAAATTGACAAAATATGGATTTTAATCCAAAAATTTCAAATAATTAGTATTAACCTTTTCTCAAATTGGCTTAACAAGTGTTATAATGAATAAGAGGAGAAAGATGACAGAAATTAAAATTTTAAAAGGTGATATAACAAAACTAAAAGTTGATGCAATCGTTAATGCTGCAAATAGAACTCTATTAGGTGG
>FR899623.1:128710-228007 GCA_000437435.1 Clostridium sp. CAG:768 | reverse complement strand
GGACAATCTAAAATTACAAAAGGATATAATTTGCCTGCCAAATATGTAATCCATACTGTAGGCCCTGTTTGGTACGGTGGGAACAAAAACGAGCCGGAACTTTTAAAATCCTGTTATACAACAGCCTTAAATCTTGCAAAAAAAAATAACATCAAAACAATAGCATTTCCTGCAATATCCTGCGGAGTTTATCATTTTCCAATGGATAAAGCATGCAAAATTGCCTATGATACAGTGACCGAATTCATAAACAAATACAATTGCTTTGAAAAAGTTATTTTCATAGGCATCAATGATAGAATAATCGAAACATATAGAATAATCTTTAATTAAAATAATCTTTTAATCTTTTTGTATCTGTTCGTTTTTTTTTTTGATTATTTAACTTAAATTCTATTTTTCAATTTTATAATTTTTATGATATATTTATATAACCAAATTTATTATTAAATCTGTGAAAGAGGTGTTATGAGAAAATTATTACCAATTTTATTGGCTATATTGCTTTTTTCTGTAAATGCTCCAGCTTTTGCTATGAGCGTTGAAGAATCAGAAGCCGAAGGACTAAGAGATATGAGGATACAACCAATGGAACCCACAGATGCTCCTAAATGGGTAGAATATGTTCCAACAAAGTACCATAATCCTAGAACAAATTTTAAAAAGGGAACTGCAATTGCAGAATTAGCTTCTGGAATTGTTCTTACAGATTTATTATTAACAGCCCCAATAGGTATTCCTATGATATGTCATTCAACGACAAAGTTGAAAAATATAGGTTGGGCAGACAAAAAAAATAAATATTTTGAAGGCTTAGAAGAAGCAAAGAATATAAACAATTCCAATGAAAGGCAAGATCATTATGATAAATTGCTGAAAAAATGTAAAATGACAGAAAAAAAACATAAACAGCAATTAAAAAGACTTGAAAAAGAAAATAAAAAAGCTAATGATGTATAAATATAATTTTATTAAAACTAAAGTCGAGCACTCTGCCGAACAAAACGATTGATAATCGTTTTGAAGAGAGGTAAGAATTCTAATGATACGCATTGGCGAAACTACTAGTCAATTTTATGTATTTTAAATGGATATTTTATCCAATTTTAAATATATTTGGAGATGTTAATCCGTCTACACATTGAGCATCTAACACCAATCTTTTATCAGTATACAGTCCAGCATCTCTAGCAGCAAATTTCATTAATTGAGCACCACACCTTTTACCTTCAAGATGAGAAACAAAAATACTTGGTTTTAAAGTTTTCATAAATGTTCCACTATCTTCAAGATAATATTCTGGATATTTTCCAATATTTCCTTTAATTATATTATATCTTATTTCCCCAACTTGCTTTCCATCACGAATATAGCGACGAATTTTTTCATTATTTTTACCTTGAATAGATATAATAAATTCATTTTTATTAATTTTAGGATTTTTTGTCAACAAAACACTGTGTTTTCCAGTTTTATTTAACCAGTTGACTGTTTTTTGAGCAAGACTCAAACTAATCTTTTCTAATCCCATAAATCTATTTCCCTTATTTTCCCCTGATACTTAAATAAAGGATTTTAAGGTTAAGAAATTGCTTAGTAGTTATCAAATTATAAATTAATGTAAATATTTCTGCAAAATCAGCTTTTTCAACGCTCTTGAATATACAGCCTGAGGATCAATTGACAAAACTTTATCTAAAGTTTCAACAGCTCCCTTATAATCCTCAAGTTTCATTTGTACTACTGCTTTATAATAAAGAGCATCTACAAATTTTTGGTCTAATTCAACCGCTTTATCAAGATCTTTTAATGCTGATTTTAATTTTTCATTATCTGCATTTTTATCCAAAAGCAAAACTTGAGCACGATTGTAATATGCATCAATCATTTTATGATTTAATTCAATAGCTTTTGTATAATTTTCATAAGCAGGTTCTAATTCATTCAAGTTATGAAAAACTATTGCCAAAGAGAAATAAGGCATTGCACTATCAGGATTCAATGCTATTGCTCTATTCAGAGAATGCATCGCTTCATCAAATTTTCCTTCGTTAGTTTCTGAAATTCCTTTATCTAAATAAAATTTGTAATCGTGCTCACTCACTTTTTTATTCCTTTTTATAATCTATTTTTTATAATTAAATCACATAATGTATAAAACCTCAACCCGCCTTATGATATAATAATTTGTATGAATATTCTTTTTATAACAGATTTATATCCGGTAAGCGAAACTGAAAAAACAACACCAAGAACACTTTTTGACTTTGTCCAAGAGTGGGAAAAACAAGGACATAATGTTAATGTTATAAAACCGAATTTTATATTAAATTCTTTTTTGCGAGACAAACCATTTTACAAAACCGGACAATATGGAAAAGTATTCAATGTCAATTATTGGACTCCATTTTGGTTTGATATCAGAAAAAATTTTTCTCAATTAGAAAATTATGATGCAATAATTGCTCATATGCCATCGGGAATTTTATTTGCAGACAAACTTGGTGTGCCATTTGTTGCTGGTGTGCATAATTCTGATTTAGAAGTGCTGACCAATCCTATATACAAATTTCATTTCAAAAAAAGGCTTGAAAAAGCTCTGCATAATGCAAAAGCTATAGCTTGCCGTTCTTTTGTAATAAAAGATAAACTGCTAAAACTTTATCCTGAATTAAAAAATAAAACATTCACAGCACCATCAGGTGTAAAAAAAGAAATTATAAAAAAAGATTTTCACACCCTAAACAAAGAAAAAATCAAAGTTTTAACCTGTGCTAATTTCAAAAAAAGAAAAAATATCGACAAAGTAATTGATGCTTGCAAAGGACTTGAAAACTTTGAATTAACAGTAATTGGAGATGGTAAAGGGAGAAAATCTCTAGAAGAAATTGATAAATCCGTAAAATTTACAGGACATCTTCCTCATAATGAAGTTCTTGCCAAAATGCACGATAGTGATATTTTTATCCTGCCTAGCATTGGTGAGACCTTTGGTATGGTATATTTAGAAGCAATGTCACAAGGCTGTATTACAATCTGTACAAAAGATGACGGGATATCAGGAATTATCAAAGACGGTGAAAACGGTTTTTTAACTCTTCCGATTTCAAATGAGATTAGAAAAATACTTCTTAATATAAAAAACATGGATGATGACAAGCTGAACACCTTGCGCTACAATAGTTTTCATACAATCAAAGAATACACCTCAGACAAATGTGCAGATGAATATTTGCAACAAATGTTTAAGATTTTGTAAAGATTTGACATCATGCAAGCATGTTTCTGGTAGTATTATTCTGGGTTGGTGATTTACCCCTTGTGAGAGTAGTAGCCGAAAACCTTGAGAGGATAAGCCCGAAAGGAAATATTTAATGAACAGAATTTTAATTGTACTTTTGACACTTTTATTTAACATTCAACAGGCAAATGCATTTAATATCGATGCTTTTATGGACAAAAATGTCGCGCCGATATCCGATGCAATAGCGGGAGTCATATTCCACCCTGTACATGTTTTTGGTGCAGATGTACCTATAATTATATTCTGGATATTATTTGCAGGAATATTCTTTACTTTCTATTTGAGAGGTATTGCTGTTTGGGGATTTAAACATGCTATCGATTTAGTATTTAAACCTAAAAAATCAGAAGACGGTTCTGGTGAAGTTTCATCATTCCAAGCTTTGATGACAGCATTATCAGGGACAATCGGTTTAGGTAGTATCGCAGGTGTTGCTATCGCTATTTCAATGGGCGGTCCTGGTGCAGCTTTTTGGATTATCGTTGGTGCACTTTTGGGTATGTCATTAAAATTTGTAGAAGCAGCATTAGCTGTAAAATACAGAAGATTTAACTTAGATGGTTCAATATCAGGCGGACCAATGCATTATATGGCACATGGTCTAACTCGTAAAAAATTAAGATGGTTAGGTCAACCTCTATCTGTAGTTTTCGCAATACTTTGTATTTGCGGAGGTATTACAGGTGGTAATATGATTCAAATCAATCAGGCTGCTAATCAGTTTGTTAACGTTTGCGGTGGTGAAAACGGATTTATGCATAATCTTCACTGGGTAATCGGATTAGGTATGGCAATCGTTGTTGGTCTGATTGTTATTGGCGGTATTAAAAACATCGTTAAAGTAACAGAAAAAATCGTTCCTTTAAAGATTTTCGTATATTTATTTGCAGCAATGGCAGTTATCATATGTAATATCAAACTTGTACCTCATGCTGCTTGGGTTATTGTAAAAGAAGCATTCAGACCTGAATCTATATATGGTGGAATGTTTGTTGCTATGATTATGGGCTTAAGACGCTCTGTTCAATCTAACGAAGCAGGTACTGGTTCAGCTCCTATCGTATATGCAACAGTAAAAACAGATGAACCTTTATCTCAAGGTTTCGTAGCTCTGTTAGACCCATTCTTAACAGGTTTTATGTGTACATTAACAGCTTTTGCAATCGTAATTACAGGTGTATACAAAACTCATGCTGGCCACACATCTGGCATTGAAATGACATCTGATGCGATTTCATCAGTAATGCCTTTCTTCCCAACACTTTTAGCAGGTATTGTTCTTTTATATGCATTATCTACAATCATAAGCTGGGCATATTACGGTCAAAAATCTTGGAACTTCTTATTCGGAGAAGGAAAGAAAAGAACTCTTACATTCCAATTTATATATTGCGGATTTATTTTAATCGGTTCTGTATTGAACGTAACTTCAGTTATTAATATTACAGATGCAATGATGATTGCAATGTCTTTACCAAATATTATTGCAATGTACATCTTAGCTCCTGAAGTTAAAAAAGATTTGGCTGAATATTGCAGAGTACACCAATTAGGAAAATGGATTAATCGTGATTGGTTACAACCTGCAGAAGTAAAAGTAGAAAATGATGATGAAGATGAGGTAACATGTCAGATCAACAAATTATCATAACTGTATCAGGTATAGATAAAGTAGGTATAGTTGCAAAAGTTTCTGCTGTACTTGCTGAATATGAAGTAAATATTGAAGATATAAAACAAACTTTGATGCAAGGACATTTTGTAATGTTTATGCTATGCAATATTGAAAAATCAAAATTTTCTTTCAAAGAAATAAAAGATGCCCTAACAAAAACAGGTGAAGAACTTGGAATGGAAATTTGGGTTCAAAGAAAAGAAATTTTCGACAATATGCATAACATTTAATAAAATCATGTAAATTCATTTCCATTTTTTGCTTTTGAATGATATAATATTTTTGAAAGAATAGCATTTGGAATTGATTTTATGATGAGTCAGACAAAAAAGTTATCTATAGCATTCTACTGGCATATGCATCAGCCTGTATATCAATTGTCACCTGAAGGCGACTATTTAATGCCTTGGACAAGATTACATGCTGTGAAAGATTATCTTGATATGGTACTTATATTAGATAAGTTTAAAAATACTAAACTTAATTTTAATATTGTACCTGTACTTTTAGATGAATTGATTGATTATGGTGAAAATAACATGCACGATATTCATTCAAGACTTACTATTACAGATGTTGACGATTTGACTGATGATGATAAAGAATTCATTATAAACAATTTTTTTGATGCAAACTTTCATTCAATGATTCTGCCAAATGAAGAGTACAATAGACTTTATCAAAAATACCAATTATGTGAAAATAATGACATTAATATATTTTCACCTCAAGAATATTCTGATTTAATGGCATTATTTAATCTTGTTTGGTTTGATCCTATATACAAAAATAAATATCCTGAACTAAAAAAACTAATAAAAAAAGGAAAAAATTACACACTTGAAGACAGAATTAAAATAATTGATATCCAAAGAGATATCATAAGAAAAATTATCCCTACATATAAAAAATTTGTAGAAAAAGGCAGAATTGAAATTACAACAAGTCCTTATTATCACCCAATTTTACCAATTTTGCTTGATATAAAAAGTATAAAAAAATCTTCTGATAGTGATTTACCAACAAATTTAAAAATGGAACTCGATGCCAAAATGCAGACAAAAATGGCAATCGACAGAATTGAAGAGCTATTTGGGAAACGACCAAAAGGAATTTGGCCATCAGAACATTGTATTAATTCCAAAGTTATGGAAATGTTGAAAGAACTTGGAATAAAATGGACAATATCTGACGAAGGTATTTTATCAAATTCTATTAAATTTGAATTTGTGAGAGATTTCAGAGGTTATTTGGAAGACCCTTATCATTTATTAAAATCTTACAATTATAAAGATGTAGATATAATATTCAGAGATTCTGTAATTCCAAATTTAATAGGTTTTGAATATCCTAATCATTCTGCAGAAGCTGCTGCAAATGATTTATATGACAGAATTAAAGTAACACAAAGTAAATTATTATCATCACCTGACGAAAATCATTTACTAACTATTGCAATGGACGGAGAAAACTGTTGGGAAAGTTATACAGAAGACGGATCTACGTTCTTGCAAACAATCTATTCATTAATAGAAAATGACCCAACATTAGAAACAGTTTTGATAAGCGACTATTTAGAAAAAGATACTCCAAAACCTTTGAACAAATTAAGCTCAGGTTCTTGGATAAATCGCAATTTTAAATTGTGGATTGACGAACCGCTAAAAAACCTAGCTTGGACTTACCTTAAACAAGTTAGAGATGATTTTTGCGCTTTTGTAAAACAAAATCCGCTACATCCAAATATTGAAGCAGCAAGAAAAGAATTATTTATTTGTGAAGGCAGTGATTGGTTTTGGTGGTACGGAGAACCGAATGACTCTGGCAGAGATAATATTTTTGATTATATATTTAGAGAACATTTAAAAAATATTTATCTTTATTTAGGATTGGAAGTTCCGCAGTATCTTGATACTCCGCTTTTATCAGCAATTTCAAAACCATCAAGATACCCTAAAGGAGAATTTACTCCTATTCTTAATGGACAAGAAAGTGACGATGAGAATTGGCTCAATGCAGGTTGTATAAAAATCCCTGACGGTCCTGTACTTGATGAAGATAAATTTTACGACAAAATTTGTTTTGGATATGACAAAGACAACCTTTATTTAAGATTTTATATAAACGAATACAATAAACAAGCAGCAGCAAATGCTAAACGTGTAAATCAAATGTATGTTTATATGAGAAACCAAAATAAAAAACAAGCATTATCTCCAATTCGTATCATTCAAAAAACAGAAAGTATTTTACCAATATCTAAAGAAAAATTTCACAATGAAATGCAAATTTCTATTTATAATGGAGAAATAAATTTGGTTCGTCTTGTAAGAGCAATACCAAATAATTTGTGGGTTATCACGTCATCAAAAAATATAACTGCAATTTATGACAAAGTTGTAGATTTAAGCATTCCTTTTGACGATATAGGAATTGATAAAGGAGATACATTAGAATTTTTATTTGTTAATGCGAATTATGGAATTAAAGATTACTTTGTTCCAAATGAAATGCTTTTAACAATAAAAAGAATGTAACAAAATTTTAACAATCAAGATAAATTACTAAAGTTTTTTCTATCATTGACGTTATAAAAAATACAAAGGGAACAAAATATGGTTGATTTTAACAGCGATATACCTAAAGGTCGTCCACAACTGGATCCTGACTATTGGTCAAAACTAAATAATAAAGATAACAAAAATCCTGACGCGATTTTTGATGTTAATACAAATTTTGCCTTGAAAGATTTATCAGATATTTCAGTTTTTAAAGGCAAAAAATAAAAAATTTATACTATTCCTCCTTTTCCTCGACATAAAAAAGAACCTTTTATAAAAAAAGTTCTTTTTTTTATGTGAAATAAAATATTAGTGAACCCCACCGATTACCGAAGAAGTCACTGCAATATTGAATACAACACTTATTACAATTAGAGCAATCCACACCCAAAATAAAGTTTGTCCCAATGTTGGATTATAATCAGCTAATTCATTACCATCAGAATCTTTAAATTTTCCAAAACATAGACTGATAAAATCAATTAAAGTCCAAATTCCACAACCACCTGCTGTAATTAATTGTAAAATACCTAATCCAATGTATCCGGTATAAAATCTATGAATACCAAAACCACCTAAGAAAAAAGATAATAACAATGCAGCAGTATAAGATTTGTTGCCAACCATACCTGTTCCTTCGTTTGACATATAAATTCCTTTCTTAAATTAAGTACAAACAAAATAATAATTGATAAATCATTATTTAACATCATTTGTAAGTATTAATTTTAACCATAAATACAACAATAACGGAGCAACAATAATAATTGCATGATTAAATTCAAAAGCCTTTTGGAAATGAAAATGGAATAATTCATGAAAAGCTCTTGTAATACCACAACCTAGACATTCATGCCCTGTTAAAATTTTCCATAAACAAATAGACTTATCATTAAATTTGACAAGCAATTCTACAACAAGAATGAATATTAATGGTAATGAATATTTTAAATATTTCATTTGCCGGTAGAACCAAAACCGCCTTCACCACGAGCAGTCTCCGTTAATTCCACTTCAACTTTTATTTCAGCTTGCTCCACCTTTGCAATTACCATCTGAGCAATTCTTTCATCAGGTTGAATTGTATAAGTTTCATTTGAAAGATTAACAATAGGAACACATATTTCGCCTCTATAATCTTCATCTATTGTACCTATACAATTAATCAATGTAATTCCATGCTTGATTGATAAACCTGAACGAGGTCTAACCTGAGCTTCATAACCATGTTCCAATTCAATTTTTAATCCTGTTGGGACTAATTTCCTTTCAAGAGGTTTAAGAGTAATTGGCTCAGAAATTGCAGCACACAAATCCATACCTGCAGCACCCTCAGTTTTGTACTCAGGTAAAAATTTATTATGTGGAAGTCTTTCAATTTTTAATACTGTCATATATTTCTCCATGAAAATAAATACAAACTTTATGTATTTTTAAATAAGCCTAAGAAATTTTCAATTAAAGATGGTCTTTTATTTTCAGACACATATTTTTGATAATTAGCAATTTCTTCTGCAATTGCAAAACGTCTACCATTTTCACCATATCTATTTACTAAAGGTTTTCCATCTTCCATAATAACTGTTTTTAATGCAGATTTATGAAAAATATTACCGCCTCTTGTACAAATTAATTCCTCAATTGATTTTCCATTTTTTTTATCTGTCCAAATACTGCCAATTACTTTCCATTTTTTTGCATTTATGCCAACATAAACATCTGCACCTTTAACAAAAATATCTGATGCCTTGTTATTCATTTGACGATTTATATATTCTTGGCCTAAATTTGGATTATTTTCAAAAACTTTATTAAAAAATTTTTTACCTGAATTATTAAATTTTACAGACATTCCGAATGATGGGGTTTTATCTGTTAATAATGTTGTATTTGTAATCATTAAAAATTTATCTCCAATCTATTTCAAACATTTAAACTAAACTCGGAATATATAAATATATTCCGAGTTCTTTTTTATTTTAAATCATTTTCTATCTTTTGTAGAATTTCATCTAATTTTGAAGCATCTTTAACTCCACCTTGAGCAAAATTTGGTCTACCGCCACCATTTGCACCTGTAGCACGAGCAATTTCACCAACAATTTTACCGGCATTTATACCTTTTTTAACAAAACTGTCAGAAACTTTTACAGCCACAGTTTTTTCAGAAGCTAGAACAATGATACTTTCTCCAAGTTTTTGAGACATAAATTCAATACCTGTTCTAATTGCATTACCGTCAAAATGTTCAACTTTTGAAACAAAAAGTTTACCACCTTCAATATCTTCTGCTTTTGATAAGAATGTCGCAAATTTTGCTCTTGCGCTATCTTCTTTTGCTTGAGCCAATTCCTTTTGAAGTTCTCTATTTTCTTCTTGAAGTTTTTCTACACGTTCAATTACTTCTTCTGAGTGAACTTTAAACATTTGAGAAAGTTTGCTCATTTCTTTTACTCTTTCATTCATATATTCAAAAGCAGCATTTGAAACAACAACTTCAATACGTCTTGTTCCAGCAGCTATAGCACCTTCAGAAACTATTTTGAACAATCTTAAATCTCTTGTATTTCGAGCATGAGTACCTGCACAAAATTCTTTAGAGATACAATTTTCACCGATACCCATAGATACAACTCTTACGATATCTTCATATTTTTCACCAAACAATGCAACAGCACCTGTAAGTTTAGCTTGTTCAATATCCATTTCTTGAGTTGTAACTTCTAGACCTTGAGAAATCCAATTGTTTACAATATCTTCTACTTTAAATATTTCATTCTCTGTCATTGCACGAGAGAAAGTAAAGTCAAAACGCATTCTATTTTCTTCTACCTGAGAACCTGCTTGTTTTACCTCGTTGCCTAAAACTTTTGTTAAAGCAGCTTGCAATAAGTGAGCAGATGAGTGGTGAAGTCTTATTTCTTCACGTCTTGGGACATCAATTTTAGCTTTTACTTGTTCGCCAATTGTAATTTCACCATTGATAACTTTTGAACGGTGAACAAAAAGTTTATTAACTTTGAAAGTAGTTAATACTTCAGCTTTTAAGTTTTCATTTTCAATGTAACCGCTGTCACCTACCTGACCACCGCATTCAGCATAGAATGGAGTTTTATCTAAAACAATATCAACATATCCGTCACCATCAATTGTAGCCAGGATTTTTGCATCACATTCATTTTCTGTATAACCTACAAATTCAGAAGAACCAACTTGATCTTCAAGTTTTGCATACTTCATATCACCAGTTACACTAATTTTTGCAGTAGCTGCTTTTGCACGATCTTTTTGTTCCTGCATAGCAGATTTATAACCAGCTTCATCTACTTTCAAACCGTTTTCTTCTGCAATTTCTTTTGTCAATTCAAATGGGAAACCATATGTATCATACAATTTAAAAGCACTTTCTCCATCAATATCTTTTTTCGCTTCAATAAACTCATCAAGCATTTTATATCCACGATCAAGAGTTTTGGCAAAACGTTCTTCTTCTTTTTTAATTGTATCGACAATTTTAGCTTTATTTTTTACTAAATCAGGATATGCTTCACCATAATTTTCTACAACAACATCTACAAGTTTGTATAAGAAAGGTAAATCCATACCTAAAATTTTTCCATGACGCAATGCTCGTCTCAAAATCATTCTTAATACATAGCTTCTGCCTTCATTTCCAGGAATTACTCCATCAGAAATTAAGAAAGAAACGCAACGAGCATGGTCTGTTATAATTCTTAAAGAAATATCTGTTTTTTCAGATTTTTTATAAGGCACACCACTCATTTCTGAAACTTTGTCCATAATTGGTCTTAAAAGGTCTGTTTCAAAAGTAGAAGCAACACCCTGACATACCATAGTAATACGTTCTAGTCCCATGCCTGTATCAACGTTTTTGCTTTCCAAAGGAGATTGGTTTCCTTCTTCATCTTGATACAATTCAGTAAATACAAGGTTCCAAATTTCAACCCATCTGTCGCATTCGCAAGTATCAATACCACAATTTGGATCATCACATTTATATTGTTCACCTAAGTCATAGTGAATTTCAGAGCAAGGTCCGCAAGATCCAGAAGCTCCAGGAGGGCCCCAGAAATTATCTTTTTTCCCTTTACGTTTAATACGTTCAGCAGGAACACCGACACTTCTCCAAATTTCGTAAGCTTCATCATCAGTTTCAAAAATTGTAATCCACAATCTGTCTTTATCAAGTTTTAAAACTTCTGTTACAAATTCCCAAGCCCAAGGAATAATTTCTTTTTTGTAATAATCGCCAAAAGAAAAATTTCCTAACATTTCAAAGAATGTATGATGGCGAGGTGTACGTCCAACATTTTCGATATCACTATCTTTTCCGCCAGCTCTAGCACATTTTTGACAAGAAGTAGCTCTTGCCGGATCATAAGGAGATTTAACAATTCCTAAAAAGATTGGCAAGAACTGCAACATTCCAGCTGTTGTCAATAAAACAGTCGGATTGTCAGGTACAAGGCTAGAACTTTCAACAACTGTATGTTGATGTTTATTTTTAAAATAATCTAAATATAATTTTCTAATTTGATTTCCGGTTAGCATAATCTTTTATCCCTCTATTTACTAATCTATATAAATTATATCTTAAACAAAAATAATAAAACATCTTGCAATCAAAAATTTTTGTGATAACATAAATTTTATGAGGGATTATACAGGTACCCCACAAAACCAAACGCTTGTCTAAACCCTCTGGATCCAAGCCCGAGTAGCTCAGCTGGATAGAGCAACCGCCTTCTAAGCGGTAGGTCATGCGTTCGAATCGCATCTCGGGTAAATAAAAAAGGACGGGATTTATCTCGTCCTTTTTTATTTGCAATAGATAGCGAGGAGATAAACCTATTTTGCGTTCGGCGGATTTTTTTGCAGAGAGCGTAGGTTTTTTGCCAAAAGAATATTTATTCTTGCAGGCAAAAACCGAAGTCTCGTTTAACGCAAAAAATCCAAGAAAATCGCTTCTCTTGGGAATTAATAAAAAGTAAGCGGGTTTTTAAACCCGCTTTTTTATTTGTAAATAAATATAAATTCAAACTAATGTTTCTTCCACCATTTATGATAATTAGGACCTTTTTTGCAATGTTTGTGCTTATG
Organism: Clostridium sp. CAG:768; assembly: GCA_000437435.1. Classification (GTDB taxonomy): domain Bacteria; phylum Cyanobacteriota; class Vampirovibrionia; order Gastranaerophilales; family Gastranaerophilaceae; genus Stercorousia. Next base: position 215,346 of record FR899623.1, on the reverse strand, counting down.
CTTATGTTTATGACAATCATGATCATCACATCTATCATGAGAATCTGATGTTTTAAACATTATTTCAGTATTATTACGTCTTAGTCCAAACCAAGTGAAATTATCATGTGCACTTGCTATCGTAAAAGAAGAAGTAACAAGAATACAAACTAACATTATAAAAAATTTCTTTAACATATAACCTCCAACTTCTATAAGAAGCTATTATCCGATTTTACTAAAATTTTGTCAAGTATAGTTTTGTTAAGAAATGTTCTATATTATAGATTAAATTTTAATTGACAATTATTTATTTGTTATGTAAACTTGATTTTAGAGACAAGGGGTAGAAAATTCTACCCCTATTTTATTGAGGACTTTATGGAAAATACATTAAACCGAAACAAAAATATTAATCCTTGGATTGTTATGATCCCTGTAATGCTTTCAGTATTTATGTTTGCATTAGATGAAACAATTTCAAACGTTGCCTTGCCATACATGGCTGGAAGTTTTTCAATTAGTCATAACGAATCCACTTGGATTATTACAAGTTACTTAGTCGCAAGCGGTGTTATAATTCCTGCAGTTGATTTTTTCTCAAAACTGTTTGGAAGAAAAACTTACTTTTTGATTAGTGTCACAATTTTCACTATTGCTTCAGTTCTTTGTGGATTATCTACATCAATGACAATGATTTTATTTGCAAGAATTCTGCAAGGTATAGGCGGCGGTGGAATAATGCCAATATCACAAGCTATCATTTTTGAAATATTCCCAAAAGAAAAAAGAGCTGCAGCTATGGCAGTATTTGGACTTGGGGTTGTTATGGCTCCGATTATGGGCCCGGCACTTGGTGGTTGGCTTACTGAAACTTGGTCTTGGCCTTTCATATATTTTATAAATGTTCCTTTTGGAATTATTGCATTTCACCTAATCAAAAAATTAGTATTTGACCCAGAATATGCAAAAAAACAAAAGAATGTCACAATGGATTATTCTGGATTTTTCTTTTTATGTGTATGGCTTTTGACATTACAAATCGTACTTGATAAAGGTAATGATGCAGATTGGTTTGGAGCAGCATGGATTTGCAAAACATTTGCAATTTCAATGATGGCAATGGTTGCATTTTTCACTATCCAAGTTAAAAAGAAAAAACCATTGATTGATTTATCCATTTTGAAAGACGGAAACTTCTTTTTCGGGACAATAGTTTTAATAGTATTAATGGGTGTAATGATGGCATCTGCAGCAATATTACCATCAATGTTACAGCAATTAATGGGATACACATCATTCTTAAGCGGTTTATCAATGGTACCAAGAGGTGCAGGTTGTCTTATTGCAACTGTGGCATGCGGTGTTCTAACCCCTAAAATAGGAACAAAGCCATTAATTATTACAGGGCTAATTATTCTTGGCATAGGCGGGTTAATGTTTGGAGAAATAAATACAAACATAGCACTTGTAGATATTGCACTACCTAATATGGTATTCGGACTTGGTATGATTATGGCAATGGTACCAATGATGAATTTGTCCTGCAGTACATTGACAAATGAACAGCAAACTAATGCTGCAGGGGTGCAAAATCTATTAAAAAACACAGGTGCTGCAATTGGGACTTCTGTTGCTACAACAATGATTTCAAGATTTTCTCAAGTGCATCAAATGATGATGGTAGGACATCTAAATTTCTCTAGCGATGCATATACAGCAAAAATAAATTCATTAGCTGCAAGTTTCGCCGCTAATACTGATTTAGCAACCGCTACTCATATGGCAGGTATGCAAATTTATAATCAGCTTCTGCAACAATCTAGCCTTTGGGGATATGTTGAAACTTTCAGATATTTTGGACTTGCAGCATTTATCATAATCCCGCTTGTACTAATTATAAGACAAAAGGCTAATTAAAATTATTGACCTCAATAGCCTTAATATAGAATGTAATCCTTCCTTTTAAAAGATAAATTGTATAAAAAGGAGGGATTATGTTTTATAACGTACTAAAAGCAAAAGATATTATTGATATCGATCACGAAAAATTTGAACACAAAAGATTACTAGAAAAAGATAATAGTAGTTTAACAATCATAGGTCTAAAAAAAGATGAAATCATAGATACCCACACTTCAGAATCTGATGCAGCTGTATATGTAATAGATGGAGAAATTGAATTACATTTTGATGCTGAAAAATTTAAACTTGATAAAGGTGAAATTTTAATGTTTAAAAAAGACAAAGAACACAAAGTATTAGCCCTTAAAGACAGCAAATTTTTCTTAATTAAAATATAAAATTTTTTGGAAATTAAACATAGGAACAAATAGGTCGAATATAAAAATTCGACCTATTTTATTTGATTTTTTATAACATCATAAACTTTTTTAATATTACTAATTCCTGCTAATCTATAACGTTTTTTATCATCATCAATTAATATTTCTGTACTATAACCGTATTTGTATAATAGTAAATTAGTTATATTTTTATATTGAATATTAAATTCTGAAAATATATTTTTTAATATTTTTATTGAAGATAATTTAATAACTCTTTCATCCGTCAAGCAATAATTTATAGAAAGTACAATTACACTAAAAAGCCAAAGCAATAAAATTAACAATCCTATAACAAATACAAAAATAAAATTTAATAATGAATAAATCTGATAAAAATAATAAGTTATTAGTATTAAAATAATAGGAAAAACATAAATTAGAGGATGAGAATGAATATTTAATATTACTTTTTCCATCGGATAATTTAATCTTATATAATTATAAATAAATTTTTTATTGTATCTGATATAAAAAATTTCACAAAATATAATCAAAAAAGCAAAGAAAACAAACATAAAATTCCTAAATTCTCTTATAATCGGCGGCAACGGGAATTGAACCCGTGTCAACAGAATGAGAATCTGCTATCCTAACCTCTAGACGATGCCGCTATTGCAAATTTATATTAGCACTAAGATTTTATTTCTTCAATAAAAATTTTTAATAAAAATTTTTCATAATCCTCACCATAAAATTAAATTGTCAGCTCAACGCATTTACTGACATCAAACTGACAATTTACTCACATTGTTTTTTTATCGCCAAATCATCACATAAAATTATTGTAATTTCTTCACCTGCTTTTGCGTGGTATTTAAGCCCCGGAGTAACTAACCCCGTAATCAAACCAACAGTTGTACCGACAGGAATACCGATTGCATAACCTACGCCCAATTTTGCAGGATTTGGAATAAATGCAAAACCGGTACCGGCACCTGCACCAACTATACCTAAACCTAGTGTGTAAGCTGTTAATTTTCCTGCTGTATGCCAAGGTCCTTCTTTTAGAGAAGAATCTTTAGTCAAAGGTTTCGCAGACATTTGAATTGCACTACCATCAGGTAATAACAAACATTCAAAATTCAAATAAACACGAGCGTTCTTATTCGGGATTCTTTGTTTTTCAATTCTAATTACTGTCCCCACAACTTTTGAACCTGCAGGGATTAGCAAAGTTCCTTCCTGAGTATATATCGCACCGGGGACAGAAAAATTAACCCTATCACCTGCTTTTGCACATTCAGACCAAAATTTACAATCAAATGCAACTTTAAAAGCATTTCCCTTACAAATTATATTTCTTAAATTAGTAATCGTAACATTATTACTTAATGCTCCTTTTTCACAGAACATATGTTCTCTGCCCAAAACTTGCTCATCACAAGCACAATCTTGAGCTTGAGCTGATATTCCAACAATCATTAAAAAAAATATAATAAACAATTTTTTCATCACAAAACAATAATCAAATACTTCATAATAAAAAGCTATTAGCTGATTAGGCAATTAATTAAATACACAAAAATATTACAAAGCGGTGATGACAGAAATATTTATTCAGAAAAAAATCTGTTAAAAGGAGGTACTATGACAAAACCAAATCTTGACAAAACAGTACAAAAATTTATTGATTACATTGAATCAAAAAATTCAAAACCATTAAATGAAATTACCCCTGATGAAGCAAGAGAATTTTTAAGTGAATTACAAAAAGAATACTATGCTCCAATCAATGCCCATACAGAAGATATAACAATATTCAGCCCATCTGCAGGTGATATTAACGTAAGAATAGTAAGACCTGAAAACTGTTTAAACGAGAAATTACCTGTAATAATCTATTGCCATGGCGGCGGCTGGGTAATGGGTGATGCTGATGTGTATGATATGACTATCAAAAAAATTGCAAACTACACAAAATCAGCCGTAGCATTTGTCAACTACCCTCGTTCTCCTGAATTCAAATATCCGGATGCACTGAACCAAATATATGCAACAATAAAATACTTTGCAGAATATGGAAGCGATAACAACATTGACACAAATAAAATTGCAATAGCAGGCGACAGTGCAGGCGGGAATTTAGCGATTGCAGCAGCTATAAAAGCGAAATTTGAAAATGGTCCAAAACTATTATTTCAAGCACTAATTTATCCTGTAGCTGATACGGAAATGAATACAGAATCTTACAAAGAATTCAAAGACGGGCCATGGCTTACTAAAAAATCAATGGAATATTTCTTTGACTGCTACAAACCTAAAAAAGAAATTAAAGAAAATGATATGTTTATATCTCCATTAAAAGCAGAATTACAAGATTTGGAAGACCTGCCTCCAACTCTTATCATTACTGCAGAAAATGATGTTCTGAGAGATGAGGGAGAAGCTCTTGCAAGAAAGCTAATAGATGCGAATGTCGATACAGCCTGCGTAAGAATTAACAACACAATTCATGATTTTATGCTGCTTAACGCTTTAAAAGAAAGCAAAGCAACAAAAGCAGGATATAAAATTCTTTGCAGATTCTTAGGTCACGCTTTAAATAACAATTAATATTGAATTGCTATTTTTAAACAATTATCAGATTTTTTCTCAAAAAGCTCATAAGCATTTTTTATATCTTCAAACGTAAATCTATGAGTAATTAAAAAATCTGTAGATATTTTCCCTTCAGAAATATATCTGACCAAGTCCTTGCAATGGACAGCATCGACACCACCTGTTTTAAAAATCAAATTTTTTCCATACATTTCAGGTAAGGGAAGAATTTGATTTTTTTCATACATAGCAACAAGAGCGACAATAGCATTTGGTCTTGCAATTTTATAAGCCATTTCAAAAGTATTTTCACCACCTGCAGCTTCAATTACTGAATCTGCACCGTAATTTGTAATACTTTTAATAGCTTTTTCAACATCTGAATTATTAGGATTAATTGTGAAATCTGCAAAACCTAATTTTTTAGAAAGTTCAAGTCTTTTTTCATCAATATCAATTCCGATTACTTTACCTGCACCCATAAATTTTGCACACTGCATTGCACAAAGCCCTACAGGTCCTGCTCCAATGACAGCAACTGTATCACCTTGATTAATTTCACAAATCTCAGCACCCCAATAACCGCTTGATAAAATATCTCCGACAAATAATGCGTTTTCATAACTCACATTATCAGGCAATTTTGTAAGTCCATTATCCGCAAAAGGAACTCTCACATATTCCGCTTGGCAACCATCAATTTTGCAACCTAATTCCCAACCACCATTTATACAATTATTCACAAAACCTTTTTTACAAAATTCACATTCTCCACAAAAAGTTTCACAATTAACAGATACTCTATCACCTTTTACAAAATTTTTAACATCACTTCCAACTTCTATAACTTCCCCTACAAATTCATGCCCGAGTACAACACCATTTTTTGCCAAAGGTACAAAACCATGAATTATATGTAAATCACTCGTGCAAATCGAAGATAAAGTAACTTTTATAATTGCATCTTTTGCATTCTTAATAACAGGCATAGGTCTTTCGACCATTTGAATTTTTCCGTTTTCACAAATCAAAGCTTTCATAAAAAAAGTTTAGCATAAAAAACTCCGAAAAAATCGGAGTTTTTTATTAAAATTAGAAATAAAAAAATAGTTTTAATCAGCTTTATCAATCGTTACCATATTAATAATTAACCCTAAAAAAGCCAAAACTACCGACCCTATAAATGCGCTTAAAAATCCCTCGACATCAACCCCAGGGGCAAGGTAACCAGCCAACATTAATAACAAAGCATTAATAACTAAAGTAAATATTCCTAATGTCAAAATATTTATTGGTAACGTAATAAATACAATTAAAGGTCTTATAAAAATATTTATAAGAGCAATAATTACTGTAACAAGCATTGCACTTTGAAAATTTTCAACCTCAATACCTGGAACTAACCAAGCAACAAAAACAATGGCTAAAGCAAATAATATCCAACGAACAAGTAAGACCATAAATTTATCCTTTCTTTATATATAATTTTAGATTCTCTATTTTTAATTTTCATTGGGCTAAAGTATTATTATACAACTTGCTAATACTAGACTTTGTATGTATAATTATTTTGAAAAATTTACTATTATTAAGAAAAGAGGTTTTTATGAGAGAAAATATTTTAATTGGACTTGCTGTACTAATTCTAGCTACAATGTGGATACAAATTGCAAACACAAATACAAAAAGTAGATATGATGTAGTTACAGGAAGCAATATGATAACAATCCTAGTTGATAAAAAAACAGGTGAAACTTGGAGAAACTGTGTTTGTGGAGAAAAATCAAACGTACCTGGATGCTGGGAAAAAATGATAACACTAAATCCTGAATCTTTCAACAAACCTCAAGGTGAAGTAAAAGCATTGAAAAAAATGGCTAAACTAATAAAAAAACAAGAAAAATTACAAAAAGAATTAGACAAAACTAAACAACAAGCTCCTGCTCAAAAACAAGAAGCTCAACAAAACCAAAATGAACCAATTAGAATTGGCGGTTAATAATTTCAGATAGCTCATAAAAAAAGAAGCTTTATTTTTAAAGCTTCTTTTTTATTTCCTATTTTTTATCCAAAACTTTAATCAAATGCCACCCGAACTGTGTATACACAGGATTTGAAACTTCTCCAACAGGAGTATTAAAAGCTGCCTTTTCAAACTCCGGCACCATTTGTCCACGATCAAAATACCCTAAATCTCCGCCATTTCGTCCTGAAGGACAAAGAGAGTAGGCCCTTGCATAATATTCAAAACTACCGCCATTATCAATATCTTTTTTAATCTGCTGAGCTTCAGCAGCAGTTTTCACAAGAATATGTTCAGCATGCACAGTTGTATATTCTTCTGCTGATACAATACCTGTTAATAAAAAGACCATAATTAATAATTTACAAATATTTTTAATCATAATTTTATCCTATCTTCAATTTTAAATAACATCAATTATCCTGCAGACCTAACTTTGTTACGTCCACTGTTTTTTGCCTCGTACAATGCTCTATCTGCATCATCAAACATTTCCCAAGGATTTTCAAAATCTGTATTTGAACTTACACCAATACTTACAGTTACATTTAATTGTTCTCCATGGTACAGAAATTTTGAACTTTCTATATTTTTTCTCAATCTTTCAAGAGGAATAATAGCATTTTCTCCTGCAGTTTCAGTCAATATTACAGCAAATTCTTCCCCGCCATATCTAAATACAAAATCAGTCTGCCTAAAATTATTCAAAATTTTATATGCAACCTCTTTCAATACATAATCACCACAAGAATGACCATATGTATCATTAAATTTTTTGAAAAAATCAATATCTATAATTGCAACACTTAAGTCACTATTATAACGTTTAGCACGCATATATTCTCTTTCAAGACTTGTTTCAAAATGTCTACGATTAGATAACCTTGTCAAAGGATCTGTAAAAGACATTTGCTTTGTTTGCGTGTACATAAAATTAATTTTTTTGATAACTTCCATTTTATTATCATCTGGAATATCAAAACCTTCTATTATATTTTGAATATTTTTTTGAATTTCATCTAAAACATCAGATGGGATATCAAAATCTGTGTTTTTTATATTATCTATATTTTCCATAACCATATTTATAATATCAAAAATATTGTACGCAATCCATTTTTTTGCTAAAATTAATGTAAATTATGAAATTAACTGCACAAGAACTGCTTAATAAATATTCAAAAAGCTCATCACACCCAATTGAAGTGCGAAGAATTTCCATGATGATTTTTGATGAAGCCAATGAAAAAATTCGAGAAATGTCTAACAAAGAACGCAAATTTCTTGAAGCAGCTGCACTATTACATGATATCGGCTATTATATAGATTCCAAAGGTCATAACAAACACAGCATGAAAATGGTAATCGAAAACGGAATAGCAGGATTTAATGAAAATGAAGAAAAAATTATAGGCTGTATTTGCAGATATCATAGAGGCGGTCTGCCTGATAAAAATGACCACGAAATTTATAACACTCTCGAAAAAAAAGAAAGAAAAATAGTTAAACGTCTTGCAGGAATTCTAAAAATTTCTGACGGATTAGATAGAGGTCATCTTAACTTAATAAAAAAAATTCACCTAAACTATGATGAAGAAAATAATATCGTTGAATTTATACTTACTCCAAATACTCCGGAATTTAGACCTGATATTACTTCTGCAATAAGAAAAAGAGATTTATTTGAAATAGGCTTTAAGTGCCAAAGTGTTTTAAAATTCAGCGAATAACATATTGTAAACTTTTTGTTACAAAACACTCTTTTTTGTAACATTTCTTCATGAAAAATACTTTATATATATAAGGAAACAAAAGGGGTTTACGAATATATAAAAAATCGTAAAGTTATGGTGAAAAAATGTCATTCGATGTAAATGTTTTGAGCACAAAACCGGTTATCAAAGCAGCAGCATCTATGCAAAATGACGGCGGCGCAGGTAACCTCGGGTATATGGCTCAAGGGGAAAAAGAAGAAAAACAAGAAAGAAAATATTTAGATGAAAGTATCTTTATGAAAAAAGATGAAGGTGATATCTTCACTTTTGATAAAGAACCTGAAATGCCAGAAGACAACTTCTCTATCACTAAATTGATTGCAGAAATAATAATTAAAATTAAAAGCTTCTTTATTAAAAGTAATAAATAAAATTTTCAATTAATTTTCTTATTTATGATACAATCTTCATATGGAAAAGAAAATTAAAATTGGACTTATAGGATTAGGAACAGTTGGTTCCGGTGTTTTTAAGACTTTACAGTCTTTTGATAATGTAGAAGTAAAAAGTATTGCAGTTCGTAATATCAACAAAAAAAGAAATATCAAAGGGTTAGATGAATCAATTGTAACAGATGACGCTTATAAAATCGTCAATGACCCTGAAATCGATATTGTTGCAGAACTTGTAGGCGGGTTAGAACCAGCTTTTGACTTAATTGCAACTGCAATTAAAAATGGTAAACATATTGTAACCGCCAATAAAGAACTTCTTGCTAAAAGAGGAGAAGAATTATTTAAAATTGCAGAAGAATATAACAGAGTAATTTTATACGAAGCTGCAATAGCCGGCGGTATACCAATTATAATGCCTATTAAAACAATTCTTGCCGGTAACAAAATTAACCACATTGAAGCAATCGTAAATGGCACAACAAATTACATTTTAACTAAAATGGACGTGCAAGGAGCTCAATATTCTGATGTTTTAAAAGAAGCTCAAGAATTAGGCTATGCTGAAGCTGATCCAACAGGCGATGTTGAAGGTTTTGATGCAGCATACAAAATTGCAACCCTTGCCTCAATTACATTCAATAAAAGAATAAAAATTGAAAATGTATACAGAGAAGGAATTACAAAAATTCGTGCAGAAGATATGAAAGCTGCAAACGACTTAGGCTATAAAATTAAACTAATCGCATCAGCACATATGGACGATAACGAAAATGTTGACGTAAGAGTACACCCAATGCTTGTTTCAAAAAAATCAACTCTTGCACACATTGATTATGTAACAAATGCTGTATCATTAAGCGGTCACCCTATAGGCAGTGTAACACTTTCAGGCCCTGGAGCTGGAGAGTTTCCAACAGCAAGTTCGGTTGTAGGTGATATTCTTGCAATAGCTGCAGAAATAGGAAAATCTGATTATATTTTGCCTATGATGAGATGCAAACATAATGATGACGCTCATATGATTAACATTTCCGATACAACAAACAAATATTACATATCTATTAATGCCAAAAACAACAAAGGCGTAATAGGAAAAATCGGAACAATTTGTGCAAACAATGATATAAGTTTAGCAAGCATTGTACAACGCTGCGTATCAGATGATAATACTGCAGATATTACGGTTATTACAGAACTTGTAAAAGAAAAAAATATGCAAAATGCAATTAAACAAATTGAACAAGATGGAAATATTGTAAAAAGCTTAATAAGAGTTCAAGTGTAATAAAAATACAGGAGAAGGTAAATGCCAGAAAATAAGCAAAAGCTAACTTTTACTAATAAGTTAATTCTTATAATCCTTCCAATAATTGTAATTTTATTTTGTTGTTATAATATTTCAACATCCAATTTGATATGTTCATCATATTCTGGATGTAAAATTGTTGAACAAAACTTGTTCAGATACACAATGAAAGAAAAAAGAGTAAATATAGATTCAATAAGCAAATTTTATGTTTCAAGTTCTATCGATGTTATGAAACTCTGGAATTATTTCAATGCAAGTTCTTCAGATCAAGCTAGGATCAAAAGAAAAGAAATACTAAAATATCATATTTATGCATTAACGAAAAGCGGAGAAAAACAAAAATTTTTCTCTGCCAGCTCACACAATAGATATAAAGCTGAAAATATAGCTAAAGAGTTAAATGACTTTTTAAATAGTTCTGATAAAAACATTAATATAAAATATTAAAATTTCTATAAAGAGAAAGAGGGAAAGTATGTACTATCAAGGATTAATCAATACATTCAGAGAATACCTTCCGGTAACAGATAAAACTCCTGTTGTCACATTAAACGAAGGAAACACTCCATTAATTAAAGCTGAAAATTTAGCTAAAAAAATAGGGCTAGATGCTGAAATTTATTTAAAATTTGAAGGCTGCAACCCAACAGGAAGTTTCAAAGACCGCGGAATGACAATGGCTGTATCTAAAGCAAAAGAAGCAGGTGCAGGTGCAATTATCTGTGCATCAACAGGAAATACATCAGCATCAGCAGCAGCTTACGGTGCAAAAGCAGGTATGAGAACTTTCGTATTAATCCCTGACGGTTACATCGCACTTGGCAAATTATCTCAAGCAATGATGTATGGAGCTGAAATTATTGCAATTCAAGGAAATTTTGATGAAGCTCTTGAAATGGTAAGAAAAATTTCTGACAACTACCCAATTACACTTGTAAACTCTGTAAACCCTTACAGAATAGAAGGTCAAAAAACAGGTGCATTTGAAATTTGTAACGCATTAGGACAAGCTCCTGATTACCATTTTATCCCAGTTGGAAATGCCGGTAATATCACAGCATACTGGAAAGGTTACAAAGAATGGCACAAAGCCGGAAAAGTTTCTAACTTACCAAAAATGATGGGCTTTGAAGCAGAAGGTGCTGCTGCGATTGTAAAAGGAGAAAGAATTTTCAAACCTGAAACACTTGCAACTGCAATCCGTATTGGAAACCCTGCAAGTTGGAAATTTGCAGAAGCTGCAAGAGATGAAAGCAACGGTATGATAAATTGCGTAACAGATGAAGAAATCGTAAAAGCATATAAACTTATCGCATCTTGCGAAGGTGTACTTGCAGAACCTGCAAGCGCTGCATCTGTTGCAGGGTTAATTAAAGTAAAAGACCAAGTAAAAGAAGGCTCAAAAATTGTTTGTATCTTAACTGGTAACGGATTAAAAGATCCAGATAATGCGATTAAATATTCAAATTCAGACGTTAAGAAAACATCATCAGATATGAATGAAATCTTAAGAGCTATGAATATTTAACAGTTTTAATTAACAATTTAAAAATAAAAAAGAGTATTATTAACAAATACTCTTTTTTATTGGTTTCTCAAATCTTGAGTGATAATACCACCAGATCCTCTGTCAATTTCTCTTTTTATCGGTTTGTCATTTTCATCAAACCAAGTTTTGACGGTACCTCGTTCTTCAATTTTTTCAATTCTTTTGCCAGATTTATCATATTGCATATATACTGTGACATCATCAGGAAATTTTGTTAAAACTTCTAATTTCTTTTTACCGTCGTCATAGTACTCAATATCATATTCATTTTTAATTGCAAGCACGTTATGCTCATCATATACAGAATCATATTTATAAACCATATTCCCCAAATCATCATAACGGTGCCCAACTTCAAAATTCAAATTTCTAGCAAAATCCAAAATAAGCTTTCCACTTTTGTTATAACTTCTAAAAATCAAAGCACCATCTGGGCATTTTTCATATACAGTAAGACCGAATTCCTCTTTTTTTTCAATAACCTGAGTTCCATCAGGCTTTACATAAGTCGGTGTCATTGGATCTTTATCTGGTTTCTTTTCAAATGGATTTACAAAAAAACTTTTAGTCATGATATTCTTAATAACGGCAAAAAAATATTTTAACTTTAATTTCTCATACATTTAGATGAAATTATGATATAATTTTATTATGAAAAAATTCTTTCTGTTATGTCTAATATTCCCTTGCATAGCAGTATCCTCAAGCGAAATTACCGAGGATTACTTTGATATAGCAACAAATTATTGTACATACGGTCAATATAATGATGCTATTATTTATCTTGATAAAATTTTACAACTTGAACCTAACAATAACGATGCAAAAGATCTAAAAAATACTTTAATAAGAATTAAAAACCCAAACTCAAAATCTTATTTAACTTCTAAAAATAAAAATATAAACAATTCAAAAACTTCAAAATTACAAGGGGATTACGAAAAAGAAATAACATCATTAAACAATACTCCAAATGACTTTTGGGCAGCATATTCCCTCGCAGAAGTTTACTTAAACAATAATGATTATAAAAATGCAATTTATAATTATCAAAAAGCAATTTCGTTAAATCCTGACTATACACAAAGTTATTTAAGTCTTGCACAAGCTTATATTGCTAATAAAGATTTTTCAAATGCAATCGATGTATTAAATAAATATTTGACATATAATAAAAATTCAGACATAGCTTATGCAATGAGAGCGAAAGCATATCTTAATACAAACAATATTGATAAAGCTGAAAATGACATAGAAAAAGCAATCAATATAGAAGAAGATATTTCGTATTTATTAATAGAAGCTAAAATCCTTTATTATAAAGGGGATTACTCACAAGCTCGTGAGAAATTAAATATTTTATCACAAAATGTTCAAACATCAGAAGTATATAAATACATTGGTCTTTGTGACTATGCAATGGGGAATTACCCATCAGCTCTTTTAAACACAGATAAAGCAATCATACTGTCTGATGACGACAAAGAATTAACTTCTAAGTATAATGAAATCAAATCAAAGTTGGATAAAAAATAATGACAAGAAGATACAGAAAAAGAGTAAAAACAAAGGAAACAGCAATGACTAGAATAAAAAATTGGTCAATATCTATATTACTAGCAGGAGCAATGCTATTTGGACTTCAATCATACAGCAGTACATCAAGTCTAAAATTTGCCCAAGTAAGTGACGTACACTACTATACTGGAACTAACAATACAACTTACAAAATGATTGCAGAATCTCCAAAACTACTTGACGATGCAATTGAACAAATCAATGCAACTCCGAACGTATCTTTTGTTATGTTCACAGGAGATTTGATTGACAAACCTTTTGAAAAAGAATTAAGTGCATTTTTACCCCATACAGAAAAAATAAATGCACCATGGTATTTTGCTTTTGGTAATCACGATACAATGTTTGGCGGTTATTTAACTCCTGCAGTATATATGCAATTAGTTAATAAATACAATACAAATTATAAATTTGAAAAATCATATTACTCATTCATTCCACAAAAAGGTTACAAAGTAATTGTTCTAGACACAATTATCAGAGACCGTCTAACTTCAAACGGAAGAATGGGTGAAGAACAATTAAAATGGTTAGACAATGAACTCGCAAATTCAAAAAAAGATACTGTTTTAATATTTATGCATGTACCTGTACTTGAACCATACAATAGTCCAAATCACAGATTACTTGATGCAGACAAAATGGAAGAAATTTTAACAAAATATAAAAATCCAATCGCAGTATTCCAAGGTCATTACCATGGAGCCAAAATTACTCAAAAAGACAACATACTATATGTAAGTTGCCCATCTTTAGTATCATATCCTAACGCTTTTAGAATGGTGACTGTATCTAATTACAGAAACAAAGTCGTATTCAATATTGAAAATAAAGAAACAAAGCTGACAAATATTCAAAAACTTGCTAAAATACTTGTATTCGGAACAACCGTTTATACAGGTGAAGAAAAAGACCAAAATGCAACAATTACAATAAAAAAATAGGAGCGTACAGCTCCACCCATAACTTTGATTTGCATAAAAATTTGCAAACCTGATCTAAAAAATGGGTTTTGTACAAACTTTAAAGAAGGATAAAATTATGAGCGAATTTAAGGTAAAATTTAGAGGTGTAAGAGGAAGCTATCCTATTGCAAATAAAGATTTTTTACAATACGGTGGAAACACATCTTGTGTTGAAATAAATGTAAACGGACATTTGATAATTCTTGATGCCGGTACTGGATTAATCGATATCGGAAACGAACTTATTGCAAAATACATTGCTTCTGCAACTAAAAGTGAAAAAAGGACTCCTATTAATGCAACAGTTCTAATTTCACATATACACCAAGACCACATTCAAGGTTTTACATTTTTTAGACCGCTTCATATACCATCTTCTAACATAAACGTTTTTGGGAATGTTAATTATAACGAAAGCCTAGCTGATGAAATATCCGAATTATTATTCGGAAAATCTTTCCCACTTGATTTAGGAGATATCGCAGGGAATTTAAATATTAAAGATTTGAACGAAACTGAAGGTATAATTTTACGTCATGGAGAAAGCCCAATAATTAAACGAATTGAAAACGAAAAAGATGCTCAATTAGAAAAAGAAGATGATGTCCTAATTACCTGCTATCGCTCATATGCACACCCGCAAGAAGGTGTATTGATATATAAAATTCAATATAAAGATAAAACTTTAGTATACTCAACAGACAAAGAAAGCTACCCAGGCGGTGATAAAAAATTAATAAATTTTGCAAGAGGCTGTAATTTATTAATTCATGATGCTCAATATACAACAGAAGATTATTTAGACTCTTTTGTCCCAAAACAAGGTTACGGACATTCAACTTTTGAAATGGCTGTTGATGCAAAAAATCAATCTGGAGCTGAAAAATTAGTATTTTTCCACTTTGACCCAAGCTATGATGATAACAAATTAAATTCAATAAAAGAACAATATAAATTACAAGAAGACATAATCCTTGCTTATGAAGGTCTTGAAATTGATTTAATGTAAATCATAATTAAAATATAAGTATGAAAAAAGTCCTATTAATATCTTTGTTATTTTTAAGCATTCTCACATCAGGATATAGAAAACCTGATGTGTATGTAATTGATGCGACAAAAAATGCTTATTTACACAATAACATGGGACTTCGTTATATGAATGAACGTTGTTATTATGCAGCAATACAAGAATTCAAAATAGCAATCAGCTTAAATCCGAATACTCAAGCTACTGCAGTATATTATAACAATATTGGTGATGCTTATATGAAAATAGGTTATCCTGATATGGCAAGACAACCCTATGAAGATGCAGTAAATCAATACAGCTTAAATTTTAAATACTATAAAGATTTAGCCAGATGTTATAAAGATTTAGGTTTAGTTAATGCGAAAATTAAAGAATACAGCAACGATAAAAATGCCCTAAATCGAGTGATGCTAGGTCTTTTATATATAGAAAGCGGGAATTTAAAACGTGGTGTCATTATCCTTGATGAATTTACAATGTCTGAACCTGATCTGCTAATCACCCCAGCTGTAAAGCAATACATCAAAGAAACCGTTAAACAAATAAATGATCTGTAAAATTATAACCTAACAGGATAATCCTTAGGAATTTTCCACCCATTGCATTCTATTAACATGAGACATAAAGCTGAATGACCGATAGAAGTTTTACATTGTTCTAACAAAAGATCTCTATTTTGAGTACAAGATTTAACTCCCCAATGTTCAGCCCAAGGTTTTACATCAACAACACCTTTTGACATATCCATAAAAAATGTAAAATAATCTTTCCCACTAACATATTTTCCTGTTTTATTTTGTTTTAAAAGAACTCCAATTTGTAACAAACCTGAAGTCTGATTTATGCCATTCGAAATTTGTATAATTTCTCCAGTTTTTAATTTTATACCACTTGCATAACCACCATTTAAAGTAAAAGACTTATTCCCATCTGCAGTATATACTTTATAATTCTTCATAAAAGCTTCACTTACAAAAGAACTGCCAGGAAGATAAGGCATAAAATATGTCTTTAAAACATCTTGAGGAGAAGCATCATCCCAATACTTAGGTTCACCATAATCATTTTCTGCTAATTTAACTACACTATTTAGAATAGAATCAACTCGTTGCAAACGTGTTTCTACTTCTGTTTTATTATTATTTGAAATTAACATAGGCAATGTCATAGCTGCTACAACGCCTATAATACCTAAAGTTATTAATACTTCTGCAAGTGTAAAACCAAACTTGTGATGTTTCATATCACTAATATAACATTTTTTATTTATTTTTTCAACACCGCAAAAACCTTGTGGAGCAAGCTTTAAATCGCCCCCCCCCGAAAAGCGGACTTGTAGATAAACCAACACAATTATCTTTTAAATCATAAGATATTTGTGCTTGTTTTGCGTTAAATCTCTTCATTGTTTGCTCCCTTTATTTGTATACCTTATTATATTAACATATTTATTTTAACTTTTCAAGCAAAGTTAGTTCATCTTCTTTGGTCAATTGAGGATTTTCAAGTTTTCGTCTTAATACCTCATCAAAAATTTGGCTATATTTAGGCGAAGGCTTTATACCTAAATTCAATAAATCATTTCCTGTTACTGAAATTTTAATTTGTTTTAAATCATCAAGATAATGACGTGCAATTTTTTCATCATATAAAATTCCATATAAAAGCACTGTCTCAAGTCTAACATTTTCAAATGCTTTGTATATTTTAAAATCATTATTCAAAATTTTATTTGGAACTTCATCAAGGATTTTTTGCTCAATTTTTGTCAAAGGTAATTTAGATAAATCTTTCAGAGCTCCTGCATACACAAGCCATACGTATTCAGGCTTGTAATCATTAATGAGTTTTTCTATATTTATTTCAGGGATTTTAACATTATTTTCAGTCACAAGCTTATAAATATTTTCATTTATAAATCTTTCAAAAGCCTCTTGAGAATTAAGATTAAAAGTTTCAATCAATTCTTTTTTAACCCTTTTATAGCTCATATCATAATTTATATTAGCCAAATATTCTTCCTGCAATTTTCTTGTATGCATATCAAGATCAAAACCAAAACGGATTGAAAATTTTAAACCTCTAATAATTCTTGTCGGATCATCAATAAAGCTTTCATCATGCAAAACTTTGAGTTTCTTATTTTTCAAATCTTCAAGTCCACCTGTATAATCAACGATTTCTCCGGTTGCAACCGATTTTGCAAGAGCATTTATCGTAAAATCACGACGCATTACATCTTCTTTTAAAGAACATCCTATTTTTTCAACAACAGGCAAATGACCTTTTTTAGGATAACTTTCAGACCTTGTAGATGCAAAATCGACTTCCCTTCCATCAACATTCACTCTTACCGTGCCAAAATCAGGATTTTCTTGAATAACTTCGCCGAATTTAGAACAATATTCAATAGCATTACCAACATATGTTATATCAACATCAAAAGATTCTCGCCCTAACAGTTCATCACGGACAACTCCGCCGATATAAAACAATTTATTTGAAGTATCCTTTATATTGATGATGTTCATATCAAGCATTTTAGCGTAAAATAGAGAAAAATGGAATAGGAGTACACACATGCTACAGGAAGCTTCACGCGCTATAAATTCAGCATTCAATAACAGTTTTATAAAAAAATTAAGCCAATACCTGCACGATTGCGTAAGAGAAGAGGTAAAAAGCTCTACATTCAGAAACCTTAAAGGAGATAAGGATAATAAATGGATTTTCTTAAAAGGTGAAGAACAATTATTCTCTACAGGTGCTGAATATATTTCTTTAGACGGAAGTGACCCTAAACTCACAGAATTAATGATTCAAAGTGATTTAGGTCAAAAAGATAAATATCTGATTTACGGCTATTTATTCTTAGTTGGCAAAAGTTCAAAATCTAAAAGACAAAATGAATTTTTAACTCCGCTTTTATACATGCCATGCAAGCTTGAACGTAACGGCGTAAATATAAACTGCTTACCGCTTGATGAAGTTCTATCACTAAACACAGGTGCTTTAGCTGCACTTATGCGAAAAAATGATGATGAAGATGAAGTAGATTTACTCCTTGAAGGGATTTTAGATGTTGTACCTGATTTACCTATCACTCAAGACAAATTAAACATTTTCCTTACAACACTAAAATCACTTGTTCCTGAAATAGAAATTGCTTCAAACATTGACGAATACAAAGAAGAAGATAACATAACTAAAGCAAAAGATTTTTATAAAGAAAAAATTGATGGCGAAAATTTAGACGAAATCATTGAAGAAGAAGAAAATGAGCAAGCTAAACAAAAAATGAAGCTTGAAAAAGTAGCCGTCACATACCAAAGTGCAATAATTCTCACTAAACGACCATCAGTCACTGCAGGGGTATTACATGAACTAACCCAAATTGCGGAAAAGCCATCAGGGACATATAGAGAAACAGCTCTAAACATAATTAATGAAGAATATGCACAAAGCAAAGAAAAATCAGTTCCGCTTAAAGATATGAATAAAATAACTGATTTTTACCCAATTACCCCTCTATCATTAAGCGACAGTCAGCTTCAAGTAATCAAAAATATTGATAACAGCAAATTTGTAGCAGTACAAGGACCTCCAGGGACAGGGAAATCTCAAACAATCGTAAACCTTGTCGCTCACTTGGTTGCAAACGGGAAAACAGTTCTAGTTGCGTCAAGAATGGACAAAGCTGTAGATGTTGTTGCAGAACGTCTGAATGACTTAGGTGCAAGTCACATGGCACTAAGAGCAGGACGTTTGAATTACCAAAGACAACTTAGTGAAGAATTAAATAATCTACTTTCACAAAATGCTGATTTAGACGAAGATGTAGAAGATATTCTGCTTGTCGACACAAAAGATATGAAAGACCATCTTGACATGCTTAAGAATATGGAAATGAAATCTGAGACCATAATTAAGCTTGAAAAAGATTGGCATGACAAATTATTGGAAGTCGAAGAACAAGAAAAACTCTTAGGCAAAAAAGAATTTATCAAAAAAAGTCTTAAAAAAGGCGAAATAGATATTGTTGCGGGAATTATAAAAATTCTTGAAAGCAATATGGAAAAAGCAGGTTTTATATCTAAAATTGCAAATTTCACAAGTTTAGGACAACTTAAGAAAATCCTTAATCTTAAAGACTTTGAAGTAGATTACGAAAACTTAGGAAAATTAAAACAAGAGCTTGATTTCGCAAATATGGAATGGTCTTTAAGAAAAATCGAAGCCGATATTCAAAAAACAGGCAATCTCCATATGCTATCAGAACAAATCCGTACAATGAAACGCAAGCAAAAATCACTTGCTATAAATATTCTGAAAAATAAACGCAGAGAAGCCCTAAAAAGTTTATTGAGAGATGAAAACAAACGCAGAAGACTAAAAGTTCATGCAAAATCTCTTGTTACAAACAGAAAACGTCTGCAAACAAACATTTTGGAAGAAGAAGATTTCAGACCACTATTAGAAGCATTCCCATGCTGGTGCGTAACAACTTATGCAGTATCTGATTCACTCCCATTAAAACCTGGAATGTTTGATGTTGCAATCATAGATGAAGCTTCTCAATGCGATATAGCAAGCTGTTTCCCAATCCTTTTCCGTGCGAAACGTGCTGTAATTGTAGGTGATGACAAACAATTACCACACCTTTCATTCTTGGAAAAAGCAAAAGAACAATCATTCTTAAGCCAATATGGAATTCCTGACAAATATCAGCTTATGTGGCGTTTCAGAACAAATTCAATGTTTGACCTGGCAGATTATTATTCTATGAATTCAGTTATGCTTGACGAACATTTTAGAAGTCTTCCGCCAATTATTAACTTCTCAAATCACGAATTCTATAACGACAGAATTCGCGTAATGAGAAAAGATAAAAGTGATGAAAAAGTACTGGAACTTGTAGAAGTATTAGACGGAAAAGTTGATTTCGATGCAACAAGAAACTTACCAGAAATCGAAGCTGTTGTAAAACGCTTGCATGAAATAATTATTGAAGATGAAAGACAAAATCCTGATAACCCAGTATCTGTCGGTATAATTTCACCATTCAGAGCACAAGTAGAACAATTAAAAGTTTCTGTTTCAAAAGTTCTATCAGATTACATGATTAAAAAACACCAAATAGAAATCGGTACAGCTCACACATTCCAAGGTGATGAACGTGATATTATGCTTATTTCTTGGGCAATAGCAGATAACAGTTATAATCAAAGTTTGATATTCTTACAAAAACCAAACTTATTTAACGTAGCTATCACAAGAGGAAGAAACAAAGTCATCAACTTTATTTCACGTAATCCTCGCGAACTTCCAGAAGGACATTTCAGAAACTATGTTTCATATATGCAATTATATCAAGATAGAAAACAAGCAATGCTATCTGGAGAAATTGACGAAAACATATATAAAAATTCCCTAGAACGCGAAGTAGCAGAAAAAATAAGAGAATTAGATCACAAAGTAGTAGCAGGAGCAGATATTGCAGGCTTAAGCGCAGATTTACTTGTAGATGACAAGTTTGTAATCGAAATTGACGGATTAGATGATAAAATAAAATCCCACATTTCAAATATGAAAAAACAAGCAATAATAGAACGCTCAGGCTATAAAGTAAAACGTATAACATACAGAGAATGGCAATATTCACCAAAAGCTTGCCTTGATAGAGTTTTAATTGAAAATTAAGAAATAAAAAAAGACCGTTTTAAAATAACGGTCTTTTTTTTATTATAAATAATCTAATTTATTTCACGTCTCTGATGACAACTGAAGCATTTTGTCCACCAAATCCAAATGAATTTGACAATGCAACATGGATATCTGCTTTTCTAGCTTTATGAGGTACATAATCTAAATTACCAACTTTTTCATCTTGATTATCAAGATTGATTGTTGGAGGAACAATACCTTCATTAATAGCTTTTACACAAGCGATACATTCAACTGCACCAGTCGCACCTAACAAGTGACCATGCATTGATTTTGTTGAACTTACTAATAATTTTTTATTAGTTTCTTTATCACCAAACAAGCCTTCAATAGCTTTAGATTCAGCAATATCACCTAAGCCTGTGCTTGTACCATGAGCATTAATATAATCAACATCTTCAGGTTTCAAACCAGCATCTTCAAGTGCAAATTGCATAGAATGAGTTGCACCTTGTCCTTCAGGATCAGGAGCTACAACATCATAAGCATCAGCTGTTTGACCATATCCAACAACTTCACCATAAATTTTTGCACCACGTTTTTTAGCATGCTCATATTCTTCTAAAATAAGAACACCAGCACCTTCAGACATAACGAAACCATCTCTTTCAACATCCCAAGGACGAGAAGCTTTAGTTGGTTCATCGTTACGTTTTGATAAAGTTCTTGCACTAGAGAAAGCTCCTATACCAACATCGCAAATAGTAGCTTCTGCACCGCCTGTAACCATAATATCTGCATCACCATACTGAATCGCACGGAATGCATCACCTACAGAATGAGTACCTGTAGCACAAGCTGATACAACAACTTTATTAATACCTTTAAATCCATATTTCATTGAAATACGACCAGATGCCATATTCACAATCATCATAGGAATTGTAAACGGAGAACATTTGTTAGGACCTTTTTCCAAAATTCTAACGTGATTTTCTTCAAAAGTTCTGAAACCGCCTGCTGCAGAACTTACAATAACACCTATTTTATAAGGATCAACATCCTTAACTTCTTCTAATTTGGCATCTTTAATTGCTTCATCAGCTGCAATTACTGCAAACTGAATATATCTGTCCATTTTTTTAGCTTCTTTAGGATCAAGATACTCCTCAGGATTAAAATTTTTGCACTCTCCTGATATTTTTACAACGTGCTTACTGATATCAATAAGCTCTGATGTACTAATTCCACTTTTTCCTTCAACAAGACTATTCCAAAATTTATCAACACCGACACCAAATGGTGTAACCGCTCCAAGTCCTGTGATAACTACTCTTCTTTTTGTCATCTCTTTACCTTTTTAAAACTATCTTTGAAATATACGAGGGGAAAATCAATATTAAATTTTCGCCCTCGCAACTTTTTATAAAATCTCACCAAATATCTTGAAAATCAGCGGATATCTAAGTGACTACGAAATGTAGTGCTTATTTGTGAGAGTCGATGTAGTTAACTGCATCTTGTACAGTTTGAATTTTTTCAGCTTCTTCATCAGGAATTTCGCAACCGAATTCTTCTTCGAAAGCCATAACTAATTCTACTGTATCTAAAGAGTCAGCACCTAAGTCAGCTGTAAAGCTAGCTTCTGGAGTAACTAAAGCTTCATCAACGCTTAATTGATCTACAACAACTTTTTTTACTTTTTCAAATGTACTCATTTCTAATTTCCTCATAATTTAAATTGTATACTATACTATTTGTTCTCTAATATTATACTTAGAGCAAGATTTTTTTGCAAGGAATTTACAATCCTAGCGCCATATTGTTAAAAATCTTTACTTTTTTAACATGGTCAGAATTATATGATTAAAGCCCCTGCGACTTCGATTGCTTGACCTGAAACATAATCAGCATCTAGAGCTAAATATTTAACAGTTTTAGCAATATCTTCAGGAGTTCCTAATCTCTTCATAGGAATAGCTTTCAAGTATTCATCGATATTAGGAAGGTTTGCTGTCATAGCTGTTTGAATAAATCCAGGACATACAGCATTAACTCTGATATTTCTTGAACCAAATTCTTTAGCTAAAGTTTTTGTTAAACCAACTAAACCAGCTTTTGAAGCAGAGTAGTTAGCTTGACCTGGGTTACCATGTAAGCCTACTACACTTGACATATTGATAATAGAACCTTGACGAGCTTTCATCATATATTTGATTACTGCATGAGTTACGCAATAAGCACTTGTTAAGTTAATTTTAATAACTCTTTCCCATTGTTCCATATCCATTCTGATAAATAAACCATCTTTTGTAATACCAGCGTTATTTAATAGAACATCAATTTTACCATGTTCTGCAATCATTTTATCTACATTTTCTTGTACAGCAACAGGATCTGAAACATCAAATCTGTAAAAATAAGCATTCGCACCTAATTCTTTAATTTCATCTAAAGCAGGTTGAGCTTTTTCTGCTTCGCAAATATCGTTGATAATGATGTCACAACCAGCTTTTGCAAGTTCTTTCGCACAAGCAAGACCAATCCCGCGAGATCCACCTGTTACTAAAGCAATTTTTCTTTCTGTCATCTTTTTCTCCTTATAATTTTCAGAATAAAACTGATATACACTTTCTAATTTCTACAATAATTACTATTATTTATTACTTCATTAACATAAGCACTGTAGCTGACACCATTCTTCATAGATTCATCTAATGATCTAATATTTTCATCAGCATATTTTTTGGCAACATCCATAGGTAATGCACATCTCATATCAGAAGCTCCAGCCAGCTCCCGAATATGACACTTACCATCTTTTTTGCCATAAACTATCATTTTAAAATTGATATCAAAACCCATAAAATCAATTGAAGGCATCGTAAAAGTCCCTGGAGAACAGCTTTTTATACTATGATAATAAGCCATCCGAACTTTATAATGCTGCTTATTTAGATCCGAAGCTGCAAAAACAATACCCGCTGAAGATAGTACTAAAAGCAAAAATGCTATTTTTTTTAACATAAAATCTCCTTCAATTCACTAATTATAGCTTCTAAAGATGCCATGTCATAAATATTAAATACTTTTGCTTCAGGTGCAATTTTCTTATTCAAACCTGCAAGAACTTTACCAGGTCCAATTTCTACGAAAATTTCAACGCCTTCAGATGCCATTTTCTGAATTGTTTGAGTCCAATGAACTGATGAATAAATTTGTTTTGGCATTTTAGCTCTGAAATCAGCAACTGCTGTAGTTGGATTTGCATCAACATTTGTAATTACTGGAATTTGAGCGTCATTTAATTCAAGTTCAGATACAAAACTTTCAAACTCATGTCCTGCATTTTCCATAAATTTAGAGTGAAAAGCTCCTGATACAGCTAGAGGAACTACTCTTCTTGCACCTTTTGCTAATAATAATTCACCAGCTTTTGCAACTGCAGCCTCATCACCTGTGATTACGACTTGTGCAGGTGAATTATAGTTTGCAACATCAACATATCCTACTTGAGAAGCTTCTTTCAATGCTTCTTCTAAAGCTCCTTCCGGAGCATTTAAAATAGCAGACATTGCACCACCATGAGTTGCACCCATTAAATCTGCTCTTTTTTGAATAGCTTTTAAAGCTGTATCCAAAGACATAACACCTGCTGAATACATTGCACAATATTCACCCAAAGAATGACCTGCAACAAAATCAGGTTTGATATCTAATTGAGATTTCAAAGCTTCTAATGCTGCGATAGACATTGTAACAATACAAGGTTGAGTATTTACAGTTTGTTTCAAAGCATCTTCTGGTCCTTCAAAACACAATGTTGTAACACTTTTTCCTAAAACTTTATCTGCTGTATCAAATACAGATTTTGCACTTTCAAAATTATCATACAAATCTTTACCCATACCTACAGCTTGTGATCCTTGTCCTGGGAAAAGAAAAGCTATTCTTTTTGTCATATCATATCCCTCTCTTTTAATTATGTATAAATTATAATACAAACACCCTAAAATTACAACAATAATAAAGACATACAAAATGTATGCCTTTATTAAATTATTAAATTATTAAATAAAGAATATTTAATAACTATATTCGCAATTTTCAATATTTACAAGATTACCATTATTATCAATAGTCAACTGCATTGATTTTAATGTTTGTTCATAACTGAACATTTGTAAAAGCTGATCATCTGTTAAATCTTTCTTATTTTTCTTTGATAGCTCAAGATATTCTTTTTTTCCATCAACTAAATCTCTTAATGCAAGTGCAGCTAAATCAATTGCTCCTTGCCTTCCTCTCATATTAGTTTCATGGCCTCTGCAACTATAACAAGTCCCAAGTTTAGGATCTTCTCGTTTTGTAATTTTACTATTTTCCAAAAGAGTTTCTTTCAATTGATTAAATTCTCTATCTAATTTTAATTTTTCTTGATTTTGCTGTTGATTATTTAAAAGAGTTTTAATAGCATCTTCTTCGTTATTAACATCTATTACATTAGTAGGTTTAGAAGTAATATTATACTTACCTTTTGTAAAAACAGAATTAAGATTTTGATTTGTAACACTATTAGTACTATTTGTATGATTGTTCTCTTGAGGTCCTATAATTTTATTAATAGATAGAAAACCCATATATTCTCCTTTCAACAAAAAGACTTTATTAAACTTATACTTTAATAAAGTCTTTTATTGATATAAAATTGCTATATTTTTTATATATTATTAAGTTTTATAAAACTTTTTTAGGAAATTTATTTAATTATTCATTTTTTACAGAAGATTTTGTAAATACATCTTCATTCAAAAGACCAAGTTTTTCTTTACAAGAACGTATTGTTTCAAGGTTATAAACAATACCCATTAACAAATTCCTTCTCTTAGTCTAACAATTGCACCGCCCCAAGTCATACCTGCGCCAAAACCGCATAGTACAGCAGTAGTACCTAATTTTACATTACCTTTTTCTACGCTCTCTGCTAATGCAATAGGAATAGATGCTGCTGATGTATTTCCATAGTATTTAATATTTGTAACTACTTTATCATCAGAATATCCCAATCTTTCTTGAACAGCTTGAATAATTCTAATATTAGCTTGGTGCGGAATTAGATAATCAATATCTTCTGCTTTTAACCCTGCATTAGTGATTAAATTTTCTACATAATGAGGAAGAATTTTTGCAACGAATGTATATACTCCACGGCCATTCATTCTAATACCTTTTGGTTTTTCTTCATATTGTTCAACCAAAGGACAATTTTTTCCATCAAATGATAATTCAATTAAATTACCATAGTTACCATCAGCTTTAATATCAATTGCGATAATATCATCAATACCATCTTCAGCTTGAGTAACTACCATTGCACCAGCACCGTCACCAAATAAAATTGAAGTTGATCTGTCTTCCCAATTTACTAAACGAGAATTATTATCAGTTGCAACAATCAAAATATTTTTGTACATTCCAGATGCAACATAAGCTCTTGCAATACTTAAACCATAAATTAATCCTGAGCATGCTGCTGTAATATCAAATGCAGGAATTTGAGCTTTTATACCTAATCTTTGATGAATATGACAAGCGATTGCCGGATATAAATCAGGTGGAGCAGAAGATGCTGCAACTATTAAATCAATATCATCAGGATTCATTTTAGCTTTTTCCAAAGCTCTTTGAGCTGCTTCAAATCCTAAATCAATAGCGTTTTGTTCACCTGATACAACACGTCTTTCTTTAATACCGGTTCTGGTATAAATCCATTCGTCTGATGTTTCATACAATTTTGTTAAATCATCATTTGTAATAACTGTTTCAGGTAAACTATATCCTACCCCTGCAATTCTCAATGGAATTAATTTATCTGTCATATATTTTATTCCTCATAAAACTTAGCTATTTTTTCGTTTACGCCTGTTTCTACAGCGTGTTTTGCAACTCTTACGGCATTTTTAATTGCATATGCTTTACTTCTACCATGAGAGATTACTGTAATCCCCTTAACGCCTAACAATAAAGCGCCACCGAATTCTTCATAATTAATTTTTGTATAAATCCTTTTCATGAAAGGTTTTGCCATTAAACCGATAATTTTTCCTAAAATATCAGCTTTAAATTCTTGTTTCAACATTCTAAATAACATTTGAGATGTTCCTTCAGTAACCTTCAATGCTACGTTACCAACGAAACCGTCACATACAACAACATCACAAACGCTCAAGAAAATTTCTTTTCCTTCAATATTTCCAACAAAGTTTAATTTATCTTGTTGAGCTTCTAACAATTTATAAGTAGCTTGAGCTAACTCATTACCTTTTCCAGCTTCTTCACCGATATTCAAAACACCAACTCTAGGGTGTTCAATACCTAACACGTTTTTAGAGAAAGTTGCACCCATAATAGCAAACTGATACAACATTTCTGGAGAACAATTACTGTTTGCACCACCGTCAATTACAACGATAGGTTTTTTAATAGTAGGTAAAGTAACAGCAATAGCAGGTCTATCAATACCTGGGATTCTACCTAAACCAAATAAACTTGATGCCATTGCAGCACCTGTAGATCCTGCTGCAACAACAGCATCAGAACTTCCCTGAGCTACAGCATCAACAGCTAAAACGATAGATGACTTTTTCTTTTTACGGATAGCTTGTCCAGGAGCTTCACCCATTTCAATTACTTCAGAAGCATGGGTAATTTTAATATCAAGTTTAGAAGTATCAATTTTTACACGGTATTTAGCTGCTCCGCCTTTACCGTAATCTGTCATAAATCCTTCATGAGAAATTTTATCGAGTTCTTGCTCGATTCTATCTTGTTTCCCTACTAACTCAATTGCAACTCCATATTCTTTAGCTGCCCATACTGCGCCTGCAACTATTTCATGTGGAGCATGATCGCCACCCATTGCATCTATTGCTATTCTTGTCATCTTATCCCTCTCAAAGTCTTATATAAAATAACGGTTTTTATTTTTTTATAACTTGAATGGCTTTAAAAACCATTCAAGTTATAATATTATAATCTATTTTTCTTCTGATTCAGCAGATTCTTCTGCAGGAGCTTCTTCTTTTACTTCTTCAGTTGCTTCTGCTTTAACTTCTTCTACTTTTTCCGCTTTTTTAGTTGATTTTTTAGCAGGTTTCTTTTCTTCTTTAACTGCTTCTTCTTCAACTCTGTCTTTTAAGCTTACAGGTTTTCCTTTGTATGTTCCGCAAGCTGTGCATACTGTGTGTGTTAATACTGTTTCTCCGCAGTTAGGGCATTTAGTAGTTTCTGGTTTTGTTGCTTTCCAGTTGCTTCTTCTGTGTCCTTGTGCTGAGTGTCCTGTTCTTTTCTTAGGTACTGCCATTTTTCTTTTTCCTTTTTATTTTCTTATACTACTTATATTTCTTATTTCCCTTCGATTTTGATATTTTTAAAAACATCTAATCTCGGATCGGATAAATTTTCTTCTTTTAAAAATTTATCCCCATTACAATTTATACCACAAACTTTCTTATTTGGTAAATTTAATATTACAGATTGATACAATAAGTCATAAATATCAATTTCATCTGCGCCATCAAGATCTGTTACAAACTGTCCGTCTCTCAACTCAAATTCTTGTCCGTAATCCTCTAGGAGCTTATCTTTTGCAAACATTTCATCAATTAAAAAATCGAGTTCATAATCAAATTCTTTCAAACATAAATCGCATTCAAGTTTAACAATTCCTTTAACATTTCCTGTGACTTCGATAAATTCACCTAAAGATTTTATTTCTAAATCAGAACTTATTGGAGTAACACAATTTAACCCTTCAATTTTATCTTCGAAATGAAATTCAAGAGTCTTACTAGAGCTATTCTCAAGTTCTTCTATAGAAATTTTGTAATCCATTTGATATTTTATCCTACGTATTGTTCTTCTTGTATTGCTAAAGCTGCTACTTGATTAGAGATAAAGCAAACTTTTTTCAAAGGTCCTAATGTATCTTTTTCAATTAAAGTTGCAGCAGGACTTTTCATTGCTTGTTGTAATTCAGCATAAAGTTCTTCAGGTTTTTCAACATATAAAACTAAAGGTGCTGTGGAACCTTTTAAAAATACTAAAACTGAAATTCTTTTTTTTATATTTTGAGCATTAAATTGTTGTGCCATTTCACACTCCTTTTACTTCCTTTAACAAGTATATTAAATTATAAAATAAAAGCAAATATATTGTCAATTTTATAACATAATATATGTTATGCGAATCTAATCAATTAATTTTATTGTTGTATATTCTTTTCTTTTGTTGCGATGCAAAAGAAAAGAATATACATAAGAAAAGAAAACACGCTAACCGTTTAATCACTACTAAACTCAATTTAAAGCAGACAAACTCACTTCGTTCAAACAATGTCTGCTCTGTTATTATTTCGTTAAGTAGTGATTAATTGATTCCCCACAATAGCGGAATGAGCAATAATTGTTGGCGAAACAATTTTCAAATAGGCTTTTGTTTGAGCGTTAGCGAGTTAAGCCTATTTAAGTTGAGCCATTACAAGTTATTAGCAAATGAAGCGTGTGGGTGGTTTTGTGGAACTTTTTCCATAAAAAGTTCCCCTGTCTGGAAGACCCATCGGAGATAAATTATTCAATAATATTTATTATTATTTTAATAACATTTTATACATATAACATATATCATGAAAAAGGACAGGATTAAAAAACTCCTGTCCTAATTAATTTTTTAATTATCAAAAACTATTTCATTAATTTCATAGTTTTTTCAATAATTTCGTTTAAGCTGTCAGCTTTTAATGAAGCTCCACCAATTAAAGCACCATCGATATCTGATTTAGACATTTGTTCTTCAATTGTAGAAGGTTTAACAGATCCACCGTAAAGAATTCTGATAGCATCAGCAGCAGAAGCACCTGCAACTTCTTTTACGACATTTCTGATCATAGCGATTACTCTGTTAGCTTCATCAGCATCACAAGTTTTACCAGTTCCGATAGCCCAAATTGGTTCGTATGCAATAACTGATTTTGCAACATCTTCTGAAGAAATACCTTCTAATGCTGCTTTGATTTGAGATGCGATATGTTTATCTGTAACACCAGCTTCTCTTTGTTCTAATGTTTCACCGCAGCAGATAATAGGAATTAATCCGCCAGCTAAAATAGCTTTTGCTTTTTTGTTAATCATTTCATCAGTTTCTGAGAAATATTGTCTTCTTTCAGAGTGACCGATAATTACGTAATCACAACCTGCATCTTTCAACATTTCAACAGAAATTTCACCAGTATAAGCACCTGATTTTTCCCAGTGGCAGTTTTGACCAGCGATAGAAATTTTGTTACCGCCACAACCGCAATCACATCTTACAGCTTCTACTGCTGCAATTGATGTAAATACAGGAGCAATTACTACTGTAGGTAATTCTTGTGCTGTATAATCTTTTACGAAATTTTTAATACCTTCAAAAACTTCTTTAGCTTCTGAACGGCATAAATTCATTTTCCAGTTTCCTGCAATAATAGGTTTTCTAGACATAATATTCTCTCCTTTTTTAAAACATTTAACATGTTCAATTATATGAGGAAAATATTTTATTGCAATTTTTTCATGTTAAAATAAATTTATGTTTACAGGGATTGTAGAAGAAACAGGATTTATAAAAAGTTTTGACGGACACAAACTTATCGTTGAATGCTCAAAGGTTCTAGAAAATACCCAAATCGGTGACAGCATAGCGATTGACGGTTGCTGTCAAACAGTTGTTGCAATGAGTTCTAATTCTTTCAGCGCTGATGTAAGTGCTGAAACTTTAAAAATTACAAAAGGCTTTAAAACAGGTGAATGCGTAAATCTAGAAAGAGCACTTACCCCACAAACGAGAATGGGCGGTCATATTGTACAAGGACACATTGACGGAACAGGAAAGTACTTAGGTGATATGACTTTTGAAGTACCAAAAGAATTAGATAAATACATTGTCTACAAAGGCTCAATTACCGTTAACGGGGTTAGCTTAACTGTCTCTAAAAACCAAAATAATACTTTCAGTGTTGCAATTATCCCACATACATTAGAAAATACCAACCTAAAATATTTAAAAATCGGAGATTTGGTGAATATTGAAACTGATATTTTAGGCAGGTATGTTGAAAAATTTTTATCAACGAAAAATAATAATATTACAGAAGATTTTTTGAAAGAAAACGGGTTTATGTAAAATGGAAAATTTTAAATTTGATAGCATAGAATCTGCTCTAGAAGACTTTAAAAACGGCAAAATGATTATCGTAGCAGACGATGAAGATAGAGAAAACGAAGGGGACTTAATTTGCTCAGGACAAATGGTCACTCCTGAAATTATAAAATTCATGGCTGAAAATGCAAAAGGACTTATCTGTCTTGCAATTGCTCCTGAAATTGCAGAAAAAATGCAGCTTCACCAAATGGTAGAACAAAATACAGAAAGTATGAGAACAGCTTTTACAGTAAGCATTGATGCTCATGAAAAATATGGCGTAACAACTGGAATTTCAGCATTCGATAGAGCAAAGACAATAGAAGTTTGTCTTGCACCTGACGCTCAACCGTCTGACTTGAGACGTCCGGGGCACTTATTCCCTTGTGTTGCAAGAAAAGGCGGAGTTCTGACTCGTACAGGTCATACTGAAGCTGTTGTTGATTTAGCAAAATTATGCGGACATATCCCTGCAGGCCCAATGTGCGAAATTATGGGAAAAGACGGACATATGGCAAAACGTGATGAATTATATGAATTTGCGCAAAAACATGGAATTAAGTTCATTTCTGTTGCCGAATTAATCGCATACCGTTTAAAATCAGAAAAAATTGTAACTCGCGAAGCTGAAGCTCATCTTCCAACACAATTTGGAGAATTCGAAATTTACGGATACGTAAATCACATGACAGGTCAAGAAAGCGTTGCATTAGTAAAAGATGACGGCTCTGACAAAATTCCTCTAATAAGAGTGCACAGCGAATGTCTGACAGGTGATATTTTCCATAGCTTAAAATGTGATTGCAACTACCAATTACACAGCGCACTTGAAATGATTAACGAATATGGCAAAGGTGCTCTTGTTTACATGAAAGGTCATGAAGGCAGAGGAATAGGTATAATTAACAAAATTAAAGCCTACCATCTTCAAGAAGAAGGTCAAGATACAGTAGAAGCAAATGTGTCTTTAGGTTTCAAACCTGATTTAAGAGATTACGGCATGGGTGCACAAATAATTAGAGATTTAGGTTTTAACAATTTCAACTTAATTACTAATAATCCTAAAAAAATCGTCGGTTTGAATGGTTACGGATTAACTGTACATGATATAGTAAAAATACCGCCGTTTATAAATAAATATAATAAACGTTATATGGAAACTAAAAAAGATAAAATGCATCATATGATTTAAT
The DNA here is from genome assembly GCA_000437435.1 of Clostridium sp. CAG:768. Lineage (GTDB taxonomy): Bacteria > Cyanobacteriota > Vampirovibrionia > Gastranaerophilales > Gastranaerophilaceae > Stercorousia. The sequence goes on along the minus strand of FR899623.1, from coordinate 182,761 downwards.
CATCATAATTTGTAACAGGAAATAGAGTAACAAGGAATTAAGAAAATGACTGACGAAAACAACAACTTTGAAGCCCGATTATTAACCTCAAATGATTACAAAGCTTTTGCTACTGTATACAATGATTTTAGAGATCGTGCAGTTACAGAATACAATTTTGAACTTGAACCATTAGATTTTGAGGGCTTTACAGATGCTGTTGAAAAGAATTTAATCGACTGCCTTGTTCTATATGATAATACAATTCCTGTAGCATTTTTGGTATACACAACTGCTATATCTGAAGCTATTGAGCTGAATATAATTCATTCATTCAAAATGGAAAATATGGTAGAACGCGCAATGTATTTGATAAAAAAATTCTTAGAACTAACAAAAGCTGAAAGATTAGACAAAATCGTATGCTACCCTATGTTAGGTTCGCAAAAGAATTTAATCGGAGATATTGCAAGATATGGATTTAAATTCGTAGGAATTGCAGTTTTAAGATTTATGATGGCAGGTACAAATTCTAGAGAAATACTAAAAACTACTCAACTTTCTCAACTTGACAATGAATACAGACTTGTAGACTGGCAGGATAAATATTTTGAAGATGCAGTAGAAGTTGTTCAAGAAGGCTTTGAAACATCTGCAGACGCACTATTTGATCCAAGATTTAAAACAATCGAAGGAACACGTGATATAATTTCTAAAATTGTAAAAAATATATATGCAGAATTTTTACCTGAAGCAACAACTGTTATGTTATATAACAATATTCCAGTAGGCTTCTGTTTTATGAACCTTACAGGCGGTAGAATCGCTAATATCCCTATAGTTTCAATAAGAAAAGAACATCAAGGTAAAGGATTATCAAAACATATGTTGAAAAAATCCGTAGAAAAACTTATTGAAATGGCTGATAATGGAATAAAACCGATTACAGAAGTGAATACAACAACTGAAACTAACAATTTCCAAGCCTTAAAAATGTATAGACATCTTGGATTTAAAGAAGATTATAACTATCCGCAATCATATTTGCCAACTAAAGATTAATTCACTGGACAAATTAGGAAAAATCATTATAATTTAATCTATGGCAGATTTGAACTTAGGGCATTTAATTTCAAAATTCGTAAATTATCAGGCACTTAATGCTCAACAAAAAGCTGCTGCAAATAAGCCTGTCCAAACATCTTTTACACCGGCTCCGCAGCAAGCACCTGCTGGAAGCTCAAATAATTCTATTGCATCACCTCAATTTGCTAATATGGCAGGAGGCGATCAATCAGCTTATGTAAAAGATATGATGAACTTGCCTAAAAATATGAATGAATTATTATATATTCTGCAAAGAAATATAACACTTGCCCAATTTAATCAGCGTTTTGCAAACCAAATTAATATGCAAAGAAATGCTTTATCCCAAACCCAAGCTCAAATATTAGCACAATTGCAAGGCTTATCTTTAACAGAAGCTCAAAATATTTTACTTATGGGTAACAAAGCTGTATTATCTCAACTTCAAAGCTCTTTGAGAAATCTCCCGATTTCCTCAACAGGACTGATAAATCTTTCAGAAATTGCAGCAATGATTCAGGCTAATGGCAAAGATGCTATTGCGAAATTGATTACAACAATGGCAAATTCTGCGAAACTAGGCATAACTGACTTATCACAACTAAAAGATACTGCCAAAATAATCAATGCAAGTATTGCAGCTGCATCCCAAAATGATTCCGCTCAAACAATGAAACTTCTAATGCTTCTGTATCTTCCATGGCTTCCACTGCAAGAAGGTGTAGGGTTTGACTTAGATATTGAAGCAGGTTCAGAACAAGATGGAAGCGATAGTATTTTAATTATTACAATTACAACTCTCAATTATGGAAATGTAATTGCAACATTAATCCTAGAAAGTGCAAACTCTGTTCATGTAAATATTGAATGTGTCAAAGAATTCCCTAAAGAAGAATTATTACTAAGAATTGAAGGGGACGAAAAACATTATTCAATGGAATCTGTAGTATCTTTTGAAACAAGTACTCAAACAACCGTTAATGAACAACAAGAAAAACCTCAAGCAAAAATCAATATGAGTAATACTAATGAAATAAATCCATACTTACTTTTAATGTCACATACAATTATAAGACATGTTATAGAAATTGACAAAAACACATCTAAAGGAGTATTATCACATATAGATTAGTTGTATAGATAAACAAGGGGAAAAAATGAAATTTTTACACGCAATGATTAGAGTAAAAAACATTGATGAATCAATGAAATTTTACACTGAACTTTTGGATTTAAACAGAACAGGTGAAGTTAAATTAGATGATTGTGTACTATATTATCTAAGCGATGAAGATGGTCAAACACAAATTGAAATAACCTATAATAACGAAACACCTAAAAATGGATATGAAAACGGAAATGCATTCGGGCACTTTGCTTTTGAAGCGAAATCAATGGAAGAATTTACCGCAAAAATGGAAAAATTCGGTTATAAATACTTATATGAACCATTTTTCATGCCTGAAGTAAATATGTATATTGCATTCTTGAAAGATCCGGATGGCAACGAAATAGAAATTATGGCTAAGAAATAAAAAAGAGGGGAGTAAAATTACTCCTCTTTTTTTTTAACCTAATAATTCAAGACTTGCAAGTTTATCATTAATCTCATTCATCAAATTAACATCATCAGTTTGACGAGCATAATTTTGAGCTTTTGTCAAAAGCCCCTTAGCTTTAGATACATTACTGTGTTCTACCATAATATCTGCAGCTTTTGCATAATTTTGTGCAACTTTCAAAGGAGCTTCGGCATCTGTATAATGTTTTACAGCATTAGAATATGATTTTAGAGCTTTTTGAGATTCCCCGAACTTTTCATAAGCATTACCCATGCTTGAAGATACAAAACCTTTTACTCTTGAATTATCAGTCTGAGATGCCAAATCATCTGCAATAGAATAATAATTCATAGCTTCATCTTCATACATGTCTGTATAGATATTACCCATTTTTGTTAAAGATGTAGATTGTGCAACCAAATTTTCTGCCTCACCGGCAAAAGAAATTGAGCTGAAATAATGATCAAGTGCAGGTTCAATTTGATTTACATCATCATAAATTTGAGCCATTGAATAATGAGCTTTTGTTTTTACATTATTATCAGTTGTATTTTTCAAAGATTGGTTATAACTTTTTAGAGCTTGAGCATAATAATCATGATCATCATAAATTCTGCCAACTTCATAATAAATCTTAGATTTAGTTTCGGTATCACCAACCTCATCTGCTCGTTTTAAAGCTCTTTGGAATGTTTCTATAGCTTTTTCAGGTTGATTTGCGTAAGCCAGTTTTTTAGATTGAATAAACAGAGATTTCAATTCTTTATCTTGAGGAATTAATGATACAACTTTTGAATCTGTTTCAATTTCTTGTTGTACAGGTTCTTTTACCGTATCATTAACGGTTGTTTTGTTCTCTGCTTTTTCAGCTTGTTGTGTACTTCCTTCTGGAAATTTTACCAAAAATTGAGGATTTATGTCATTTTCATTATATTTAAAATCGATCTGCTGCAAAAATAAGGCATCAACCCAATTTTCTACAACTTTTGAATCTTTATTAAGAGTTTCAGAAATATAACCATCTAAAATTGATGATGCATTTTTTAAATTTGATTTAATAAGTTTAGTATTCGGATTATCTTTTTGAACTTGAGTTTCTATTAAAGATAAATAACCGTTTACTTCTTCCTTCAAATTATCTGGAGTACCTATAGCTGCAGCTGTATTTCTGAAATCCTTTAAAATTTGAGCAATATTAATTACAGTGCTTCTGCCTGAAAGAGTTTTGGTAGGTGTAATTTCCTGAGTTTGAGCAGGTGCTTGTTGTAATTGTGTATGCTGTAAGTTTCTTGATTGAGCTTGACTTTGAATTTGAGAACGCATTTGACGCCAATCAACTTGTTCTCCATTTTGCTGCTGATAAGCAGGGGTATATGAAGGTCTTTTTTGTTCTACATATTGAAGACCTTTACTTCTTGAATTTTGATTAGCCTGTTCTTCTCTTTGAACCGCAGAAGAAGACGCGTTTTTCTCCTCATCTTGCTTTTTCTTTACAAGATTACGTCCGTCTTTATTCAAATAAGGTCGTTGAAATACACCGTTTAACACAAATCTACCCTCTGGTACATTCAAATATATACCAAAACCTGCATTTCTTGCTCATACTTTCGTATGATATCTACATTTTTTATTTAAGGTTTTTTGTACATAAGTCAAAACATGATAAAATATTTATATGGATAAATTTTTTCTGAAAACTGAGGATAATATAAATATTGCAATAAATCACATTAAAAACAATCACAAAGAAGTGGTTATCCTTGTACATGGCTGGTTTATGACAAAAGACAGCAAAGCTTTTATAAATATCGCAAATGATTTTTCCAAAAATTTTGATGTAATCTCTTTCGATTGCAGAGGACATGGAAAAAGCACAGGATTTTATACTTTTACAAGTAAGGAAACTATTGATTTAAAAACAGTTATTAACTATGCAAAAAAATACTACGAAAAAATTTATCTTGTAGGTTTTTCACTAGGTGGAGCACTAGTATTAATCCACAGTGCAATAAATAAAAATGTAGATAAAGTAATTGCAGTATCAGCCCCTTGTGATTTTGATAAAATTGAAAATAAAATGTGGAAAAAAGAAGCTTGGCTTCCTACACTAAAAAAATGTGAACTGAAACGCTGGTTATCTATTCGCCCATCTTTAATTATTAGAAAAAAAATCAAACCGATAGATGTAATAAAAAATATAGAAGTTCCAACACTATTCATTGCAGGCGAAAAAGACCCGACAGTATGTCCTTGGCATACCGAATTGTTATATGAAAAAGCAACTTGCCCAAAAAGTTTTGAATTATTCAAAAGCATTCACGCAGAGGATTTATATCTGGATTACCCTGAAAAATTTATTGAAACTTGCACTAATTGGCTAAAACAACCATCTCACAATTCTTACAGTCAAACATCAGAGGATACTTCTTCCCTTTCTCATCAATAAGAAATAATTTTTTAGGAGATTTACACATATTAAAAGCAAATTTCAAACAATGCTTTGTCCTCATCAATTCTTTTGGAAATGCTCCGCTTTCTGCAGACATTTCACAGACCTCACAACCGCAATTTTCATAAAACTCTTTTGCACATTGGTTGTGGATATTTGCTTTATAATTTAAGGTTTCTTTTGGGAATTTAACATATTTCAAAGGCTTTTGCAATTCTCTTTTATAATTTTTTAAACGTTCATTCATCAGCTTTTCTAGTATGGTTCTGCGAATTTCATTTATTTGAGAAATAGGCATAAAAGGAATTTCTTCCGAAATTTCGATAGCTTTAACATAAAAATCACTATCACCTGTTTTTTTCAGTTGTGTAATAAAATTTTCTTTCATTTTTTCAGGATTTTTTGCTTTTTCACAACTATCTAAAGTGAAATTAACAGAATTTTCATCTTCATCTGTAACTGTCAAAATTCCATTTTTAAAAGAGAATTTTACCCCGATTTGTCGTTTTATTTTGGAACTTTCAAGTTGTTTTTCAAATTTACTATCAAAATTCCGATAGACCTCAAGTCCAACAACTATGCCTTCCATCTTGTTAGGATAAATTTTCTTACCCTCAACTTTATTTACAAGACAGCCATTGCCATTAAAATATAATCCGTCTTGTTTTGAAACATCACCATTAGAAATTTCAAAATAATCTTTTCCAACTTTCGTAATTTTACCGAGTTTTTCGCCCAAAGATTTAGGACTTTCAAAGTTAAAACATCTCTTACGCCCATCTAAAAAATAGTCCGTAAATCCACGATTAAAACTTTTTCTCACATCAGGTTCAAAATCCAAAAAGACTCGGCCTGATGATGTTTTAGATGCAAATTTGTCAATTTCTTGTCTATAATATGCTACAACATTTTTTACATAATTTTCGTCTTTTAAACGCCCTTCAATTTTAAACGATTTTACACCTGCATCAATTAACGACTCCAAATGACGAGAAGCATTAAAATCTTTCATACTTAAAAGGTATTTGTCTTTAGCAATTATATTTCCATTTTCATCGATAAGAGTATATTTTTTACGGCAAGCTTGAGCACACTCTCCACGATTAGCAGACCTTCCGCCAATATAGTGACTGAAATAACATTGACCGCTATAAGATACACACAATGCTCCATGGATAAAAGTTTCAATTTCAGCATTTGTATTTGCGCAAATTTCTTTAATCTTATCTAAAGATAATTCTCTCGCTAAAATTACACGAGAAACACCCATATCATCAAAAAATTTAACTTTTTCTAAATCCCTGTTATCACACTGTGTACTCGCATGTAGAGCAATTGGAGGCAATTTATTATCTATTACGAGTTTAAAAATTCCCATATCTTGCACAATAATTGCATCAACTCCAATATCATACAATTTTTGAATTAATTCTTTTGCCTTTAAAATCTCATCATCGGTCAAAATAGTATTTACGGTAACATGAACTTTTACATAGAATTTGTGAGCATAGTCAACAATCTCTTTTATATCCTCCAAAGAATTCGGAACTTTTTTACGCGCACCAAAATTCGATGCCCCGATATAAATAGCATCACATCCGGAATTTATTGCAGTTATTGCAGTTTTTTTATCCTTTGCAGGAGCTAAAAGTTCTACTTTTTGTACCATAGATTAAAAGCCTAATAATTTATTTTATCATAATCAATTGCTCCAAAATATTTCCCAATAGCATTAAAAAAAACTTCCCTAAGAGGTTTTCCTGTTTGAGAATCATATTTTGTAATAGAAGCAACTGTTTTTCCATCTCGGTGAAAAAATACATCTTTGATTAAAGTATTTGTAGATTTTATATATCTTGATTTATATCTTAATACATTATTATTGTCATAAATTTCTTTGACATAAGTTTTTGGTCTTATATTTTTAACATTCATGGAAAAATTCTAACATAAAAGCACCCTCTCAAAATAAGAGGGTGCTTAAATATTAATATATTTTTACAGAGGTTTTACAGAGTTTTTGTAGATTTCTCTAACAACATCTCTGCCATTACCTGAAGGTGCAATATCAATCAAACCGCCAAGTGAAGGAGTTGTATATACAAGATCTGTAAGTCTTTCAACATCAGCGTCAGTGAATCCTTCATCTTCTAGTTTTTCTTTTACATCTACAGAGAACAACCAATCTTGAACAAGTTTAGCAGCCTTATCAGCTTCTGCAGGTTCACCTGTTAGACCAGGAGCAATAGGAGCTAAAATTTCTGCTAATACATGTGGTCTGTCTTTATAAATTGTTTTTACAACTGCAGGTAAAAGAATTGCTAAGCCTAAACCGTGAGCCAATTCAGGTTTTACTGCACTCAATGGGTGTTCAAGAGCATGTGTATAGTGTAACAAGCCGTTATCAAAACTTACACCACCCATCATTGCTGCATAAGCTAAATAATAACGAGCTTCTAAATCCTCAGGGTTTGCAATAGCTTTTGGTAAGTATTTTGCAACTAATTCAATTACCTGTTTTGCTAATGAAATTGAATAAGGAGAAGCTACTGCAGATGTTGCAGCTTCAACAACGTGGTTTACTGCGTCAATTGACACATATCTTGTTTGTTTTGGTGACAATTTTGTCATCAATTGAGGATCATCAATTGCAAACATAGGATAGATACAATCATAAGCGATTGCAGGTTTGAAATTCTTTTCTAAATTAGTTACAACTGCAAATCTGTTAGTTTCAGTACCTGTACCGTGTGTCAAGTTAATTGATACAATAGGTGCAGCCTTTTCAGGTGCAAATGTGAAATCATAAATATCTTCAGCAGTTTTTTCAGGATATTCAAGCAAGATAGCAACAGATTTACCTGCATCTGTAGGAGATCCGCCACCAATTGCAATAACTGCTTTAGCTCCAAAATCTTTTGCAAGTTTTGCAGCATCATTTACATGATGAGTGTTTGGATTTGGAGTAACTTCTGCATAATTTACATATCCGATTCCGTTGTCTTTTAATGCTTTTTCTACATAATCCCAAGCACCTGTAGCTTTATAAGCATTTCTGCCTGACATTACGATTACTTTATCAATTCCTTTTCCTTTTAAAACTTTAGCGATGTCATCAATTTTCTTGATAGCACCTACACCAAAATAAACCGTAGTTCTTGTGCGAATTTCTTTAACTTCGTTAATGTTAATATCCTTTTCCCACATGATATAACTCTCCTTTCATACTCAAATAAACCGTTTATTACGGAGCAATTAAATTATAATTCATAACTCAACAAATTACAATACTGATTGAAAATATTCAATAGTTTTCATCAAACCGTCACGAACATGAACTGTCGGTTCATAACCTAATTTTTCTTTTGCCAGTGACAAATCAGGACGACGCTGAGTAGGATCATCTGATGGCAGAGGTTTGAATATAATTTTAGAATTAGAATTCGACAATTCAATAATCATTTTAGCTAAATCTAAAATTGAATATTCCCCGTCATTTCCAACATTGACAGGCCCCATAAAATCTTCTACATTCATCAATGAAATCATTCCGCGAACTAAATCATCAACGTAACAGAATGATCTTGTTTGCTGACCGTCGCCATAGATTGTTATATCTTCATTTTTCAAAGCCTGGATAATGAAATTAGACACAACACGTCCATCATTTTTAGCCATTCTCGGACCATAAGTATTAAATATTCTTATAATTCTTATATCAACTTTATGTTGTCTGTGATAATCCATCATTAGGGCTTCTGCAACTCGTTTCCCTTCATCATAACAGCTTCTTAGACCAATTGGATTAACATTTCCCCAATAAGTTTCTTTTTGTGGATGCACAGTCGGATCGCCATAGACTTCACTTGTAGAAGCCTGTAAAATTCTTGCATGAGTTTCATCTGCAAGATCCAACATATTTGTAACACCGAGGACATTAGTTTTAATTGTTTTTATAGCATTGTATTGATAATGAATAGGACTTGCAGGACAAGCTAAGTTATATATTTGGTCAACTTCTAAAATAATAGGTTCAATAATATCATGTCTTATCAATTCAAACTCTTTATTATCCATTAAATGTTCAACATTTTTTCTTGAACCTGTAAAAAAGTTATCAAGACAAATTATGTGATTACCCTGCTCTAAAAGTTTTTCACATAAATGTGAACCGATAAATCCTGCTCCGCCTGTTATTAAAATATTTTTCATAATGCCCTCTTTTTATATTTAAATTTTAACACAAAAAAGCTCCCTGTCGAAACAGAGAGCTTTTTTATATGTTTTTACGCTTATTTTTCGTCTAAAGCAGCAACACCTGGTAATACTTTTCCTTCAATAAATTCAAGAGAAGCACCGCCACCAGTTGATACGTGAGTGAAATCTTCTGCTTTGAAATATTTTTTAGCGGCAGAAACAGAATCACCACCACCGATTACAGATACAGCACCATTTTTAGTTGCATCTACAATTGCTTGCAATACTGCTTTTGTACCTTCAGCAAATTTAGGATTTTCAAATGCACCCACAGGTCCGTTCATCAAAATAGTTTTTGAATTTTTGATTACTTCAGCAAATGCTTTTTGGCTTTCAGGACCAGCATCAACGCCTTCAAATCCGTCAGGAATTTCATTAATTGCAACAACTTTGTTTGTACCGTTGCCAGAGAAATCATCTGCAGCCAATACATCAGTTGCCATAACTAATTTTACACCCTTATCAGCAGCTTTCTTTTCAATAGCTTTTGCAACATCCATTTGATCATCTTCACAAATAGAATTACCAATTTTACCGCCATTAGCTTTTACAAATGTATAAGCCATACCGCCACCGATAATTAAATTATCAACTTTGTCGATTAAGTTTTCTAATACACCAATTTTAGAAGAAACTTTAGCACCGCCAACTACTGCAGTGAATGGTCTTGTTGGGTTATCAAGAGCTTGAGATAAGCATCTGATTTCTTTTTCCATTAAAAGACCAGCTACTGCAGGTTTTAAAATATGAGCAACTTTTGCAGTTGAAGTGTGTTTTCTGTGAGCTGCACCAAATGCATCATTTACATAGAAATCACCTAATTTTGCAAGTTCTTCTGCAAATGTCATATCATCATCTTTTGCTTCTTCAGCTTTGTAGTAACGAATGTTTTCCAACAATGCTACTTGACCGTCTTTTAAGTTTGCTAATTCTTTATCAGCACCTTCGCCTACAGGTGATTTCACGAATAATACGTCTTCACCTAAAACTTTTGACATATATTTTGCAACAGGTTCTAATGTGAATTCAGCTTTCCATTCTCCTTTTGGTCTGCCTAAGTGAGCCATTAATATAATTTTAGCTCCTTTTTCTTGCAAAGCTCTTACTGTAGGAACAATTGCTTGAATTCTTGTGTCATCTGTTACATTGTGGTTTTCGTCTAAAGGTACGTTTACGTCAACTCTTACAAGAGCGCGTTTACCTTTAACGTCACCTAAATCGTTGATTGATTTTTTCATGTTTTCTCTCCTTTTCGGCTTAATTAAAACGAGGCTTTCCCCGCAAATAACCCGAGTTTTCATGTACTCGCAAAATTATCATACAAAAAACATGAAATTAATCCAAGTAACCAATTAAATTTTTTATAATTCAATATAATCTTATTTTATATAAGAAAGGATTTACACATATGAAAAACAAAATACTAGCTACATTAATCGTAATAAGTGCATTTATTGCAGGATACTCAATAAACAGTATTGCAATCTCAAATACAACACCAGAATACAAAATTGCAGTCGTTGATATAGCAACAATCCTTAAAAATTCAAAAGAAATTAATGCCTTAAAACTTGAACAGGAAAAACAAATGCAAAATATGCAAGCAACTATTGATAAAGCCAAAGCAGAGATTTCAAAAGAACAAGACCCTGCAAAAATTGCACAATTGGAAGAAAAATACAGAAACGAAATTAACAAACAAAAATTAGCACTTGATACATCTTACAACAACAAATTAACAGCAATCGATAATAAAATTAAAACAGCAGTTGTCGAAAAAGCTCGTTCTATGAATTACAACATGGTGCTACCAAAAAATACTGTATTATTTGGAGGAGACGACATTACAGAACAAGTTGCAACAATTATTAAATAACAAATTATCTAGAAAAAATATTAATCATTATCGGACTAGATCCTTTATCATGAATATCACGCCAAATCTGATTTGTAATCTGTTTTTGTTGTATATCTCTTCGATATTGTTCATTTACAAATAATTGACGTTCTTTTAAAAGAGTGTAACAACTATTATTTTGCCCACCATTTAATTCATCACATTTGGCTAAATCCTTCTCAAATTCAACTCTTCTTTCTGCCCAATAATTATAAATTGCTTGAGTAGATTTAGTTCCATCTGGCCAAAAATTTTGGATTTCTTTATATTCAGAATTTTCTAAGCCTCTAGGACAAAAATCTGTCCATTTAGGACGAGCAGTTGCATAAACCGGTAATGCAACAAGCAATAATAAAAAAACTATAAAAAAATTAAATCCTTTTTTTCTTAATCCAATGATCATACTACTATTGTATTATAATTTGTGAAAAAATTTTTTGCAATCCTGCACATAATATATGTTATAATAATAGCTATGAATGAGCAGTTGAAACAAACTTTAAAACTTCTTCCATCACTCCCCGGTTGTTATATATATTACAACAACCAAGGGGAAGTAATTTATGTCGGGAAAGCTAAAATCCTCAAACGTCGTGTAATGAGTTATTTCAACAGAAAACACGACAGTGTAAAAGTTAATGTGCTTGTTTCACAAATTGAAAGATTAGAATACATAATCACAAATACAGAAGTTGAAGCCCTAATTCTTGAAAGTCATCTGATAAAAAAATACAAACCTAAATATAATATTTTACTAAAAGATGATAAAAAATATCCTTATTTTCTAATCACAGATGAAGATTTCCCAAGAATTACAATTGTCCGCAAAAAAAATATGAATCCTGAAAAAGGGAAATATTACGGACCATATACAGATATCCGAGCAATGCATGCAACATTGGATTTCTTAAAAAAAATATTTCCTCTGAAACAATGCAGAACTCCAAAATTTAAAGACAGACCTTGTCTATACTACCACATTGGAAGATGTATGGCACCTTGTCAAAACAAAGTTACACCTGAAGAATACAAAGCAATAGTAAAACAGGCAGAATTGTTCTTATCAGGAAAACAGTCTGAATTAATGAAACAAATTAAAGAACAAATGCAAAAATATTCAGACACATTACAATTTGAAAAAGCTGCAAAGCTACGCGACAGCTACAATGACCTTGCTAAAACCTTAGAAAAGCAAAAAGTTGTATATGAAAATACTAAATTAAATGAAGATGTAATATCTCTAATGGCTGATGATGGAATTTTTGCAATCGTCATACTTATGATTAGAGAAGGACGCCTGATTGATAAAAAAGATTTCACATACGAGGTCGAAGAAGAAGACAGAACTGAATTTTTTGCAACATTTTTCAAAGAATATTATACAACTCTAAAACTTGAATACCCTGACAGAATTGTATCTAATGAATTAGAAGCAATAGGAGAAAAAGCATTATATGAAGAATGGCTTGAAATCTTAGCTCAGAAAAAAGTAAAAATAAGTTATGGCAAATCTGCTCAAGGAAAAGAATTACAAATGCTTGCCGATAAAAATGCAAAAGTTGTTCTTGACAACGCAAAAATTTCCAAAATGTCTAAAATCAGAGATGACTTTAACGAGATAGGTTCATACCTAGCTGAAAAATTACAACTAAAAAATTTCCCACATAGAATGGAATGTTATGATATTTCACATATTCAAGGAACTAACACTGTTGCCTCTATGGTAACTTTCATTAACGGTTTACCTAAAAAATCAGAATACAGAAAATTTAAAGTTAAAATGACAGAAGGAAAACCTGACGATTTTCTATCAATGAAAGAAGTACTTACAAGAAGATTGTCACATCTTGGTGAAGAAAAATGGGCTAAACCTGATTTAATGATAATCGATGGTGGTAAAGGTCAACTATCAAGTGTTATGGAAATTATAGAAGAATTAGGTATTTCAGGCATTGATGTCGTAAGCTTGGCAAAAAAACACGAAGAAGTATTTTTACCAAAACAATCAGAACCGGTTATCTTACCAAGAAACTCAAGCGCTTTATTTTTATTCCAAAGAATACGTGATGAAGCCCACAGATTTGCAATTACTTACCATAGAAAATTAAGATCAAAATCAATGATTGAAAAAAAATAATATTCTATATATTAATCTTACGGTTAATTCTTTTTTTCTTTAATCTAGCCTCAAAAGCTTTTAATCTATGTCTTACACCAGAACCTGTAACAGATTCCGCAGCATCTTTGATTTCAGCTTTTGATATTTCCATATTTTCTTCAGTTTTCTTTTCATTCTGTACTTGTTGATTCAAGATTTCATTAGACTTAGTAAGATATACCCAATGTTTTTTTAACTCACCATTAATATTAGGTCTTCCTGCCCACATAGTAACAAATCTTTCGTCAGACCCCATACTACCATCAATTTTTTCTATAGGATCTATCTGATAACAAACAGCAGAAATATTAACTGATACCAAAAAATGAGGAATTGATGTTTTTTTAGGTTCCATATAAACTTTCAGGTTATTATATCTTTGTTCAATTTTTCCTCCTGTATTGTAGGAATCCGTTTGAACATTAATTAAATAATCTCTTAAACTGTTTTCAAAAACACGAATTGATTCAGCCATCAGCAATCCTTAATATGAACTTTCATCTTTCAAAATTTTAGTTATTTAAACTATGAATTGGAGCAGGAATTCTACCACCTCTGCGGACAAATCCCGATGATGATAGAGAATTTACAGACATTATAGGAGCTTTCCCTAACAATCCTCCATATATAACTTCGTCTCCTATATTCTTTCCCACAACAGGAATAATTCTAACAGCAGTTGTCTTTTTGTTAATCATTCCAATTGCCATTTCATCCGCAATAATACCTGCAATTGTATCTACAGGAGTATCTCCAGGGATTGCAATCATATCCAAACCCACAGAACATACTGATGTCATAGCTTCTAATTTATCAAATGTTAAATATCCTTTAGAAGTTGCATCAATCATTCCTGCATCTTCTGAAACAGGAATAAAAGCTCCTGACAATCCGCCAACATGAGAGCTTGCCATAATACCACCTTTTTTCACTGCGTCATTCAACATTGCAAGTGCTGCAGTCGTACCATGAGCCCCTGCATGTTCTAATCCCATTGCCTGAAAAATTCCTGCGACACTATCGCCAATAGCAGGAGTAGGAGCCAAAGACAAATCAATTACACCAAAAGGTATATTTAATTTTTCTGCTAATTTTCTACCTACTAATTCCCCTGTTGTTGTTATTTTATAAGCAATTTGTTTAATTTTATTTGCTAAAGCACTTAAATCATCAGATTTATCAAGAGCTTCTACTGCAGCTCTTACAACACCCGGGCCAGAAACTCCAACATTTAAGGCACATTCAGGCTCACCTATCCCGCAAAAAGCACCTGCCATAAAAGGATTATCCCCAGGAGTATTACAAAATACAACTAATTTTGCTGCACCAATTCCATCTTTATCTTTTGTAAGCTCAGCTGATTTTTTAATAATTTCAGCCATTTTTAAAACAGCATCCATATTAATTCCTGCTTTTGAAGATGCAACATTTATTGATGAACATAAATAATCGGTTTGAGCTAAAGCTTCAGGAATACTTTCAATTAAAAGTTTATCCCCTTTTGTCATACCTTTTTCTACTAGAGCAGAAAAACCTCCGACAAAATTAACACCAACATCTTTAGCAGCTCGATCAAGAGTTTTTGCTATTTTTACATAATCAGGATTTTTACAAGCTTCCCCAACTATTGATATAGGTGTTACTGAAATTCTTTTATTTACGATTGGGATAGAATAATCATTTTCAAATTCATTTGCATATTCAACCAAATTTTTTGCGTAATGAGTAATTTTTTTATAAATATTATCACATACAACATCAACGTCACTATCCATACAATCTCTCAAACTTATTGCCATAGTAACCGTTCTAATATCAAGGTTATACAGCTTTATCATATTTATAGTTTCCAATATCAAATCTTGATTTATCATAAGTGTTGTGCTCCATGGAATAATATTTCTGTAACATCTAATTTTTTAACTTTCAAACGCATTTCTACACGTCTGCTCTTTGCATAATCCTCTTTCCCATTTACAAGAATAGGTTCTGAATAACTTTTACCTTCTACAACCAACATTTTTTTCAACTTGTCATTATATTTTTTATCAAAATTTGTCTTAAACATATAATCTGCAACAGAATTTGCACGCTGCAAACTTAAAGACATATTTTTCATATATTGTTGATCTGGATTTTTTATACCAGCATATGATTGACTATCTGTATGACCTTGAATAATAATATTTTCAATTTCGTTTACTAACTCTTTTTTAGAAAATATTGTATTTATATAAATAGGAATTAATTTATCCAAATAAGCTTTCCCTTTAGGTGAAAGATTATAACTGCTCAATTCAAACAATTCCAAATCTGAAATCTTTATATCACCTGTCATAGGATCTACTTGAGCATCAATATTCGCTTTTTTTAAATTTTCAATTAATTCTTTATTAACTTCAATTTGTTGCTTTTTTTGTTCTAGTGTTTGTTGTGTAAACCCAGTCATAGCAAGTACAAATAATGTCATAAAAATAATTGCTAACCCCAATAAAAGGTCTGCCATTGTAGTCCAGAAAATATTATTATCTCCTTCGGAATTATTTGATTTTCTCATCATTATTGCCATAAATAAGCCCCTTAGAATCGACTAGAACAAATCATCAACATCATCTGATTTACCGCCATTTTTAGCAAATTCTTTTATATTTTTATTCATTTGGTTTACACCAAAAATCAAATTTTCCAAATACGGAACAAGATTACTTGCAATACCTGAGTTCAATGCTACTTTAAAATGTTGAGGCATAGAAGTAATTAAATTTGAAATTGAATTATTTTGGATTTTAGTCTCTTTTAAAAGTTCAAGTAAGAATTTTTCTGACGAAATATTATCAAACAATCGCCCCATAATATCTTCACAAATTGACAATGGTCTTTTACATAATAATTGGAAAGAAATTCTTTCAAACATCAAAAATAAAAGAGAAGATCCAACAGCAATAACTGATACTAGAGCTGCTGTCTGCATGCTAGACATCAACCCTGCAACTGAAGAAATTGTTTTTTCTTGAGAAGAAAAATCAATTTTACCAAATGCAATTGCAATATTTAAAAACGTAAATAACGGACCAAAACCGGTTAAAATAGTTGGAACAGTTTGTAAAAACTTGTTATTAAATTTTGATGTAACTAAAGTTTCTTCATTGAAAAAATATAAAGGATCAACTGTTGTTTGAATATTTTGTACGGTAGAAGATACTTCTTTATATGTTAAATCATTATTTTTACCTTTTAATGCAATTGATTCGGAAAATACAAGAGTATTTTTAAATTCCATCCAAGCACTTGATACATATGGATTTAAAGACATCCATTCATCAATTTCTTTAAATCTAAAATTCAAATCTGTTTTTTTAAATCCAGAAATAAATGCTAAAAGAATATTCAAATTCCTGTTAGCAAAAAAATAATTTTTCATACAATAAATTATTGAAAACAAAAAAGTAAACAATACAATAAGGATAGGAATATCCGTAAATATATGCATTAAGTTCATAAAATCTCCGTTTCTATAACAGGATTATAGCATAACTTAGCTAATCAGGCAATACAGCAAACATTTTACTAGACTTCATTATATGTTTTAAAATGAGCTTTACAAACTTCTTTTAAACGTTCTTTTCCATATTTTTGAATAAATTCAGAAGCAACAGTTTTTACTAATGAGGAGCATCCTTTTTGGAATTTAAGCCCGTATGTATTTTCCATTTCTTGCATTTTTTGTACAAATGTAGCACGCGCTAAAACAGATGCCGCTGCAACTGCAATATCACTTTCTGCCTTACACATTTGTTCTAATCTTATACTTCTACCGTTTTTCATCAATGCGGATTTAATTAAACTTTCATCTCCAAATTTATCAGAAAGTGCATATTCACAATGATTGGTATTCAAAACATTTTCAATAGCTCTTGCATGCCCCCAAGCCAGCAGCTTATTTAAATTTTTCATATTATTATACAATTCATTATATTTAGAATTTGAAATAGCAATTATTGAATACGGAGCAGATTTTTTTATTTCTACAGCCAATGAAAGCATCTTTTTATCAGAAAGTTTTTTACTATCTTTAATGCCTAAATCTAAAAAATGTTTAGCATTTTCTTCATCAACCAATACACCTGCAATTACTAGCGGTCCAAAAAAATCACCTTTTCCTGATTCATCAGTCCCAATATGCGGAATATAAGAATTATCCATAACTTTTAATTACTCCTTAATGCAAACTTTCCGGTACTGCCATAGGGATAGGTACAGGAGCTGCAGTATCTTTTACTTGAACAGGTTTAGAAACATTTTTTTGAACTTGAGCCTGTGGTGCAACAGGTTTAGCCTGTTGTTCTATTTTTTTAACAGATTCCGGTAATTTTGGTTCTGTTTCATTCAAATTAACAGCTGCTTCTTCATCGTCATTATTTTCAACTTTTGGTTTATTTTGATCCCCAATAACTTTTACATCGTTACCCGCTGAATAATTCATTAATTCAATTTCTGGGTAATTAAATTCAGCTTTTCCATAAGGCTCTGTAGCTACTTTCATAACATCTTTCCAGATTAATGCAGGAACAGTACCACCTTGGATAGATCTATTCATAACAGTATTATCATCATTACCTACCCAAACTCCGGCAACAACATTTGGAGTATATCCCATAAAGTAAGCATCTTTATTATCATCAGTAGTCCCTGTTTTTCCAGCAGCAGGTTTGCCTATATTTGCAGCACGTCCGGTACCACTTGTAATTACTGTCTTCATCATTGCTGTCATTTCGGCAGCTGTATTCATACTCAATTGGTGAGTAATTTTTGTTTTAGAAGCTTGATATACAACTTTCCCTCGAGATGTTTCTACTCGTTCAATAGCATAAGGTTGAACAACAAAACCTCCATTAGCAAAAGCACCATAAGCCCTTGTAAATTCAAACAATTTTACACCATTTGAACCTAAAGCAATTGTATAATCGTATTCTAAAGGAGTTTCAATACCCAATACTCTTGCAATTTGAATTACAGAACGGATACCTACTTCTTTTATCATTCTTGCTGCACAAACATTTGACGATAACATCAAAGCTTTATATACAGGGATTTTACCTCTATATTTGTTACCATAATTATGAGGTGACCATTGCCCAATAGTAATAGGTCTATCTTCAATCATATCATTTGGAGTTATTCCTTTTTCCATTGCAGCTGCATATACAAAAGGTTTAAATGATGATCCTGGAGGTCTTACAGCTTGTGTTACTCTATCATATTGGCTTTTTGTATAATCTTTACCACCTGAATAAACAAGGATTTTACCATCTATTGGACTATATGCAAAAACCGCAGCTTGGTTTTTATCACTTGTTAATCCCCAGTTTTTAAGATTTTTCAAAATTGCTTCATTTGCAGCTTTTTGAGCTTTATAATCTAAAGTTGTAACAACTTTATAACCACCTTGAGAAATTTCTGTTTCATCAAAGCCTAATCTTTCCAATTCTTTCATTACATAATCACAGAAATATGGAGCTTTGTTTGTTGTATAAAATTGAGGAACTTTAGCTAAATGAACTTTTTCTTCTTTAGCTTTTTCATACTCTTCTTTTGTAATATATCTCATTTTATACATTCTTGTAAGAACTTGATTTCGTCTTTGAACAGCTAAATCCATATTATTAAATGGATTATAAACAGAAGGTGCCTGTGGCAAACCAGCTATCAATGCAAGTTCTGCTAAATCACAATTTTTTAAATGTTTGTCAAAATATATCTGAGCAGCACCTTCTACACCATAAGCTCCTGCCCCTAAATATACATTATTCATATACATTTCAAGAATTTGGTCTTTTGATATAGTTTTTTCAATTCTTGCAGCAATGAATAATTCTTTTAATTTTCTATCAAATGTTCTTTCATTATTTAAAAATAATACTCTTGCAAGTTGTTGAGTGATTGTACTTGCACCTTGAACAACATGACCTGCTAGGACGTTTTGAATTGTTGATCTCGCAAGACCAGCAACATCATATCCATGATGACGATAAAAATTTTTATCTTCTGTTGCTATCAAAGCTTTCTTTAAATTATCGGGAATATCTTTTAATTCAATTTTTTCATAAGTATAAGCCGTAAAAGTTTTTATTATTTCACCATCTCCAGAATAAATTTTGGTTACAATATTTGGCTTAAATTGCTCCAAATTATTAATTGGCGGAAGTGAAGAGAGATATAATTCCAAAGATGCAACACCTGCAAGCACACAAGCGCAACCTAATATAAAAATAAATTTTAAAGTAGAAAAAAAGCCGCCACTTTTTTTGGATTTTTTAGATATATTAGCTCTTGCCATTTCTTTGGCTGTATAATTTCTATTTACATAATATTTTGACATGAATACTCCCTCATCAACTTCCATAATATTAATATAAAATAATTTTCTTGGCAAATATGGTATACTATTTTTGTGAATATACCTGATTTTATATTTGTAATAATAAATGAAATTCGCTCATACTTTGTTCCTGAAAAAGTAACATATGAAATAACAGGAGAATGCAAAAAGTGCGGGAAATGCTGTAATTATATGTACAGCTACGATACTTATACTGAAAAAGAATTTAAAATAATGCAATTTCTATTCCCTGCATATAAACGATTTTATATAAAAGGGAAAGATGAGGAAGGAAATTTGATTTTTGCCTGCAAACTCATCACCAAAGAGGGACTATGTTCTGATTATAAACACAGATTAAGAATGTGCAAAAATTATCCGGCTAAAAGAATCTTTTACCCAGGCAAACTTCACGAAGGCTGTGGATATAAGGTTAATATAAAAACATTTGAAGATTACCTTAAAAATTAAAAAGCATCAGTTTTAATCGGATTTTTAAATTTGGTAATATTTCCTTGGAACAACAATTTAACAGTACCAACAGAACCATTTCTGTGTTTTGCAATAATAATTTCAGATTCACCTTTTGATTGAGCTTTTGCAGCTGCATCTTCTTCACCATCTTCAGCTTTTCTGTAATATTCGTCACGATAAATAAACATTACAATATCAGCATCTTGTTCGATAGATCCTGATTCTCTCAAGTCTGAAAGCATCGGACGTTTATCAGTTCTTGATTCTACTGCACGAGATAACTGAGATAAAGCAATTACCGGCACATCTAATTCTTTTGCAAGGATTTTCAAACCTCTTGATATTGCTGAAATCTGTTGCATACGATCTTCCCTGCCAGAACTTTCCATTAATTGAAGATAGTCAATCAATACAAGTCCAAGATTTTTTTCTTCCATTTTCAATCTTCTGCATTTTGCACGAATATCAGTGATTGTACAGCCTGAAGTATCATCAATATAAATAGGAGCTTGTGCAAATGCATTCATAGCAGTAGCCAATTTTTCCCAGTCTTTGCTTTGCATGTTACCTGTTTTTACTCTTTGAGAATCAATTTCTGCTTCAGAGCATAACATACGCTGCATCAACTGATCTTTTGACATTTCAAGAGAAAATATCGCAACAGGAGTTTTAGCTTTCAAAGCCACATTTTGTGCAATATTTAATGCAAAAGCTGTTTTTCCCATCGCAGGGCGGGCTGCAAGGATTATCAAATCCGAACGTTGCAAACCGTTTAATATCGCATCTAATTCATAAAAATCAGTCGGAATCCCCGTCAATTCATCTTTATGTTCATAACGATATTCAATTTTTTCATAAGTATTTAAAACCAAATCTTTTACATGCACCAAATCGGTAGTTGCCTTTTTAGAAGCAATGTCAAATATAAGTTTTTCGGCACTATCGAGGGATTGATCAATAGGATTTACATCGTATCCAAAAGATACTATTTCTGAACCAGCGTTGATTAAGGCTCTTTTTATTGCTTTTTCCTGAACGATTTTTGCATAATATTCAATATTTGATGTTGTAATTGTCTTGTAGCATAAATCATTAACAAAAGCACGTCCGCCAATTGTTTCCAATTTTGAATTATAATTTAAAACATCAGATACTGATACAATATCAATTCTTTCATTACTGTTGAAAAGTTGTAGCATAGCTTCATAGATATATCTGTGTGCAGGTTTGTAAAAACTTTCAGGTTTTAAAGTTTCTACAACTTTTGTAATTACATTTGGATTTACTAAAATTGCACCTAAAACAGCTTCTTCAGCCTCAATATTTTGCGGTAACATTCCAAAATTACTATCTTTTTCTTTTACTGCCATGCTTTATTTTTCTCCTGTTATCACATGATATTACATAAAAAACAATTTTGCATGTAAAGAATTATTGACAAAAATATTTTATCATTCAAAAATCAATTTATGAAAAAAGCATTTTTAAATTTTAAAGCATTTATTTTAAGTCAAAAATCAAAGACCCCAAATGAAATCGGGAAAATTTTATTGAGAGAAGCTATACAAATATCTTCTGCAGAATCTTGTACAGGAGGGTTAATCAGTTCAAGATTAACCGATGTTTCAGGAAGTTCTGCATATGTAAGAGCAAATTTTGTAACATACTCAAATGAGGCAAAACATAGAATTTTAAATGTATCAGAAGATACATTAAAAAATTACGGAGCTGTAAGTGAAGAATGTGCAAAAGAAATGGCTCAAGGACTTTTACAGTTGACTAAAAGCGATATCGTAATTTGTACAACAGGCGTTGCAGGACCAACAGGCAGTGAAGCAAAACCTGTCGGATTAATGTATGCAGCTTGCGGATATAATGGAAAAATTACAGTTAAAAAATTTGAACTTAACCCTGCTTATACAAGAAAAAATATGAAATTTATGTTCTCTGAAGAAGCTTTACAACTTGTTTTAGAAACATTAAAAAATGCTTAGTAAAACAAAAAAACTATTTCATAATTATTTCTGCAATAACTTCAGGGAACTCATCCATTAAAATTTCTGTAAATTTTTCAGTATCCATTTGTGTAATTACAAGAGATAACAAATCATTAGGCAGTTCTGTAATCATATTTTGAATATATTCAGGTTCAATTACAGACATTGCTTTAACAACCTCTGGTTGCTGCTTTTCTCTATTCATAATTGTAGTATAAGCATGAGCATCAAATAATTGGAACCATTCTTCATGCTCTTTACCCAATGACAAAACTAACTGTTGCTTTTGTGTTGGCTGAAAAGCTTTTAGGGCATCTTGATATTCCAAAGGATTTAATTCTCCAAATTCTTTAGACAAATCAATGCTATCCATATTTTCATGAGATTCTCCTGTAATTTGTTCTAAAACCTGAGCAACATATTCAGGAGGAATTGATTGCATATGTTTTAATATTTTATTTTTATCAATATCAGTACTTGTTAAAAATTTATCAAGTTGTTCTTCCGGCATTAATTGAACAATTTCTTCTTGCGAAAAAAGTTCAAATGCAGTATTTACAAGCTGTTCAGCAGGTAGTTCTTCAAGCATTTTCATTAACTTGTCCTGAGTAAAGAAAAATAAGCCTTGGAGTAAATCTTTTTCTTCCATTTCAGGTAGAAATACCTCCAATTGCTGAGCAGTTAATTCTCGTAAAATCATATATTTATTATTTGTATCAGCTAAATCAAACAATTCCATAACAAGGCTCGTATTCGTAGTTAATTCTTGAGCCAGCTCAATAGCTTGTTGATTTCCGGATGCAGCTTCTGCTTCGATAATCTCATCGACAGACATATTTGCATATTTTTCTTCAAAAGTAACCTTACTTATATGCAATATGTTCTGCAAATATTCAAGATTAGAATCAATAACTAAACTCATAATACTCCTGTATATATACTAAAATATTAAACGGTACAGGATTTCAAAAACTTTAAGGATTGTAACTTTTCGTAATAAAAAAATTAGTGAATATGTTTTGGACGTAATAGCAACATCTTTGTATCTTCCACAGCTTTTAGCCCATGAAGAATTTTTGCAGGCATTACAATCATTTCTCCAGCTTTCAATCTGTAAACTTTATCACCTACTGTAATATCTGCCAATCCCTCTATAATTTGAGCAACTTCATCTTTTTCATCACAATGCAGACTTCTTTCTACTCCAGCTTTAAATGAGAGCAGAGTCAAAGAACTCTGCTCGTTATCAAATACAAGTTTTTTATTAATTTTATCCAAATATTCAATATCTGTTAGACTAATTATTTCGCTCATCTTTTTAAAATTTCCTTAAGATCTTCTTCAGGTGTTGTAACAGGTTTTATTTTATACTTATCAACTAATATATTCAAGACATTTGGTGATATAAATGCAGGTAATGTAGGTCCAAGTTTTATATTTTCAATGCCCAAATATAAAAGAGTCAATAAAATACAAACTGCCTTTTGCTCATACCAAGAAAGAACCAATGATAATGGCAACTCATTTACCGAACAATTGAAAGCTTTAGATAATTCGACTGCAACTTTTACAGCTGAATAAGCATCATTGCATTGTCCCATATCCAATAATCTAGGAATACCATTTATTTCACCTAAATCTAAATCATTAAATCTGTATTTCCCGCAAGCTAATGTGAGAATAATAGAATCTTTCGGAGCTTGTTTTACAAAATCAGTATAATAATTTCTTCCCGGTCTTGCCCCATCACATCCGCCTACCAAGAAAATATGTTTTATATCACCTGATTTAACAGCTTCTATAACTTTGTCAGCTACAGATAGAACTGTACCATGTCCAAATCCGACAGTTAAAGTATCGCCGCCATTTATACCAGTCATTTTTTTATCTTCTTTATACCCGCCAAGCTCAATCGCTTTTTCAATTACAGGGGTAAAATCTTTATCCTCTCCAATATGCACCATATCAGGATATTCAACAACTGAGGTTGTAAATACTCTATCTTTGTAACTATCTTTTACCGGCATAATACAATTTGTTGTAAATAAAATTGCAGCAGGGACATTATCAAATTCTTTCTGCTGGTTTTGCCAAGCTGTACCGAAATTACCTTTTAGATGAGGATATTTATTTAATTCAGGATAAGCATGGCAAGGTAACATTTCTCCATGTGTATAAATATTTACACCCTTATCTTTTGTCTGTTCAAGAAGCAAGCTCAAATCTCGCAAATCGTGACCTGTTACGATAATAAAAGGGCCTTTTTCAATATTTGTTGTAACTTTTCTAGGTGCAGGAATTCCGTAAGTCTCAGTGTTTGCCTTATCTAAAAGCTCCATACATTTTAAATTTATTTCACCTGTTTTCAAAACTAAATTTAACAACCCATCTGCTGATAAATCTTTTGAAATTTCCTGTAATGCTTCATAAAAGAAATTGTCAACATCTGCATCTTTATATCCTAAAACTCTTGCATGATGAGCATAAGCTGCCATACCTTTTAATCCGAATAATATCAATGATTTTAAACTTCTAATATCTTCATTACAATCCCAAACAGTTTTTATATCAAACTTAGAATCACAATGGATATTTTTTTGAACTTTTTCAATAAATTCTTTAATAGATTTATTGTCAAAATTAACATTTGTGATTGTTGTGAACAATCCATCTATTAAAAGATCTGTATTTATATCATTTTTCTCAGCACAACTTGCAAGCTCGATTAATTTGCTTGTAAGTTCATCTTGTAAATTTGATGTATCAGCTTTCTTACCGCACACACCTGCTAATGTACAGCCTTTTCCCTGAGCAGTTTGCTCACATTGGAAACAAAACATGTTCATAATTTTCTCCTACAATTTTAAATTACTAATACTGTTATTTTTCATAAATTCTTCAAACGTATCATTGATTGAAGAAATAAGCGGTTTCATAATACAACAACAAGAAGTTATATGTCTTGATGAGAATAGGCAATCTTTACGGATATATTTCCCTTCAACAGCTTCATAAATATCCATAAGACTTGAATTTTCTTTCCCCTCAACAATACTAAATCCGCCTCTAGGTCCTTTGACCGAAACTAAAAATCCGCTTTTTACAAGTCTTTGCAAAACTTTAGATAAATGGTTTTCCGAAATTGAAAAAACTTTTGCAATCTCTTTTAATGGAACAATTTCACCTTTTCGATTTGCAATATAAATCATTACATGTAGACCTATTGCTGTCGCTTCTGAAATATTAATCATATCAATCCTTTCTATTTTAGCATATTAATACCAAAATACCAATTAGTCAATAGACTGAATTCTTACTTTGAATATATAATAAAAAAAACCTTCGATTTAATTAAAAAACGAAGGTTCAAATGATTATTTATTTTTTCTGTAACCACATTTTGTGCAAACTCCTTCAGGAGTCAGGGCAATACCGCAAAGCGGACAGCGATCAATTGTTTTTGTAACTTTGTATTCTTCTGATGCTGTATTATCACCGCTTACAAAGGTTATTTTTGCAATATTTAATTTGTCTTTCAAAAGGTCATAGACAATTTTTATCATACCTTCTACAGTCATTGTCTCTTTTGTAACAACAATCCTGCAGTCAGGATAAGCCGTTGCAAGTTCTGTTTTAAACACTTCACCTTTCATTGTATTTTGCGGAGCACCGTTTTTAATCCCTTGTTTTTCATAAACCTCTAAGATTGCCGGCAAAAGCGGATCATCTTCACGCAAAATCGTAGCGTGGTCAAAATTTTTCAAAACATTCCACGCGGTCTTTTTAATTTCATTGCAAGGAAAAACCATATTTACGCCGGGATTAATACTGTCTTCAACTTCAATAGTCAAAGTCCCCGTATGCCCATGCAAATACTGAGCTTCACCTTTGAAACCGTAAAATCTGTGTGCATACTGCAAGTCAAAAGTTGTAATTGATTTCATAATTTTCCTCCTTTTTTTTATAGTTTTATATAAATAAATTGGAATGTGAATTACTACTCTCGGCTATATATTTTGCCACTCCGCCGATTTCTACACCGTCAATAAGTTCTTCTTTTTTGATACCCATTACATCCATGCTCATCTGACAGGCAATAAATTTAACACCATTTGCTTGAGCTTGAGTAATTAGTTCTTTTAAAGTTGAAATATTTTTATTTTTCATAACCCATTTCATCATCATAGAACCAACTCCGCCCATATTCATCTTTGAAAGGGTTAATTTGTCAGCACCTTTTGGCATCATAAATCCGAATATCTTATCAATTAATGATTTTTTTACAGTTACATTTTCTTTTCTCAAAATATTTAACCCCCAGAAAGTAAAAAATAATGTAACATCATGCCCGCTTGCTTTAGCACCGTTAGCAATAATAAATGCTGCAAGAGCCTTATCCAAATCATTTGAAAAAACAACTATTGTTTGAGCTTTTTTAGCTTGGATTTGATTATTTTGGTTTTGTGCAAATGCTTGACCTTTTTGAATTGTTGCAACAATTTTTTTATCTTTGTTATCTAAATTAAGCAAAGTGTTATTTGTTGAATTACACCAAGCCTCAACATCTGCATAAAATCCTTTATCTGTTGATGAAATTTCCAAAACTTCACCCTCTTGAATATTTGAGATATTTTCTGCTAACTTCATAATCGGCCCCGGACAAGAAAGCCCGCAAGCATCAATTTTCAAAACATTTTCACTTGATTTTGCAAGAGCCTGTGCACTAATCTTTTTTGTAACTTTGCTCTCTTTATCTCTTTGAATTTCTTTATAAAGCTTCATGCCTGCCATCAAAGAATACACGTTATTAAATCCTTTTTGGATTAAAATTCTTGATGCAAGATAACTTGTATATCCAGAATCACAGACTAAAATAACTTTCTTATCAGTAGGAATTTCACCTGTTCTTTCTCTTAATTGAGCAAGCGGAATATTTACAGCCCCGTCAATAGTTTTTGTATTGTAACTTGCAGGAATTCTGACATCTACAACAAACGAACCTTCAATATCTTCATAATACGCAGGTTTTACAAAACCTCTCAAAACGTTATCAGCACACATTCCTAAAATATTCACAGGATCTTTTGCAGATGAATAAGGCGGAGCATAGCATAATTCACTATCTAATAAATCTTGAACATTACCACCATTTCGCATTACAGAAGATATTACATCAATCCTTTTTTCAACACCTTCTTGTCCTATAGCCTGCGCGCCAAGAATTTTCCCTTCGTTATTGAATAACAACTTGTAAAAAGTAGATGTCGCATCAGGATAATACCCTGCATGAGAATTTCCAAAAGTTAAAATTTTCCAATAAGGAATACCCTCTCTTTTTAAAAGTTTTTCATTATAACCTACAGCAGCTACCGTATAGTCAAATACTTTCAAAACAGATGTCCCCTGTGATTTTTTATATGAAGAATTTATCCCGTAAATATTATCTGCAATAATTCTTCCTTGTCTGTTTGCAGGTCCTGCTAAAGGAATAAGTACATCTTCTCCTGTCACAAAACTTTTAACTTCAACACTGTCACCGCCTGCAAAAATATCCGGATCAGATGTCTGCATACTATCATTTACTTTAATTCCTCGATTAACTTCTAATCCCGCTTTTTGAGCTAAAGATATTTCAGGTCTTACTCCGATTGATAAAATTACAATGTCAGAAGAAATTTTTCTGCCAGATGTTAATTCAATTACATTATCACTAAAGCTTTTAACTCCATCTGACAAAATTAATTCCACACCATTCGCTCTCATCTCATTTTGAGCAAAACATGCAACTTCATAGTCAACCGGAGCTAAAATTTGATCTGACAACTCAACAAGTTTTGTATCAATCCCAAGGTGAGCGAAATTTTCAGCCATTTCAACTCCGATAAATCCGCCACCTACAACTACTGCACTATTTATATCATTTTTAGCAACATAATCTTTAATTTTATCAGCATCAGCTAAAGTTCTGACAGTAAAAATGTTTTTATTATCAATCCCTTCTAAATTAGGTCTTATAGGATTTGCACCTTGAGCTAAAACTAATTTGTCGTAATAAAATTTTTCATTATTTTGAGTAAGAACATATTTTTCATCTCTGTTGATTTCAACCACTTCACAGTTCAATTGAACATCAATATTAAACATATTTTTAAAACGTTCAGGGTTTGAAACAAGAATTTTTTCTCTATCCGCAATTACATCTGAACAATAATAAGGAAGTCCGCAATTTGCGATTGAAACCTCATTCGTACGTTCTAAAATTGTAATGTCACAATTCTCATCTAATCTTCTTAATCTTGTTGCACAGCTTGCTCCGCATGCACCACCGCCAATTATAATTACTTTCATTCAAACCTCTTTTAAGTTTTTATATATTCGTATATTCATATATTTATATTATCAAATTATTTACTATTCGTCAATAGATTATTTGACAATATTCGTATATTGTAATATTCTCATAATATGAAAAACGAAAATATAGATATAGATAAATACGCAGCAATCTTTAAAGCACTCGCACATCCAACAAGATTAACTATTGCATATAATTTAATGGCACAACCTGAATGCAATGTGAGTAAAATGTGTGAATGTTTACAAATTCCCCAACCAACAGTTTCACAACACTTGACCATACTGAAAAATGCAAACGTAATATCAGGTCACCGTAATGCAAATCAAATATGTTATAAAGTCGAAAATCCGAAAGTTATAAAAATTTTAAAACAACTTGCTAAAGATTAATTTGACCTTGTTAAATACTTATTTCTAGATTTTCTAAAATTATTTTTAAATAAAAGAGAATTAAGTTCTTATTTCCAATAAACTTTGAATTTTTCAATTTCTTCAAGAGTTTTATTATAATCACCTTTGAAACAAATCGTTCTATCATCAATATAAAGATAAGACGGTAATTTTACATTAGTCACATCCTTAAAAAACTTATCTAAATTGTTATTAATTAGCCATTTAGTTGCAAGCATTAAATTTCTTGATGTAAAAAGATACAATTCAGCACTTTGAGATAATGTTTCTAAAAATTCATAAGCCCCAACCTTAATTTCAGGAATATAATTTTCATTGAATTTCTCTTTCCCGTATTCATTTAGTACGCCGTCTAAATCTATAAGTATCTTTTTAGTGAACATAAAATTACCTTATCAAATGGACTGTCATTCCTGTTAATAATGTTCTAATAATAACATAATTGGAATATGAGTCAAGATATTAGACAAATATTAGCAAATAATATTAAAAATCTGCGAACACAGAAAAAGTTAAGCAGGGAAGAATTATCTTTAGTTTTAGGAGTTGATAATTCTTATGTTTCAAAACTTGAAAAGGTAAAATAAATATTACTTTAGATAAAATTGAAATGCTAGCCAATTATTTTGAAACAGAAGTATATTTATTATTAAAATAAATCTTATTGATAATTTTGGGTATCTCAATTTGTAAGCAAAAATAAAATTGCACTTTTTTGCACTTTCTTGCACTGGGCTAAAATAGGCTTTATGAGCAAGATAGACCCTGAAATAAATTCAGGGTGACAGAATCTTAGCGCAAAAGAGTGCAAGAAATGAGTAGTTGAGTGCAAAAAATGTCCCCTATATCTCTATAGAGAATCTTATGTTTAAAAATTGAAAATAGCAAAAGATGAGATTCGCTATATTATTTATAGCCAATATATTATACATTTTGGGCTTAAATATGGAGATTTGGATAATATATTATCCAATATCCTAGAAAAATAAAATACAACAAAATGAAGTTGTGTTGTATTTTGGGGTAAATGTATAGAGGTAGGATAAAATAGATTTTTGCAGGTGGTAGTTTTTGAATGCTATTTAAACGATATTTAAACGCTGTTTAAATTGTGTTTAAATTTTGTGTCATTAGACTTTACTTTTTATGAGGAAGGAAGCAATCATTGTCTGTGATTAAGCGAGTTTGAAAATGAATGTAGTACAACCTATAAAAAAGAAAGAAGATATTCAAAAGATTAAAAAATATTTGGCTAAAAAGCCAAGAGATGCACTGCTTTTTAGTTTCGGTATAAATACGGGACTTAGAATATCAGATATATTATCGCTTGATATTGGGGATGTAAAAGGCAGAGATTATATTGAAATTAGAGAGAAAAAGACGAATAAGTATAAGAAATTCCCGCTTAATAGGTTTTTAAAAGAGGAGATCGATGTCTTTGTAGAAGGTTTACCGAGTGAGCAACCGCTTTTTTATACTCAAAAACATTGCAGGTTGGATAGAGCACAGGCATATAGAATTTTAAATAAGGCAGCACAAGCAGTTGGGGTGAAGGAAAGAATCGGAACACATACGTTGAGAAAGACATTCGGATATCATCATTATAAAAAATATAATGATATAGTACTCCTGCAAAAAATCTTTAACCACTCTTCGCCATCAGTAACACTCCGCTACATCGGCATCGAACAAGACACAATTGATGAAAGTTATATGAATTTTTATTTGTAGAAATGTCATAGTGGATAATAAACTAAAAGTAATTATTTATAGCTTCCGACTTTTCTTCCGTATTTGTCATATTCATTAATTCTTCCCGAAGAATTTTTTTTGAATGTTCCTACTTTTTGTCCGTACTTATCATATTTTGTAGTTGCACCATTAGAATTTGTTTTGTAACTTCCAGTTTTCTGTCCATATTTATCGTAGGAATTATATCCTGAGGAAGTCTTTTTATAGCTTCCAGTTTTTTGACCGTACTTGTCATATTTATTATAGCCAGATGTTGTTTCCTTATACGAGCCTGTTTTAGAACCGTATCTGTCATAAGAATTGTAGCCTGAAGTTGTTTGCTTGTATGAACCTGTTTTTTGTCCGTAACGGTCATAAGAATTAACAGCAAATGCAACATTTGCAAAGAATAACATTAGTAATAAAACTAAAAATTTTCTCATATACCCTCCAATGTGCTTTATTTATTATAAATTTCTGTAATAATATCTTGTCCTTCCTTGCTTATAAGATTTGTTTTTCTTTGAACAATTTCCTTGAATTCTTCAACTGATATGGAATTTTGACTTAAATAATTAATTATTTGTACAGCTAATTCATATTCATTAGCTTCTTGTCCATCTTCCAGTAATTGAGTAATTAATTCTTTTAGAATATCAACATTATTTACAACTAATTGGGGATTAAAAATTGAAACGATATTAGAATATATTCCTACTGATTTAGTTGCCTGTAATTCACTATTTATAAATTTCAACAATGGAGATAAAAATATCTTATTAAATTGTTTTTCAGTAAGCGTTTCACTAGCTATTTTTAAGAACCTAATGCCACTTTTAGGGTCTCTTTTGTATGCTTCTAATGTACTATTTTTAATAGTGCTAAAATCTTGTTCAGTGGCTTTTATATTGTACTTATTCAATAATTCCAATAATGAATATGATTTCTCTAAGTTATCAGGGTTAAAATATTTGGAAAAAATAAAGGTTTTAAATTCACTTTTATTTAGTTCCGTATGATATTTTTCTTTTATTTCTAATAATGTTTTCAAATCATCCATTTTATCATCTTTTTCTCTTAATAACTTCTCATAACAATCTGAAATAGAATCTTGCATTAATTGAACACAAGCTTTTCTGATTTCTACAAAATGGAATAAAAATTTTTTTGAAACCTGACAATCTATTATTTTTTCAACATATTCTTTGTTGTTTAATTCTTCTAGTCTATTTGCAAATATTTTCTTATTATCCACTGGTTGCAAGCATTTTCTCAATATTGCATCATAAGATGAATCATTTTCCACTGTTATAAAACGCAGAGCTTCAATTAAAAAATCCATTGTCATTTGAGGTTTATAAGACATTAGATTTTGTATAAAGTTATACAAAACATTATTGAATTGACTTAT
The DNA here is from genome assembly GCA_000437435.1 of Clostridium sp. CAG:768. Lineage (GTDB taxonomy): Bacteria > Cyanobacteriota > Vampirovibrionia > Gastranaerophilales > Gastranaerophilaceae > Stercorousia. Next base: position 150,613 of record FR899623.1, on the reverse strand, counting down.
TTCACTTTTATCAAAAGAAGAATCGTCTATCAATTTAATAGCCATATTTAAACCATTTAACAGATTTTCTTTATTGTAATATACATTTATTTGCGAATAGATTTCTGAAATTATAGTATTTAATCTTTGAGCTAATACTTTTTTATTCTGTTCAGAAAGTGTTTTTCTGTTGAAGTTTTTTAAGCAATTATATACGTTTTCTGAAAAAGAGTCTTTTGAAATTGATTTTATAATCAAATTTATAAAAGATGACGGAATTAAAGATAGTTTACCCTGTTCTCCCAATATCTCTACATACTTTTGCATAGGTTCATCAATTTGTGATATTTCGCTAATATCTCTAAATACTTTACTTATATATAAGTTGTCAATTATTTCATTATGCCCCAAAACATTTTTAAATAATTTTATTTTATTTTCACAATCTAAACATTGTTCCTTGTTTATGTTTTTGTCTATCTCCTGATTTAACCTCAACACATCTGAAATTTTTTGTTTAACTTTATCTTTGTTAAAATCTCTCATTTCTTTAATATATAGAACTATTTCATCAATTACAGTTTTGTTTTGATTAATAAAATCAATAAAGTTAATATCTTCTAGTGATAAGATATCACCTAGGTATTTTATCAACATATTTTTATTATTTTCTTTTAAATTTTTAGATTGATATAAAATATTAAACAAAGATGATGCAGTTTGTTGTAAATATAGTTTTTCATTATTATCTATCATATTCTGTATTTCATTTTTTATTATAATCACAGAATTGTCATTTATGTCTTGTATTAACTTACCTTGTTTTAAATTATTGGATATAGATTTTACATCTATTGCATCTTTCATATATATAAAAGACATTATCGATGGAATGTTTTTAGGTAAAAGGTTTTTAACTCTGTTTATAAACTTTGAATATTCTTTACAATTTTTAACTGAAAATAAGTCAGGAGTTACAATTAACTCTGATTCAACATTACTCCATTTTTGTTTTATCACCATCATAACCGTAAACAAAGTTAAATCTTTTAATAAAAAAGTATGTTCTGGGTCAATATTTTGAGCTAATTGGTAATTTAATGAAAAATCATTAATAAATCTTTTTATTTGTCTAGGAGTAGCCCCATTATAACCATAAAATAATATTTGCTTTATTTCAGAAATATTTGTTTCAATATCCCTATATATAGATAATTCTTTTAATTGTTCTTCGATAAAAATATCTCTATCAATTTCTTGCAAATGCGGGATTCTTATATATGTATTAAATAGTTTATCAAAAAATTCATCTCCTACTTCATTGCAGAATTTTTTATCGACATTATCATTATCATCATTAATAATATTGTAATTTAAGCTAATATATTTTTTTATTGCTATATCATCACACGGAATTATATAAAAGCAATTTTCTTTATCCATAAAAGTTTTAATTGCCGATAATGTTTCATATGCATATTGGGGTTCGCATCTATCTAAGTTATCAAATATAATAAGCATTTTTTTATTTGTTGTTATATTTTTGACAATATCAGAGAATATTGCTTCAAATTGTTCAGGTGAAAAAGTTGGCTTATATGCATACGTTTTAATTTTTTTACTACAGAATACAGTTTTTACAAGATTCTTTAGCTGTGATTTTAATAGATATACAAAAAGCAGTTACAAAGCCTAAACCTGAAAATATGGGAATACTTAATGCTTTTAACCAACTATTACCATTAAAATAACAAATCATTGATATTATTAATATAATCCCACTTATAATTAATAGCGATATTAAGATTGGTTTTATCTTTTGCCATATTTCTTGCCAATCGAGTTTTATTTCTTCATTGAATTCTGATTCTGCATATAATTTTTTTTCTAAAGTTTCTTTGTTCTTATCAATATAACCATCTTTATAAACATCAAGTTGTTTTTCTTTTAATTGAGAATCTATATCAAATAATATGCTTCTCATCAAAGGGTGACCTACATACTTCCAAACATCAACATAAAAAGTAATGTAATCCTCTTTTAAATTGCTTATGATTTTATCAACAATATAACTTTTACCACTTCCCCAAGAACCAAATAATCCCAAATTAAAAGATGACTTTAATAAAGTTTCATTTTTAGCTATATCAGTAATTGTTTCAGCAATTTTTGTGTGTATTCCAAAACTATCTTTGGTGTTATGGTCATTATTAGAATCTTGTAAAAATAAATTTTTAGTCATACGCAATCCCCTTTAATAAAATGATGATACTATAAACAAGCAATTGGTAAAAATATACTTTACATAAATTCAATAATTGAACTTGTTCATGGTAGTATAAATACGAGGGTAAGATGGCATATACAAAATACCATGCAAAATATTATGCAAATGAATTGATAAAACAGTCGGCATCTAATGATACTGATAGAATTTCAATGTCATTATTTAATGCTTGTGTTAATTTAAATCCTCACCAAGTTGAAGCAGCATTATTTGCATTTAAGTCCCCATTATCAAAAGGAGTTATACTTGCAGATGAGGTAGGACTTGGAAAAACAATAGAGGCAGGTTTGGTCTTATGCCAGTATTGGGCAGAAAGAAAGCGAAATATATTAATAATATGTCCTGCGTCATTAAGAAAACAGTGGAGTTTGGAACTATATGAGAAATTTAACATCCCTAATGTTATTTTAGAATCTAAAACTTACAATGAATATGTAAAAAATGGTGTTATAAACCCTTTTGGCATCAAAAATAAAGTTATTATAATGTCATATAATTTTGCAAATGCAAAACAAGATGAAATCAGAGAGCAAAAATGGGATATTGCAGTTTTAGATGAGGCTCATAAATTAAGAAATGCATATAAACCAAATAATAAAATTGGTCAAGGTATTAAATTTGCTTTAAAAAATACAAAAAAAATATTATTAACAGCAACACCATTGCAAAATTCATTATTAGAGTTATATGGTTTAACCTCTATTATCAGTGAAGAAATATTTGGCGATATATCTTCCTTTAGACAACAATATGTTAATTCTTCTACTGGTTTAAATGACTTAAGGAATCGATTAAATGTATTCTGTCAAAGGACTCTAAGACAAGATGTTACAGAATATGTCCCTTATACACAAAGAAAACCAATAACATTTCCTTTTGAAACAACAAAAGTTGAACAAGAATTATATTTAGGAATTTCAAAATTTTTACAAAAGGACGATAGTTTTTCTATACCTAATTCACAAAGAACTCTGATTACAAACGTTGTAAGAAAATTATTAGCTTCATCTTCTATCGCTGTAATAGGGACTCTAGAATCTATTAAAAGCAGATTGATTGCATTGAAAAATAAAGAAATCTCAGAAGATTCACTTATAGAAATTTCAATAGATGAAGATACTAAAGAATTATTAGAACAAGATTCTGAAGATATTGAAAATGACGACACTGAAATAATAACAGAGTCAAAACAGTATTCAGATGAAGAAAAAGCAAAAAAAATCCAAGATGAAATTGATGAGATAGAAAAGTATATTGAATTAGCAAAGTCTATTAAAACAGATTCTAAAACAGTTCATTTAGTTGAAGCAATAAATAAAGGTTTTGAAGCAATGGATGTTGACGCTTCAAGAAAGGCTTTGATTTTTACTGAATCAAGAAGAACTCAAGAATATCTAAAAAATTATTTAGAGCAAAATGGTTTTAATGGCAAAGTTTTGATTTTCAATGGTACAAATTCAGATAGTGAATCTAAAAAAATATACCAAGAATGGCTAGAAAAAAATAAAAATTCAGGAAGAATTAGTGGTTCAAAGACTGCGGATACAAGAAATGCTATTATAGAAAAATTTAGAGATGATGCAGAGATTTTAATAGCAACAGAATCAGCTGCGGAAGGTATAAATTTGCAATTTTGTTCTTTAGTTATTAATTATGACTTACCTTGGAATCCTCAAAGAATTGAACAAAGAATTGGAAGATGTCATAGATATGGACAAAAACACGATGTTGTTGTCTTAAACTTTTTAAATAGCTCAAATGAAACTGATAAGCGAGTTTACTATTTATTAAAGGACAAATTTAAATTATTTGAAGGAGTATTTGGGTCTTCAGATAAAGTGTTAGGTGCACTTGAATCTGGTGTTGATTTCGAAAAGAAAATCATGGAAATTTATCGTTCTTGTAGAACACCTAAAGAAATAAGCGATGCATTCGATAAATTGCAAGCTGAAATGGATGAGCAAATAAAAGCTCAAATGCAATTAACAAAACAAAATGTATTAGACAATTTTGATGAAGATGTTCATACTCGACTAAAAATAAAATTAGATGAAACAAGAGAAAAACTCAGTAGATTTGAAAAATTATTCTGGCGAACAACAGAAACTATTTTATCTAAAAATGCTGAATTTGATGATAAAAATTTAACTTTCAATTTATATACATCTCCTATTCAAAATGCAAATATTGGTAACTACTATCTAATATCAAAGGAAAAAGATAAAGAAAATATAATCGGTAGTTATTTATATAGACTTTCTCATCCATTAGGTGAATATGTTATAGATGAAGCAATATCAACTTCTACACCTGATGCAGAAATTGAATTTGATATAAGCAATTACCAAAAGAAATTATCAGTAATAGAAAATTTACAAGGGAAATCAGGTTATTTGATATTAAACAAACTAAATATCAAATCTTTTGAAAGTGCTGATTATTTATTATTTAATGCTTTTTGTGATGATGGGACAAAACTTGACCAAGAGATTTGTGAAAAGCTATTTAATATTTCTGGGAAATTTAAACAACAAATCGTCATTCCAGAGTCTATAAACAAAGAATTAGATTTAGATGCTAAAAGACATATAAATTCAACTATTGATACAAATCAAAATTTAAATAATAGCTATTTAAAAGGAGAAATCGATAGGTTAAACAAATGGGCAGATGATTTAATAGGCAATTTAGACAAAGAAATTACTGATGAAAAACGAAAAATGCGAAATTATTTGAAAGAAAGCTCCCAAGCTACAAATAATGCTGATTATATAGAATTTCAAGAAAAAGCAGATGCTTGTAGAAGAAAAGTTTCTAAACTTCGTAGAGAAATTGATGAAAAGGAAGAAGAGATAAACTTTAAAAGAGATGACAATATAAAAAAATTAAAAGAACAAATGAAAGCTGATATTAAAACGGAAACCTTATTTAAAATCCGTTGGAAAGTGGTATAGGTGGGAAATGAGTGAAAAACTAAATGATTTAAAGAAGAAATTAAAAGAAATATTTCAATTAGATCAAACAGATTTAGATTTCGGTATTTATCGAATAATGAATGAAAAGAGCTCAGAAATTACCGATTTTTTAGATAATAAACTATTACCACAAGTAAAAGAATCTTTTAGCGATTTAGCGAACGAAGATAAAGCTTCTATACAAAAAGAACTAAATGAAGCAATTGAACAAGCAAAATCATTAGGAGCAAACCCAGATGATTTACCTAAAGTGAAAGAATTAAAAGCCCAATTATCATCTTCAGTTGATTTAACAGTATTAGAAAATGATGTATATTCTCACTTAACAAACTTCTTTTCAAGATATTATGAAGGCGGAGATTTTATGTCTTTAAGAAGATATAAAAAAGATGTTTATGCAATACCTTATGAAGGAGAAGAAGTAAAATTATATTGGGCAAATTCTGACCAATATTATATTAAGACCTCAGAAAATTTTAAAGATTATACATTTACAATAGGTAATGATGAAAGCAAACAAACTGTTCATTTTAAATTAATAGAGGCAGAAACAGAAAAAGATAACAACAAAGCCGATAAAGAACGTAGATTTATCCTTATAGATGAAAATCCTATAGAAATTATTGATGGTGAACTATATATTAAATTTCAATATACAATTGATGAAAATAATAAAAATCAAAAAAGTCATAATGAAGAAACAATTGCAAAACTTTTACCAGAATTATCTAAAAGTGAATATGCAGATTATATCAATTTATTAGACAAAAAGCCTACAGAAAAAAATAAAGATAGAACATTATTAGAAAAACATCTTACTGATTATACTGCCAAAAATAGCTTTGATTATTTTATACATAAAGACTTAGGTGGATTTTTAAATAGAGAATTAGATTTCTATATAAAAAATGAAGTCCTAAACTTGGATGACTTAGATGAAAATAATATCAAAAAATCTCTCAATAAAGCTAAAGCAATCAAAAAAATTGCACAAAAAATAATTACACTATTAGCTCAACTTGAAGAATTCCAAAAGAAATTGTGGCTAAAAAAGAAAATGGTTGTAGAAACAAACTATTGCCTAACATTAGATAAAGTAGATGAAAGATTTTACCCTGAGATTATTTCAAATGAAGCACAAATACAAGAATGGGAGGAACTATTTAAAATCTCTGAAATTACTGCTGACTTAACAAAATTAGGCGGTGATACATTGCTAAATGGCACAGATAATGATAAAAAGATAGAATTCTTAAAGCAAAACCCATATCTTGTATTGGATACTAAATTTTTCTCCCAAGATTTTAAATATGATTTAATCTCAACAATTGAAAATTTAGATGAACAAACAAACGGTCTATTAATTAATGCAGATAATTTTCATGCTCTTAATTTACTACAAGAAAAGTATACAGAACAGGTAAAATGTATCTACATAGACCCACCCTATAATTCTCCATCTAGTGAAATAATATATAAAAACTGTTACAAGCATTCTTCTTGGCTTACTTTAATGGAAAATAGAATTAACATAAGTAAATGTCTTAATACAATTGACGGTTCCTTGATAACTGCAATAGATAAATATGAAGAAAATGGCTTGCAAAGACTTTTAAAACAAACATTTGCTTCTCGCGATATTGTATCTGTGGCAATTGAACATAATAAAAAGGGAACGCAAGGTGATCATTTTTCCTTTTCAAATGAATTTGCAATCTTTGCAATTTCCGCATCTTTAAAGAAATTAAATGAAAAAATAATATCAAAAGAGAATTGGGAATATTCAAATTTAAGAAATTGGGGTGGAGAATCTGAAAGAAAAGATGCAGCCAATTGTTTTTATCCTATTTATGTTCAAAACAACAAAATAATTGGGTATGGAGATATTATTGATAATGATATTCATCCACAAAATAATGAAATTATTAAAAATAAAAATATTTTAATGTACAACGATTTAAAAAATCCTTTAAATGGTAAAAAAAGTGAATATTTTGCAACAGAAAAAGATCCTATTATTGCAATTTATCCTATTGACCAGCAAGGCATAGAAAGGAAATGGAGATATGAAGTAAAAACATTACACAATATTTTTAAGAATTTAAGAATTAAAACAGAAAAAGGTAACAGCATTACGATTGAAATGCCAAAATGTACTGAACAGTTTAAATCATTGTGGTCATCGTCAATATATAATGCTGGTGACAATGGAACAAAAGTATTAAGAAATATGGGGATAACTGAATTTGATTTTCCAAAATCTATCTTTACAGTTAAAGATTGTGTTTTTGCTACTTCCAATAAATGCGATATAATCCTTGACTATTTTGCAGGTTCAGGTACAACAGGTCATGCTGTAATTGAATTAAACAGAGAAGATAACGGAAACAGAAAATATATTCTTGTAGAAATGGGTAAATATTTCAATACAGTTACAAAACCTCGTATCCAAAAAGTTATATATTCAAAAGAATGGAAAGATGGAAAACCTGTTAATAGAGATGGTATTTCTCAGATTTTTAAATATATCTCATTAGAATCTTATGAAGATGCACTAAATAATTTGCATAAAAAAGGCACACAAGTCGCTTTAGGCCAAAATGTTGAAGAACAATACAAATTATCTTATATGATGGATTTTGAATATTCTGACAGCATATTTAATCTCGAAATGTTTAAAAATCCATTTGATTATAAAATGAATATTACAATAGGCAATGAAACAAAGTTAGTCAATGTTGATTTAATTGAGACTTTCAATTATTTAATCGGGTTAAAAGTTTCATCTATGTATAAAAAAGATGGATTTATTGTTATAGAAGGTACAAATTTAAAAGAAGAAAACATTCTTGTAATTTGGAGAAATATAGAAGAAAAATCTAATGAAGATTTGGATGTGTTCCTAAAACGCAGAAAAATAAATCCTTGTGATTTTGAATTTAACAAGATATATGTAAATGGCGATAATAATTTACAAAACCTTAAAACAGATGAAGAAAACTTCAAGGTAATGTTGATTGAAGAAGAGTTTAAAAATCGCATGTTTGATGTAAAAGAAGTTTAATATAGGACAAATTATTATGGCTAAAAAACAAACCAATAAAATAAAATTTCATAAGAAATTAATATTATTCAAATATATTTTACATTTATTTAGAGTAGATTCTATTGACAAATTAGGACAAAATCTGAAAGATACCTATTTAGAAGAAATTGATATAGAAAAACAACAAACACAATTCTTTCAGGTTATAAGTAATAGATTTGTTTTTGATGAAGATTTATTTCGCTTTGAACAATCTAATTGGGATGATGCAGTTTGGGCAGATGACGATGAATATTTATCTAGAGCACAATTAGAAAAGTATGATGAAAATATTATTGCCCATACAAAACATATTAATGAAAACAGGGAAACTCCAATTAAATGGAAGTATTTTCAGTATTTGGAATTATTGTTTACAGAAATTTATTTAGATAAATATTTTTCTAATAAAGAAGATTTGCTTATAAGTTTAAATGCATTTAGAGAACGATATAACAAAGAATGCCTAGAAGGTGAAGAAATTTCTGAATATAGCGAAAATGATTTAAATAAAATTGCATTTTGGGCTGCAACTGGTTCAGGTAAAACTTTGTTATTGCACATGAATATTTTGCAAATTCAATATTATCTGAAGTTGCATGGCAAACAAAAAGATTACAATAGAATAATCCTAGTTACTCCTAATGAAGCTTTATCAGTACAACATAAAGAAGAATTTAAGCTATCTAATATTGAAGCTAAAATATTTGACAAAACTTCTTTAGCGCAAGTTGGTAAACATATTCAGATGAGTATGTTCCAACAACAGAACGCTGCTTTTGGTGTGGATATAATAGAAATTACTAAATTGGCTGATGAGACAGGAGATAAGACCATTGCTGTTGAAGCATTTGAATCAAATAATATTGTACTTGTTGATGAAGGTCATAGAGGAGCAAGTAGTTCCAAAGATGGTTCTTGGATAAAAAGACGTAATGCCTTATCTAAAGATGGTTTTTGTTTTGAATACTCTGCAACATTTGGGCAAGCAGTAGTAAAAGATAATGATTTAACTAATGAATATGCAAAATGTATTTTATTTGATTATTCATATAAGTATTTTTATGAAGATGGATATGGTAAAGAATATCAAATCTTAAATCTCGATGATGATTCGGATGAAGATAGAAAAACTCAATATCTAACAGCTTGTCTATTAACTTATTTTCAGCAAATGTTGTTATTTAAAGATAAACAAATTGAGTTTAATCCATTTTTGATAGAAAAACCTTTATGGATATTTGTAGGTGGCAGTGTTAATGCTGTAAGGACAGAAAACAAACGTCAAGTATCTGATGTTGTTGATATTCTTTTATTTATCAAAAATTTTGTAGCAAATAAATCACAAAGTATCGAATTTTTGAATAATTTATTAAATGGACATAATGGTTTCTTGAATAATCGTGGCTTAAATATATTTACTGGGAAATTCAATTACTTATTATCAAAAACATATACTGGCGAAACTTTATACTCTGAAATTCTACATAAAGTATTTAATTGTGAACAAAGCGAAGCAAATTTATATGTCGAAAACTTAAAAGGAATTGATGGAGAAATAGGGCTTCGATTAGGTGATAATGAATATTTTGGTGTAATCAATGTTGGTGATAATGACAGTTTAATTAAATTATGCGAAGCCAATGGTTTATTAGCCTCAAATAAAGAATTTTCCGAATCGCTATTTCATAACATAAATAAAAATGATTCAACCATAAACATTCTTATTGGTTCTAAAAAATTTACAGAAGGTTGGAGTTCTTGGAGAGTTTCAACTATGGGATTAATGAATATAGGTAAATCTGAAGGAGCACAAATAATTCAATTATTTGGTCGCGGTGTTAGATTAAAAGGTGCTGGATATTCATTAAAAAGAAGTACTTCCCAAGACTTGATAAGAAAACCTCCAGAAAACATTAGAATTGTCGAAACTTTAAATATATTTGGTGTAAGAGCTGATTATATGGCAACATTCAAAGAATATTTAGAACAAGAAGGTATGCCAGCAGGTGATAAAATAGAATTTATTTTACCTGCAATTTCAAATTTGGGTAAAGTAAAAACAACTTTGAAGATGCCACGAATCAAAGAAGGTATTAGTTTTAAAAAAGATGGCGGGACTTTTTCGCTAGAAAATATACCTGATAGTTTTGTCAGAAGACCTATAATTCTTGATTTGTATTCCAAAGTAGATATAAACGAGTCTAAAACAATAAATGCTGGTGAAGTTCATAAAGATGAAAACAACAAACTTACATGTAAAGAACTTCAATTTATTGATTATCAAGAATTGTATTTTGAAATTCAAAAATTTAAAAACGAAAGACAATATTATAATTTCAGTATTTCTTTTGAAAAAATTAAAGAAATTTTGATTAATAATTCTTGGTATAAATTATTAATCCCAAATGAAGAGTTTGAATTTACATCATTTGAAAAAGTTGTAAAATATCAAGATATTGCTGTGCGTTTGCTAAAAAAATACATCGAAAGATTTTACAATTATAAGAAAGATGCTTGGGAATCACAATTTAGAGAGTATGTTGATGTAAATGAAGATGATCCAAATATGGTCAAAGAATACAAAATTTATATTGAAGAATCAAGACAAGATATTGTTACTAAATTAAATGAATTAAAAGAAAAAATTAATAGTGGCAATTATTCAATACCTAGATTTTATGATATTACAACATTGGATTGGGCTAATCACATATTTTCTCCATTAATATCGTTTGAAGGTGAGTCTGGTATAAAAATATCACCTATTCAATTAAATGCTGAAGAAATGCAATTTGTAGAAGATCTAAAAAAATATTATGAAAATAATTCAACATTTTTTAATGATAAAGAATTGTATTTATTGAGAAATCAAAGCAAAGGTAAAGGTGTTGGCTTCTTCCAAGAAAGTGGTTTTTATCCAGATTTTATATTGTGGTTAATAAAAGATGGCAAACAATTCATTACTTTTATTGATCCAAAAGGCATTTTGGACATGAATATAATGAATGATAAAATCCAATTCTTTAATAAGGTTAAAGAAATCGAACGGGAAATTAATGACAGCAATGTTGTTATGGATTCTTTTATTCTTTCAAATACGCATTATGACATAATGCGTTTGAGAAATCTTGATGTATCAAGCAAGGGAATTTATAATCAAAACCACGTAATCTTCCAAGAAGATGATGATTATATTTCACAAATTTTTGTTCATAGGTAATAATGCAACTAATAAAATTAGCAGAAAATTGTTTTAATAATCATACCGGAATTGTTCACTTTATCGATGATGAATTTGGAAATAATTTGTTGAATGATTTAGAAAATTATCCACACATTTTTTTGCTGGCTTGTGTTATGGATAAGCAAATAAAAGCAGAAAGAGCTTGGGAAATTCCTATAAAAGTAGGCTTTGAAATTGGTGGACATGATTTTGAAAATTATACCAGTATTTCATTAGAGAAATATATTGAAATCTTCAATAGAAAAAAGTTACATCGTTTTAATACGGAACAAGCAAAATGTTTTTACTTTGCTATACAAAAAATTAAAAACAAATATAATTCATTTGCTGCAAATATTTGGAATGATAATCCTTCTAGTGCAACCATAATTTTGCGTTTTTTAGATTTTGATGGTGTTGGTATAAAAATAGCGACAATGGCCGCAAATATACTTGTAAGGCAATATCGAATACAAGTAAAAGATAAATATAGTATTGATATTTCTCCCGATGTGCACGTTAAAACAATAATGTACCGAATGGGATTAATCAAGGATCGTAATAACATTGATGAAATAATTTATAAAGCTAGAGAATTATATCCTTCTTCCCCTGGTATCATTGACTTTTCTATGTGGAAAATTGGTAGAGAATATTGTTTTGAAACAAACCCAAATTGCGAATGTTGTCCTATAAATTGTGATTGCAAAAAGATTATAGAATAACATAAACAAAATACATCTTGACTTCTACTTATTTCTAACTGATATATAGCACAACCTAAAAGGAGGTTGTGTATGGAAGAAATACTTGTTATTAAAAGAAAAGATTTTAAAAAGCTTGAGCGATATGCTGAAAATATTTATAACACCACGGTTGTGATTGATTATTTTTGCTCATCGCAAAAAGAATATGAAGCGCTCTACAATCTAGCTCCTGTTGTTAGAAACCTGCGTCATGATGCAGACCAAGTTAATGCATTTTTTATAAATTATCCTAACAGTAGGAATTTTTAAATGATATTTAAAACTTGTTTTAATACTGTTCAAAAAATGTTCAAAAAATGAATTGTGTCTGAATGATACATTTTGAAAGAGTTTGCTTGATATTTAACTAGCATAGAGTGATGAATGTCATTGATGATAAGAGGTAGCAATGATTGAAACAGGTAAAAAATACAAACTTAAAAAGATTAGAGGTTTTGAAAACTCTGATAATGTGTATTACAAAGTAATTGGCTTCTACAATTTCGACACTGTAATTTGTGAAAACGCATACGGAGAAAGGTTTGTATTTATGAAAGAGTTTTTAATAGACCCACAAAAGCCTGATGAAATCTATTCAGATTTGATACTTGAAAGGAAAGAATAATGACAGAAAAAGACTATGTACTCTATGGAACAAAGGTTTTGAATTTAAAAACACAAGAAATCGGCTTGCTGATTTGTATTTGGAAAAACAGATTTGCAGATGCAGAGATAGATTATGCAACTTGCGTTGATAAGCAAGGCAAAAGATACAATATAGAACTTGATAATATAAGAGGGTTTGAAGATGATTTTGAAAAGTAAGTTCGAAAAAGAAGTATTCTGATAACTTTTTTAATCTCATTGTATACTCTTATTTAAGTTAAATTTTTATAAAACTCAACAACTTTTGAATTAACCTTAATTTTATCTAAAGAGAAACCTCTTAAGTATAATCCATTTAAATTTTTAACTCTGCTTAAAGCTACATACGTTTGACCTTCTTCAAAAATCTTATTGCAATCAACAACAACATTTTCAAGAGTCATACCTTGTGATTTATGTATTGTTATAGCATAGGCTAATCTTAATGGAAATTGGGTCATTGAAGCTGTTAAAATATCATTATAATAATATTCAAATTTATGAACTTTAACATCTTCAACTATTCCATTATCAAATTTAACTGTAATTGATGTGTCATCTAAATTGATTATTTCACCGCATGAACCATTTATTAGCCCTTTTTCAAAATCTAAATTAATCATAAGCATAACTCTGCAACCTTTTTTTAAAAATAATTCAGTAAAGGCTTTACAATTTTTTTGAAAAACATCTACAATCATTAATTCTCTATCAGTAAGATCCTTCTCAATATATTTTTCACCTCTATAGATCCCTATATTGGCTTTATATGTATATACTTTAGAATCTATAGCATCAAATTTTTGTTTGTTGTAATTATTTGCTTCATCATTTCTTGAAAAAATATGCAACATAGAAGATTCTATTGTGGCATAATCAATTTCTCTTGATTTTAAAAGTTTAAAGTCTTCTTCATCTATTTTATTCTGTCTTATATTATTTAAGGCTTTTATAAAAGAAGCTTCAGATTGTCTATATATTTTCTCTAATTTAATTGTTACTAAATTTAATTCTTTCCAAGAATTTGTTTCAAAACAAAAATTTTTATCAATTCCTCCTGTTTCAACAGGCGGTAATTGATAAAAATCGCCGAATAATAATAATTGAATTCCCCCAAATGGTGAATCATCTTCCCTAACCATTCTTAATACTTGGTCTATATATGTGAAAGTATCACCTTTTAGCATTGATATTTCATCAATTGCTAATAGTTTGCATTTTCTTATTTTATTTACAAGTGATTTTTTACCTAAGATGTCTTTTATACATTTTTCAAGAGATTTTTTGCAAATACCAACACCTGCCCAAGAATGAATAGTTACTCCTTTAATATTAACTGCAGCTAAACCTGTTGTACTAGTTAATTCTAGTCTTTTCTTATATTTCTTTTTTAGTTTGTTCAATATAAAACTTTTACCAGTACCTGCATTTCCAGTAACAAAGATGTTTTTTCCTTGATTTATTAATTTAACAATTTTATTATAATCTTCTAAATTTTCATAGGATTTTTTTACTTCTTTTGTATCAATTAATTCTTTTTTTGTTAATGATTTTTTTTCTTTAATTGAAGAATTTATAGAAGAATCATGATTATTGTCAATAACAAAAGCATCCGTTTTGTTTTTCTGATAAGTAAAACCACTATTTTTTTGAGCGAATAAATACATCAAGTTTTTTAAGGGTAGAGACAATGCTTCATTGCTTACTAAAATTGAATTCGGTGGAATATTTGCAAACCTCTCAATATCTTTGGAGGATACTTTTTGAGAATTAATTGCATTAATTGCTTTGTACAAAAAATTAAAACCTTCTGACATTGTCTTAAAAGGAATCTTATTAAGTTTATTTTGAGTTGTTTGACTAATTTTATCTATTTCTTGATATTCAATTGTTTGAGATAAATTAAACAATTCATAATGAATCTCTTTATCTTTTTCCGTTATTATACTATATTTAACAGGATTAGTATCTTTTAATAAATCTTCTTCTGAAATTTTCTTTGCAGAAATCCAACGTCTTGTTGTAAAATTATTTAAAACACAATATGCTTCTAAAATATATTGATTTAAACTCCCAAATTTCCCTATACATTGAAAATTTGTGTGTTCTTCTCCTATTAAATCAAATTTATTCTTGCAATACATCAATTTTTCTGTATAAATATATTCATTACTATTATTTAGGTCTAAAATTTCTTTTGCATCTTTTTTGTTTAACGTACTGTGAAATTGAGTATTTTCTTCTGTTTCAGTCTCTTTAATTACTTCAGCTTCATTGTAAATTTGGCTATCTAAGTCTAAATCTCCAACATGACTTGGAGCAACCCAAATACTATAATCATATTCCAAATTAACTCTCTTAGTTTTAAATCCTTCTTTTTTTAGAAATCTATTTATTAAATGAGCCACTGTCGATAAATTATCGTCTTTAATAAATTTCCCACGACGTTTTAATCCGAAAAATTTCTCAATTTCTATGATTTCTATCCATTTATTTTGTTTCAAGATATAGTTTCTTATTTGAGAAATATATTCATTGTATATTTGTTGTTTATCTTTTTTGTTATATTCAATGTAGTTATCATTTACGTTTTTTTCTTTTAATGATTCCATTTCCGAATCAATTGTTGGAGTAGATTTTCCATTGTCATATTGCTCAACTATTTCATAGTGTTCAGTTATTATATATTTGTAATTCGCTTCTTTGAGAATATTCAAAGCAGTTTTAATAGATTTTAAAGGAATTCCGATTTTATATTCAGAAGCTTTATCAGAATATAAAGAATAACCTAATTTATTTGAAAAAAATATTGCTCCAAAATCACGCACATCATAGAAAAAACCTGCTTTTTGTATAATAATATAATCGTGAAATTTGTGTATTAAATCAGAATAACTATTTTTTTTGACCATATTACCTTTTTAGCGAATTGTACTATAAGAATAGTTTTAATAAAAATCTGTTTTATTACTTAAATAATTTACATAATAATAAAACTATATCAAGTATTTATTTATATTGTATCCTTACATTTTATAAGATATATTAATATGAAAAGTTTTAGTTTTAAATGTTATTAATTTTATTCTATACCTAAAATTTCACGCTCGATTTGGCGGATGAAGTCAGGGGATAATTCGTTTTTTATTTGAGGTGTTTCGTTTTGAGTATTGTTTTCTTTCAATTCAGGGAGAAAATTCAAAATATTCACAAGGAAATAGTATTCTGCTTGGCTTATCTGATTATTAGTTTTATTACTGTTTGCGATTTTTTCCATTAGTTTTTGGGCAAACTTTTGCAAATCGTCTTTGAATTGTGCTCTATCATACATCGATTCTTTACGCTTTTTATCCCAATCATATTGCTTTTTCCAGTAAAACAAAGTTCTTTTGGCAATCCCAAGCTCTAAAGAGATTTTACTAACGGTCGAGCCTTTTAAATACATTTGCTCTGCTTGTTTAAATAATTTCATTTTACTCATTAAAATCCCTCAAAAATTAAGTTTTCTATTCCAAAATGGTTTTTGTCTTGTACTTTTTTAACCTGATAAACACAACTTCTATCAATCACTCCAAGGTGTTGGAAATATTTTATCAGCTGATTTAGAAGTGCCATTGTGTTTTTAATTCTGCGGGGCTTTAGGCGTCTTAATTCGCAGATTTTAAAAAGTTCTTTTATCGACTCAATATCAATTTCATGCAGGTAATAGCAGTTTATAAACGGTATAATATTGAAATTGAAAATTGCGTTATAGTTCCTGTAGGTCTCGAATTTGCAGTATTTTTCGACATAATTTTTCATAAAATATTCTTTTGCATCTTCTATACTAATTTTTAGGTGTTTATTCTTTAGCGGGCTGAATATTTCATAATTTTCACCCGTTTTCGTTTCCTCTTTGTATTTATAAATTCCGTTTTCAAAAAGTATTTTATTGCTGTTCAAAAGCTGTTCAAGTTTTGTTTTGCAATCGCATTCTGCTATCAATTCAATATCATCAAGGGTAAATTCTTTTAATCTCTTAGCTAATTTTTCAATGTTCATATAATTTGCTCCATAACTTCTTTTGTAATTTCTTCTAAATTATTCTCTTTTGCAAAACTTTCTAGCTTGCTTATAAGCTGTACAATTTGTCTGAACCTATTGTATTTTTTGTGGATATATTCTATCGAATCTGGGGTAAACGGGATTTCAGAGAGTTGGCTAAAAATTTGGCTTAAATCTTCTATTTCAAAGGTTTCAAATTTTACAATTTCGCTAAATCTGTCATACAAGTGCTTGTATCTTTCAAGTTTTCTAAGAGCCAAGCCCATTCCGACAAAGATTATCGGACAATCGGTTTTATCGTGGATGTCTCTTAGGGTTTCAACACTTTTATAAGTGTTCATCAAGTAGTCGATTTCGTCTACAAAAATAATTTTTGGCTTTTGAATAAGTTTGCTAATCACAACATTAAAGTTGTCCGAGGTTAAATACCGAGGAAGTTCGTCCATTTCTCTAACAATTTCTTCAACAAGCCACCTGCTTGTCATAAGGTTTGAAGCTCGAATGTAAATTCCGTCATATTTGCAGGCTAGCCAAAGTGCTGTTTGTGATTTTCCAAGCCCCGGCTCGCCATATATAAGGCCCATTTTAGGAATGTTTTTGGGTTTGCTTTTCAGGGCTTCAACTAAGCCTATAAAATTCCTTACATTTCGAGTTCTGACAAATGTTTTATTCATATAACAGTTTGTACTCCTTTGTTTGTTTAAATTCTGCAATCCAAGTGTCGCTTGGGTTATGTTTTATTAAATATTCGTATTTTTCTGAATTGTTTTTGAAAATCGGAAGTGATTTTTCTCCGTTGTTTATTTTTTGAACACCATTTGAACGAGGTTTGAAGTTAATGTCACCCTGAACTTGTTTCAGGGTCTCTGGTGTTGCAGATTCTGAAATAAATTCAGAATGACATTCCAGAAATTTTATTTCATCATTAGTCAATAATTTTTTAACTGAATTTATAGTTTTTCTTTTCAGTTTTTGTTGTTTTTGAATTTTTTGTTTGTAATCCTCCAAATCCTCAATTGTTCCTAAAATCTTAGCCATTGGGTGGGTTTCGGTTACTCGCTCTGCGGTGCATAAGTATTCGCCCTTGGGGGTAAAGATCTTAACGCTTGTTAAATCAAACAGGTTGTATTTTACTAAAACTTTTCCTCTCAGCCCGTATAGTCTTTCATCAAAATAGTCGCAGTTTAAGAACCTTATGCCGTTTCGCTGAATTGTTTTGACCTCTGTTGCCAGCATCAAGTCGTCAAGCAAGCTTGTATCAATATCTTGTTTCTTTCGATTCACCAAAACCTCTGCGATTGTCATATTCGGTAAATTTGTGCAGGGCTGAGAATTCTTGAACTTAAGCCACATATCAATCATTTTGATTGTTTCTTCTATAGTTGGGACATAATCTTTGTGCAAGGTTTTATGAATTTTTTCATTTCTTTTCAAATAAGCTGGCTTATTGATGATTGATGAGCCGACATAACTTGGCATTAGTTTTTCAAATCCTTCTTGAAATTCTTTAAAGAACCTCTCAATAACCTTTGACCTTGCATTATATGGTCTTGCAAATACGGTTTCAATCCCGAGTTTTGCGTAAAGTCCGTAGAATCCTAATTCGCCAAAACCTTTATCATCTGTGAAGTATTTTGCTCTGAAAGCTCTGCCGTTATCCTGATAAACAATTTTCGGTATCATATCAAGATTTATTATTGCGTTTCTTAGGGCACTTGCAATACATTGGGTGTTTTCTTCAAGCATAATTTCGTAACCGACAAGAGCAGTCGATTTCCAGTCCAAAAATCCGACCAAAGTTGCTCGACAAGGCTTGCCTGTAAACGGATTAATCACTTGAAACGCCAGTTTATGACCGTCTGCGACTAAAATATCTCCGACATCAAGCAGGCTCGCATCTCTTTTAATATACGGTTCGACCTTGTCTGACAGTGCTTTTTCACCGTCTCGTGCTAACACCCATTTGTCGTAATTGTTGTCCTTAAACCATTTTGCATAGCGTCTAAACGTAATATCTGCAGGGATAAAACTTTGACCTTGCTCTTTGAGTTTGTATTTTGTAAGTGCGATTGCTTTGCCTATACAAATTCTATTCGGGTGCAAAAGCAAGCCCATAAATATTTTGATTTCTTCATCCGTTAGACAAGTTCTGTATTCATTTACAGAAACGTATTTATAATTAGGAATTAGCCTTGTGTAATCCTCAGTTCCGTCTAAGCTTGCTTTCCAACGATGCAGGCTTCCTCGTGAGATTTTACCTAAAACACTGAAAAGGTAGGAATTTGAGCTATTATGCAGTTTGACAAAATCATAGTCTGCTTGAAGCTTGTTGACAGCTTTACGGCGAAACTCCTGCCATTTGCGGATTAAATCAAGTTTTGCAAGAGCATTTTGTTTTGCCTTCTCAGGGGTGTATTTGATTGTCTCAACTTGGTTTTCCATTGTCTCAAAAGCCTTGTAATGTTTGGTGCAACACATTCATCACTCGTTTTGAGACAGAAGTCAAGTGGGGGTAAATAGTATTTATTTAAAATTTTTTTTAATAAAAAAGTCAATTTTTAATAAAAAAAATACTTTATATAAACATAAGGGAATTTAAGGGGTTTTTATATGAAAATTTTATCAAAATCAATATATAATCTTAGGCAATCTATAAAAAAAGCAAAAATTAGTACTAATTCCCAAAAGAAGATAGATATTAAAGGGGTCACTAAACCTTCAGAAATAACAATAAAAGAATCATCCTTGACATCTGACTCACCAATTAAAACCAATAATAATCTATCTACGACAATAAGAGAATCTGAAATTAATAATGAATTTTTAGGACAGGATATTTTAGCAGAACAAAATAAAGCATTATTTAGTATTCGTTCAACGAAAAGACCAGATTCTCGAGTTACTTATGAAAAACTTTGTGACAAAGGATTTCTATCACAATCAGATATGGAAGATTTAGTAAAAGCTTTTAAAGACGAAACAGGATTAAATCTTTATTGCTCAGGTAACGTTAGACAATTTAATGCAACTCTTTCTGTTATTGCAGATGAAGTTAAAGCTGGTAAATTTCCAAAAGATAAGATTAAACATATATTGATAGGACATGGTACCGGAAATATTGAAGATAAAAACTGGTGTACCGCAGATGGTCCTATTTTAAAATATATTAATTCTAATCCAAAAATGAAAAAAGGAGATTTAGTTCTTGTAGCATGTTGTGAAACGAATGGAAAAAGCATTGCAGGAAAACCTGCTAAAGGGCATCAAGTTGAATTAACGTTATGTGATAATACTATAAATCAAGAAAATAGAGGTCCTGCTAAGATTATACGTGTAGGAGAAGAAGATATCTGTGGTCATTATTCAATTATTGATGGCTTAAAATTATATGATATGTAAATTAAATAAAAGTTAAAATTGTGTAAATATCCAAATCTTATTGATAATTTGGTGTATCTCAATTTACAAGTAAAAATAAAGTTGCACTTTTTTGCATTTTATTGCACTGGGCTAAAACAGGCTTTGTGAGTAGGATAGACCCTGAAATAAATTCAGGGTGACAGAAAATTAGTGCAAAAGAGTGCAAAAAATGAGTAGTTCAGTACAAGAAAAGACCGGTACATCTCAACACTAAAAAACAGCCTCAAATCGGCTGTCTGTTTGGTTTTTTATTAAATTTTCCCTGTCTCAATGTCCCAGAAACCTATTATCCCAGAAACCTATTACTTACCTGCAAGAATTTCACAATCACCATAGGTTCACTAGAGAGTCATATGCACTCAGTGGATAGGAACCACCAGCCTATATCTATTCAGTTAAAAATTTAATTTATCTTAATTTGTTCTTTTTTAATACCTCCTTATTAACTTTTACATACACATTAATCGCTCTTGTAGCAATAAAAGTCAAGTCATTTAATCAAAATATTTTATTAAGAACTTATTAAGAATAACTACAAAAAATATCTGTAATATTTTAAACCAAATTATTTATAAATTGAATATATTCTAAAAATAGTTTCTTGACGAAATCATGCTCAAAATGATATAATAAGTAAAACTGTTTACTGCTGAGTATAAAATGGTTACTATCAAAATTAAGTACAAACAAGAAGTTTAAAAATCTGCTGAAGCTGTAAACCTAAAATGAAATATAAGTAGCACTCATATAAAAAGGTATTATAAAGTAGTACCTATATTTGTTATGAAAAATGAAAGGAGGTGAATTCAATAAAATTTAACAATAATATATTTTTAGTGTAAAATGAATTTATGAAAATTTTAATAGCAGGTCTTTTTATAGTATTAGTAGGAATAACTACAATAAGTAGTTGTAATGCATTTGAAATAAACAACTATACAAATAATCAAAATGCTGCAATAGAAGTCCTTGATCCCATAGATAAAATAGAGCAGGACTGTATATCAAAAACTGCAGATACTCAGGAAATGAACAAGTGCAGTCAAAAGGCTCAGCAATTATGGGAAAAGGATATAAATAAAAACTTAGCTGAATTAAAGGAAATTTTAAGTGCTGAGGACTATAAAAAATTACAACTATCGCAAACATCTTGGGAAAACTACATAGATAAAGAATATGGATTTATAAACTCTCTAACTTCTTATACTCAAGGAACAATGTATCTTAATACTAAAGAAGGTTGGAGAACAGAAATTCTAAAACAAAGAGCTTTAACACTAAGAGGATATCTTAATACTTTAAAAAAATAATATTAAATTCATTTTACCTTGTGTTAGCAGACATATAAGTCTTGCTTTGTATTTTAGTTGAACAAGGAGAAATTTAATATGACAACAGAAGATTTTGAAAAAATGTTGAAATTTGTTTTGCAACGCGAGGGTGGGTATGTAAATGATCCTCACGATTTGGGAGGAGAAACAAATAAAGGTATAACT
>FR899623.1:0-128659 GCA_000437435.1 Clostridium sp. CAG:768 | reverse complement strand
GGAAGAGTAAAGGCTTACAAACAAGAAGTGTAAAGTATATTACAGATGATGAAGTTCGAGATATTTATTATAACAATTACTTTAAAGCTTCAGGAGCTGATAAGATTACAAATCCTCAGCTTGCAATTTATGTTTTTGATACAGCAGTTAATATGGGAGTTTCAAGAGCTAAAAAATTATTAGAGCAAAGCAATGGAGATCCAGAAACTTTTGAACAATTAAGGCGAGCAAAATATAATGAATTTGCTAAATCAAATCCAAGTCAGCAAAGATATTTACAAGGTTGGAATAATCGAGTTACTGCGGTTAAAAATTTTGCAAAGACTAATTTTCAAGATAGTTCAGATAGTGATACAACAATGCTAAAAGTTGGCATTGAGATGAATGTGGATCAAAATGGAAATCACATATATACTCCACAGGAAATAGGTGAGATGTCGGCAGAAGAATTTGAAAAAAATCTACCAATAATAGAACAACAGTTGCAGAATGGATTAATAAAACAACAAGTTCCAAAGGTTGATTATTCAGGTTATATAAATCCTGTAAATGGTGGTGGGAAAATATATTCAAGAGAAGATATTGATAAAATGACATCTAAAGAATATTCAGAAAATGAAGCAGCTATAATGGCTCAGATGAAAGCAATAGGAATTCCTACAAATAAAGAATTAGAAACGTCAAGCCAAAAAGGAGGAACTGTATATGTAAAACCATATACAAGAAGTGATGGAACAGAAGTTCGTAGATATTATAGAGCAATCTAAAATAATTTTAGATTTTTAATATAAGAATAGAGCCATTATAAAAAGGCTCTATTCTTATTGATATTTTCAAATTATATAAATATCTAAATCTCATTGATAATTTGGTGTATCTCAATTTGTAAGTAAAAATAAAATTGCACTTTTTTGCACTTTATTGCACTGGGCTTATCTTTAAATATTTTGCCGATTTTAGCCTAATGTGGTTTTAAAAATTTGCAAATGGAGTGCAAAAGAGTGCAAGAAAAGAGTAGTTGAGTGCAAGAAAAGACCCATACATCTCAATACTAAAAAACAGCCTCAATCGTGCTGTCTGTTTGATTTTTTATTAAATTTCCCCCGTCTCAATGTCCCAGAAACCTATTAATAAAAAAGACCCCTTAAACTAGGAGTCTTCTTTAATCTGGGCCGCAGTGGACTCGAACCACCGACCTCACCCTTATCAGGGGTGCGCTCTAACCACCTGAGCTAGCAGCCCTTAACGTCAGCAAAATTAAATGTAGCATGAACATTTTTTAAAATCAAGCACTTTAATAAAAAAACAGGCAGATTTTTTCAAAATCTGCCTGTTTTCTATGTTTTAGCTAATTATTATTTTACTGTTAATTTCTTTTTAGCTTCTTTTTCTGCATATTTTTTAGGAGCATGTACTTTTAATACACCATGTTCCAATTTTGCTTCTGTTTTTTCTACATCAATTTCTTCTGGGAAATAAACTGTTCTTGAAAATTCTCCATAACGAAATTCGGATTTCTTATAAGATTTTTCTTCCTCGTCTTTTTCCTCTTCTTTTTTAGCGTTGATTACAATGTAATTTTTATCAATATCAATATCTAAGTCTTCTTTTTTTACACCAGGTAATTCAGCTTTTACATCATAATCTTTACCCTTGTCAGTAATTTCTACAGGCATTGAGAATTTATCCATATCTTCCCAATATGCTGCTTCTGGGAAGTAGCTGTCAAAGTGTCTGTTTAATAATGAACTAATTTCATCATTTACTGTTCTAATAAAATTTTCCGGAGCTTTTCTTACTAAAAATTTCATATCTAACACTTCCTTTCAATTATCTCTTTTCAACTACACTCATATTATTACTCCGTTTTTTTACATTCCTTATTTTTTTAACCAAAACTTAACATTCTAAAAATTACAATATTATTTTTACAAACTATCACTTTCGTGAAAGCGATTTTTATTCAAAAAAGATAAAATTATAAAATGCAAATCGAAAAAAGAAAAAAATTAATAATGAAAATCCTTGGTGAAAACATCCAAAGACTAAGAGGCGATAAAAGCCAATTTATTTTGTCTAGCGAGAATGATATTTCATGTTCAATAATCAGTACAGTCGAAAGAGGACTCAAAGATCCTCAATTCACAACTTTATTCAAAATAGCAGAAGCACTCAACATAAAAGCTTCTGAACTTGTAAAACTCGTTGAAAATGAATTACCAAAAAATTTTTCTATGATTGACAAATAACTTTTAAATTAATGACAAAAAATTTTCTGTTGGTGTTTTAGTAATATTACTTAAAATTATATTGAGGTAAAATCTCAAAAATTATATAATAAAAAAGCATTGATAAGCAAAATTAATTAATTTGAAAGGAATAATAATGGTTGCAGAAATGACATTCCCGCAGTTAGAACGCACAATTAACCCAACTCACGATATTAAATTATTTGCAGGGCGTTCTAATACAAAACTTGCGCAGGAAATCGCTGATTATTTAGGTACATCAATTGGACCTATGGTTGTTAAAAACTTTGCTGACGGAGAAATTTACGTTCAAGTCAAAGAAAGCGTAAGAGGGGATGATGTTTTTATTATTCAACCGCTTTGCAATCCGGTAAATGAAAATTTAATGGAATTATTAATTATTATTGATGCATTCAAAAGAGCCAGTGCAAAAACAATAACTGCAGTAATTCCTTATTACGGTTATGCAAGACAAGATAGAAAAACTTCTGGTCGTGAAGCTATCACAGCTAAATTAGTTGCAGATTTATTAACTACTGCAGGCGCTGACAGAATTCTTGCAATGGATTTGCATACAGGTCAAATCCAAGGTTTCTTTAATATTCTTGTAGACCATATTTTTGCTACATCAATTCTTACAAATTACATAAAAAGTTTAAATATCGATCCTGATGATATGGTAGCAGTAAGCCCTGACACTGGCGGTGTTCAAAGAACAAGACACTTTGCTAAATCAATCGGATGCTCTCTTGCAATCATTGACAAACGTCGTGATAAGCATAACGAAGCTATCGCATCTCATGTAATCGGTGATGTAAAAGATAAAATCTGCGTAATGTTCGACGATATGATTGATACTGCAGGTACTATTTGTGAAGCATCTAAATTATTAAAAAGAGAAGGTGCAAAAGATATCTATGTTTGCGCAGTACACCCTGTATTCTCTGGCCCTGCAATCGAAAGACTTGCAAATGCACCTATCAAGGAATGCATTGTTACAAATACAATTCCTTTAGATATGTCTAAAATGCCTCCAAATATTAAACAACTATCTGTTGCACCATTACTTGGAACTGCTATCGCAAGAATTCATGATGATGAATCAGTTAGTTCTTTATTTGGATTTGAAAAGGAAATGCAAGTTCAATAAGCGTGCCGCTTAACCCATCAAACAGGTAATTCAAAATACTTATTTTGTCTTAACTAAAGAAAAGCGTGCCGCTTAACCCACCAAACAGGCAATTCAAAACACTTATTTTGTCTTAACTAAAGAAAAGCGTGCCGCTTAACCCGCCAAACAAGTAATCCAAAATACTTATTTTGTCTTAACTAAAATAAGCGTGTAATTTAATTTATTTTACAACTATTAATTAGACATAAAAAAAAGCCATTCTTTTTAGTAAGAACGGCTACCAGACTTGGGGAGGAGGTATGAAAAACTTTCGTTTTTCATATCTAATAATTTTTTATACGAACAACAAACTTTTATTCTTTCATATTTTTTTCAAATCTCATCTAAATAGAGGAGATGAATTATTATAAATAAATTAATTTTTAATAAAAATTGAAAAAATTTGATATAATAACAATATGAACGACAAAGATTATGAAGATTTTATATCAACAGTAAGTCATGAACTAAGGACTCCACTGACATCAATTAGAGGTTTTTCTCAAACTATGCTTGCATCTTGGGATAAACTTGATGATGAAAGCAAAAAAAAATTCTTAAATATCATAGTTGAGCAATCAAACAGGTTAATTAATCTTGTTGAAAACATGCTCTCAGTTACCAAATTGCAAAATTCAAAAGAAAATTTAATTTACAAAGAAATTCAAGTCAAACCTGTAATTGAAATGATTAGTTCAATTGTAAAAAATCAGTACAAAGATAAAAAAATCAACATTGAAATTCCAAATACAACTCCTGCAATCTTAGCTGACAAAGATAAATTTCAGCAAATAATGACAAATCTAATTGAAAATGCAGCAAAATACGGAGATGACAACACTACAATTACAGTAAAAGCTAATATCTATAAAGATATGGTCTCAATCAAAGTTACAAATCAAGGAATAGAAATTCCAAAAGAAGACTATGAAAAAATATTCACAAAATTTTCAAGGATAGATAATCCTTTGACAAGAAAAGTTCAAGGAAGCGGACTTGGACTTTATATCACTAAAAATTTAGTCGAAAAAATGCAAGGACAAATTTCTGTTCAATCAGAAAATCATCAAACAACTTTTGAAGTAAATTTACCCGCAGCAAACATCGAACGTCAAGCGAGGGAAAAATGCAATCAGTAACATTAATAATCGACAAAAGAAAAGAATTATCAACTAAATACAAAAAATTACTTGATAGCAAAACTAACAAAGTAATTATTTCAAAAAACCTGATTTCTGCAATGAAATTAATTCAGGATAAAGAACCTGATTTAATAATCATTTCAGACAGTATTGACAGTGATTTATCTGATTATTGCAAAAAAATCAGAGCATTAACCTATAATATGCGACCAATTATAATTGCAACATCTAAATCCGCAGAGCTTCAAGACAAACTTGCAGTTCTGGAAAACGGTGCAGATGACTTTATTTCAGAGCCTGTAAACCCTGAAGAATTTATAATGAGAATAAAAGCCCACCTAAGACGTGAACTTGAATCAAATATGGATCCGAAAAAGTTTCTACCGGGTAAAAACTACTCAAAAAGAGCACTAAAAAGAATTGTATCAGAAAATACATTTTGGGCTGCAATGCTCGTAAGCATTGAAAACTTCAAAAATTACAAAGAAACATACACAGAACTTGCCTCTGACAAATTAATCCAAACTTACTGCGCCATAATCAGATCAGCACTATCTGAAAATGACTATCTGGGTACAATTTCAGAAAACGAATTTTTAATAATTACAGACGGTCTAAAAGCTGAAAAAATTGCAAATTTCCTAACTTTTGCCTTTGATTCAGTTGCATCAAAATTTTATTCTCCACAAGATAATAAAAGAGGATTCATGCTTATGAGAGGAGATGAAATTGCTGGAAGAAGGTCAAACTTTGTACATACAACAATCGGTATCATTACAAATGAATTCGTTCAATACAAAGATTCAAATATGTTGATGAGTTCACTTATACATATTCACAAACTTGCTGACATGACTGCAAAATCAAATTATTTAATAGAAAGACCCTGCATAAGTGCAGAAAATTCTATAAATAACGAAATCAATAATAAAGTAGTTATTATAGAAAATGATGAAGCAATGACATTACTTTTAAATACAATTTTGGAACTTCAAGGATATGAAGTTACAGTATCAAACAGCTATGACACATCAATAGATATTATACCTGCACTAATTATTCTTGATGCAGGGAATATTGATTCTTTAAAAGGTGTGGAAATTTGCAAAAAACTAAGACAAGACCCTAATTTTGACAAAACAAAAATTATTATGACATCAATCTACCATGATAAAGAGTTAATCCTAAATGCCGGAGCAGACTTGTATATTCCAAAACCTTATGAAATACCAAATCTTATAAAATGGATAGAAAAATTGTTAAATAATTAACCTAACATATTTTCAAGAATTTTTGCATCATCATCAGCTTTTTGAGGATTTCTGATGTAAGATTTACGCATATATGATCTCAAAGCTTCACGAATCAATTCACTTCTAGTTCTTTGCTCATTAGATGCGAAACCATCAATCTTATGTAAAAACTCATCGGGCATTGTCACTAAAATTTTAGCCATAAATTAACCCCCTTAACTTCACACTCATTCACATAATAACATATGTAAACCTTTTTTTCAATAGTATTAGACCAAGAGAGTAATGGACATTTACAAAATATTTTCTATACTTATACTTAAGAAAACGAAAGGAGTTTTTTATGGAAGATAATAATTACAAACATGAAGAATTCGATGATTGCTTTCTATGCAAACATCCTGCACTTAAACATGTATTAATCGGACTTCTTGTATTTTTAGGCGCATATGCAGCATTTTATGTAGTAGCAGATTGGCACTTTAAAAGAATGATGGATCCTTTAATGCAAATGCAAAAAATGGATAGAGCACTAATGCAGCAAGAGCACCGATTTGACAGAATGGCAAGAAAAGAAATGCAACGTCAATACAGAATGGAAAGACATGTTGCTCAATTTGTTCATGTAGAAAAAATGGATGATGCATATAAAATTATTATTGATTTAAGACCATTTGATAATGATGAAAAAAATGTCGAAGTAAAAGCTGATGGTAACACAATAATTATCAATGCAGCAGGTGAAAAAAATATACATCATAAACAAGAAATTATGAAATACTCCCAAGCTTTCGCTTTTGGTGAAAAAATAGATACAAATAATATTACAAAAGTACGCGACGGAAATAATTATATAATTACAGTTCCGTTTGATGACTAATAATAAAAGCCGAATATTTTAATAACAAATATAAAAGCCTTACCAAGTAAGGCTTTTATGCTATAATTTTTATATGAAAAAAATTTTAATAGTAGATGACTCACATAAGTGGGTAGAATATCATAAAAGTGCAGTCGAAGAAGTTTTTAAAAACGAAGTTGAAATCGATACAGCATTCTCAGCTAAAGAAGGTGTTGAAAAACTCACATTATCAACTGATTCACCATATGATTTTATATTCACTGATATGCAGATGGAACCTGATTTTATACCGCTTTATGCAGGGGAATGGTTCATCAAGCAGATTAAATTTTTTAACGAATACAAAAATACCAAAATTATTATTATTTCTGCAACAAGCAATATTCGCCAAATAGCTGAAAATTATAATGTTGACTACATTCCTAAATACAAATGTAATGACATAAATGAATATTGTAACAAATTATTAAATAATTAATCAATTTATTAAAGTTTCTCCTACAAATGACCGATACAAAAAATGTTGATAGGTTAGACAAAAAGGAGATTTAAGAATGTACGGTTACATAAGTTGGCCTGGTGTATACAGTTTTAAAGAAGAAATTGGTATGTTCATGGAATACTTACGTGAACAAATTGATGAAGTGATGAAAAAGATTGAAGAAACAGAAGATTTAGTTGCGGACAAAGCAGCTAAAGTATAGTTGATGATTATGGATATGTAAAGCCGGTAAAAGATTTTTTACCGGCTTTTTGTTATTTCTTATCAAAAACTAATGAATTATCCTTACAGTCAATTTTAATTTTATCACCTTTGACAAATTGACCGTCAAGAATTGACATAGACATCGGAATTTCAACTAACTGTCTTATTACACGTCTTAGAGGTCTTGCACCATATAACGGTTCATAACCCTCATTTGCAAGAAAATGTTTTGCTCCTTCTGTAATCTCTAATTCAATATCTTGATCTGCTAAACGTTTTTTCAAGGATTCAGTTTGAATATCTACAATTTTTATCAATTCATCAAGAGTTAGAGCTTTAAACATAATAATTTCATCAATACGATTTAAAAATTCAGGTTTAAATTTTTCTTTCAAAGCATGATTAAGTTCTTCTTTTTTCTCATCTTCTGAAAGATTTTCATCCAAAATAACATCACTTCCAAGATTACTTGTCATAATGATAACCGTATTTTTAAAATCAATTAATCTGCCTTGCCCGTCAGTCAAACGACCGTCATCGAACATTTGGAGCATAAGATTAAATACATCAGGATGAGCCTTTTCAACCTCATCGAAAAGCACAACAGAATATGGCTTACGTCTGACAGCCTCAGTTAATTGTCCGCCGTCTTCATACCCGATATACCCTGCAGTTGCACCAACTAAACGAGATATTGCAGCCTTTTCCATAAACTCTGACATATCAATTCTTATAAGAGCGTTCTCATCATTAAATAATGTATAAGCTAAAGTTTTTCCAAGTTCAGTCTTACCAACCCCTGTAGGACCTAAGAAAAGGAATGTTCCAATAGGGCGTTTAGGATCTCTCAGACCAGAACGGGAAAGGCGAATTGCATTTGCAATCTTTTTAACAGCTTCATCTTGACCTACAACTCTTTTGTGCATAACATCTTCCATACCGATTAACTTTTTAGCTTCATCTTCCATTAATCGATTAACCGGAATTCCTGTCCATTTTGCAACAATTGTGGCAATATCATCTTCATCAACTTCTTCTTTTAACAATCTTTTTTTACCTGATTGAGCTTGAATAGCTTTTAATTTACTTTCCATATCAAGCATTTGACTGTACTGAACTTCTAAAGATGCAGCCATTGAAGGATTTTTCTTATTTAATTCAATTTGAGCTTTCAACTTTTCTATATTACGTTTTACAGCTGCAGAGGAATCTATGACTTTTTTCTCTTTTAGCCACTGTTCTTTTAATTTCTCAATTTTAGAATCTAAATCAGTGATTTTTTTATTAATTTTTTCTACTTTTTTCAAAGCTTCTTCAGTACCGTCTTTTTCCAAAGCTTTTTTATTCATCTCTAATTGAATTTTATCTCTGATAAATACATCAATTTCTTCAGGCATAGTGTCAATTTCAATTCTCAAAGCTGACGCTGCTTCATCTAATAAATCAATCGCTTTATCAGGCAGAGATCTGTCAGAAATATATCTGTGAGATAATTTTACGGCTGCAACAATTGCAGAATCCATAATTTTTACACTATGATAACCTTCATATTTATCTTTTAGACCTCTTAAAATACTTATTGTTGTATCAACAGATGGCTCATCTGCCATTACAGGCTGAAAACGGCGTTCCATAGCTTTGTCTTTTTCAATATATTGACGGTATTCATCAGTTGTAGTCGCACCGATTACTCTAATCCCGCCTCTTGCAAGCATAGGTTTCAAAAGATTACCGGCATCAGCAGAACCCTCAGATGACCCTGCACCCATAATTGTATGAATTTCATCTATAAAAAGCATTAAATCATCTGATTTTTCTTCAATAGCTTTCAGTACTGATTTCAAACGTTCTTCAAATTCACCTCGATATGAAGCACCTGCAAGCAAAGCTCCCAAATCCAGTGCAAGAATTTTGTCGTTTCTCAAACTTTCAGGAACATCTCCCGACACAATTCTTTGGGCAAGACCTTCAATAATAGCAGTTTTACCAACCCCAGGCTCACCAATAATTACAGGATTATTTTTAGAACGTCTGTTTAAAATTTGGATAGTTCTTCGAATTTCATCATCTCTACCTAATACAGGATCAAGTTTGTTATTTTTAGCAAGCTCTGTTAAATCAGTTGTATATTTTTTCAAAGCTTCATTTTCTTTTTCAGTTTTTTCTGTTGTCTTTTCTGTTTTAGGAGAAGAATTTTCATCAACAGTTTCTTCTAAATTTACAATGTTATTAACTTCTTCAGTCATCTTTTCATAAAGTTCAAGTCTGTTAATACCTGATTGCTCCCAAAGATGATCTAAAGTCCTATTATTAAGTCTAAATAATGCTAAAAACAGATGTTCAATGCTAACCTGATCATCACCATGTTTTTCAGCTTCCTCTTGAGCAACTTTCATCAGCTGAATAGTTTCAACAGAAAATCTTACATCGGAAAATTTCCCCCTTGCGAAATACGCACGTTTGGAAACGTAATTGTTAAGTCTGTCAACAATTTCAGGATTATCAACTCCTACACGTTCCAAAAGAATCTTTGGCAAATCGTTTTGATCCAGCATCAAAGCAAGCATTAAATGCTCAGGTGCGAGTTCCGGATAATTTCTGGCTACAACTATTGATTTTGCTGATTTAATAATCGCTTGGACATGATCTGTTAAAAGCATTCTAAATTCCTCTTTTTAGAAAATTATAAATGCTTAAAGATAAAATGCCATCATACAATTGCTTGACTTACCTTTGAGGGATGGATATTTTCTAATCCACCGATTAATGCCTCATAACTATAACCCCATTTGTGGTCATTATATAAATCAAGGTAATAATCTTTGATAAGTTTTACATATTCAGAATAATCTTTGCCTAGATATTTCAACAAAAGCTCAATAGGAAGATTTCCACCGCCTCTACCCATTCCAAAAGCTGTTGCATCTACACTATAAGCCCCGAGTTCAATTGCTTTAATTGTATTTGTAAAAGCAAGCTGTAAATTGTTATGAGCGTGAAAACTTATTTTTTCAAAACCACAGTCTTGAAGTCTTTTATAAATCTTCTCAACATCACCAGGCATAAACGATCCAAAACTGTCAGCAAAATACAATGAATTCAAAATATCTTTATTTTTCCAATTTTTTAAAAGCTCATAATCTTCAAATTTATCAGCAGTCATAAGGTGCAAGAATACCTCAAAACCTTGATTTTTATAATCTTCAATTGCTTTTATTGATTCATGTATTTGATGCGGATAACATGCCAATCTAACACAATCAGCTTTTTTACTCACAGGACAAATATTTTTTGCATCTACCATAATCACAAGTTTAATACTTGAATTTTCAATACAATCAGGCATAGTATAACCTGCTTCAAAATATTCAATCCCAGTTTTTTCAGCAGCTTTTAAAGTACTGATAATACATTCATCTGAAAAATTCCATTTATTTACATGCCCGCCATCACGCAGGGTACAATCTAATATCTTAGTCATAACCAAATATTAGCACAAAAAACAAAATCAATTAAAAAGAAAAATCAAACAACTCCATAACTTCGACTTCTAAAGCATTCGCAAGAGCTTTTAATTTATCTAATGTCGGATTTGCATCTCCTCGTTCAATATCTCCAATATAGACAAGACTTATATCACTTTTTTCTGCAAGTTTTTCTTGAGAATATCTTTTTGTTTTACGCAAATATGCAATCTTTGCACCAAGTCTTTTTTCTAAATTTACATTATTCATATTTATATTTTAAATTCTTGACTAAATATTTGCTAAATGCTATTAATATGTTTATCTATATTGATAATATATATTTATATATTTAAGGATTATAAAAAATGGTCAACAAAACAGAATTTTACTTTACCAATAGAGAAAAAAATATAATTGAGTATATTAAACTTGGATACTCAAATAAGCAAATTGCAAAAACATTATACATATCTTTAGGTACTGTAAAAAAACACGTATCAAGCATAATAAATAAAACTAATGCAATTAATCGTGTCAATTTAATATTTATTTTAGCTAAAAATAAATATTTTAATTAACCATATTATTGTAAATAACTTCAGAAGCCTTAACAATAAATTCCTTACCTAAAGGTGAGTTATGCGGACGATGAGCAAATATTACAACAATATATTTTTTACCGTTTGGTGCAAACACAATACCTGCATCACCTAACATTTTACCGATATCACCTGTTTTGTGAAGGAAAGTAGCGCCTGCAGGCAAACCTGCTGCAATTAATCTGTTATTGTGAACATGTCCCATGTAATCAAATATTTTTTCACGAGAACTTGTGCTCAAGAATTGAGGATTATCAATATTATAAAGAATTTCTGCCATATCACGTGCAGTAGAATGGTTAGTACCTCCCAAGTCAGGCAGCCAAGTTTGAACGTATGTGTGTTTTAATCCCCATTGTCTTATGCCTGAATTTATATCAGTCATAGATCCAAGACGTGCCATAATCATATTTGTCGCAGAATTATCAGACTCTGTAATCATCATTCTTGCAAGTGTATCTATTGAATATTTTGAATTTGCCGCCTTAAATTGCAAACTGCCGGAACCTTCTGTTCTGTAATATTCTGTCAAAGGCATTTCGTCATAAATTGTCAATTGATTTTTTTCAATTGAACGGAATAATTGAACTAATACAGGCAATTTTATGATACTTGCAGTCGGGAAAATTTCATTTGCGTTTATATCAACGTAATTTCCTGTTTCATAATCCCATACATAAATTGAAGGGTGAATAGAAGGATACATTGATGCAAGATTATTTAACTGACTTTCTAATCCTGTTAATTCATTTCCCTCAGTCAAAGGAGTCATTTGAGGTTTTTTCACCTCAGCACCTTCCAGTGAACGCTGTCCCAAGAACCAATGATTTGATAAATAATCAGAAGTCGGGAACAAAAGTCTTTGATAATCCGCTTTAACCTCTTTGTATGGAGTCGGATTAAACATCATTTTTGTAACCTTGTTAAATCCAATAGGTAAAATAGTAAACCCAAGCAAGGACACGACAGCTACAGACACAAATCTGTGAATTAAATAGTTTCTTTCAACTTTTTTAGTATTCACTGTACGTCTAACTGGTACAGGATCTTTGACAACTTTTGCATAACCAGAATTACTATAATAATTAGTATTATAATGGTTAATTCTATATTGCTGCCTATTGTACTGTCTTCTCGCTAATTCCGGCATAAATGTTAAATTTCCTCCCCAAGGGCTCCAAGTATTACTATTTTACTTTACATAAATTCAAATGGCAAGTTAGTTTACATTTTTTTAAGTTATAATATAAAAAAATTCATCAATCAGGCTAGTAATACTAATTAAGGAGAGAAAATGGAAGATTGTATATTTTGTAAAATTATTAACGGAGATTTTAACACAGAATTTGTATACGAAAATGAACATGTAGTTGTGTTCAAGGATATTAATCCAAAAGCTCCAATCCATTTACTTGTCGTTCCAAGAGTTCACGTTGCATCTTTAAATGAGCTTGAAGATAAAAACTTAATGAGTGAATTACTAATGGCTGTTAAAGAAACGACTAAAAAAATCGGACTTAAATCATACAAAACTTTGATTAATACCGGCAAAGAAGCAGGACAGGAAGTTTTCCACTTACATATTCATATTTTAGGACAATAAAATTTGAGAAATACACATTGATTGAAAGGACAAATAATGAAAAACGGAATCGAAAACGGATATTATCATGAAATTACACCTGCAGGATTTGGAATTGCAATTAAAGCAGGAAAAGTTTTATTTTCAAAACAATCAGATTTTCAAAAAGTAGAAGTTTTTGAAACAGAATCAGAACTAGGCAGAGTGCTAACTTTAGATGACTTAATGATGACAACTGAAGGTGATGAATATCATTATCACGAAATGATTTCACACATTCCTATGATGCATCACAAAAACCCTGAAAGTGTTTTAGTAATCGGCGGCGGTGACGGCGGCACAGTAAGAGAAGTTTTAAAACATAAATCAGTAAAAAAAGTTGTTTTATGCGAAATTGACGGAATGGTAATTGATGCTTGCAAAGAATTTTTACCTACAATTTCTTGCGGTTTGTCAGATCCTCGTGTAGAAATAAAAGTTGAAGATGCAATCGAATTTATTAAAGATAAAAAAGATGAATACGATATTGTCCTAATCGATTCAACAGACCCTATGGGACCTGGAGAAGGATTATTTACTGAAGAATTCTATACAAACGTAAAAAATTCTCTAAAAAAAGGCGGAATTATCGCAGCTCAATCAGAAAGCCCATTTGTAAACAAAGAAGAAATCAAAAAAATGTATAATTTGTTGAAAAAAGTATTCCCAATTTGCTCAACATATACATCAAATATTCCGACATACCCGGGCGGATATTGGGCTTGGGCATTCTGCTCAGTTGATGTAGAACCGCTATCATACTTTGCAGATGACAGATACGAAGAAATCCTAAAAACTTGTAAAATTTATAACAAAGATTACCATAATGCGAGATTTGCATTACCAAACTACTTGAAAGAGTTGTTATAAGATGAAAAAATTGCTTCTTTTAATTTTAATAATTTTAGTTGGAGCAATAAGTTTTTTAATTTATGCAAAATTTTTAGAACCAAACCGCCTTGTGATAAGCAGGGCGGAACTTTTTTTGCCTAATTGGAATGATGATTTAAACGGATTTAAAATAGGACTTATATCTGATATTCATATCGGAACAGGAAATATTGATTTAAAAAAATTAGATAAAATCGTAGAAAAAATGAATTCACAAAATCCTGATTTAATAATTCTGCTTGGAGATTTTGATGCAAAATATATAAAACTTTCTAAAATTCCTCAAAAAGATATAAGCCAATCATTAGCAAAATTAAAAGCCCCATATGGTGTCATTTCAATTCTTGGGAATCACGATTATAATCCGCCTGAGATCGTAAAAAATATTCTCCAAAATGCAAATATAAAAATATTAGAAGATACAAATACATTTATTTATCCTGAAAATAAAAAAATCCAAATCATAGGATTTAAAGATATGTGGCATTACAAATTAAATCCTGAGAAAATTATACGAAATAATTGTTCCAATATTCCGACAATTATTCTATCACACAATCCTGATATTTTCCCTAAAATTCCTCCTTGCACAACACTTACTCTGAGCGGGCATACACATGGCGGAGAAATTTATGTCCCGATATTCGGTGCTCCTTTTATTCCCTCAAAATTTAACCTCAAATATAGAAAAAATTATGTTGTTGAAAATAATAAACATTTGTATGTTTCAGGCGGAATAGGAACTTTGAGCGGATTTAGGACATTCAATCCTCCAGAAATAGTTATACTAACCCTAAATCAACAAACAAAAAAAAATAAAATTACTAATACCCCGATAAAAAAGAATTTCTTCAAAAATCATTTTAAAGTACCTGCTATTATTAAATAGTACAATGAGCTATCAGACATATTATCAATCTTTTAAATATTTTATTATCTGACATTTTCGTGATAAAATATGCATACAAATAATTTGAGAGGGATATTTTATGTCAGTTATTATAATGATTTTACTAATAGGACTTTTGATTTTAGTCCACGAATTAGGACACCTTGGTGCAGCTTTATTATTCAAAGTTAAAGTTGACAAATTCGGTATTGGTCTACCAATCGGACCTACTTTATGGGAAAAGAAAGTCGGGAATATAACACTTGTCGTACACGCTTTTCTTTTCGGAGGTTACGTATCATTCCCTGACGATGACAAAGATTCTGACCTCCCGAAAAATTCTCCTGACAGATTAATGAACAAACCAATCTGGCAAAGAGCAATAATTTTTTCAGCAGGTGTAATTGCAAACGTAATTTGTGCCTATGTACTTGTTCTATTGACTGCTGCATTATGGCATAATATGCCGTCAGGCAAATTTGACATTTATGTTAATGACATTGTAGCTCCAAAAGAAGCAAGCGTATGGACTTCAGGGTTAAAAAAAGGTGATAAAATCATTGAAATTAACGGAAGCGAAATTAATTCAAAATACGGATTAAATCTATATGCTCTATACAGTGCATCATTTGATGGCAAAACAAGTAAATTATTACCTGAACAAAATTACGAACAACTAAAAAAACTTAACCCTGCATTTAAAGAAGATGAAATTATTCCAAAAGGATTAATCGTAAAAATTCCTGCAAAAATACAAAAAGAAGAAAAAATAAAACTTTCTAAAAACGTTTTAAATGCAATCGAATTATACAAAGTTGATGAAGTAAAACTTTCTGAAAATCAAATAAAACTACGTGACAAAATTCAAGATAAAAAATTCGTAGAAACAGACGGCACATTTACTTTGAAAGACTTAGCATTCGCACTTTCAGATAACCAAAAACCTCTTGATATAAAAGTTTTAAGAAATGGGGAAATTGTTGCACTCAAAACTGTTTATTCAGACAAAGAAGGGCTTATCGGAATAACTATTGACAGAAAAGAAAAACTTATACCTATCACAGGTGTAAAATCAGCTTTCTCTGCAAGTTACAATTATTTGTATAACGAAACAAAATCAATGTTAATCGTCTTAAAACAACTATTTACAGGTAAAATTCCGCTAAAAAATATGCATGGTGTTGTTTTAATCACAAAAATGGGCGGAGATATAATAAGCAGTGAAGGGATATTCTACGGAATACTACTGACAGCAGTAATCTCAATGAATTTAGCTATTTTGAACATCTTACCAATCCCTGCATTAGACGGTGGACATTTGCTATTCTTGTTGATAGAAAAAATTCAAGGCAAACCTGTTGATGAAGAAATTTCAAATAAAATAATGACAGTATTTTTCTCATTATTAATACTTCTTCTGGTATTCGTTCTATTCAATGACATTTATGTACTTGTAAAACCGTTATTCATTAAATAAAAATAATTTATACAACACACAAAAAAAATAAGAGGAGAAATTAATTCACCTCTTATTTTTTTATTCACTAATCTCTTTGTTTTCATCAGTTTTTTTAACTTTTTGAACAATCTTTTCAATTACTGACAGCCTTGCAAAATCATCTCGAATTTCCTGAGCCTTACGTTCAAGCTGGTTATATACCTGAGAATTTATCTCTCCCCCAATCAAAATTAAAACAGATGTGTAATACAACCAAACCATTAAAACAGCAAATGCACCGATTGTTCCATATACCATATTGTAAGTTTTTAGGTTATTAACATAAATTGAAAATCCCCAAGAACCTATTAACCAGAAAGTTACAAAGAACCAAGTCCCTGGAATTGCACTTTTTCTTTTGAATCTTTCATTACCTTTTAAATCAGGCAAAATATAATAGCTTAAAAATGCCATCAAATACAAAGCTGCAAATGCGACAGGCCAACGCAAAGTTAATAAAGTAATCGCAACTGCATTCGACATATGAAAATGACTTACCATAAGATTAATGATAGCTTTACCAAATACAATTAAGTTTATACTCAAAAACATTACCATAGTATCAACAAATACCATTAACAAAGACAATGCTCTTGTATAAATCAGGTTACGAGTTTCAGTAACTTTATAAGCTCTATTTAATCCTTTAAGTACAACTGCAATACCGTTAGTTGATAAAAACAGAGTTACACAAAAACCAATAATCGCCATCAAACGGCCATGAGAAAAAATCATAGCTTCGGATAACACTGTCATAATCAAATCCATAGCCTGCTCAGGCATAAACGTTGCAAGAAATCTTAAAATAGGAGTCATCAAAGCCTTGTTGCCCATCCAACCAAAAACAGCTGTTAAAAAAAGCATAAAAGGGAAAATCCCGATAACCATCATAAAGCCCATTTCTGCGGCCATACCATAGAAATCATTTTTTATAACAGATATAACTAATCTTTTTACACCTCTTACAAAAGCTTTAAAATCCACTCTAATCCTCTTTTTATCGGGCATTACCCAATTTTGTCTTAAATTTCCCTTTTCTTAATTTCTTCCAACACTTTTTTGGCAGCATCTTCAACAGGAGCTTTAATTGTACATCCTGCAGCAAATTTATGCCCGCCACCGCCAAATACACTGCAAATTTCAGCTACATCAGCAAATTTGCTGCGCATAGAAATCTTTGTACCGCCTGATTTCATTTCTTTTGCAACAAAAGCAATCCTTGTTGTCACAATAGCTCTTAGTTTTTCTGTCAAACCCTCCATACAGTCGTCACCTGCAGAGAATTTTTCCATATCTTTTTTATACACAAGAGTATAAGCTATCCTATCGTCTTCTAAAAATTTTGCTTTGCTAATACAATGTGCCTGAAACATTACAAGAGTTTTTGAATCTGATTCATAAACCTTTTTATAAATATCAGAAGGCTGAACCCCTATTTCAACTAACTTTGATGCAACCTCAAAAGTTGAAGGCTTTGTATTATCAAATCTGAATGACCCTGTATCAGTTAATATTGCTGTATAAAGACAAATTGCACAGTCTAAATTAACTTTCCAATTCATATTTTCAAAACAGCCAAACAAAACTTCACCTGTCGAACTTGCATCAGGATTTATAAAATTCAAATTTCCATACGCAATATTTGTTTTGTGATGATCAATATTTACGGTAAATTTAGCTTTTTCAAAAAGAATTTTTGCATCACAAGCTCTATCTAAAGCTGCAACGTCTACATTAATTACAAGATCATATTCTCTTGATTTGTCTAAATCATCAACATTTTTCACCTCTGATAAATGAGGTAAATACGAATACACATCAGGAATTTTTGAGATAGCTACCATATCGCACTTTTTCTTGAAATTATCAAGAATTGCACAATACAATCCGCACATAGAGCCTAATGTATCTCCGTCAGGGTTAACGTGTGAAATTATCAATATATTTTTGGACGATTTTATGATATCATTTAATTTAGAATAATCCATTTTATTATGTTAGCACAAAAAAGTTTGGTTTCAAAATGAAAAAGGTTCTCTATACAGATTTTGTAACAACCGAATCTCTCGTTGAAGAATTACTTGGCAAAAAGGAAGTAAAAAAAGCTATCACCAGAAACAATTTATACAAGTTCTGGGATAAAGTTGCAGGTACAAAATTCGCAAGCAAATCAAAACCATACTCAATGATGGGAGGCGGTGTTATGGTAATAGCCTGCGAAAATGCAATTGTGGCGCAAGAATTAACCTTGAGAAAAACTCAACTTTTAGTAAAATTTGAACCATATTTGAAATCACTAAAATTGAATGTAAAAGATTTACGTTTTGACCCAAAAAAATGGGAAGCGTAGCCGCTTCACCCATCAATCCGGCTTTGAAAAAACTTGAAAAGTCTAAACTAAAGAAAAAGCGTAGCCGCTTCAATATCCATTAAATTTTATTTGACAATTTCAACTCAAATTTATATAATAATTTTATGGCTAAAATAATCAAAGTACAAAAAGGAACAAAAGACATTTTACCTCAAGAAGTTGGTCAATGGCATAAACTTGAGAAAAATGCATTAGAAATTTTTACCCGCTACGGATATAAAGAAATCAGAACACCAATCTTTGAAGCAACAGAACTTTTTGCTCGTGGAGTAGGTGATACAACAGATATTGTGAACAAAGAAATGTACACTTTTGAAAAAAGTGACAGATCTATTACATTAAGACCTGAAAATACTGCAGGCGTTGTCCGTTCATTCATAGAAAACGGAATGGCAAGACTTTCAGCACCTGTAAAACTTTGGTACAAAGGTCCAATGTTCAGATATGAACGTCCTCAAGCAGGAAGACAAAGACAATTCCACCAAGTCGGTGTGGAAATGTTCGGAATTAAAGAACCTACAGCTGATGCTGAAGCAATTATGCTTGCTGTCGATTATCTTAATTCATTAGGGCTTAACGATTTAGAAGTAGAAATAAATTCTTTGGGCTGTCCTAAATGCCGTGAAGAATACAAAAATAAAATTAAAGAAGTCTTAAAACCTGAATTTGACAATCTTTGTGAAGACTGCCAAAATCGCTATGAAAAAAATCCTCTAAGACTTTTAGATTGCAAAGTAGAGTCTTGCAAAGAAATTTTTGCAAAACCTGAAATTCAAAAAGTTATTCAATCTGATTTTATTTGCGAAGAATGTGCTCAACATTACAGTGAATTAAAATCATACTTAGATAAATTAAACATTAAATATGTCGAAAACAAACTCCTTGTAAGAGGATTAGATTACTACAACAGAACAGTTTTTGAAATAAAATCAAATAACTTAGGTTCACAAAACGCAGTCTGCGGCGGCGGAAGATATGACAGTTTAGTCAGAAATCTTGGCGGAGAAGATACTCCTGCTGTCGGTTGGGCAATGGGTATGGAAAGATTAAATTCTTTATTACCAGAAGTTGAACCTGAAAAACTTGACGGTTACATCGTATCAAATTCACCTGCCGATGCTTTTGCATTCGCACAAGAATTAAGAGCTAAAGGGTTGAATGTTGAATTTGATCTTGCTAATAAAAAATTCACAAAACAACTTGAAAAAGCATCTAAAGTCGCAAGATATGCACTTATCTTAGGTGAAGATGAAATTAAATCAAACCAAGTTTCCGTCAAAAATCTTGCAACATCTGAACAAGTAACAATCAGCAAAGATGATGTGGCAGAAAAAATTTCAAAATAGACAAAAAGGACGTTATATAAAAATCTAAAAGGATAAAAAAATGGCAAAATCTGTTGATGAAGTAATCTCAAAAATTGCATTTGCTTTCAATCGTGTCTTTAAAGATTTTAAAGGCTTGTATTTATTCGGAATTCACACTGACGGCGAATTGCATGAAGGTGAAGATATTGAACTTGCAGCTCTTTTTGATATTGAAGACAAATCCAAAAGAGAACAAATTTGGCCTATTATCGGAAAAATTGAAACTGAATTAGACGTATGCATTGACTTATATCCATATACAGAAG
The DNA here is from genome assembly GCA_000437435.1 of Clostridium sp. CAG:768. Taxonomy (GTDB): domain Bacteria; phylum Cyanobacteriota; class Vampirovibrionia; order Gastranaerophilales; family Gastranaerophilaceae; genus Stercorousia. The sequence goes on along the minus strand of FR899623.1, from coordinate 108,307 downwards.
AAAGTTTCAAAAAAGATGAAGAAATTTACGAAGAAGTTATGGAAGAAGGAATTTTTTATAACAACAAAGGGGAGCGTGTAGCAAACACCCACTAATCAGGTTTTAGAGAAACTTAAAGAATATAAAAGGATTTAATAGAAATAGTAAAAAAAGAGGTAAAAACAAATGGATCAAATCACAATTCGTTCAGACAGACAAGATGACTACAAATTCTTCTACAAAGGTGATGAAGTAGTTTTGGGCGCAGGAAAAATTATCAGCATTGCAAACGGCTTAAATGACGTTGTACTTCCGACTTGCGCGATGAAAATTATAAATAACCTCATTGTAATCAAAGAAGATGTAAAACACAAAAAAGATTAATATTTTATTTTCATATTCATTTTATGTAAATCTTTGATTATAAGATTATGTTTATCAAGAATTTTAGAAAAATAGTGCAGAAATAAATCAATTTGTTTTAATTCTGCACTATTTTTAGTATTACTTCTGAAATTTGTAATCACATCATCAGTAATTTGAAAAAGCACCAAAACTCTCACATAAGACAAAATTGCTTCTTGAAAAATCTCATCGAGAATACTTTTGAACTGTTTATCTTTGATATAGTTTTCGTCAAATAAATTTTTATATTTTTCTTTCATGAAATCATATAATTGTTCTACAGTTATTTCATTCATTAATAACTCCTTTTATTTTTATCATACTTATATCATTTTTAATCATTAGTATGATTATAATAATCATATTAATGATTAAACAAGAATATGTCAATATGCTAAGATGAAAAAATGAAATATAAAAAAGCAATTGAATTTGGAAAAAATTTACGAGCTGAACGCATAAGACAAGGTTATTCTTTAGAAAGTTTAGGTGAAAAAATCAACCTAAATCCAACACATATAGGTAAAATTGAACGTGCTGAATTGTCACCTACATTGCCTACAATTTTAGCTTTACTTTCAGGATTAAACCTTAAATTAGAGGATTTAGTTAAATTGGATTAATAAATTTATATACTTATAAAACAATTTGAGTACCGAGGATAATTCTATGACTGTCTTCGGTATTTTCATTATCACAGAATACATAATTCAAAATTAAACGCAATGCCTGACCTTTGATAAAATAATTCAAACCAACAGAATATTCTCGACTCTTGTTATTTGCAATATCTCGGTTTGGATCAAATTGGTCATAACGAGCCAGGATATGCAATTTTTGTGTAATCCTATACCCAATAGTTGTATAAAAACCTTCGGCTTTATCGGTACTTCTGTATGTTCCGTTGTATCCGTCTGCTATTGCATATTCAAAGTTTGCCATAAACTTTTTATATCTATAACTCGCATAAGCACCGCCTACTGTATAATCAGTATCGTTATGCCCTGCATTAAGACCTCCGCCTAATACAAGTGTTCCGTATTTTCCATCAGTCTTACCCAAAGGTTTTAAGTTCACCCAGCCTGTAAATTCAGCTCCCGGGAAAAATTCTTTAAAAAATCTGTCAGAGCTATTCAACGCAACACTGTAGTCAACTAAATCATAGTCACCTACAACCCTGACGCCTAAAGCTCTTGTATTACCGAAAGTTCTTGAAATCTGTGAACGCATAGCAAAAGGCAACACATAAGATCCCATACCACCTTCAAAACCTACTTGATTTCGAGAATTACCAACGATAATTTTGTGGTGAGGTATTCTTGTATTCATAATATATGCATCTGTCACAAGACCTTGCAAATATGTTCTGTTTTCGCCATTTTTAAAATTAAATTGTAATTTAAAATCAGTATTTTTATCTTTGAAATCCCCAACAACACCGGCTTCCATAAATCCAAAACCGTAATCAGTATCATAATCAGCCCCTGAAAAATCGAATCCCATATTCCCTTGATAAGCACCATAAAATTGAACTTTATCAATAGGCCCTTTATTATATTTAAAAGTTAGTTCATCTTTTAATAAAAATGAAGGAATAGAAGTTCTTTCTAATTTCTTTTTATAAATTCTTCCAAAAAGAGACTCTTCCTCAATTTTAAAAGGGTGATCAGAATCTTTATCCGTATCAATTAAATTGTCAAAGATAGAGAACTCTGTATCTACGTTATCTCGAATTATATCTTTTTGCACCCAATCATCATTTTTTTGTTTTGGATTTTCAGGAACTTGATTTTCCCCTGACAAATCACTATCATTTTTAGTAACATCAAGATGAATTACTTCCTGATTTTCCACAGGAGGAACTTCCTTGTGTTTTGTCTTTCCGAAGGCAAACACAGGTGGGGCAAGCATAATTAAAATAAGTATTAAAGCTATCCTTTTAAAAAAATAGTTCACAAATATTAATGTAACACAAAATATATGCAAAAAAAAATTTTTTTAGTGTATATTAATAATTATGACAAATGTAACAAAAAAGAAAAATTACCCACGCAAAAAATTGGAAACCCTAAAAATGCTAAAACAACAAGAAAAAAATTCAAAAGTAAAAGTAAAAGCCCCGATTGTAGAAGCTTTAAAAAATGCTTATGAAAATCCGACTTATCAATTTCACATTCCTGGTCACACAAAAGGTAATGGTTCTTTGCCTGAATTTAAAAAACTTATCGGTGCAAAAGCTCTATCTATAGACACTACAGATGAATTTGACGGATTAGGTACATTGCACCCTGCAACAGGCCCGATTAAAGAAGCTCAAGAACTTGCTGCAAAAGCTTTTGGAGCTAAAAAGACTTTCTTTTTATTAAACGGCTCAACTGCAGGCAATTTAGCATTAGCAATGGGATTGACTAAAAAAGGTCAAAAAATTGTTACAAACAGAAATTGCCACAGATCAATTTTAACAGGTATGATTATCTCAGGAGCAGAACCATTATGGTTAATCCCTAAAAAATTTGATGAATGGGGAATTTGGGGTAACGTTACTCCTGAAAGCGTTGAAGAAATGCTGTCAAAAAACAGTGATGCAGGAATGGTATGGATTACAAACCCTACATATGAAGGGGTTGTATCTGATGTGAAATCAATTGCCGAGGTATGCAAGAAATATGACGTACCTTTAATTGTTGATGAAGCTCATGCCTGCCTTTGGAATTTTAACAATCATCTTCCAACAACTGCTTTGAAACTTGGCGCAGATGCTGTTGTTCATTCTTTACACAAAACAGGCGGAAGTATGAGCCAAAGTTCTATGTTGCACATTGCAGAAAATTCAAAATTAGATTGCGATGCAGTAGAAAAAGCTCTAAAACTTTTACATACAACAAGTCCTTCATTAATGCTTTTAGCAAGTCTTGATGCCGCTCGTGCAAATCTTGACAGCCCTAGAGGAAGAAAACAACTTGAACGTGCAGTACAAAACGCAAAATATTTAAGACGTGAAATTGATAAATTAGAACATATTCACCATTTAAGACCGGATTTTGGTTACAAAACAGATATTACAAAAGTATTTATCAGAGATGACAGATTATCAGGCAAACGTCTTGAATCTATTTTGGAAATTGATTTTAATATAGAAGTTGAAAGTGCTTCAGATGCAGGACTTTTAATACTTTCTAACATAGGTAATACAAGAGCTGATATGCAATATCTTGTAAAATGCTTGCAACAAATTGATAAAACAAATTACACAGATATATGCTATCTTGAAAAGAAAAAACATATGCCTATGCTTACTCCAATTATTAAAATGACTCTTAGAGAAGCATTCTATTCACACAAAGAAGTTATTCCAAAAGAACATGCAGTAGGCAGGATTGCAGCTGAAGTAATCGCAGAATGCCCTCCGGGAATTGCAGTTTTATTACCTGGAGAATTAATTACAGAAGAGCATTTGCCATATCTTGTAGATTACGACACTATTGAAGTAATTAAATAACTAATATAAGTATATGATTTCAAAACCTCCTTTCAATGATAATATCAAGGCGGAGGTTATGAAGATGATTTTAACAAATATTGAAACTGTGCCTGGAATGAATATCGTTGCACAGTATGGTCTTGTGACAGGCAGCACAGTAAGAGCTAAAAATGCTATTAAAGATTTTGGTGCAGGTCTAAAAAACATGGTTGGCGGAGAGTTAAAAAGTTATACAGAACTTTTAACAGAAGCACGTAAAGAAGCTATTGCAAGAATGCAAGAACAAGCTATTAGAATGGGAGCAAATGCAGTAGTTAATGTAAGATTAGCGACATCATCAGTTACAGTCGGTGCTGCTGAGGTGTACGCATATGGTACTGCAGTAAAAGTTGAACCAAAAGGATAATTTTATATGAGCGATATAATACTACTATTAATAATCCTTGGTGTAACTTTTATTACCGGGAGTATTATTGAAAAACGACATTTTGAAAATATAAGAAAAAGAGAAATTGCCTTAATCAGAAAACCTATTGTAAACTTTGGGGCAAAAACTTGGCATACAAATAAAAAAATAAAAAAAATTGAACTTGTAACAGGTGAATGCGTAATCAGCGGCGATTATTTTAAAAACTTCGTTGCTTCTTTGAAAAACTTCTTTGGCGGAAGACTTACGACTTTTGAATCTATTCTTGATAGAGGCAGAAGAGAAGCAATTTTACGCATGAGAGAAAAGGCAAGAGGTGCAAATTTCATAATAAATACCCGTATAGAATCTGTTATGATAAACGATACATACGGTCAAGAAAGTGTACCTCAATGTGCAATTATTGCATATGGAACAGCAATAACTTATGAATAAAAATCTGGAAGAAAGATATTTAAACGTAATAGAAGATAATGTAAATGTCGGAAAATCTAATGTCGGAATTGAATTTATAATTTTAATTTCAGGCATTGCAGCACTAATTTTTGGACTATATATTTTCGCAGATACAATCGGAAATTTTTTCATTGACAGAATGTCAGATGAAACCCAAATGAAAATAGAAAATGCATTTTCTTATAATATTCAACCAACTGTGAATAATCAAGAAGAAGAAATTCGAGTGCTTGAAAATATAAGAGATGAAATTGTACCTTTAGATAAAAAATTACAAGGCAAATCAAAGTTTCCTATCTATGAAATTAACAAAAAAGAAATAAATGCCTTTGTAACACCAAACGGTACAATATTTTTCACAAAAGGTCTATTAAAAGAAATTAAAGATGAAGAAGTTCTAACATTTATACTTGCACATGAACTCGGACATTACGCACATAGAGATCATTTAAAAACTATAAGCAGACAAATTATTATATCTGCTGTAATATCAATATTTTCTGCAGGGAATAATAATTTAGATATAACTATAAACAGTATTTCTGACTTGAATAACTTAAACTATTCAAGAAAACAAGAAAAAGAAGCTGATTTATACGCAAACAAAATAGTATACAAATTATATGGTCGAAATACAGGCGCTGTCGAATTTTTCAAATTCTTAGAGAAAAAAGACAAAATGCCTGAATATCTACAATATTTTTCAACTCACCCGTCAACTAAACAAAGATTAAAATTAATTGAACAAAACTAAATTCATATTTACAATTTCTTAAAAATCTGTATAATGAAAAAAGGTTGGTTATATGCATATAAATAACGTTTCACAAAAAACTTCATTAAGTATGCCCATAATGTGGGGAATATTCAGCATAATTTATACTGTTGCTCTTTTATTAGCTTACTTTATGAATGTCTCCGAAGCTGCATCTATAGAGAGTTTTTGTAATTGGGTAAAAGATGCGTTTAATACTGTCTTCGCAATAGAACCTGACGGCTTTTGGATGGCTTGGGTTTTATTTATAATTTTGCCATTAGTTGTCTATTTAGGATTTATTTTATCTATTATTACAAGACAAAAAGCTTTAAAGGAATTTAATTCTAAATTAAATCTTAAATCTATAGACTTTTTACAAGGAAGAATAAATTTCAATTTCAACAGACCACAATACAATTTTGTATGCGGATATAGTGATATAAATTCACTTGAACTTACTGTCATTACAGATCTTGTGAGTACAAAATACGGGTATACAACTGCATTAAAAGAAATTGTATTAAATTTTAAAGTCTTGAATAATAAAACATTTTATCTTTCAAATACATCAAGTTTTCCTATGCAAACAATTTATAAAATTATTGACTATACAAGAAGTGTAAATAATTTTACATATAATTTTAGAGGTCCGGGTAACACTGAAGATATTAAAGAAAAAATTGATACTTATTTAAATAAAGGTTTTAAACAAATATTATCCAATCAAGTAGAAAATAATTTTAAATATTTGTCAATTGTATTGTTTATTATAGGTACTACAATTGCATATACTGCAAAAGATGTAATTGAATCTGCATATAAAAATAACTTATTTATAGTATGTTTACCATTTTTTGTAATGATAATTGCATCATTTATAATTGATATTTGGCTAATTGCAGACAAATTAAGAGAAAGAAAATATAGAGGGTAATAATATGAATAAAGAAGAATTCCAATCAAGACTTGAAAAAATTGAAAGTTTTATTGAGACTATTGAACCCTCAAATTTAAAATCAAAAAAAGACGAAATAGAAAAACTAATAAACGAAATCGATGAGCTTCTCACTTTTGATCCAGAAAATACTGAAATTCTATCTTTAAAAGGATTTTATTATGAATTAATTGACGATTATGATAATGCTATTTTCACATATAAAAAAATTTTAGAAATTGATCCTAATAATGAGATTGCAAAACAAAATCTAAAAGATTGTACCTACTATGACAAAACCTTGCGGGATTTAGAAGAAAGACTTGATAAACATGAGAGTAAATTTAATTCACCACCAATATTAGAAAAATTACCGGTAAGTATATTAGTATCTGCTAAAATTATTATATTCTTAGTTATTATATTTTATTTTTTCCCATTTTTTATTTTCGGATATAACGATAAAAATATTTTAAAAATTAATGATTATTCAACTTTTCAAGCACTAAAAGTAAATCCTACATCTGAATATGACTATTTATCTAAACAGCAAATATTTGATATTAGAAAACAACATGTTAAAAATTCACTGTTTACCAAAAATAATTATGAACCAAACACAGCTGTCTTCGGCAGCATAGTGGATAACAAACCTTGGTGGGGTTCAATTAAATGTAATCAATTAAACTATAAAGGTGATTATCACGAAAACATTCAAGGTCCATCAAAAGTCAGTGTTCTAATGAATAACCCAAATACTTTGGTCGGATTGAGCATGCCATATATACCTTGGGATATTGGTACTAACAAAGAATTTTGCACATCTGATTATTCTGACTTTTTACCTATTTCATTGCAAAATGATGAAAAAAATAAATTAATTGTTGCTAAGTACGAATTAACAAAAAAATTCTTGAAATATAGATCAAACATAAACGGACAATCATCAAGATATGTAATCCAATTATCAGGGTTAAATGCCAAAGATTTTGGATATGATTATATGTATATATTTGATACAAAAAATATAAAAATGTATTCAGAGTACAATAACGCAACAAAAGATATATCAACATTTAGAGATTACATACATCAAGGAGGAAGCTGTAAATACAAAGATGGCTGTAATAATATTTCTCCAATGCAAAATGACTTAATGTTTTCAGTTAGAAGACTACCTGCAGAAATTAATATAAAATTGTGGAAAAAGAAACCAATAAATAAATATGTAAAAGCAGATATGTATTACAAAATAATTTTTGAAAATAAAAAATAAAAAAAAGACCGATAAAAAATTTATCGGTCTTTTTTCAAATTAATCGAAAACGTAATCGATAATTGCAGCTTCTCTAGCACGTTTGATTGCTCTTACAATCATTCTTTGGTGCTTAGCACAGTTACCTGTAATTCTGCGAGGAATAATTTTTCCAGCTTCTGTCAAGTATCTTTTTAATTTAGCTGCATCTTTGTAATCAATTGCTTCTACTTTGTCTGCACAAAGACTGCAATTTTTACGTTTTTTCTTTTCATCGCTGTTTTGTCTTGCCATTTTTTTAATTTAGCCTTTCTAGCCTATTTTATTTTCTACTACTTATTATTTTCACATTTTTTCCAGTCTGTTAAATTTAACTGGAGGAGAGATTACACTCCTTTTTCTTTAGTCAACATTTTGCAAACTTATGCAAAATCCGATTGGCGGGTGGAGCAGCTACGCTCCTTTTTCTTTAGCCAACATTTTGCAAACTTATGCAAAATCTAATTGGCGGGTGGAGCGGCTACGCTCCTAGAATGGAATTTCGTCTTCGTTAATCAATTCATTTGACATGTCATCTGATTCAAATTTAACGATTTCTTCTGTTCCAAATTTTTGATTAGCAGGAACTGAAGCTCCTTCACCTAAAATTTCGATTGTATTAGCATCAATTTCATAGATTCTTTTTTCAGAGCCATCGTCCATTTTAACAGCAGCTGTTTGGAGTCTGCCTTCTACAAGAACTCTTTCACCTTTAGTCAATGAGGAAACAATTTCATCAAGAGCATTTCTTTTTGATAATACTCTAATCAAAGTTTCTTCTCTTTCGCCGATATTAAGAACGAAAGCAGACACTGCAACGTTATTTTGAGTAAAACGTTTTTCCGGTGCTCTATAAACTGTTCCTGTAACTACTGATTTTGCAAGTGACATCTTTCACCCATCATATATATTTGCAAAGAGTTTTACAAATATATCCTTTCTTTTTAACTAAACTGCTGCTTTTGATGATTCTAAGAACATTGTTCTTAAAATATTGTCGCTTAATCTTAATTGACGTCTGAATTCAGCAACTTTTTCAGCAGGTAAGCTTAAAACTGTAGTTACGAAAAATCCATCTCTAAAGTTTTGGATATCGTAAGCTAATTTTTTTCTACCAGTTTTATCTGTAGATTCAACTTTACCGCCTAATTCAGAAACTAAAGCGCCTAATCTTTCAACTGCTTTATCTACTTCTTCTGCATCTAAATTTGGCTTAAATACAGTTAATAATTCATAATTTTTCATTTTATTTTCTCCTTTTTATATTTTGGCTATAAATCAATATTATCATGGAAATACGAGATTTTACAATATATACTCTGCAAAAAAACTGTAATTTGCAGAACCGATTAAGAAAATATCTTTCTCAGTATCGTCCTTAGAACCTTGCCATTCAACGAATACAGGCCCACCTAAAAGATTAACTTTAACTTTTTGTTCTGTTAAGTTATTTAAAACACATGAAACAACGCTGGCACATGCTCCTGTACCGCAAGCTAAAGTAATTCCACAACCTCTTTCATACACTCTCATATCGATTTCCATACGAGATTTAACTTTAACAAATTCAGTATTAGTTTTTTCAGGGAAATATTCGTGTTTTTCAATAACAGGACCGTATTTAACAGCCAATTCCATAGGATCTTCATCTGTAATAATTACACAATGAGGATTTCCCATAGAAACAGGTGTAATTTCAAATTCTCTATCAAGAGCAGTCAATTTTCTTTCATCCCAGAAAGGAATTTTTTTATCCTCTAAAATAGGTTTGCCCATATTTACTTTGATTAAACCATTTTCTAAAAGTTCTGGTTTTATAACACCTGCAAGAGTTTGAACACTAAATGCTTTTTTATCAACAAGTTTGTTATCATAAGCATATTTGGCAAAACATCTCATACCATTTCCACACATTTGAGCAGTAGAACCGTCTGAATTATAAAAATACCAGCCCAAATCAGTGTCTTTTGTATCAAGTTTTGGAATAATCATACCATCTGCACCGACTCCAAAATTTCTATCACAAACTTTTTTTGCAAGTTCATCCATTTTCATTCCGGTCTTTTCAAATTCAGGGTAATCAATAATTACAAAATCATTTCCACAACCTTGCATTTTCGTTAATTTTATAGTCTTCATTAAATTTTATCCTTTCAATTATGCATGATTATAGCATAAGTGCAGGAAGTTTTGAAATAGCAATATTTAAAAATTTTTCCGCAAGTCCGCCTTTATAAATAACATCTTTTGCAGTTTCAATATCAAACCATTCAGCACCGTCAACTTCTTGTGACAATATAAAATTTTCATTTTCTGCCTGAACTATAAAATTGCAGATCAGTGTATTTGAACCATTATAATATTCTGATTCGTTAAATTTATATGATTTTACATCAAGATTGACTTCTTCTTTTATTTCTCTCACAAGTGCTGAAGAAAGATTTTCCCCTTTATTTACATAACCAGCAACTAGAATATTTCTAGGTCTGCCATATTGATGAATTAATAAAATTTTAGAATAATCAGGATTAAATATCACTGCACTAACAGCCACATTATATTTGGGGAATCTGAATTCATTACATACAGGACAATAAGGAATAAATCCGTCACTTATACCAAAATTTATACATTCTTTTTCTATTAATTCTGCTCCGCATTCATTACAATATTTCATATTATTATTATATGCAAATTAATTTATACATTCAAACTAATACGAATAATATAAATATAAAATAATAGCAAAAAATTTTTTTCTTGAGTTTTCATGCAAAAAAATAGGAGAATTATATGAAAATTCAAAGTGTTTTTCTTAACTACTCATCTCAAAATAAAATTAATTTTTCTCAAAACATTAATTCTGAAACAAATAAAAATACAATAAAACAAAATCTGTATCCTACACAAGCAAATTTATTAAACTATAAATATTATCAAAATAAATTAAATTTCCTTTCATTTGAAGGAGATAATAGAAACACAAGAAGAGTTCCTGATATAGACTATTTTGAATACAAAAGTCTATCTCCAACTATGAAACAAATACTTAGAAAAAAATGCATAGAATTCAATAAAGATGTAAAAATAAATGAATTAGAAAACGAAAAAAAAGCATATCTTCCCTTAATGAATGATAGAATTATGGAAGAATTCCTTGATGTATGTGATCTATACAGGGGTCTAAAAGATGAACCAATCTTATGTCTTGGCAGAAGTCCAAAATGGTTTTTAAATACTGCCTTATGGATGAAAGACGGTATAGACGATTATAAATTTGTAGCTTTTTCAAAAAACTGGTACCGATATGACAGAAACGAAGGTCTAATTCGTATGGATAGATATGCTCCAACACCTGAAGAGAAAAAAGCATATAAAAGATATTTAAAAAGTATCCAAGCAGATCCACAACATATCGTTGATGTTCATAAAAAAACAGGTAAAAAAATTGTAATTACAGATTACATTGATACTGGAAAAGGAGCTAGTTCATTCTTAGATATCATGTCAGAAATAGCAGAAGAAGACGGTATATTAGAAGATTTTGCAAAATCTATAAGGATTTTTGGAATTGGCTGTATGGATTATATTGAAAAAAGATATTATGATGATGAAGAAATCTCCATTCCATCAGTACAACTTCCTGAAAAATTAATGCCATATAAAAATGAAATAAAACAAGAGTTTCATAATATGCCATTAGACTTATTTGAACAAATGTTGATTAATGAAAATACAAATGAATGCAGATCATCATTTTACCCTCACGAAGCTTGGACAGTGTATAAACCTAACAGATACAAAACCGGTATGATTACAAGTAAAAAAATAGAAGAATTAAAAGGGAAAAGTCCAAAAAGTGTAGGGAATTTTACGCCTGCAATGAGAGATTACAGAAACCTTTTAAATTTCAGAATACTTGATTATTTATCTGAACATAATCTTTTAAGAGAAAACTTAAACTCTCGTCAATGGGATTAGTACTATAACATTAAATATTAATTGCATATCAATTTTCCAACTTATAACTTCTATATTGACAATAATATATTTCGATATAATATAATATGGCATGAATATTATGGAAAATATTAAGGATATGTTAAAACATTAATCATGATACCCCCAATTAACAATAATATAAGCAACACCTTTTCTGCTTTTGGTTTTAAACATAACAGAAATGATCATTTTTTCAGCAAACCTAAAAGAGAACCATTAACTCTTGGTGGTCAAATTGGTATAGCTAGTGGCTCTTTACTCGGAACTATATTACCCCTATTAATAATTTCAAAATATCAAAAAAATCCTATTAACAAACTTAAATATGCCGAAAAAGAAATGATAATGCTCAGTACAGGAAGTATTATTGGGGGAATATCTGGAGGTATAATTACAGATAAAAACTCCAACCCAAAAAACAAAATACATGAAGGGATATTTCAATTTTTTAATGCTGTTATACCAACTCTTTTAATTAAACCGTTATTAAAATTGTGTGCCTTAACTCCCCTAACTAATAATAATAAAATAAAAGCACTCACACTACTTGCAGGAATTTTTAGTGGGATGTATTTAGCTTCAAAAATATCAAATAAAATAAATAAAACTACAGGCACAGAAAATGAAAGACATGTAAAATTTATAGATTCCTTAGCCAATATAGATGTTATATCAGGAGCATTAATTATGGCAGAAATACCTTTTATCAAAAAACTTGGAGTCGAAAAATTCTTACCTGCAATATATTTATGGACAGGTTATCAATCAGGAAAAATAAGATGATAAAAAATACAAATTTATATCTAAATTAACAGTCTATTTAAGTATTTTTAATAGTAATTTTGACAATTCATAATATACTAATTGTGGATTTTAAAATATTAAAACACCATTTAATTATATTAAATAATTGCATTATCAAATATATGAATGATAAATTTATGAATAGTATATAAAACTTTTAGGTAAAAATGCGTAAATTCATAAAAAATAAATTTATACAAATTAAAAATAAATTCTTATTAAAATCGGACCAAAAATCTATTAGTCCAAAACTCTTTCCTATTGCTCTTTCTGGAAAAGAACAGAATTTTTTAATTAAACACTGCAAACACTGCAAAAATTATCTTGAATTTGGCTCAGGAGGTTCCACATTTCTTGTCTTATTACAAACAGATATAAAAAATGTAACATCCATTGAATCTGATTCTAATTGGATTAAATATCTTGAAAAATGGGAATTTATAAAACAAGAAAAACGACTAAAATTTAGATATATAAATATTGGAGAAGTAGGTTTTTTAGGAATACCACAAGATCCAAAAGCCAAAAATTTATATCCATTATATTCTAATGAAATTTTCAAAGAAGAAAAAAATTTCGATTTTGTATTTATTGATGGAAGATTCAGAGTCGCTTGTGCACTACAAACTATATTGAATTGCAATAAAAATACTACAATACTAATTCATGATTTTAATAATAGAGAAGAATACCACTGTATCTTAAAATATTTAGATATTTTAGATACAATGGATACAATGGCTATATTTAAAATTAAAGAAAATATAAACACACAAGAAATTCTTAAAGATTATGAAACTTATAAATATAATTGGGCATAAAATAATAAATTATTAATCCCCAGATATTAACTCATTAATATTAATTTGATTAATTTTTAAACTTTCAATATCTGATCTTATTTCATTTATCCTTTGTAAGTTATTTAATTGGATATCTCTCAAAAGTTTTTGATCTAATTTTACTTTTTTCAATTCTTTAGATACTCTATTTATATCTTTATTTCTTTCCCTGATTAAATTCAATATACTTTCATATGATTTTCGTTTTTTATTTAATTTTGTTTTAAGATACATTCTTGAATTTTGCAGCATTACTAATTCGTCATATAATCTATTTATATATTCTTTTTTCTCTTTTAAAACCAATTGTGTTTGTTTAAACAGTTTTTGATTTTCATCTAACTTTCTTTCAGCTTCTTCTATTTCATTTTTTATATTCTTGTGTTTAGTTATTATAAAATTTTTAATATCAATTCTTAACTTTTGATCAGTCACATCCAATAAAGTTTTTTTAATATTTTGCGGATAATTTTCATAAGATTTAAGCTTCCTATGCAGGATAAAACTAATCACTTTATTAATTTGTTTTTGCAAATTTTCTTGAAACATCGGGAAAGATTGCATCATTGTTGTATATGGAATAGTCGCACGTTCAAGATTACACTTTTTACACAGACATATTCCATTACCTTTAGCTCTTGAACCTTTTTGCGAATGAGGCACAACATGCTCAAAAGTTGATGACAGATTATCTATAATATTTTTAATAATCTCTCTATCACTGGATTTCAAATTCTCTATTATTAAATTGCTCCCACTTAAATTATTATATGGAAGTTTTTCTATTTGTCGCTGAATTTTTTTCGCTAAAGCTTTATCTTCTAACCTACCCCAAAAATCCTTATACAAATCATTCAACATAATTTTCTTTGTAATAGAAGGATATGCTTGATAACTTATAATTGTGTTAGCTTGAATATTTAACTTATTAAACTCTTCCCTTTGAGATTCCGGAAGTCTTTCACATAACTTATTCAAATTATTAAATGCAATTTCGCTTGCATGATGAAATTTTTCTTTTTGTAATGTTCGTAACTTATCATGATAACTCCATACCTCTTTTTTATTGAAAATTTCAGAGAATGTATTTTTCGGGTATAGCAGTGAATACATATACATATAATCTATAAGATCTTTATATTCATCAGGTAATTTTGCTCGTAGTGGATATAATTTTTTTATTACTTGAGGAGATTTCTGAGTATAATCTTTAGAAATATCTATAACCTCTTTAATTAATTTTTTATCAAAATCTGTGAATTTTAATATTTTATGTTCTACAATTTTATTTTTAACAATTTGAGAGAGTGAAGTCCTCGGATGTCTTTCAGATAAATTTTTTAAAAACTTAAAAGCATTAAATTGACGAAAATCATCAAACACAGGATTTGCTAATGTTTTTTTAGCCACAGCCCCAAATGTATCAAGGAATTCATCTCTTTCAGGAATACTAATAAGTTCGTTACCACATTTAGCGCAAGTAAGTTTAGGAATATCTCTTATATCAAAAAAAACTTTTTTAGGCAATCTGCCTTCAAAACTTTGTTTTTGGGAAACACCAAGATTATTGTTAAAATTAAATATATTTATAAACATATTGTAAAAAGACAGATAGTTTGATTATTTGTAACAGGTAGATTGAGTATTTTCGGCAAGATTATAACAAAAATATTATTTAAAAATATTAATTATCGCCGATTTATGTCTGTTTATTCAACCGTTTAAACGACTGGAAGTGGCTTGTGTGTTTAAGAATGTACTAATTGTATTATATATAATCCTTATATATAATAGTGAGCTGGCATGGTAATATTCGATTGTAACAATATTATCTTAATTGTAACAATTCATTAAAGTTTTTCAGATTTGTGCCGATATATACAGTAGAGGACTCTTTATGGACGGCAGAATAGACGGACAATTCATTATAAAGAAAGGTGGCATAACTCAAGGCATAGCACAGGAGTTAGGTTTAACTAATAACGAATGTAAGCAGATTAGTGGTAGTATATGGACACAGGTTATTAATGAGTTCAATAGCGAACAGAATATGAATGTTCAGAATAATCGTGGTGCGACACCTAATGCAGATAACAACTATACTGTACACGAAAATGCCGTTATTACCTTTAGTAAAGAGTGCTGGAGCAAAATTGTAGCTTTAATCAATAATGCACTTGGTAAAAATATACAAGTTGAAGATACCGAAAGTACGACTGGTACGGCTTCAACACAAGCTACTCAAGCTATGCAATCTACGAGTGCCACACAAACTAAAACATTAACAGCACAGCAAATATCAAGGAAAGAAGCTCATGAGCAAGTTGTAAAACAGGCTGTTGCCGTACTAAAACAGAATTGGCAATTATCAGGGCTTGGGGAACACTTTACAAATGAAGCAGATAAAAACCTATATTTACAATGCTTAGATGAGATTGTTTATGACGCTGATAAGACAGGAGCTGGACATGCAGAAGCAGGTATTATTCATATAGAAACAGATAATGAACAAGTTAATACTACTACTGAAATGCTGAAACTTCTTATACACGAAGCAAACCACGCATTTTTAGAAAGAAAAGCTACTCAAAATGGCACCTTAAACTATCCAACAAAAGCAGAGGAAATAGAATGTGAAACTCTTGCTCTTACTGCAACAGCAAGACTTGTTAATGCAAGCCAGCAAGGTCAATTAAAAAGTGTTGACAGTCAAGGTAATCTTATAAATGCTACCCTTGAAAGTTATGATATATATGACCACCCCATAACATATTATACCGACAGTAGTAGGGTAAGTACTACTGTCGGATTTCAGAATTGGTTACAGGGTTACAATAAACTTGCAGATAATTTGAATGGTGATATAACAATACAACATCATCCAACAGCAAGTGCAACAGCTCCACAAGGTACAGAAGAACTTGCAGACAATGACTGTATTGTAATAAATGGACAAAGTTATAAAGTATCTGCTGACGGTCAACTTGTTCAAGGTGCAGACACAGGTCGGAAATTAACGATAACGCAAGATACTACTATTAAAGTTCATGGTAAATTGTATAACATATCTGTACAAGATAAATCAGTCAGTGAGTTAAAAAATAATTCACAATTATCTATTAATGGTGGAGATGTATTGACAATACAAGGATTTCCACCAATTAAGATAGGTCAAAATGCTATGCTTGAAGGTATAGACAATACAAGTATTACACAGTTAATAGTTCATCATCAAGATTTTAGTTCCCCAGAATTACTTGGCACAATAATATTTGATGATATGAAACCAACACAAGAAGAACTAAATATGGTTAATCCAAACTTAGACCCACACAATGCAGTACCATTTGTTATAAAGAAAGCAGACGGAACAGAAATTAAAGGTACTTGTTATCCTAATAAAGAGCAATTAAGTAACTTGCAATAATAGTCTATACACATTGTTCCAACCTATTTAAAAAGTTATACAGATTACCCACGACTTCCGAGCATCTTGTCGATTTTGTATCAATTAAAAATTTTTTCAAAAAACTAAAATTCTCAAAATGGACTTTGCCGAAATAATCATTTTAACCGTACACTGTAAAATTGGTGCTAAATCCAGCTATATTAAGAAAAAATCAATCTATACGTACAGTCCGAAAAAAGTCCAGTTCCGCAGTTTGATTTTTTGGGTAAACTTAATTTTCCGACCTGAAAACGCCCTCACAGTGAGGGCTGTCCAAAATAATCAAAGTATCCGTACAAATAAAACCGGTCGTTAAATTACACATATCACAATTAAAACATCTAAAAATAAATTTTGCTACTTTATCTTTCAAACTAAAAAAGCCACCTTCGAAGGTGGCTTTTAAAATTAGGAGGAGGTGGGATTCGAACCCACGGTACGCGTGAACGTACGACAGTTTTCAAGACTGCTCCAATCAACCGCTCTGGCACTCCTCCATTCAGTTGTTTGGACGTATCTTTATTTTATTATATCAAAAAATTTTGTCAAGATATATCAAAAAAGCAATTAATAAGTAATTAAAATAAAAAATAAATAAAAAAAAAGCTATGTACATTTGAAGTGCATAGCTGTTGATTAGGGATATGTGTATCTTAGTTCTCTAAGGAGTATGGTTATATATTAGCAAACGAGATTTGAAATGAAATCATAAAAATGTATGATGTTTTATAAACAAAAAAATTTGTAAAATAATGTAAAATTTTTACTATAAAAGTAGCATAAATAAATCTTTTTCGACTTATAATGCATGCAAAAGCAATTTATAAAGGAATTATAATGCGAATACAATCAATCACATCAGCTAACGTAAGAAAATTTTTAACAAACAATACAAAATCATTTTTACAAAACAATGCAGATAATATAACCCAACCAATTTCTGATAAAATTAATTTTGGTGTAGGTGAAGACTATGGTTGTGATTTAGATGCTCCTGAAAACCCAGATCCATCTAACAAACCGGGATTTAAAAAAGGTCTTTTAGGAATAGTAACAGTCCTCACTTTTCCAATTTCCGTTCCTGCAATAATTGCTTATGAAAAATATAAAGACAAACATAAAGATGACGTAAAAACCAATATGAATTACGATAACATCGAAGATTAGTTTATGATATAATTCAAATATGTTTGATAGTTTAAGTGAAAAATTACAGGAAATAATTAGCAAAACTCGAGGAAAAGAGCTTACTCAAGATAATATGCAGGAAGCTCTCAGAGAAATTAGACGAGCACTATTAGATGCTGATGTAAATTTACGTGTTGTAAAAGCTTTCATATCTTCTATTAAAGATAAAGCTGAAGGTGAAAAAGTTTTAGAAGGCGTTGATCCTTCTCAACAATTAATCAAAATTGTTCATGATGAACTTATAAACTTACTTGGGAAAGAAGCTAAACCGCTTGATTTTTCAGGGAATCCAAACATGATTATGATGCTTGGTCTTCAAGGGTCAGGTAAGACAACATCATCTGCTAAACTTGCAGTTAAATTAAAAAAAGAAGGCAGAAAACCACTCCTTGTAGCATGTGACGTATATAGACCCGCAGCTATTTCTCAATTACAAACTCTTGGTAAAGAAATTGAAAATGAAGTCTTTACAATCCCTGATTGCAAAGACGTTCAACAAATTGTACGCGGTGCAATTGATTATGCTAACCAAAACGGATTTAATACACTTATTTTAGATACTGCAGGCCGATTACAAATCGATACTGACATGATGGCGGAACTTCTTTTAATAGACAGAATTTTCCACCCGACTGAAAAACTTCTTGTAATTGATTCAATGACAGGACAAGAAGCTGTAAATGTTGCCGAAAACTTTGATGCACAATTAGGTCTTACAGGTCTTGTATTGACAAAACTCGATGGTGACAGCAGAGGCGGATCTGCTTTAAGCGTTGTATACTGCACAGGAAAACCTATTAAATTGACAGGTACAGGCGAAAAACTTAATGCCCTGGAAGATTTTTACCCTGAACGCATGGCTACACGTATTTTAGGAATGGGTGATATAGTATCACTTGTAGAACGTGCACAGGAAGTTTTTGATGAAAAACAAGCTCGTGAACTTGAAGAAAAAATGAGTAAGAATAACTTTTCTTACAACGATTTCTTGAAAATGCAAAAACAAATGCAAGCTTTCGGTTCTATGGGCAACCTACTTGGCATGCTTGGTCTTAATATAGGCAAAGATGACAGAGATAAGATTTCTCATGAAGGTGACAAGCAATTCAAAAAAATGGAAGTGTTCATTTCCAGCATGACACCTGAAGAACGTTCAAACCCTGACTTGCTTAACACAAGTCGTAAAAAACGTATTGCAAAAGGCTGCGGTATGGATTTAGCAGAAATAAATACATATGTAAAACAGTTTGAACAAATGAGAATGATGATGAAAGGCATGTCAGATATGAAAAATATGTTCGGCAAAATGGGCAACATGCCTGACATGAGTAAAATGGGTAACATGGGCGGTCTTGGCGGTTTCAAAGGGAAACTTGGCAAGCATGCAATGAATAAAGCTATGAAAATGATGCGACGTTTCAAATGAAGCGTACCGCTTCACTTATCAAGCAGGTTTTAGAACAAACTTGAAATCGAATTAGAAAATAAAATTAAAAGGTCTTTTTTTAATAAAAATTTCATAAAAATTAAAGAGGGTTGATGTATGAAAAAATGGTTTATAATTTTTGGTATTCTTGCATTTTTAACAGGAAATATTACATTTGCAGATGACAATAATTCAAATATTATGTTAAAAAATGAAAAAACTATGTTTTCAAATTATATTCAATTAGTAAAACAAAACCTGAAAAACCAACAAGAGCTACCATCAGGAAATTTAGAAATTTATTTTGAATTAAAACCTGATTTTAGTATTAACACACACAAAATTATAAATTATGATAATAAAGAATTAGCTGAAATTATTGACAATTCTCTAAAATCTACTGAAAAATCATATGAGGATTTTGAAAGAAATAATTATAGATATATTGTTAAATGGGAAATTAAAGACAGACAACTAAAATATGAAATTGTCAGCAGAAATTATCCGAAATCAAAAGAAGAAGCTAAATACCTTCTTGAACTCAATAAACAACTTGAAAAAAATTACGAAAATATACCACACGAGAACTATATTAATTTATCCACTGTACAACTTGAACTTAAAATTACTAAACTTGGAAAAATTAATAGCATAAGACTATTAAACTCTTCAGGAGATAAAGCTTATGATGACAAATTATGTAATTATATTCTACAACAATCTTTTGGAATGCCTCCAAATAAAATACTAACAAATGGATATTTTTCAACAATCATAAGAATAAATCCGACTCATAAAGATATTATAGAAAACTTTACTCAATATTCAAAACAAATATCAGAAGAAATCGAAAAACAAATTATAGTAGATGGAAATAATTTAATTGAATTTTATGTTAATAAAAATGGAAATATTAATGAAGTAAAAATTTATAATGAATTTAATCAGATATACCCTGAAATTTTATTATCAGAATTAAAAAACATAAAAATCAGCCAATACCCAGGCAAAATATATGGAGATAAACTGCCAATATATTATGTAAATAAAAATTCTAACCGTAACATTTATCATTACTTTAATAAAAAAATGATGCCTGCACTATCAAAGACATTGCCTGAAATTAACAGTTTTAAAATAAAACCTGTCAAATGCCTTATTTTAATGAACAAAAGCGGTAAATTAGAAGACATTACAATCATTGAATCTTCAGGTTCAGAACAAATTGATAAAGACACAATAAATGCCGTAAGATATAATTCATATCCTGCTTATGAAAATGCACCAACTGAAAAATTTGCATTTACAACAGATTTTTATAATTTGAACAAATATCTTCGTCAATATTATAACAAATACGCAAAAACTGTAGCTTCATATACACTTGGCAATGTCCCAAATATCGGTCTGCATTACATGCGTACAGCAAAAATATTTTTTACTATAAAGAAAGACGGCAAAATAAAAAATTACACTCTATATGACTATGCAAATAATCAAATAAATGAAAAACAAGTAGAAGAATGCTTACAAAGATTGACATTTCCACCATTTCCGCCAAATATTGATGCAGACGAATTAGGTTTCTATGTTGATTTAAAAGATCCGGAAAACCAAATATTCTCTAATTGTATTTTATACGGTCTGTCAATTGGATCTTCAATTTTATATATGCTTGCTCGTTAATTGGGAGAAAATAATGATTAAAAAAATAATTTATATATTAATATTATTATTCGCAATAAACAATTTTGCATTTGCAGACGAATTTGACGTAAACAAATTTGTTGATGAATATGGCAAAGAAGTTCAAAACATAGTAAAAAGCAATCTCAAATACACAGGACCTGAAGATGCAGTATCTGCAGTAAGTTATACAATACACCCTGACGGAAGCGTTACCGATATTCAAGTTAAACAGGCAAGCGGAACAAATTTTGATAAAGCTGTAATTGAAGCTGTTCAAAAATCAGCTCCGTTCAAACCTTTCCCAAAAGAATCAAACCTTGCAAACATCGTAATGACAAGCGGATTTCAACACAAAGTTCAAAAATATCAAACAGCAAGAATATCAATCATGCCTGTCGAGCCTCCTGAAGAAGTTAAACAAGCATATCAAAAATACATACAAAAAGTCAGCAATTATTTATTTGATAGAATTCCGACAATATACTCATACATTCCACAAGAACCTGTAATGAAATGTATTATAACAAAAGACGGAACTATAAAAAATGTAGAATTAACACAATCATCAGGGATTGAAGAATATGACAAAAAAATCATAGAAACATACACAGGAATGAAAGTATCACCATTCCCAGAAGAATTAAAAATGTACGAGGAATTACCTTATTCAGCAACATTATTACGTCAATTCAGAAGACGTCCTACCCTTGGCAGCCCAAACTACTTTTTTTAGATAAATATATTAGAACTTTTTCAATTTTGCATAAGCTGCGTCCATAGCCTTTACGCCTTGACGGCCAAAGTCTATTGTATACATCATGCTGTCACCGATTTGGGTAACTTCTTTAATATGTCCGATACCGAGCTTGTCATGGAAAACTCTTTCTCCCTCATTAAACACATATTCAATAGGAGTTGTAGTTTCCATTTTCTTTTGACGTTCTGCTTCCGCTTCCTGTTGCATACGCTCTTTTTGTCTTTTTTCTTCGAGCATACGTTTTATAGCATTATCTTTGAAAAATTCTTTTACTTTTTCTTCATCACGTTGTTTATTTTCTTTTGATTTAACCAAAATCGTACGACTTGGAGTCCTTTGAGGTTGGTTGTAGTATGAAGAATTTTGTCTTTGCCTGTCGCTTTGAGAATTTCCTGTTGCAAGTCCTCTTGTCGGAGCTACAAAACCTTTTCCAAATCCTGAAGATGGTTTTACATAACCGTAACTGTCAGATTGTGCTGCAGAGTATGAAAAATCAGATTTGCCTGTACGAGCTTTTGACACAGCATTTTGGAATGTTGAAGTTCCGCTTGTAGAACCTTCAAAACCGATAGAGTTAAGAAGTTGACGAGGAATTTCATCAATAAATCTTGAAGGGTTATAATATTTGTATTCACCCCACATTTGACGACGTTTAGCAGAAGACAGATACAATTTTTCTTCTGCACGAGTAACGCCTACATACATCAAACGGCGTTCTTCTTCCATTTCTGACGGAATATTGAATGTTCTTTGATGCGGGAATACCCCTTCATCACAACCTGCTAAAAATACTATAGGAAATTCCAAACCTTTAGCAGAGTGTAAAGTCATTAAAGTAACGTTGTTTGAAATATCGTCCATACCGTCAAGATCTGACACCAATGCTACTTGTTGTAAAAATTCACCTAAAGCATTATCAGATTCTTCAGGAACAAATTCACCCGCAACGTTTACTAATTCTTGTAAGTTTTCAATATCAGCTTCACTTTCAGGAGTATTTTGAGATTGCAATTCTGCCAAATATCCAGATTTTTCTATAACAAGAGTTACAAACTCTTGCAAAGAATATGAGCCTACTGCATTTTTAAATTTAAGTATTAATTCTGCAAAATCCTTTAATTTTGATTGAACTCTCGGTGATAATTCAGATTCTTCAATTTCTTTAATCGCTTCAAACAGACTTACATCTTTTGAGTCAGCAAAATCAGAAAGTGCTTTTACCGTAGTATCACCTATGGCACGTTTCGGAACGTTTACTATACGTCTGAAACTTTGCGAATCATCAGGGTTGTAGATTAATTTAAGATAAGCAATTATATCTTTGATTTCTTTACGGTCATAGAATTTCAAACCGCCGTAAATTCTGTATGGAATTCCTGCAGCCATGCATGCTTCTTCGAGTGCACGGGATTGAGAATTTGTACGATAAAGAATTGCGTAACGGTTATAATCCCCGCCAGAATCCTGTTTAATTCTGCTTGCGATAAAGTTTGCTTCATCTGCTTCATCTTGAGCTTCGTAATAATCAATTAATTCACCGTCACCTTTTTGCGAATACAGAACTTTGTCCACACGCTCTGTATTATTTTCAATAATTGCGTTTGCAACGTTCAAAATATTTGCTGTTGAACGGTAATTTTGCTCTAATTTTATTAATTTAGTCTTTTTAAAATCTTTTTGGAAATTTAAAATAATTGTATAATCAGCTCCACGCCAACTATAAATCGATTGATCAACATCACCTACTACACATAATGATCTTTCATCAGGGATTTCAGGCTCAAGATTTGTGTATAACATATTAATTAACTTATATTGAGCCATGTTTGTATCCTGAAACTCATCTACAAGAATATGTTGGAAGCGGTCATAATACAATTGACGGACTTCTTTGCATTGCTCAAGCAGTTTTACTGTCAAAAGAAGCATATCATCA
This sequence comes from Clostridium sp. CAG:768, assembly GCA_000437435.1. Taxonomy (GTDB): domain Bacteria; phylum Cyanobacteriota; class Vampirovibrionia; order Gastranaerophilales; family Gastranaerophilaceae; genus Stercorousia. The sequence goes on along the minus strand of FR899623.1, from coordinate 84,482 downwards.
AAATCAATTGCATTGTTATTATTCAAAGCATTTTCATATTCTTCATAAATTGCTGCAATTTTTTGAGATTTGAAATCTCTTGCAAAAGTCGCAAATGTATAAGCGTCCTGCATTTTATTCTTTGCGTTAGAAATTACGGATTTTACAAGTTTTGGCTGATATACTTTATCATCTAAATTTAATTTTTTTATAGCCTGTTTAATAACGGCATTACTGTCATTTTCATCGTAAATAGAAAAATTCTTATCTAATCTTTTACCGGATTGAAAGCTGTAATTTTCAATATTTTCTCTTAAAATTCTTCCGCAAATACCGTGGAAAGTACCTACCCACATATATTTAACAACATTTTCACCCAAAATATTTCCAAGACGTTCTTTCATCTCTTTAGCCGCCTTGTTGGTAAATGTAACCGCTAAAATATTTCTCGGTTTTACACCGTTTTGAATTAAATAAGCAATCCTTGAGGTAAGTAATTTTGTTTTTCCGCTCCCTGCACCTGCTAAAACTAGCAATGGGCCTTGAATTGTTTGAACAGCTTCTCTCTGCTCTTTGTTAAGATTATCCAGTATATTTTCCATATCCCTATTCCCAAAATCAAATTTTTGTGATATAATCAGCATAAACTAAAAATATATAGATTGCAATTAGAAAGTAGGAAAAATGGTGGAAACTGACATGATGAATATTTTTATGGGTTCTGAAGACGAAAATAAAGAAAAACAAAATTCAATTGTTGTACCTATTGATGACATGGACACAGTATCGTCAGATTCACCTGATACGGTAGATGAATTGGCAATGGAATTAGCTACAATTCAACAATCTGCAAAGAAAATTGCAATTATCGGAAGTCGTAATCTTCCAATTACTCATCAACAAATGATTGAGACACTTGCTACAGCTCTTGTAACTCAAGGAAATACAATTATTACATCAGGCGGTTCTTCAGGTACAAACGCTGCTGCTATCAGAGGCGCTATGAAAGCTAATCCTGATAAATTAAAAGTTATTTTACCTCAAACAATCGGACAACAGCCTTCTGATGTTCAAAATCAACTTATCGGAGTTCCAAACATCATCGAACATCCTGACAGAGCAATGATGACATTAGCTGATGCTTCTCGTGTTTGCAACAGAGAAATTATTGACGATTGTAACCAATTAATTTGTTTCTTGTCTCATACAAGTAAAACTTTGCATAACGCAGTTCAATACGCTGAAGAAGGTCATAAAGTTATTACTGTATTCTATTTGGATTAATTATTAAACCCATTTTATACGGAAATCTATTTATATGTCTGAACAATTAAAAAAACTTACGGGTAAATTCGGCTATGAAGCCGTTGCAAAACACCTTATCAATGATTGTGATACTGAACTTTTTAAAGAGCTCGTTGATAATGATAGTTTTTTGTTTGATTTTGTAAAAGACAATGTAGCACAAAGAATTGCAAAAGAAATTAATGAAAATAATTATAAAAATTTAATCGAATTTTTAAAATATTATTCTCCTTACTATGAAGATGTAATCATTTCAGCTCTCGTAAAACATGCTGATGAAGATTTAACAGATTTAATGCTTGAAAAATTTAAAAATGGCACTATTGAAGAAAAAATTTATGCTGCAAAATATTTTGGACATATCCAAGATCCTTTAGCTTATGAATATTTGAAAACCAATTCATATTCAGATAATGAATATCTTGCTCATAATTGTGCTTCAGCACTTGGAGAATGGCAAGATAGTGAAACATACAATATTGCAATTACAAAGTTGAATAACGGAGATGATTTTGAAAAATTGTCAGCTGTAAAATTTTTAATAGCTTATGGAGATAAAAAAGCTATTCCTGCAATTTTTGAAACAATGAAAAATTCTACAATGCCTGAAAATATTGCAGGTGAAATACCTTATCTCGAAAATTTATTTGATTTGCTCGACAAATATTATGAAAATACACTATTAGCAATTAATTACATAATTAATGGGCTAGGAGAAATCCTCCCGCTTTCATGCGTTTTTGACTTTGAACTGTTTGAAGTATTTGAAAAGTTAATCAATAACCATGATGACAGTAAAACTGCAATTGTAATTTTAAATGCTCAAGAAAAATTTGAAGTTTTGACTGAAAATGATGAATATTTGTTTGATGAAGATAAAAACACCAAAAATGAAATTAATGATATAAAAAAACTTTTAAAAAGTGCAAATAAAAAAGAGTTAGAAAAACATATAAATACAGAACTAAACGAAAATAGTCCATTAGTTTTTACAGCACTTGATTTTGCAACAGATGTACTTGCAATCAGAGAACTTTTGAAATCAAACAACCAAACACTTATTCTAAAAACTGCAGAAGTTTTAAAACAATTAGGCAATTTCGATGAAACTGCAAGAACTATCGCATTACTAAAGGTTACTGACATAAACATAAAAGCTATTATTAGAGCTTTGTAAGAATTTTCGTGGTAATATTTAATTATGGAATTTACGGAAAAAACTATTGAATCAGAATTAATTTTTGACGGAAGAGTGGTAAAACTTTATAAAGATAAAATTGAACTTCCAACAGGACAAGAAAGCTTTAGAGAAGTTATTAAACATTCAGGCGGTGTAGTAATTTTAGCTAAAAAAGAAGATAAAATTCTTTTAGTTAAACAATTCAGATATCCAATGAAAGAAGTTTTGTATGAATTACCCGCAGGTAAACTTGAAATTGGAGAAGATCCGTTTGAAGCAGCTAAAAGAGAATTGGAAGAAGAAACAGGTTATTGTGCCAATAAATGGACTGATTTAGGTTTTGTCTATACATCACCGGGATATAGCGATGAAAAATTGTACTTATACGAAGCTGAAGATTTAGAATTTACTCACTGCCACCCTGATGAAGGCGAGATTATTCAAGCATTTGAATATAAATATGATGATGTTTTAAAAATGATTGATAATGGTGAAATTAATGATGCAAAAACACTTTGTGCATTAATGAGAGCCCAAATTAAAGGATAAATTATGTCTGCTGAAAAAAGAATTAAAATGGTTGCAACTGATATTGACGGCACTATTGTTAAATGGGATACCAGATTTTCTGACGGTGTAAAAAATTGTATTAAAAATCTTTGCAAAAAAGATGTTAAAGTTGTACTCGTAACAGGCAGAATGCATTGTGCTACTCATCATATAACTAATGAATTGGGACTTAAAACACCTGTAGTTTCATATCAAGGCGGACTAATTAAAGATTGCGACGGCAATACTTTATATCAACAAAACTTGGATTCTGAAATTGCAAAACAAATTATTAAATGGGCAAGAGATAATAATATTCATATAAATTTATACATTGATGATAAATTGTATGTTGAAAAAGACAACGATTGCGTAAAAAAATACACTGACGGCAAATTTGTATCATACACAGTATGCTCATTTGACAGTTTAGAGATAAAAAATGTGAACAAAATTCTTGCAATTGACTACAATGATGCAGAAAGAGTTACAGGTTGGGTAGAAGAATTGCAAAAGAAATTCCCACAATTATACATAGTTAAATCAACTCCTTATTTTTGCGAAATAGGAAGTGCTCAAGCAAAAAAATCTCTCGGAGTTGAATTTTTAGCAAAAAAATGGGGATTGAAAAAAGAAGAAATTCTTACAATCGGCGATCAAAATAATGATATAGAACTTTTAAAAGCAGGCGGAATTAAAGTTGCAATGGGCAACGGAACACCTGAATTAAAAGAATGTGCCGATTACATAACTGACACCGTTGAAAATGACGGTTTTGTAAAAGCTATTGAAAAATATGTAATATGAGGTAAAAATGTATAGAATAGGTCTGGGATACGATATTCACAAACTCACAGAAGGAAGAGATTTAATAATCGGCGGGGTAAAAATTACCCATGAAAAAGGACTTCTCGGACATTCTGATGCTGACGTATTAATCCACGCAATAATTGATGCAATGCTTGGCGCACTTGCATTATCTGATATCGGAACACTGTTCCCTGACACTGACGATTTATACAAAGACGCTGACAGTACTGTACTTTTAAGAGATGTATATAAACTTATTAAAGAAAAAAAATATGCAATCGAGAATATAGACAGCAACATTATAGCTCAACAGCCTAAAATGATGCCTTATATCCCAAAAATGAAAGAAGTTTTATCACAAATTCTTTCAATCGAACCTGATAGACTTTCAATAAAAGCAAAAACCAATGAAAAAATGGACGCAGTAGGCCAAGAACTTGCAATAGAAGCTCACGCTGTCGTGCTTTTAAAAAGAGTATAAATAAAATGAACAAATCAGAAATTTGTAATCAGAAAATAAAACAAAGAATTTTAAAAGAAGCAGAAACTGATTATAAAAAATTTTCAGCCTCACTAATCCCAAACATTGACAATATACTTGGTGTCAGATTACCGACTTTAAGGAAAATAGCAAAAGAAATCTACAAAAGCGGAGAATGGGAAGAATTTGTCAACAAGCAACAATGTGAATTTATGGAAGAAGTGATGCTTCAGGGAATGATTATCGGACTTATTAAAACAAATCCTGAAGAAATTCTTGAATATGTCAAAAATTTTATCCCTAAAATTGATAACTGGGCAGTATGTGACACTTTTTGCAACAGCCTTAAATTTACAAATCAAAATAAAGAATTAGTATGGGAATTCATACAGCCATATTTTAAATCGGACAAAGAATATGACCTGCGTTTTGGGTATGTAATGCTTTTAACTCATTTTATTGAAGAAAAATATATCGAAAAAATCTTAAAATTAATCGACAATTTTAAAGATGACAGATATTATTCAAAAATGAGTGTTGCATGGGCGCTTTCAATATGTTATATTAAATTGCCCGAAAAAACTTACAAATATTTAAAGACTTCAAAACTTGATAACTGGACATTTAACAAAAGTATTCAAAAAATATGTGAATCACTAAGGGTTGATAAAGATACAAAAAATATGTTAAAATGTTTGAAAAAAATATAGGCTGGATTGCTTCGGCTAAAGCCTCGCAATGACAATTAACAACAAGTCAGCCTTAAGTATAAGTCATTCTGAGGGCTACCGCCCGAAAGAATCCAGCTTATAAAAAATTATTTAAAACTGAAAAAGAGTAAAGATATGAATATTTTAACAGAAAAAAAATTGGCAGCAGGATTATCAATTTCATCAAATGCCATAATAATTATTTTAAAACTTATAGCAGGAATTATATCAGGCTCAATCAGTATAATTTCGGAAGCAATTCACTCATTGAGCGACTTTTTAGCCTCTGTTTTAACATTTTTTGCGGTGATGAAATCTTCAGAACCAGCAGATGAATGCCACCCGTTCGGACATGGAAAATATGAGGACATGTCAGGATTTATTGAAGGCGGATTAATTATTTTTGCAGCTTTTTACATTATTTACGAAGCCTGCAGAAAGTTATTTTTCGGTGCAAATTCTGAAATGGATACAACTTTAGGCATTTATGTAATGTTATTTGCAGTCGTTGCGAACATTTTAGTTAGTGCCTACCTTTTTCACGTTGCAAAAAAATCAAATTCAGTATCATTATTTGCTGACGGCGAACATTTGAGAACTGATGTATATTCATCATTAGGCGTTATGGCAGGGTTAATTTTAATAAAAATTACAGGTATACATCTATTAGACCCTATAATCGCAATTTGTGTTGCATTATTTATCGTAAAAGCAGGATATTCAATTTCGAAAGAAACCCTAAACAATTTATTAGACGGATCATTACCCGCTAAAGATTTAAAGATTATTGAAGATATTATAAATTCTTATGACAACAATAAAATTAAAGGGTACAAAAACTTAAAAGCAAGACGTTCAGGACCTTCTACAGATATTGAAATCACAATGAAATTTCCAAACGATATGACTATTTATGATTGTCATAATATTTGTGATGAGATTGAAAATTTAATCAAACAAAAACTAGAACATGTTACAATTATGATACATGCCGAACCTGAATTAATTTAAAAATTAAATTTATGAACTAATATATTGTTTATAATCAGCAATTAATTTTTTATACGAATTATATTGACCTGTAGATATATTTCTTCCTTCAGATTTAATTGCATCCGCAAGATTTCTATTAACCTTACCAGCTTCTTGAATTAATTTATCAATATCAGCACCAGTTATATATGCTTCATGCGCAATCCACGGACAACCATCAACTGCTCCAGGCAGTTCTCTTTGAGGAATGCGTTTATATTTATCCGTTACAGTTGCAAGAGCATCAATCATTTCTTCAGACACAGTATCATCAAAATAGAATGTTAATGGGTCATGACGTTGCATCCAACTTTCCTCATCAATATCAGTTTTGTAAAAACCTTTTGTAAATTCTTTTCCTTTTAATTGATGTATATTACCTGCAGCATCTTTATATGAGCCTTTTAACATTAATTCATCTAATTCTACAAGCATTTTTGGATCAGCTTTAACTGCAAGAGATACTCTATCTTTTCCAATCATTTTACAGCCATTATCTAATTTATGCCACAACCAGCCATTTTCAAAATGAGTTTCTGCACCTTTAATCGTTGAATTATAAATATCATCAAAATTTCCAGATATTGATTCTTCTCTGGTGTATTTACCTGATAATCTTAAATCATCATAGTTATCTTCTGCTATTGCTTTAAACCTATTTATTGATAATGGTTCACGCTCAAATATCTGTTTTAATTCAGCACTTGAATATTGTGTAAAACTTGGATTCTGTTTATAATCAACTCCAGCTTTATAATATGGACGTTTTTGAGGAACAGAAGGAGTTACATTTTCTGTATTAACATGACCAGCTTTTGGCGCAACTGCAATTCTTTGAGAATTATTTAAAATTACATCATCAGGAACTGAAGATAATTCATTTAATTTTTGTAGTATTTGAGATTGTAATCTTGATTTTTGCTCACATTCAGGCATTTGATCAAGCCATTGTTGAGCTTTATCTAAATCATCCAAATTTTTTGCTCGATTGATATTATTACCAATTTGACCCATTGCCATTTTATCCTCAGATGATACTAATCCTTTCTGAGGTGTTTCAGGTTCTATTTGAGGAGCCTCAGCTTCTGTATGAGGAGTTTCAGCTTCCGCAACTGGATCAGTTTGAGGTTCTACAGGCTTTCTTATATTATCTGCTTCTGCCATTTTAGCATTACGTCTTGTCTGTAAATTAGTTAATTGCGCTTCCAGTTTAGATGTATCTTTACCAAAGCGTTTTGCCCCTGCAATTTGTTGTTCAAGACGCTTTATTGAACCGTCAAGACTTTTTATTTCTTCATTCAATTTATCAATATCAGATTTAACTGTAGAAGTGGAGTTCTGCTCTTTTACTTTTGCATTATTTTCAATCCTATGAGCTGCGTCGTAATCATCTCTGACATTAGCCTGATGTGCATCTAATGCAGCTTGTTGTTCAACGTCAGGAGCTTTATATCCAAATTCATTTGAATATGCATCTAACTCTTGAGAAGTTGGTATATCTTGTAATGCTTCATCAACCACTTTTCTGGAGTTTGCATTTATATGTCGTTGCTCAATATTTCTTGCAACATTTCCATTATCAACTATATTATTATTTTTAACATTTACATGTGAAGTTTCAACATTTGGTGATGTAGTTGGAATATCTGTTCTAGGATTAATAACAGAGCGCACCTTTTTTGCAACTTTTTTAAATGTCCCTGATTCAGCACCAAAACCAACACCTGCCATTGCTGCATTAATTGCAGTTCCTTCTAATGTTACTTGACCTGTTTGCATATATTCTGTTCCGGCACCTATTGCAACATCACCTGTAGCATTCGCTGCTGCTCGAGCAACTACGGAAGCAGCATTTACACCCTTAACAGTCGTACCCACAACTTTACCCAAAACACCACCGGCTAAGGCAGAAGCACCATCAATAGCAGCACCTTTTGTAATATCCGCTAATTCTCCATCTTTAAGACCTACATTTGATGATAATCTATCAGAAGTATTAACTACCATACTTGTAGCTGCTGTGCCTGCTGCTGCAGCTCCTAATGCAGCTAATCCAACTCCTCCAGTTGCAACGCCAATAGCAATACCGGCAGCTACAGTTGCTGTACCTTTAACAATTTCTGCTCCTGCTTGTTGAGATATGTTATAATCCATTATACGCTTATGAATATCATTTTTTGTACCATAAGCCTTTTTATAATTTTCATCTGTTGGATTTGATTGATAAGCCGCTATATTATTCGGATTATAATCGACTCCGTATATTTCCTTAAACTTAGCATTAAATGCTGCAGGACCTTTCGCTTGGGCTTGTTGTAATTGTTTTATTTGATTTTCATATGTTTTTAAATCTTCTTCAACTTTTACTGCTCTATTATCGGAATTCCATAAAACACTTACAGCATCAGCTGTTTTACCAGCCCAGCCATCTTCATCTTGCTGTTGCTTAAATGCTGCTTTTGCATTTTCTATTCTTGCTTTTTGTGCATTTACAACACTATATTCATTTTCTCGTCTTACATAATAATCTTTTTTCAATAATGTTCCATCTGAGGCAAAATAATAAGTATCACCGTTTTTTGCAGTATATGAATATCTTCCTGAACCATTTTCAGATTTTTTATATTTATCCTGTGATGCTTCTTTTGCTTCATAATAACTTTGTTTTAATTCAGTGCCATCAGCTGCGTAATATTTTGTCTCTCCATTCTGAGTAATAGTATATCTACCTGTTTTACTCTGAGTTTTATACCCCCAATGAGATTGATTTACAGCAGCATCAATATCTACCACTTTAACATCAGTACCGTCTTTTAGCGTAATATTTTCAGGAAGCGTAATTTCAGATGGCATATTAGTAGCTTTTGGGTCAACATTATTTTGTGCTTTTAATTGACGCACTATTTCCATTGTCTGCTTATGGTCAGTAATTCCATATTTAGCCTGTACAATTCCATACCAAGTATCTTTGTAATTTACTTTATATTGATAATTTTTTTCTTCAGTAATTTCCGGTTCTTCTTGTTCAGGACTCTCGACATTGGTTGGAGGTGAAGAAGGTTCTTCAACAGCTTCATCTGCGACTTCAACATTATTATTCTCAGGTACAGAAGGTTGAACAGGAATTTGCTCTTTTGGCTTATCTGGTTTAACTTGTTGAGAATACATATCATTTAATGCTGCATAAAAATTATTTACATCAGATTCTTGAGTCCCAAATTGTTTTATATTTTTTACTTCTTTATCTGATAATATCCCATCATCACCGGTACGATTTAATAAAAATGCTTTTAATGTTTTAACTTCTTTTTCATCAAGTTTACCATCTTTATTAAAATCAAATTTTTCAAAAACAGATTTATTTATATCATTTTTAACAATATTTTTAGTATCAAAGGCACTCAAATTAATTTGATTACCACTTTTTCCTAGTTTTAATATATCATTTTTGTTGCCATCAATACCACTCATTAAAAGTTTCTCCATATAAAATATCTATTTATTTTCATCTACGGCATATACTAAAAAAAATTTGAAGCTCCATTTATATCTTATTCCCCTTAACTGCATATTATAAGCTGATTTTAGGGAATTTAAAGAGTTCGTTTACAATTCGTTATATATAAGTTCATAATTATAATTACAAATTGTAAACATGTACTTTCAAATAAATTGTTTTTTGGTTATGCTTAGCGTGTGTGTATGAAAAGGAGATTTATATCATGCCAAAATTCAATTTAATGTCGTACATTATGCCTCCTGAAGATAAAATGTTTTTTACATACTTTCAGGAAAGTGCAGAAATTTGTTTGAAAACAGCAAAACTATATGATGAGATTATGCACAATCATTTGAATGATGAGTACAAAGAAAAAGCTCTGAAATATAAAAGGAAAGGTAAATTATCATATAAAGCCTGTCTAAAACAGTTAAATAAAAGTTTTATTACCCCGATTGAAAGAGAAGATATTCAAACAATCGCAGTACAATTAAATAAAATAACTAAAAAAATTGTAAAAGCCTGTCTTAATTTAGAAGTGTACAGATTAAATAATTACACTGAAGAAATGAAAGAACAGGCTTTAACTTTGGTACAAGCTACAGAAAAACTCGGAGAAATTATAAAACAATTTAAAAAAGTATCTGATGTTGAAGAAATTACAGAACTCAATATTGAAATGAAAGAAATTGAATCTCACGGAGATGAAATTCACCGCCGAGCTATGGGCAATTTATTTTCAGGTCAATATGAAGCCCTCGATGTAATCAAATTAAGAGATATGTACAAAGAAATTGAAAACGCTTTTGATGCTTGTTTCTATGTATCAGATACAATCCTGAATGTAGTATTAAAACAAAGTTAGGCAAGGTAAAAAATGAGTATAACTATTTTACTTTTAATAGCAGTTGTATTAGTTGCTTTGGCATTTGAGTTTATCAACGGATTTCATGATTGTGCAAACGCAATTGCAACTGTTGTATCTACAAAAGTTCTTTCCCCCAAACAAGCTGTATTATTCGGAGCAAGTTTAGAATTTATCGGTGCACTGACTGGTACCCACGTTGCAAAAACTATCGGATCAGGTATTGTAAATGCTGATTTAATAACTTTAACCGTAATATTTTGTGCACTTTTAGCCGCTGTTATATGGAATTTATTCACATGGTGGCTTGGACTTCCATCAAGTTCATCACATGCACTAATCGGAGGATTACTTGGAGCTTCAATAGTAAAAGCAGGAATTGACGTTGTACATTTCCATACACTTATAGATAAAGTAATAATTCCAATGTTCACATCTCCAGTATTGGGATTTTGCGTTGGTTTTACTTTAATGCTTTTAATAGCTTGGGTTGTAATTATTCTTAGAGAAACTCCAAACACTGTCAATAAACAATTTAGAAAATTACAATTATTATCATCAGGACTTATGGCACTAAGCCATGGTTCAAATGATGCTCAAAAAACTATGGGGATAATCACACTTGCATTACTTGCAGGAGGAGTTCTTCATAAAAGCCCAACAGGTGATTTTGAAATTCCAATTTATGTAATTATAGCTTGTGCTCTTACAATGGCTGCAGGGACAATGAATGGCGGTTGGAAAATTATCAAAACAATGGGACATAAAATTATTAAACTTAAACCTATTCATGGCTTCGCAGCTGAAACATCTGCTGCAGGATTAATTTTAACAGCATCCCATTTTGGAATTCCATTAAGCACCACACACGTTATTTCAACAGCAATTATGGGTGTCGGATCAACATTTCACGCACACGCCGTAAAATGGAGAGTTGTTGGAAATATCGTAATTGCTTGGGTATTAACAATACCTGCTTGTATGATTATTTCATCAATAATTTATTATCTGATTTATAAAATTATTTAGTTATTATTACCAATGTAGATTTCCTCCTTTCATGATTTTATTAATCTTAAAAGGAGGGAATTTTTTATGTCTGAAAATAATAAAGATAAAGAAATTTGCGAAACAGAATTTTGTGAAATGTGCCATTTTGAAACACCTGTAAAAAATATATTAATGGTTGTGACAAGTGCAAATGAGTTTAATAATAAACATAAAACAGGATTATGGCTTGAAGAATTTGCAATACCATATCTTGCATTTATCGAAAAAGGTTATAAAGTTACAGTTGCAAGCCCAAATGGTGGTCAAGCTCCAATAGATCCCGAAAGTGAAAACTTGGAAAATGAAATTAAATGGGAAAAAGCTAAAAAAGCACTTGAAAAAACTGACAAATTAGATTCAATAGATTATAAATCTTTTGATGCTCTGGTACTACCAGGAGGACATGGACCTATGCTTGATTTGTACAACAATAACACACTTGGAGAAATTATTAACGATTTTTCTACAAAACATAAACTTATTGCAGCAATCTGTCATGGACCTGCGGGGCTTTTATCAGCAGTAAAAAATGGAATTTCTTTTGTTAATGGCAAAAAATTAACTTGTTTTACAAATGAAGAAGAACATTATTACAATAAAGAAAATTTGCTCCCTTATTACTTAGAGGACACCTTAAAAGATGCAGGAGCGCAATTCGTCCAATGCGACATTGGTGCAGTAAATATAACTGAAGACGGAAATTTAATTACAGGACAAAATTTTCAATCCAGTGAAGCATTCGCAAAAGCTATAATTAACTATTTAGATCGCAACTAGCGATCTTTTTTTTGACTTTTTTTTTGAAATTTGTTAGGATAAAAATATCCTTACTTACCAAAAGATACTAATTGAGGTTTTATGGAATTAAAAGAACTACCTAAATGTCCTGTGGAAACAACATTAAAACTTATTGGGGAAAAATGGAAAATCTTAATTATAAGGGATTTGTTAAATGGGACAAAGCGTTTCGGGGAATTAAAAAAATCCTGCAGCGGAATTTCACAAAAAGTCCTTACTCATAATTTGAGGCAAATGGAAGATGACGGACTTGTCAAAAGAGAAGTATTCCCACAAATCCCACCTAGAGTAGAATATACTCTTACAGATGTAGGATACAGCCTTGCTACGGTTTTAAATGCTATGGCAAGCTGGGGAACTGATTACAAAACTTTCTTGAAACTTTTAGCAAAAAGAAGTTAATATGTTACTATATAACAATTTGCCGTATCGGGTAATATGTTACTAATTTTAATAATGTATAATACTTTACATAAAATAGTAAAAAATATTTTATCATGTATTATATATGTAGGAGAAATTTAAAATGAAACTACTAACTGCTATTCACAAAGTGTTACCACACAAATCTGAAACAGAAGATTCTCATTTAAAACTTCTTTATTCAAATATGCATCCAGAAACAAGAGAAGAAGTAGTATACCGTAAAAATGGTAAGTCTGTTGATAGAATTATTGAATTTGATCCTCATACAGGATCAAAAATTAAAACAACACACTATGACTATTTTAATGATAAAAAAGTTCGCTCAATTGATGAATACGACAGAAAAACAGGTAGAAAAATCCGTACTATCAACTATGTTTTATATAAATCTGTAGATGAATATGATTTAGAAACAGGTAAAAAAATTCGTACTATTAACTTTAATGTTAAAGACGAAACTAAAATTTCATCAATTCAAGAATATGATTTAGAAACAGGCAAAATAATTACAATATCAATTTATAAACGTGATGGAAAAACTGTTAGTATAATCAAAAAAATTGATCCTGTAACAGAAAAAGTAACAAGTTGGGTAAATAACAAAAATTTAGAATATAAACCAATAGAACCTCCAAAAATTACCACAAGATACTACGACAATATAAAAACAATCCCACAAAAAGATAAAGAAAATATTGCTCAATTAATTGATAATTTATATTCAAACAAAATTAAATTTGAAAATATAAAATAAAATTAAAAATTAATCTTTAACAGGGATTTCATCATCTTCTTCTAATGCTTCATGCACAAATCTTGCAGGATCATCAATGATGTATTGCAAATCTTCCGGAGATTTAATATAACTATAATCAAATTTTTCTGATTTATAAGTGAAAGATACCATTCCATAATCAAGAATTCTGCCCATTGTTGTTTGATAAATATCAAGCATATCAAGTTTTTTTAAAGGAATATCTATTTCTTCAGGATTTAAAACACCTATCTTAATATGAGCATATTTAGTTGTAATAACAATTTTGTCAGAATTAAATCTCAAAATTGGGTATACAATAGGTAATAATAATATAAATACTACTACCCAACTAAAAAAGCTATGAGTATTTAAAAATATTGTCCAAAAATAAATAAAAAATATAGGAGTCATTACAATAGGCCAAAAAAGAGCCATCCAATGTTTTTTTATATCAAATAAAACAAGTTCTTCTGCATTTTCATCAGGAAGCTTATATTCTTCTTTTTTTATCTTGTTGTCATTCAAATTAACAACTTCCTGCTGATGTTCTGGTCTTTCAATAAACACTTCTTTGTCTTGCTCTTGATTGAAATTATCATTTTTCAAATCAATACCGCAATATCTGCAAAAATTATCATAATCTTTAATTTGTTTTCCACAGTTCGGACAAAACATATTCTGCTCCTTTGTGAGCCAATTTTAACATATGATTTGACTTTAGTCAATTAAGGATATATGATTAATCCCAGAGGATTTAAGATGAATAAAGAAGAATTATTAAAACTATACAATGAAGATTTAGATACACTTTTAGAAACAGCTTCAAAATATATAAAAAAAGATATAGAATTTTGTTCATTAATTAATGCAAGAAACGGAAAATGCTCACAAAATTGCAAATATTGTGCTCAAAGTTCTCATTACTGTACAAATATAGAATCTTATCCTCTTGTTCCTTTAGAAGAAGTTAAAAAAATCGCATTAGAAGCAAAATCTCATAAAGCATCCAGATTTGCAATTGTAACATCAGGAAAAACACCTGATGAAAGTGATTTTGACACTATATTAAAAATGATTGAAGAAGTAAATAAAATTGACGGCTTAAAAAGCTGTGCTTCAATCGGAATTCTAAATGAAGAACAAGCAAAAAAATTATCTGAAATAGGACTAAAAAGATTTCATCATAATATAAATACATCAAAATCATACTACCCAAGCGTTTGCACAACTCATAGCTGGGATGACAGATTAAACACCTGCAAATTAGTGAAAAAATACGGAATGGAATTATGCTGCGGCGTAATTTTAGGTATGGGAGAAAGCGTTGAACAAAGAATTGAAATGGCTCTTGAACTTGCAGAAATTCAACCTGATTCAATTCCTATAAATATCTTAATGCCAATACCTGAAACTCCATTTGAAAATTATCACGATAAAATTGATGAAGAAAATGTATTAAGAACTTTGGCAATTTTCAAAATTGCAAATCCAAATTCAATCTTACGTTTTTGCGGCGGGAGAATGAGATTATCTGAAGAAAATCAACGCAAAGCTCTAAATAGCTGTGTTGAAGGGATTATGGTAGGGAATTATCTAACTACTGTCGGAAAAGCTCCCGAAGAAGACTTAAAAACAGTTCAAGAACTCGGTAAAAATATTAAAATGTAACAATTATTTAATAATATCTAAAGTTTTTTAACCTTTCTGACGTATTAATAGAACGTAAGAAAGGTTAATGTTTTTATGAGTGATGAACAGAAAATACAAGGAATGGGGCCTTTAAAACAACCTGATTCTATTAAATTACCTAAATTAAAATTTGAACTTCCTACATTTCAACCTATTTTTAATTTTAACAAACCGGTTGAAACCCCACAAGAAACAAAGAAAAAAAGTATCAGTCAAGAACTTCATAATAGTTGGACAAAAGTTTTTCCTCGACTTTCACAAGAATTTTTTGATGAACTTACAGCTATGGCTGAAAGAATTAATTGTAAACCTGAAGATCTTGCTGCAATAATGTTTAAGGAATCACGATTTGACCCTGCTGCAAAAGGAGCAGGAGTCTATGGTTTAATACAAATGGATGCAACAGCATTAAAAGTAGCAATCGCTCATGCAAATAAAAATGGACATAAATTGAAAAGTGTAACAATTTCTGAATATCATAAAATGCCTCGTGAACAACAAATTAAATATTCCGAAGCATATATTCAATTTAGAATTGATGAAAAAAATTTAACAGGTAAAAAATTAAGCGGAGGTCAATTGTGGACTTTAATAAAAAGACCTTCAAATATTAACAATAAAAAGTTTATCAACAAATTACAAAGGATAATAGATAATACTAAAAACCTACCGCTTAAGTATGAAACGCCATACAGTTTAAAACATTCTAATTAATTATTTAAGTATTTTAGAATTTCGTCAACATGCCCGTTAACTTTTACTTTTCTCCATTCTTGAATTATATTCCCATTTTCATCAAGAATAAATGTTGAACGTTCAATACCCATATATTTTTTACCATACATAGATTTTTCTTTCCAAACATTAAAAGCTTCGGATAATGTATGTTCAGTATCTGAAAGTATAAGGAAATTCAAATCCTGTTTTTCTTTAAATTTTTTATGACTTTTAATATCATTAGGACTAACTCCTATTACAGTTGCAGAAGATGTAATTCTGTTCATATTATCTCTAAAATCACAAGCCTCTTGCGTACAGCCTGATGTATTATCTTTAGGATAAAAATACAATACAACTTTTTGCCCTTTAAAATCAGCTAAAGTATATTCATTTTCATTCCCGTCTTTATCAAGACCTTGTAATTTTATCTCCGAATAATTCATTATTACCCTCCTTCATTAGGTTTTTTCTGTCAAATTTATCTGCAAGAAAAGTTGATATTATCGGGATTGCAATATAATAAATCCCACCTAAAATTAACGCAGGTTTTACAACTTTTATTCCCTCAATATACTTATCCAGTTTGGGTGAATTTTTATTTACTTCAGAAAATTTCTGAATAAATTTTTCAGTTGGTTTTTCTAATAAATTATTTAAAGCATAACCACCTGCAATACACAAACCTGTAGAAATTGCAGCATTATACATCAATGCTTTTTTTCTTTTCTCTTCAATCCCCTTACTTTTAGCTGTCTGATGAATAAACGCACCTGTTGCAAGTACATCTGTCAAAGAAATTATATGTTGTTCAAAATTTGTATTATGGAATTTTTCAGCCATTCTTTGAACAGGTTTTGTATCAATGATTTTCCCAAAACGTTTTGACAAACTTTCAACTCCACTATTATACAAACCTGTAAAAGATACCTGTTGTTTAGTTTTTTTCTCATCTTGTTTATGGAAAATCTTTGACATAAAAGGCGGAATCAAAGCACAAGTCATAATAGACTTTGGCACTGCAATTACAAATCCCAAACCTAATTTGAATAATTGAGTCGCAAAACTGTAACGTTTTGATTTTGCAAGTGTTTTTTCACCTGCTTTTAAAGCATCAATAGTAGAATTTTTTAAATACTTCCCAGGTGTTTTATCAATATTTTTAATCGCCTTAGATACAGGCAAAGAAGCCCCAAGCATTAACAAATACCCAACAGCACTTGATGCAAGAGATTTTGCACAAGCATATTTTTTATTTTCTTTGTCAGTATCAGGCGTTCCCATAATTACAAGCGGACGTGCAACAGTAGACAACGCTAATGACGCTGATGCTACAAATAACGAACCGTTATCTGCTGCAAATTCTAATCCCTTTTTTAATATTTTGCTATTGTAAATCGCTTGTACTTTCATCTCAATTCATTATACAATGCTCATAATGAAAATCACAGAATTTATAAAAAAAGAATTACAAGGCTGGAAAAACTTTGAAATAATAGGGTTGATAATAGTTTTTTCAATAATTCTCATAAATGCAGTAATCCTAAAAGATAATCCTGCTGCAATAATTAATGCTATTTGCGGAATTTTATACACAATTATTGCAGGCAAAGGAAAAATTTCCTGTTATTTTTTCGGACTTTTAGGCTCCAGTTGTTACATATTGCTCTCATTTAAAAATGCCTTATGGGGTAATATGCTGCTTTACCTTTGCTATTATATTCCAATGCAAATTTTAGGAATTTTTAAATGGAAACAACACTTAAAAAAAGAATCAAAAGAAATTGTCAAAATAAAACTAAATCTTAAAGAACAAATAATAATAAGCATAATAGGACTTATAGGCTGTATAATTACAATTTTAATTTTACATTTCCTGAATGACAAAAGCCCAATAATTGACGGCATTACAACATTTTTATCAATCCTTGGAATGTATTTGACAGTAAGACGAGCAATAGAACAATGGATTGTATGGATGGTAGTAAACGGATTATCTTTTATAATGTGGTTAGATTTAGTCGTTTTTTCAGGTACAAAAGCATATTCTACAGTTTTAATGTGGGGGGTATACTTTATCCTTGCAATTTATTTTTATATAGAATGGAGAAAAGAAATAAAACAATAAACTTATTGTTCTGTTTTTGAGAAAAATCCGGCAATTTTACTTTGAATTTCTTGAATTACATTATTAAATCCTTGCATATCATTTTCAGCATTTTCCATAGCCAGAGTTAATTTTTCATTACATTCTTTCATCAATTGTTTATATTCTTTAGTTTTTGAAATCACTTCTGACTTTAATTTTACATTTTCTTCCTTTTTTATTACTTTTTTCGGTTCTGTTAGCTTAATCTCTTTAACTTTATTTTCCATTTTAGGAATAGGAGTTTCAATATGTGTCTTGAATTCCTGTAATTCATCTGCTGCTTTTTTCAAAAAAGATTCCAATCCAAGTTCTTCGAGTTCAAGATCACTATAATATTTTAATTCTGGAGGAATAATCGTTGGATATTTTGGATTGAAATTTTTTACAACCATATCTTGATTTATCAAGAAAAATTTATCTTCACCATTTTTTGAAAAACATAAGCGGGTAAGATTATTTCTTTTTGCATTTTTCATTTTTAAGATAGAAACTTGCTCATTATCTGAAACCTTGAATGCAAAACCTCTTTGTCCAGCAACTCCATTCCATTTTGGATAAGAAGTTTTTATCTTTGAAACTGTTGGAGCACTGATTGAAGCGAATTTTTCAGATATTTGTTGATAAATACTATCAATTTTTGTCATATCAACTCCAAGATCGCCACTTAACTTTCCAATCACAGGTGCTAATGATCTTTCATATAATTTTTGAGAAATAAATTTATTAAACTCTCCAAGTTTTTTCTCATAATCTGAAAGATATTGTTCAAATTTTGGTAAAATCTCTTTTACGGAAGATTTATCGTGATACAAAAGTTTTGGAGGAATTATACTAAAATTTTTCGGATTAAAATTAGAAACAATTAATCCCTGATCTTCTTTAAAAAGAAAGCCGTCAATTATTTCATCATTTTTGTCATATACCATTATTCTAGTTAATTCTCCGTGCTCAGGATGTTGTAATTTTTTATATGCAATTTGATTTTTATTTTCTCCAATATTTTTCAGAATATGTACAGGCTGAGCTACTTGGAGTTTATAATCTCCATATTCACCTTTTAATTTTAATGCTAATTTATGAGGCAAACCCTTTAAGACTTCATCAGTTTTATTATACAGAGAATTAATATTTTCCAATCTCTTTATACTTGTATCACCAAATGTAAATAATTCAGGTTTTAAATATTGTCCGTCATATTTTGCTAAAAATTTCCTGAATTTAAGCATTGCACAATCTAAATCATCTAATACTTTTTGTAATTTTAATTCAAACGGCTTATCAAAATTCGTATATTTTATATTTTGTGGGAAAACAAAAACATGATTTTTATCATTATCTTCAACAATTCGATCAAAATCCTTTATGGTATATGAATCTAAAACCACTTTTCCTTGAGAAAAATTACTACCTTTTTTTACAACAATTTTTATAAAGTCACGTCCATCTTGACCATCAGGAACTCGCACTTGAATAGATGTTTTATTTTCCCCGCAGTTATGAAACATTAAACTTCTTGTTGATTTGAAATCTTTATATTCTTTTTGAATAATTTCCATACCTTCAGGAGTTTTTTCAGATATTTTTTTCAAAATATCTTTATAAGCATTTGAAATTGAAGATACAACTTCCATAGTATCTCTACTCAAACGCTCATAATTCCCTGTAAAAGAAAAACTGTCAGATACTTTTGATGAATTTAATACAGGTTTTTGCGCTGGTAAATTATTATAATATTTATTTTGAATATTTATAGTTGATATTTTCATAAAACTAATAAAACCCGTAAAAATAAATTTTTACAGGTTTTGAACTTTTGTAAATCCAAAAATATTTTTCAAAATTATAAGTGTAAGATTAACAATTGTAAAGATTTTGTTTTTTGATGTACTAATTTTATTTCAATCTGCTACAATTGTAGCAGACGTGTAGGATATTTATTTGTAGGAGTATTTTTTATGAAAATTTTACCAATTCAAAATTTTAGCACTATTTCACCTCAACAAACAAGAGCAAATAACAATCATACCAAATTTGCTTCAAATCAATTATCCTCAGATGTGGTCGTCCTACAAAATAAACCAAAGAAAAAATCAATCAGCTTTGGAAATCTTAATGAAACTGCTATTACTTTAGCAAAACAGCTTCCTTTAGAAGATAGAATTGCATCATTATTCGATGTATTTAAACGTGGAGATATAATTACTGTTGGGAAAAACCTAAAAGAAACTCAACGAGCTTTGAAAAATTCTCTAGATTCTTTGGATCATGTTATTAAAAGAATATTTTTTATCGAAGATGATAATATCCAAGGTAGTTTAGCTTTTTATAAAAATGCAACAGGAGATAAAGAAATTTTAAATATAAACAATTTTGATTTATATTTAAGCAATTCAACTGGACAAGAAGCTCTAAAACCAAACAATTCTTTTTATGTAACTACAGATGATATTCTATACATCGGTGATATGGGAATTAAAATTAAAGATGAACCTAAAACAAATTTATCATTTCAACGCCATATTTTTTCAAAAGTATTTGATTTTACAAAAGATTCACAAGATATCATAAAAAGACAAAATACCAAAGAACTTAAATCTTTAGTTCTCGATACACAAGAAAAAAATAAACCCCTAACATTTGCAGATATAGGAGGTCAAGATAAAGCTATCGAAGAATTGAAAAAAGGAGTTTTATACCCAATAAAATATCCTGAAGCTTTTGAAAATATCAAAGTAAACCATGGCATAATACTTACTGGCCCTCCGGGAACTGGTAAGACTTTGATTGCAGAATCTCTGGCAAATGAATCTAATGCCTTTTTCTTAAAACTCAACGGATCAGAGCTTAAATCTAAATGGGTAGGTGAATCAGAAGAAAATTTACGTACCTTATTTGAAGGAGCAATAGAAAACCAACCAAGTATAATCGTATTCGATGAATTTGATTCAGTTGCAAAAAAAAGAGATAAAGTTGATAATTATAGTGCAGAATTTGTAAATCAATTTTTATCAATTATGAGTGATATAGAAAAACAAGGAGATGATGTCTATATCCTAGCAACAACAAATAAAATAGAAATGCTTGATGATGCAATAATGCGTTCAGGCAGATTTGGCAAACATATTCAAATTGGGCTGCCGGATTTACAAGGAACAAGACAAATTTTAGATATCCATACAGCTAAAAAACCTTTAGATGAATCAATTGACAAAGAAGCATTATCAAAAAAATTATTTGACATACATGCAACAGGAGCAGATATTGCTCGCTTATCTTCAGATGCACATAATAATGCATTTGAACGTGTAGGAATATTTGACAAAATGGCAAATGGAACATTTGTAAAATCAGATATTGATAATTTAAAAATCACAAAAGAGGATTTTGAACAAGCTATTAATAATTTCGTAAAAGAAGGACAAATAAAAGAACGTAAAAAAATAGGTTATAATTAATAAAATAATTAAACTTTTATAGAAAAAATTAACCCCGTAAAATAAATTTTTACGGGGTTTCTAAATTTTATAAATGAAAAATTTTATTTTACAAACATAAAATATCACCGTCATTCGGAATTAATAGATTAGAAATATTAGATTTTTCTGCAAAGTTTTTTAAATCTTCACGGGTAACTGAAAGATGACTAACTGTATCCATATGACTTGCAATTAATGTTGAATTTGGAGAGTATTTGAGTACTTCTTTTACATCATCAATATTCATAATAATATGTTCACCATTAAAAACAGTTGCACCACAAGCATTCACTACAATAATGTCAGGAGAATGTTTGTCTAAAGCATCTTTTACTTCCTTGCACCAAATTGTATCGCCTGCAATATAGAGAGTTTTCTCATTCTCTGATTTGAATACAACACCCATAGAATCATATGGCATTCCTACACTTTCGCAAATCGGTTTTATAATCTCTCTTTTACCATGCTGACAATTTGTCTTGTACAATTTTATATTTTTATAAGTAATCCCATCTTCTGTTATAATTTCAATATTTTTAAAACCGTAAGATTGTATTATTTCTAAATCTGTTTGAGATTGAACAAAAAACTTAATGTCTTTATTTAACGCATTCACAGCATATTCATCAAAATGATCAGGGTGAAAATGTGTTAAAATAACTGCATCTACATCAACTATCTGTTGAATTTCAAAAGGTAATTCAACTCTCGGCTGTCTGATATGAGAATTTATACCTGCTTCAAAACCTTCCATATAATCTTTTGGACCAAGCCAAGGATCAATTAAAAATTTGTTTTTATCAAATTCCACAATAATAGTTGCATTCCTAACCTGAGTAATTTTCATCATTTCCCTCCTTTTTATACATCTTAAATTATGACTATAAAAAAAACAAGAATGCACTATTTTGTATAATACTTACTTTTTAGTATAATAGTATTAAAAAAGAAAGTATAAAAAGAGGAATTATGGCAAAAAAGAAACAAACAGAATACAAATGCCCATTAGAGGCAACAATGGAAATCATAGGCGGAAAATACAAAGGGGTTATAATCGGTCATTTGATAGACAAAACTTTAAGATATAGTGAATTACAAAAACTAATCTCACATGCAACTCCTAAAATGTTAATCCAACAACTTAAAGAATTGGAATCAGACGGGATTGTAAAAAGAAAATTGTACCCTGTTGTTCCGCCCAAAACAGAATATTCTCTAACAGAACGCGGAAAAAGTTTAATTCCAGCAATCATAGAATTAAATAAATGGGGACTAAATTATTTAAAAGAAGAAAACATTCCCTGTGCTTATAAAGGAAATGATTTAAGTTGCTAATTTTATAGTTTAAATTAATTTGTTTTTAGCTAAATTAATAATTTTATCCATATTTTCAAAAATTTCACTATATATTTTAACAAGTTTATCGTCACTTGTTAAAATTTTATTTATAAGATTTGTTTTATCAGATGACATTTCTTTATTTATAGAATTAATACCAAAGTCATCAAGTTTTAAATTTAGAATAGACACTATACTCAAAAAATGTTCCAGTTTAGGCAGATATTTTCCATTTTCAATTCTACACAAGTGTTTTTCTGAAAAACCTGCCATTTCTGCAAGTTCATATTGTTTTAAGCCTGCTTTTTTTCGAGCTTGTTTTATAACAGTTCCTATATTTTTTTTGTCAATACAAAACATAAATTTCCTCTTTATTAGGTTATCGTATAAAGTATTTTTTAAAAACCTCTAGCGAGTTACATTAATATAAAAAGTGATTGACAAGTTACCTTTATTTCAATATAATTTTCTCAGGTTATAAATATGATTAAGATTTTATCCTGTCTAATTCCTATAAAATTTTTACGAATTTGGTTTAGAGAATTTTGTAATAGTATACAAATAATCTTTACTGCTAAACATATTGGCAAAAATTTTCAATGTTCAAGATTTTCAACTGTTAATAAAAACACTATTATTAAAAACCATGTAAAACTTAACGGTATGCATATAAGCGGAAATGGAAAAGTAATTTTAGGAAATTATTTTGTTGCAGGATTTGATTCACAAATAATATCCACGAGCCACAATTATGAGGGGAATGATATTCCTTATGATAGTACCACAATAAAAAGTGACGTTATTATAGGTGATTTTGTTTGGATAGGAGCAAAAGTAATAATATTACCTGGAACAGTTATAGGTGAAGGAGCAATAATCCAGGCAGGTTCAGTTGTTCATGGAGAAATACCTCCTTATGCAATTGCTGGAGGAAATCCTGCTAAAGTATTTAAGTACAGAAATATTGATCATTTTATTAAACTTAAAACTTCTAAAAAAGATATTTAATATTCTAATCTTTTTATTACTAATAGAGCAATATTTGGGGAAATTCAAAAATTAAATATAAAATAAAAATAGCAAGGGAGAGATTCGAACTCTCGACCTCACGGGTATGAGCCGTGCGCTCTCACCAGCTGAGCTACCTTGCCATAAGTCTTATTATTTAATTGACAAAATCTATCTTTGCACAAAATATTTTAAATTTCAAGTATTTTGTAAAACAATTCTATTTTTAGTATAATTTAATTTAGAAAAGATAATTAAAAAGGTATGGTTTTATGATTACTGATATGACAAAAGGGAGCCCCTTAAAACATATATTGCTATTTTCTGTACCGCTTTTAATCGGGAATGTTTTTCAGCAATTATATAACATCGCAGACCTTGTAATTGTTGGAAGGACCCTAGGAGTTGAATCATTTGCTGCTGTCGGAGCTGTAGCTCCTTTGTTTTTCTTAATTACATTTATAATTGTTGGATTAACCAATGGTTTTGCAGTAGTGACAGGTCAAAGATTTGGGGCTAAAGATATAAAAGGTGTGCGAAATTCTGTTGTCATATCTACAATTTTAAGCGTAATTGTAACTTTTATTTTTTCATCTATTTTTGCATTATCAATGAATTACATTTTAAAATGGATGAACGTACCTGATAATATTTATCATAACGCTTTTTGGTATGTTGAAATTATCATTATAGGTTTAATTGCAACAACAATGTACAACATGCTTGCAAGTATTATAAGAGCTCTTGGTGATAGCAAAACTCCTTTATACTTTTTAATTATTGCATCTTTAATAAACATTATATTAGCTCTTATTTTTATAATCGTTTTTCATATGGGAGTTCCAGGTTCTGCTATCGCTGTAATTCTTTCACAAGGAATCTCTGTTATTTTATGTACAATTTTTATAAAATATAAATTTCCAATTCTTAGAATACATAAAAGTGAATGGCTTTTAAAATTTGATAAAGATTTTTATGATTCAGCATATGAACATCTGAAAATAGGAGTCCCAATGGCCGTTCAATTTTCTATTCTTGGAATTAGTATTCTTATAATCCAGAGTGTATGCAACTCTTTCGGATCAAACGTTATTGCTGCAATGACTGCAGCATTAAGAATAGAACAAATTGCGACTTTACCTATGATGTCATTTGGTGTCGCTCTAGCTGCTTATGTTGCACAAAACTTCGGAGCTCGCAAATTCAAAAGAATACGATTAGGTGTAATTAAAACTTCTACAATTAATATTGCATTAAGTATAGTAATGGCTTTTGTAATGAGATTTTGGGGAACAAATATCATCGGAGCTTTTATTGGAACTGCTACAAAAGAAATTATTAATATTGCACACAGTTACCTTTTAATAAGTACAATATTTTATTTCTTCCTCGGTCAAATCTTTATTTACAGAAATGCTTTGCAAGGTATGGGAGAAACTGTTTTCCCATTATTATCAAGTATTGCAGAACTTGTAATGAGAGCATTCACAGCGGTTTATCTAGCTATAAAATTTGGTTATATCGGCATGTTTTATGCTGGTCCTATTGCTTGGGTAAGTGCTTCTACTGTGCTATTTTTAGGATATTTATATAGTATTAAACACATTATTTATAAAATTAAAAATAAAATTCACAGTTATTTATCGAATAATTAAAACATCCCTTCCAAATAAATAGAAGGGATGTTATACACTTATTTTAAATATTATTATTAATTATAAAATATCAGATGCATTAACAGGACGTTTTTCATTTTCTTGAATTTCAAAATATGGTTTTGCTTTTATATTCAACATGCCTGCAATAATTGATGATGGAAAAATCTCAACTGCATTATTTAATTCATTCACCGCACTATTATAAAATCTTCTTGCAGCAGCAATATGTTCTTCGACTTCTGCATAAGTCTCCATTGCTTGAACCATTGTTGCATCTGATTTTAATTGAGGATAATTTTCAAAATTAACCATCAATTGTTCCATTTTTCCTTTAATTGCATTGTCTAGTTTTATTTTTTCTGACATTTCATTTGCATTTGCAGCTTGAGTTCTAAGCTTTGTAATATCTTCAATCAAAGATCTTTCATGTTCCATAAATTTTTTAGCAATTGTTAAAATATTAGGAATTAAGTCATAACGTTTTTTTAATTGAACATCAATGCTACCTTCAGCTTGTTTAACTTGGTTTTTTTTCTTAATAAGTTGTACATAAATCAAATAAGGCCCAATAATCGCAAGTACAACTAACAATAATAAAATATCCATTTTAAATATCCTTTCTCAATTATAAACCTAATTTTTTATCCAATTTGAAATAATGAATAAGATTAAATATATTTATTAACTGAATAAATATATGTTCATAAATTCTTTTATCATTAATTGAACGTAATAAACTACCAATTTCAAAGAAATCCTGAGGAATTTCAATAAATAAAGTAATATACTGATTTTCTATCATACAATGAATATGATATCCCCCAATAACTTCTCTTACATTTTTAAGTCTTTCCATAAAAGTAGGAGTTACAATATATCTTGCTTCAACCTGATCATCAGAATACATATCATACATTTCATTAAACTCAGGATCCTCAAGAGTAACTTTTTTTAGATTTCTATCAACTCTAATTTCACTGCTAAGATCAATAGACAAACCTTCTCCAGATAGATTCAAATGTTTTAGTATAGGTTTTTCTGTAAAAGCTAAAACCCCAGTTACTACATTAGCAATATCTGAATTTGCAATTTTTTCGGCATCTTTTTCACCTAAACCTTCTGATAACATAGATTTTATTGCTTGTTTTTGACCTTTTTGTCCAATTGCTTTTTGATATAAAAGAGTTCTACCTTTATATGGCTTATTTAAATTTACTTTTATAATTAAACCATTAAAATCCCTTATAGTTTTACTGTCGCTTGAATTTCCTTTTTTTGTTGAAACAGTATGAGATAATTCGGTTTCAACAATAACAACATCCATTCCCTTGTAATTTCCAAAAATTCTATCATCATCTCGTTTAAGATTAAATCTTGGGAATAAACCTGTTTTATGTATTTCATTTTTTGTTATAAGTTCTTTATCAGGAGAATACTGGAATTTTCCAAACAAAGAAAAAAGTTCCATTAATAACTGCTGTTTTGTTTTCAACCTAAATTTACGCTGTCTTTTATTTTCTATTACAAATATTATTACAGCAGGAACTAATAATAATAAAAAATACAACTTTGATAATAACAATGTCCCACCGAAAGCACCAATAAAAAACAATAAGCTTAATAAGTTATTAATATTTGATATTTTTGAAGCAGCTATTCTTTCTTGTTCAAGAGGAATAATTTTAGGTGCTAAATTTTTAGTATATAATTCCTCAAACTTTTGATTTAGTAAACTTTTATCCATTTTTTTATTATATAAACTGATTTAATATTATACATCATATATTTAGACTACATAACCTACTTGCAAAGTTAAAAGTTTTATGAAAAGATTATCACAAGGTCAAAAAGAGTGTAAAATGTCTATATAAATCTTTTTTCAAATTTATATAGATAAATAAAAATAGGAGGCAGAATATGTCAACATTTATAGAAGACATTTACGCAAGACAAATATTAGATTCTCGCGGCAATCCAACAGTAGAAGTCGATGTAAAACTTACAAACGGAGTAAAAGGTCGTGCGGCAGTACCCTCAGGAGCTTCTACAGGAATTTTTGAAGCTTTGGAATTACGCGATGGTGATAAATCAAAATATATGGGAAAAAGCGTTCAAAAAGCCGTTGATAACGTAAATAATATAATTGCACCTGAACTTATAGGAGAAAAAGCTTCCCATCAAAAAGAAATAGACACATTCATGATTGACATGGACGGGACTGAAAATAAATCAAAACTCGGTGCAAATGCTATTTTAGGAGTATCTCTTGCAGTTGCAAAAGCAGCATCTAAAGCATATGACATGGCTCTTTACAGATACTTAGGCGGAATTAATGCTTTAACTTTACCTGTACCGATGATGAATATTATTAACGGCGGAGCTCATGCTGATAATAATATTGATTTCCAAGAATTTATGATAGCACCAGTCGGAGCAGAAAGTTTTTCTCACGCCATTGAAATGGGATGTAATGTTTTCCATACTTTAAAAAGTGTTTTGAAAAATAAAGGAATGGCAACTTCAGTAGGAGATGAAGGCGGATTCGCTCCAAATCTTCAATCTAATGCTGAAGGTATTGAAGTAATCTTAGAAGCTATTGATAAAGCGGGTTATAACACAAATCAAATAAAAATTTGTCTTGATGTTGCATCATCAGAATTCTATGAAAACGGAAAATATAACCTGAAAGGTGAGGGCAAATCATTTGACAATAAAGAAATGACAGACTTTTTAGAAGAATGGGTTAAAAAATATCCGATAATTTCTATAGAAGACGGTATGGCAGAACAGGATTGGGAAGGCTGGGAAATGCTTACCCAACGTATAGGAAATCACTGCCAGTTAGTAGGTGATGATTTGTTTGTAACAAACACAAGACGTTTAGCAGACGGTATCAAACGTAATGTTGCAAATTCAATTTTGATAAAAGTTAACCAAATCGGCACATTATCGGAAACATTAGATGCAATATCAATGGCACATGCAGCAGGTTATACAACAATTATTTCACACAGATCAGGTGAAACGGAAGACACATTTATTGCAGATCTTGCAGTAGCTGTAAACAGCGGTCAAATCAAAACAGGTTCAGCATCAAGATCTGACAGAATGGCTAAATATAATCAGCTTTTAAGAATTGAGCAAAAACTCGGATCTGCCGCTAAATACTTAGGACTACAAGCATTTAACGGTCAAAAGTAAAAAAATCAAATAAAAAGTTCCAAAATTATTTGGAACTTTTTATTTATTATATCATTAATCACTTTCCCCAATATTATAAGGAGTATACTCTAATTTATCAATTCCCGTAAGAATATTTTTTAAACTCTTTCCTCCTGGTAGATTAGATAAATTTGGCGAAATTTTATCTTTATATACTTCTAGTTCATAAACATCACGCCCAAACTGATTTGGTAAACTTGGTCCATTTACATCAAATTCAATATACGCACAAATATATAACATTTTAGTAACTAATTCAGTATTTCCGTCTTTATCTTTTATACAATTATAATCCGAATCTCTTTTACAATCTGTAAAAGTCCTTTCACAAGATGTCATCTGGTTTACTGCAATTAAAGAACCATCATTCAAAATTATTTTTGAATTTGAAAGATTTGTGCCCATTGTAGCTCCTGTGGTATCATCTTTCCTTCTTGTTGCGTATTTTACTGAATAATAAAATTTTTCACATCCGGTATCATTTTTTTTAGTACATACCATTGAACCATTAAAATATTTTGCAAAAGCTTGAACAACCTCTGCACTTGTTTTAGTAGGATCAAATAAAAAAGTATTATCACCAACAACATCATTTTCTTTCTGTGCTAAAGAAACAGCATTTTGAATATTAGAATAAACTCTTTTTGTCCTTACAATTAACTCTTTATCTCTATACTTTTGAATTAAAGAAGGCATAGTCATAGCTGCAACTACACCAATAATACCAAGTGTTATTAAAACTTCTGCAAGAGTAAAAGCATTTATTTGATGTTTTATATCCTCAACATAACACTTTTTTCTTTTTATACCAATCGGGCAAAAAGCAAGCAGGAAAGCTGTTAAATCGCCCCCCCCCCGACTTTTCTAAACAATAAATCTCTTTCCATTCTAAAGCTCCTTTTATGTTTGTACTTAATTATTTTAACATATATTTTAGCGATTTTCAATAAAACAAAAAAAAATGACTCTTTAAATATAAAGCGTCATTTCCTTTCCAAATGTATCGTTACTAAGTTTAGTGTGTGTAATATAGGTCTATGAATCACTGCTTGATTTATACTTATAACTTAATAAGCTATATGTATCAGAAGATGATGAACTGCTATCTCCGTAAAAAACTGACATATCAGTTGCTCGACGATTATTGAATTCATCTTCAACTTCCATTCTTGCACAATTTACATCATATGCTGAAATTTCAGCACTAGTAATTCTACCATCATGATTTGTATCCATTTCATCAAAATGTTCAAGAATTTTTGTCATTGTACTTTCAGACAAACCGCTTGAACCTGATGCATATAATTGTGTTAATTCAGCTTTTGTCAAACCTTGTGTAGAAATTGTATTTGAAAGGTTATTCATTTCTTCTGCTGTAATTATACCGTCACCATCTTTATCAATAGATGAAAAATTTGTCTGCAAATATGATGCAAAAGATTGATTTAAAACATTATAATTAGAAGTTTTAGTTCTAGCCTCTGTTATATTATCTAAAGTCAAACCGTTTGGATATTGTGATGCAAGGTATGAATATGTATTAGTCAAGCCTGCATAAACACCTGAAAGTATATTATTAGTCATACTACACCCTCATTCTACTTACTTTATTTTTTATGTTAATGATTTTTTCTGCAAAGTCAAACCTCTATTTGAATGAATTTTGTAAAAATATGTTACAAAAACATTTAAAATCCTAAAGTTTTTCTAAAACATATCCGATAAAAAATTTGTTGATAGATTGTTAATAAGGAGTGTGTACTCATGAACGAAGAAAAAAAAGTTATGGATATGGAAGATCTTATGTTGGATTATGGCGAAATGACAAGTTTCGATTTTGATTCACTGGATTATCAACAAGTAAGAGAGTTGCAAAAAGTAACAGACAGTGAATATTCAAATCAGCCTTATCCGTTTAAATATGGGAACTTTGATTTAGTTGATATGATTCATGCATTTATCACACAATATCAAAAGAAAGAAAATGCATAACTGTTGATTAATAAAAATTGTGTATCTTAGAAAAAATACCGGAGTGTAGCATATGAATGACAAAGAATTATTCGAAAACAATTGTTTGCCTCTATTTTGGCTGGAAGATGAAGAACATTTCGAAAAGCCAATCCCTCAAAGAAAAGATTTGCAAACACTGCTTGCAGAATTAGAAGATATTAAAAACCAAATAGATGACATAAGTGCAAGAGAATGGCATCTTGCAAAACTTGTGAAATTTCACAAAGAGGGCTTAGCCCGATAAGCAACCTCTGCTGTTAAGAACAGCTACCGAGATTTGGGATAGCAATAATTTATAACAATACATAATATCGTTGAACACTTTCAACGATTTTTTTTTGCGTAAATTAATTATAAATCTTCTAAAGAATCTTCATCTAACAAAATATCATGTCCCATATTGTGGATTAAATCCAAATAAGCATTGTAATATACCTGCATTGCACTGATATATTCGTTTAAAATTTCCTGATGAGAATTTTCAATAATAAATAAATTCAATAACTGAGTATCACCTTTTGCATAACGTTGTTCTGACATTTTTAAAATTTTATCAGACTCTTTTAAAATATCTTTATAATACCCCATATTTTCTTTTGCATATTTGAATTGGTTGTAATCTTCTTTTAGGGCAAATTTTAATTTATTTTCAAAAGAAACCTTATCAATTTTAGCTCTTTCAAGAATAATTTTAGCTCGATTTACCTCTGGCCTGTATGAATAAAAAACAGGTAAATCCAAATAACCTCCAGCATAACCACCGTGCAACATTCCATCACCTGAAAAAGCATAACCGCCAATTACTGTAATATCAGGAATAACTTTATGTCTTGCTACGGCTAATTCTTTTTCGGATTTATCTATATTATCATAAGCTATTCTAATAGAATAACTATATTTCATAGCTACTTCTTCAATAGTTTCATACTCAGGTAATTGAATATCCAATAATGATATATGATCTTGGAACAATGAATTTTCACGGGTATCATACATTACATCAGTATCTTTTAAATTCAAAATTTTGTTAAAATTGAATTGAGAATATAGTAAATTAGCTTTTGCTTTGTTCAAAGAAACCAATTGTTTTTTATATTTTATGTCTGATTGTAATTTTTCAATTTCGTAATTTTTAGAATTTTTGGGTTTGTTTTCTGCAAGCAATTTCATATTCTTAAAAAGTTCTTCTCTCTGCTGCAAAATCGCTACAACTGATTTCATATATACAACATCAAAATAAGCTTCCATAACTTCGAGTTTTAAATTCAACTCTTCCTGTCTTATTTGATTTTCAATTAATTTCATATTAGCAATTGCAGCTTTTTTACGAACACCTCTTTTAGAAATTTCTAAAGGAATAGCAATACCTGCTTGACTTGCATTTGTTTTTCCAACAGGTCCCATTAAAATTGTTGATTGAAGCTGTGGATTTTTAAGCGCATTTGCCATTTTAACTTCTTGTTCTAAAACCGCAATTTCTTTGCGTTTAGCTTGCAAAGCCAAATTGTGCTGCAAGGCTAATTTCACAGCATCATTTGCTGAAATTTTTATTATTTCAGCTTGAGAGGGCAAACTTACAACTATTATAGCGAATAATAGAAAAAAGAACTTTTTCATACAAATACATAATACAATAAAAATAAGATTTTTAAAAATAAAAATTAAGGCGGAAATAAATCCGCCTCAAAAATACCGTTACATTTTCGCATGTTATGTAACAAGAATTATACGGGGTTGGTATTAGGTCTGCCAGCAACGTTTATCAAAATATCAATAACTTTAGGCATTTGACATTTAAAAGAGTAATGCCCGTTTTTCAAAGAACATTTAGTACAGTCACATTTTATTGAGTAACATTCTAATGCCTGTTCTGTCCAACTTTGTGTAATAGATTCCGAAATCTCCCCATTATTTTGCGGATAAAAAACTTCCTCCATAAAGCCACTCCTAAAAGATATTACTAACCCATTCATATTTTAACCTGACAACAACTCAATTTAATCCTTTATTTAATGTATATTTGATAAGACTATTTTGACTAATATAAAAAAATAATATATCATTAAATAAATTGGAGTTATGTATGAAAAAATTTATAATATCATTTTTATGCTTACTTGCTTTTTCAACAAGCACTTTTGCTGTATCTGATAAAGAAATTATACAAGAACAAACTATCCAAAACAGAATAAATGATATTGGCACACAAATTTTAAATGCAAACAAAATTAAAGGACGAATTATATTTGTCTATGATAAAGAAGCAAAAGATTCTTTATTAAAAATGGACACAACAGTCACTAGCAGACAAATTGTAATGTTTCGTGAATACTATAAATTTATCGCCGATGATAATGAACTTGCAGCGTATTTAGCAAGAGAAATTGCCAGATCTTCAAGAACATTTGACGGCATGGGCAACGGCTGGCTTACAGGAGTGCAAATAAAAGCAGCTCCGAAAAAATTTGAACTCGTATCAGATAAAAGAGCCGTAGATTATATGGTAAATGCAGGCTATAACCCAATTGCACTTATTACATTTATAAATAAAGCATACCCGCAACACTATCAAGATTTAGTTTCTAATAAAAATCTTACATCTAAAAGATTAGCACATATTTATGAATATATTTATACAAAATATCCGTACTTCCTTGCAAATAACGAATATCTTGAAAATCCGCATTATCAAAACTTTTTATTAAATTCAGTAGAAAATAGAAGATTATTTGAAGAAAAAATAAAAACAAATTCAAAGGAAAAATTAAGATATGAATAGAATTATAAGACTTTTGACTGTTTTATTTTTAATTACCTCACCCTGCTATGCAGAAATAATGCAGGATGAATTTGTAAATTCAACTCTAAAAAATACCCCGATTGAAAAACCACAAACTCATACAAAATACAATTATGAAAGTACAAAATGTATACCTATAAAATTACACATTACCGAAAATATCAAAAATGAAAATCATATCTATGAAGGCCAGCCTGTAACTTTCAAGGTTATCGAAGATGTTGTATACAATAATGAAATTATAATAAAACAAGGTACAATTGTCCCTGCAAGAGTTGAAACAATTATTGCAAGCGGCATGAACGGAATTCCTGCCAGTATAATTTTTGGAGATTTTAAGTTTGAAAACATAGATAAAAATAAAATTGATTATACATACGAACGCTTCGGACAAGATAGAAGTCTATGGGTATTCCCACTTAAATGGGCATTGACTATTCTCCCCCCAACAGGATCTTTGACAAACTTTATAAAAGGCGGTCATGCCAGACTAAAAACTAATAAGGTAATACAGCTTAATTATTATCCTGAGTGGATTTAAAATTCAAAATATATTCAAATATTTTTTCATTATATCTGTTATTTACAGCACTAAAAGGCAATACCACACCGCCAAATTGTTTTTCAATATTTTTAATAACATTCAAAGTCTTTGATTTTGGCACATAATCCATTTTAGTAACAATGGTAAAAATAGGTAAATTATAATTTTCTACCCATTCACGCATTTGGAAATCATTTTTTTGAATATCATGTCTTCCATCAATTAGTTGAACTAAAGAGGTAATTTGTTCACGTTTTAGCAAATATTCTTCTAAATATTTCTGCCACCTGTTCTGTGCTTCTTTAGAAACTTTTGCGTAACCGTATCCGGGTAAATCAGCAATCATAAACTTATCCGAAAACTGAAAAAAATTGATTAATCTTGTTTTCCCTGGAGTATTAGATGTTCTTGCAAGTTTTTTATGATTAGCAAGCCCATTAATAAATGAAGACTTTCCGACATTAGAACGTCCTAAAAGCGGGAATTCTGGCAAAGTGTAATCTGGACACTGAGAAAGTTTTTCCGCACTAATTAAAAATTTTGCCTGCATATATTTTGTAGCCATATGCTAATAATAACATAAATAATTTAAAAACTTATATTTGAATCTACTAATTCACTTAAAGTTATTGCATATAAATTAGAAATATGTCTTAAATACAAAATCGAAGGATTTGTAAGTCCCCTTTCAATTTTACTGTAATAACTTTTATCAACATCTAATTGGTTTGCAACATCATCTTGCGACAAACCCTTTAATGAGCGCAATACTTTTAATTTTATTCCTATTTTTTTAAGATATTCTTTGTCATCCATTTTACAATTCTATTGATTTGACAAGCACATAACAATAGTTTATAATAATATTAAATAGTTTATAAACCATTAAGCAAGTTAATAATATTATTTTTATGAGGATAAACAATTGAAAAAAGCCTTCACTCTTGCGGAAGTCTTAATAACTTTAGGAATTATAGGAGTAATAGCTGCTTTAACACTACCAGGTTTAATACAGGGTTATCGCAAAAAAGTAACAGAAACAGCTTTAAAAAAAGCATATACTCAACTTTATCAAGCACTTGAACAGGCACAAACCGATAATGGGGAAGCAATTAATTGGAATTGGGAAGATTATCAAACATATGATAGAGACTCTGCAGAAGCTTTCTTGCAAGAATATTTTTATCCATATTTTAATATTATTGGCAGAAGCGCTGTTCAACAGCATAAAGACAAATTAAAATATGTAATCTATAACTTTAATGATGACTATTCTGGTGACCCAAATTGGTTTTGGAACAATCCACAACTAACAAACTGGGCAGAACTTAGTGATGGAAGTGTAATATCATTTGTACTAAAAAATACTAATACTAATACTACTGCTTTTGGACAATTTAATGTAATATTATCAAGTAACAAAAATCCGAAAAGATTAATTTCCGGCAAAGATGTTTTTGCTTTTTATTTAGGTAAAAATCCAAATAATTCACAAGTCACTATTACTCCATCTGGTTCAATAAATTATAATTGTGAAGACCTTAAAAATAATCGAAATGATTTTATAAAAGGTTGCAAAGGAGAAAGTGTAAATGCTAGCGGAATTATTAGCAGTATATATTGTACTTCTTTAATTTATTGCAACAATTGGAAAATTCCTAAAGATTATCCTATAAGATTTTAATTATTTTGTTAAAACCTTTTCTTTTTGTTCTTTTAGTTTTTGTTTAAACAAAACTTTTTGGAACAAATTATACATTTTATCGCTATTTACAACAGTAATTTGTGTT
The DNA here is from genome assembly GCA_000437435.1 of Clostridium sp. CAG:768. Taxonomy (GTDB): domain Bacteria; phylum Cyanobacteriota; class Vampirovibrionia; order Gastranaerophilales; family Gastranaerophilaceae; genus Stercorousia. The sequence goes on along the minus strand of FR899623.1, from coordinate 48,637 downwards.
TTCTTATTTACAAAATCGATATTTACATAAGGTTTCTGACTAAAAATATTATTCTCAATGTTTACAAGTTGAAACAGCCCTTCAGTTAATACACTGATGGGCTCTCTCAAAAATATTTCAAATGTCTTTCGTATATCGAATTTTTTAGTCATGTCTGGTTTTTACTATTTATTATTTTGCTTTATTTTTGAATTTTTCGATTTTCTTATCGATTTGAGCTTTATCGGCTGCATTTGGATTCATAGCGAGATATTGTTGATAATATTTTATAGCACCTCTATAATTCAATTCCTTTTCATAAGACATTGCTTTTAATTTTGCTATTTGAGGGCTATTGTGATAAAAGTCAATTGCACGGTTGCAATATTCAATTGCAGATGCGTAATTGTTTTGTTGGTATTCTCTTTGTGCAATATCAAAGAATTCATTTGATTTTGTTTCACAAAGGTTAATATATTCAATACCATTCTTAGCAATAACATTAGCAGGATCTTTTGTCAAGGCTTTTTGTAAAGCAAGTCTTGCTGTTCTGAATTGTTTATTGTGAACAAGAATTTCTGCTAAATATAAATCATCATCTACTGAATTAGAGAAATTAATTGCATTTTCGAATGTATATACTGCATCTTTTTCTCTACCCATAGCAAGATATGCTTCACCCTTGATTACGTTATCCATAAGGTTATTACCTGCAGCTTGAATAATATAATTCAAACTGTCACGAGATAATGGTTCTTGGTGTACAAGTCTTGCAAGTTTCAATTTTGCTAAATGAAGTTCCAAATCTTCAGGGCACTGCTCAATAGCTTTATTTATGTAATCATAAGCTAGGTATACTTCTTTATTTGTTGTTATACCTTCATTTGCACCTCTGTCTTTAGCCATTTCGTAATATGTATTTGCAAGACCTATAATAGCTTCATCATTATAGTTTTGATCACCGATTAATTTTGAATAATAATCCAATGCTTGGTCATATTTTCTTGTATGCAACGCCATATTAGCAATTCTTAATTTTCCTTCTTGGTAATTTGGATTAATAGCTAAAGCTGATTTTAATTGTTCCATTGCAAATTCTTCATCTGCACGATTTTCATAAATCATAGCAAGGTTCAAATATGCTCTTGAATTTTCCGGTTTAACAAGTTGAGCTTTTTTGAAAGAATTAATAGCTGCAGCTTGGTTACCTTGTTTCAAGAACAATTCACCTTGTAAAGTCAAAGCAGGTGATGAATTTGGATTTACGTGGATTGAGTGGTTAACCCAAGTTAGTGCTTTTGAATAATTTCCTCTGCGAGTTTCTACTTGTGCCATGTGATACCAAGCAGTAGGGTTATGAGTGTTGTATTTCATAGCTTTCATGAAATAATTTTCTGCTGAATCGAGATTATTATTCATCATCTCTACAACACCGATATTATCATATGCTGTTGCAAATGAAGGATTTATTTTAATTGAAGTATTAAATAAATCCATTGCATCATTTCTGTTACCTAGTTTTAATGTTGCAACACCCATAGCATTATAAGCTTCATAATAATTTTTATTTAATGTAACCGCAGTTACAAATTCTTTTATTGAATTATTAATCAAACCTCTTGTATTTTTAATATAATCTACATCAGAAGAAGTTGTTCTTTGCAAATAAACAAGTCCTTGCGCATAGTGCAATGTAGGATTTTTAGGGTATTGTTTTAATAATTTATCTAATTCTTTTTGTGCAGGATCCAATTCATGTTGTTTAGCCATTGAAACAGTTCTCAATGCTAATAAATTAATATCATTAGGCTTTAGATTTAATAATTGTCTGATTTTAGCATCAGCTTCTACACAATGATTATATTCTATCAATCTTGAAATTTCAGGATATGCTTGAGTAGAAGTTTTTACAGGAGTAGTTTTTGCTGTTTTAGCAGCATTCGCAGTGTTTTTTTGAACTTGCGCCTGTAATTCTTTTGCATAAACCTGTGTAGATAGGGCAGCCATAACGACAATTGATGATATTAATAATTTTTTATAATTCATGTTATCTCCTGCAGGATAATTAGTTATTTTATTTCTTCTAAAAGTATTGTATAATACTATTTATAAAAAAGCAATAATATAAATGAAGTAGAAATATGAGTGTAAACGCTGATTCAAAACAAGATTTAGAAGATTTTAAATCATACATAATTGCAGAAAAGAATTTTTCAAAACATACTGCAAAAGCTTACTGTTCAGACATTTTGAGTTTTCTTGTCTGGATGGATGAGCAGTCATGTGAAGATATTAACTTTTCAAAAGTTCGAGAATATTTTCATTTTATCCAAAAATTTAACTACAAAAAAACTACAATCGCACGAAAAATTGCATCTTTAAGAACTTTTTATAAATACTTGTATCGTGAAAGAAAAGTTGATTCCAATCCTGCAATGAATTTGACAAATCCTAAACGTCCCAAATCATTACCAAAATTTTTAACACCTGATGAGGTTGAACAAATTTTGAATAATACAAAAATAGAAACCCCTGCAGGATACAGAAACAGAACTATCTTAGAACTCCTATGGGCTACTGGAATGCGTATTTCTGAATTATCAGGACTTAACTTTGGAGACTTAAACCTTGAACATAACGAAATAAGAGTTTTTGGTAAAGGCTCAAAAGAAAGAATTATTCTAGTTACAGATAGGGCTAAAAGTTTTCTTGAACGATATATTGAAAGCGCAAGAGATTTAATTCCAAAAGGTTTTCCTGTTCCTGATAAAAGTGAAGATTCTCCTGTATTCATAAACAATACAGGCTATAGACTTCAAACAAGAACTGTTAGAAATGTAATAAATGAAGTTGTTGAAAAAATTAATCTCCCAAAACACGTCACACCGCATATGTTTCGTCACAGTTTTGCAACTCATTTGATAGAAAATGGAGCAGATTTAAGAGTTGTCCAAGAACTCTTAGGCCACGCAAGCATTTCAAATACTCAAATTTACACCCATGTTTCAACTCAACATTTGAAAGATGTCTATAACGAAACTCACCCTCGTGCGTAATTAATTTGCTTCTTATTAAAAATTTTGCTAAACTCTTTTTATGGATGAAATTGTTGAAAAATTAAAAGAAATTGGGCTTAATGAATACCAATCAAAGGTATATATTGCTCTTTTGAAAAAATTTCCTGCAACGGGCTATGAAATAAGCAAACTTGCAAACATTCCGCAATCAAGAGCTTATGACACACTAAAAGCCCTTGAATCTATACATATAGTAATTCCATCCAACACAAAACCTGTCACATACACCCCAATTAAACCAAAGGAATTGACTAAACGTTATAAAAGAAAAATTGATTCAACAATAAATTTTCTTGAAAAAAAATTACCAAACGTTAAAGAAGAAGAATACACAGAACCGATATTATCAATCAGCGGACGAACAAAAATTCTAGATAAAATAATTGAAATTATAAAAAATGCACAAAAAACAATTTTTATATCACTTTGGGCACAAGATTTTAAATACTTGGAAACCTACCTGCTTGATGCTTACAATAGAGGACTTGATATAAAAATTGTTAAATATGATAATTTTACCTGCAATTTCGGAAAAACATTCCAACATTCAGGAATTCCAATGCTTGAACATTATTTTAACGGGAAATTTATCTTTCTTTCAGCAGACAATTCTGAAGGTCTATTTGGAATTACGCAACCTGTTAAAAATACAAATCCTGAAGTTGTATGGACAAAAAATTCTGAAATTGTATTTTTGATAAAAGCATTCACAGTCCATGATATGTATATGATTGATATTGAGGACAATTTCCCTGAACAGTTGAGATATTTCTACGGAGCAGGACTGAAAAAATTACGGGACAAAATTTTACATTAATTTACTTTAAAAAAAACTTTCCGAGTTATATAATTGATAGAGTAAAGACAATAAATTTTTGGGAAGAAAAATGGATTTTGGATACTCATTTGAACTAATCACAGGTCCTATGAGCTGTGGAAAAACAGAAGAGCTTTTAAGACGTATAAGACGCTCTATAATTGCAAAAAGAAAAGTTAAAGTAATCTCTCCTGACATTGATACTCGTGCAAAAGGAGATTATATTGAATCAAGAAACGGACTATGGCTTGATGCTATAAAAGTTAAACATGCTGTTCAAATTATGACAGTTGTTAAACCTGAAGATGAAGTAATTGCGATTGATGAATTACAATTCTTTGACAGCAATATTGTAAAAGTTATCTCTAAACTTATGGACGAAGGTAAAAAGGTTATAGGTACAGGACTTGAACTTGATTTTAAAGCAGAACCATTCGGTAGTATGCCTGAATTAATGTGTATTGCAACTGAAGTCCACAAATTACATGCAGTATGTATGAAATGCGGACGAGAAAATGCTACCCGTACACAAAGATTAATAGATGGCAAACCCGCTGATAAAAATTCGCCTTTAATTATGATAGGCGGAGATGAAACTTATGAAGCTCGATGCATAAAATGCTACGAACTTCCTGATGTTGAATTAGAAAAGAAAAAACGAGGATTTAAAGTTTTAAATTTCGTTGGAAAATAAAAATAAAAGACCGATTTTTCAATCGGTCTTTAAATTTGTGTGAGTAAATATGTATATTTATAAGTTAAACTAAAGCGTCTAAAAATTCAGTAACACCAGCAGCTGTTTCTTGTCCTAGAGGTTTGTTCATATATTTTGCAAATTTATCAGGGTCAACACCTTTTACATTTGCCATTGCATAAGCTGCAAAATTATCTTCAGCTTCAATTCCTTGTAATTCATCTAATGAAGCCATAAATGGTGTATTAAAATATTGTTCAATTCTTTTTGTAGTAGCAGCTTCTGATTTGTCAACTTTTGATAATTGAACACCCCAAATTTGAGCTGCTGTTGCATCTAATGCACTTGCTTCAACTTTTTCTGTTTTAAAACTTACAACAGGTTTTGCTTCTTGAGTTTTTTCTTCTTTACCTGCTTTTTTAGTGTTTAATGCTTCATAATAAGCTTTTAATGCTTCTAAATTTGTTTTGTCGCCACCATTTCCATTAACTTTTGTCATTTTCCGTTTCTCCTTTAACCGAATATCGGTTAACTTATTTACTCACAATGTTTATATCGGTTATATTTTTAATTAACTTTAATTAAAAATCATATTTAACTGATATTTGTAACATTTTTTAACAATACTCTGATCTCTTTTTAAATCCTTTTAATTGATTTCCATATTTATATAAAGTATTTTTGTATTTAAAAATTGCGTATTAAGTATATATTATTTACATAATAGTTTACAATTCTTCATACTTCCTCTTCCAACCCTCATACAGCTTGATTTAGGGCACAATTGAAATATATACTTTTGGCTAATAGTAAGAACAAGGTCATTTTGCTAATATTATGATATCGTTAAGAGGCTCAAGTTAAAAAAAAAGATATCAAACTATGAAAAAGAAGAAAACAAACAAACTTACAGGTAGAGAGATTGACGTTTTAAAATTGGTGATTAATGGAGATAGTAATAGCGAAATTGCTGAAAAATTATGTATAACAGATCATACTGTTAAAGCTCATTTAACACATACTTATAAAAAATTGGGCGTTACAAACAGAACTTCTGCAGCAATAAAAGCAAGGGATAATATTATTCCTCCTCAAGACTCAGAACAGCCATAAATGCTTCTTGAGGAACTTCTACGCGGCCTACTGACTTCATACGTTTTTTGCCCTTCTTCTGCTTTTCAAGAAGTTTTCGCTTACGAGAAATATCGCCGCCATAACATTTGTCTAATACGTTTTTACGCATTGCTTTAATATTTGTCCTTGCAATTACACGACCACCTATTGCAGCTTGAATAGGAACTTCAAATAATTGACGAGGAATAATATCTTTAAGTTTTGCTGTTAATTTTTGACCGATATAAAAAGCACTATCTTCATGACATATTACAGATAGAGCGTCTACAACTTCGCCTGCAAGCATAATATCTAATTTTACAAGTTTTGAACGCTTGTAATCTTTAAATTCATAATCCATACTTGCATAACCTTTTGTTCGAGATTTTAATTGATCATAAAAATCTGTAATTACCTCACTTAATGGTATTTCATATTCCAAACTTGCACGAACTTTGTCAATATAAGACATATTTTTGAAAATACCGCGTTTTGTCTGTGCAAGATCCATTAAAGTACCAACATAATCATTTGGAGCAATAATTTGAACTTTTACATAAGGTTCTTCAATATAATCTCTAACCTGAGCAGGCGGAAGATTAGCAGGGTTATCAATTTCCACCATTTCACCGTTTGTTTTGTAAACATGATATACAACAGACGGAGCTGTTGTTACGATTGAAAGTCCATACTCACGTTCTAAACGTTCTTGAGCAATTTCCATATGAAGCATACCCAAAAATCCGCATCTGAAACCAAATCCCAAAGCAGTTGATGTTTCAGGTTCAAATGTAATACTGCTGTCATTAAGTTTTAATTTTTCCAAAGCTTCTTTCAAATCACCGTAATCATCGTTATCAACAGGATACATGCCGGAAAATACCATTGGAAGAGCTTCTTTATAACCAGGCAGAGGTTCACTTGCAGGGTTTTCAACAGTTGTAATCGTATCACCTACAAATCTTGTCAATTCTTTAATAGAACCTGCAAAATATCCTACATCACCACATACAAGTTCATCCACCTGAACTCTTGCAGGGGTTTGATAACCGAGTTCAACAACATCATATTCCTTACCTGACGCCATAAATTTAACTTTGTCACCAAGTTTAATTTTACCGTCCATAATTTTAAAGAAACATAATGTTCCCAAATATTGGTCATAAGCACTGTCGAATACCATAGCTCTCAAAGGCTTGTCTGAATTATCAACAGGCGGAGGGATTAAATCGACAACTGCTTCCAAAACTTCCTCAATACCAATACCTGCTTTTGCACTTACAGGAATAGCTAAAGAAGCATCAATACCTAAAACTTCTTCAATTTCTTCTTTAACTCTTTCTACATCAGCAGATGGCAAATCTATTTTATTTATTACTGGTATAATTTCAAGATTTTGTTCTATTGCAAGGTAAACATTTGCAAGAGTTTGAGCTTCAACCCCTTGTGTAGCATCTACAATTAACAATGCACCCTCACAAGCTGCCAAAGATCTTGATACTTCGTAAGAAAAGTCAACGTGCCCCGGTGTATCAATAAGGTTAAGTATATAATCCTTACCATCTTTAGCTTTATAATTCATTCTTGCAGAATTTAATTTAATAGTAATTCCGCGTTCTCTTTCGATATCCATGGAATCCATAATCTGATTTTGCATATCACGCTGAGCAACAGTACCTGTTTTTTCAAGCAATCTGTCTGCTAAAGTTGATTTTCCATGGTCAATATGGGCAATTATACAAAAATTTCTTACATTATCTTTATACTTCATAATTTTTATTATATGAAAAAAACAGATAACATCAAGTTTAAGGTTTTACAGGTAAAGTAAACGTAACGATTGTTTTGTCACAAGAGGTACTTTTGAAATGAATATTACCTTTGTGAGCTAAAATTATCTGTTTAGAAATATACAATCCAAGACCTGAGCTTACGGTCTTGCTATCCTCACAATAAGAGATAAATTGTTCAAATACATCATCAGGATTTTCTAATTTTATTCCTATACCGTAATTTTCAATTGAGACCATTATATTATTTTCATAATCTTTAACTTTTACTAAAATTTCCTTGTGCTTATAACTGAATTTTAAAGCATTAGCCAAAAGATTATGAATAACTCTTTTCATTTCATCGTAATCAAATATTATATTATCAAATTTTGAATTATAAAAAGCTTTAACTAAAATATCCCTGTCTGATGCAATATATTGAACCTCGTCACAGCATTCGGTAATCAAGTTTTTAAAAGAATTTATTGCAGGATTAATTACAATTTTGCCGTTATCGTAATTATATTTTTTCATTACATTGGTAATCAGTGTCTGTAAAAATTTGGTAGAACTAACCATTCCATTTAAAACTTCTACTTGTTGATTATCGAATTTTCCAGTTTTTAATAAAAAGTTCAGAGCTGATAGTTCAGCCTGAACCGGTCCTTTCATATCATGTGTCACCATTGCCCAGTAGGAATCTTTTAATCTGGAATTATTTTCTCGTTTGCAATTCGTCTTTAATAAATTAAGAATTTGAGATTTTACAACTTTTATATTGAAAGGTTTTTCAATATAAGCATAAGAACCTAAATTAAAACCTTTTACTTTATTTTCAACATCTGATAATGCAGAAATAAAAACTATCGGCGTATCACTGTTTAACTTAGATTTCTTAATCAACTCAGCCAAATCAAAACCCGATAATTCAGGCATCATTACATCTAATAAAAACAAATCAAATTTTTCTAAATCAATAATCTTTGCTGCTTCTTTAGGTTTTTGAAAAGATAATAAATTTAAGTTTAAGGATTTCAATGTTTCTTCCAAAAGCTCGATATTAAACTGATTGTCATCTACAATCATTACTTTTTTACCCTTAATAAGTTCTAAAATTTTTTCATCTTTTTCCGAATTTTTGCCAAAATTTTTTTGGAGTTTGTTTTTTAACAAATCATCTAAAACTTCTTTTTTAATCGGGTACTCAATAACATTTTTTACACCGCAGGAATTTGCAAATAATATATTTTTTCTGGAAATTTCCTTACAAGCAAGCCAGACTTCGAGTTCAGGATATTTTTTGCAGAAACTTTTAATTTTGTTTATATCTTTAAAATCGGTTTTTATAATACAGAGCCTTTTATTTACCAGACCTTTAAAATTCTTAAGCTCTTTTACATCATTTACAAAAATTATGTCTTGATTTTCTGTCGAATCTAACAGATTTTCCATAATACATAAATAATATATATTGAATTTATCTAATCAATTAGACATATAGGTAATTTTTGATTTCTGTTTTTGTTAATGCTACATTGTAATTATGGCAAAAACTATTGAAGAATTAGTATCTCAAATTAAAGAACGCTTGGATATAGTAGATGTTGTATCTGAACAGGTTATATTAAAGAAAAATGGAAGTCATTATTGGGGATTATGCCCATTCCATAAAGAAAAAACCCCATCTTTTTCCGTAAACCCAAATTTAGGGATTTACAAATGTTTTGGCTGTGGAGAAGGCGGAGATGCTCTCACATTCATAATGAAAACTCAAAACAAAGAGTTTATTGAAGTTGCAAGAGAACTCGCTGAAAAATTCGGTCTTGAAATGCCGATAAACTACAACAAAACAGAAACAAAAGGCTTAAAAGAAGAAATGATTAAAGCCTGCACAAAAGCTGCAGAGTTTTATAATTTAAGATTATTAAAAGACAAAGAACCTGAAACAACTCATGTTATTGAATATTTGACTGGGCGTGGAATTACAAAAGATATTATTGAAAAATACCACATAGGACTTGCTCCTAAAACATTTGCCATGTTCTATAAAAAGTTTAGAAATGAATTTTCTGAAGAAGTTATGGAAAAAGCCGGTCTGATAATTAAAACAAAAGAAGGCGAGTACATAGACCGATTTAGAAATCGTATCATTATACCTATCCAAAACGAATTTGGGGAATTTGTCGCATTCGGAGCACGTGCTATTGAAAAAAACCAGCAGCCCAAATATCTTAACTCTTCAGATTCACCTATTTACAATAAAAGTAAATTGTTATATGGACTATACACAGCAAAAGACTCAATCAAAGAAAACGACAGCGTAATTTTGATGGAAGGCTATTTTGATGTAATCTCTGCCCAAGCTCATGGGATTGAAAATGCCGTAGCATCTTGCGGAACATCATTGACAGCAGACCACATAAAATTATTATCAAGATATACTCCATCAAGAAAAATTTATCTTTCTTTTGATACAGATTCAGCAGGTCAAAAAGCTACAAACAGAAATGCAGAACTTATAAAAAATGCATTTGCGGGACTTGGGAATATTAAACAATTTGATGAAAGCTATATTTCTACAACAGATGATAAATATTCTTGTGAAATAAGAGTAATTGCACCACCGGAAGGCAAAGACCCAGATGAATTTATCCGTTCTGTAGGTGCTGAAAGTTATAAAGAATATATGGAGCATGCTCCACTATTATTGGATTTTCAAATTAACAGCATATTAAAAGAAAAACCACAAACTCCTATTGAAAAAACAAAAACCATAAAAGAAGTTATTCCAATTTTACAAGAAATTAACAACGAAATTATTCAATCAGAATATATTCGTATGATTGCAAATACACTAAGAATAGATGAAAATGCCCTTATGCGTGAGATTAAAAAATCTCAAAATAACGCTTTTCCAACTACCAAAACTAACAATATAGAAAAAATTGTTAAGAAAAATGTACCAATTTCAGAAAAAGCGCAAAAAAATTTATTGAGCATTTTTCTTGTAAGCGACAATCATTTCTCATTTGAACAAATCAGGCAAATGATAGGCAATACCCCATTTACGAACGAAACGTTAATAAATGTAAAATCTACAATTGACAAATTAACATGTACCGTAAATAATGTGAAAGAATTAATCGAAAAGCTATATACAGCATTCGTTAATGAACCGGAAACACAAAAGATTATAACAGATTTAATAAGTATTTCCGAAACTTTCCAAAACCTTGATGACAACGATTTTGTGATGGTAATCACAGAAAACATTAATAAAATAAATCAATGTCAAAAAGAAAAAGAACAAGAACAAATCAGAAATTTATATAAAAGCGCAAATGATAATGAAACAGAAGCCCTGAAAATTCAAATGCAGCTAAGAGATAAGATAAATAACAGATTAAAATTGGAGAAAATGAATGAGTAAAAAAAGACAAAGCAACTCCTCTATTGTAAGCATTATGGATGAAGATAATCTAGATTTACATGAAATCGATGAAGATGGTGCACTTTCAGCTGAAGCTGACGGTGTTAACTATATGAACATGGAAATCAGCACAGATAATATCGAGGATATCGTTACTGAAAAAATGGAAACTAAAGTTAATTTAGATGACATTTACATGATGGGCGGCCACGAAGAAGGACCTGATGCAGATTTTGAAGTACCAAAAGGAATCGCTGTTGATGATCCTGTAAGATTATATTTGAGAGAAATCGGAAGAATTAAATTATTATCTGCTAACGAAGAAATTGAACTTGCAAGAAAAATTTTAGAAGGCGGCACACCTGGTGCTATTGCTAAAAGAAAATTAGTTCAAGCAAACCTTCGTTTAGTTGTAAGTATTGCTAAAAAATATGTAGGACGTGGAATGCTTTTCTTAGACTTGATTCAAGAAGGTAATTTAGGTCTTATTCGTGCTGCTGAGAAATTTGATCATGAAAGAGGATTCAAATTCTCAACATATGCAACTTGGTGGATTAGACAAGCTATTACAAGAGCTATTGCAGATCAAGCTAGAACTATCAGAATTCCTGTTCATATGGTAGAAACAATTAATAAATTGAAAAAAGTTACAAGAAGATTAGCTCAAGAACTTTCAAGAAAACCTACTGAAGATGAATTAGCTATCGAAATGAACGTATCAATTCCAAAACTTCGCGAAATCATTAAAATTGCTCAAGAACCTTTATCATTAGAAACTCCAATCGGTAAAGAAGAAGATTCTCGTTTAGGTGATTTTATCGAAGACAAAGAAGCAGATGCACCAATTAAGACAGTAGCTTCAGAACTTTTGAGAGAAGATTTAGCAGAAGTTTTATGCACACTATCTCCAAGAGAACGTGATGTTTTAAGATTACGTTTCGGTATGGACGACGGTCGTCAAAGAACTTTGGAAGAAGTTGGGCAATTGTTCGGTGTAACTCGTGAACGTATCAGACAAATTGAAGCAAAAGCTCTAAGAAAATTGCGTCACCCTAACAGAAGCAAACGTCTTAGAGAATATGTTGAAGCATAAGTTAAAAATTTAAAAGTCCCTTAAATAATAAGGGGCTTTTTTAATTTTATTTCCAATTTTTTAAAATATAGACTTTCGGCTAATAAGATTTATGGTATTGTATAATTAAATTATGAAAATTATTATTTTATCTTTATTTTTATTATTAATTTGTTTATTTATTTGGTCAGTAATTATTGAGCCGAATATTTTGACCGTAAAGCATTTGCAAATTAAAGATGAACAGCTAAAAGGGGCAAAAATAGTTTTTGCTAGTGACTTTCATATAAAACCCTATGAAAACTACAGATTAGAAAGAATAATCAGAGCAATAAATAAGCAAAATGCAGATATAGTTTTATTCGGCGGAGATTATGTCAGCGGACACAAAAAAGGGTCTTCAATGACTATTGATAAAATAGCTAAAAGTTTTTCCAATATAACATCAAAACACGGAACATACGCTATTATTGGAAATCATGACGGTTGGCAAGGAAAAGAAGAAATCGTAAAAGAACTTGAAAAAAATAATATAAAAGTCCTTTTTAATAGCAATGTTTGTTTTGAAAAATTCTGTATTGCAGGAGTAGATGATATGCAAACAGGCAATCCCGATATAAAAAAAGCATTGAAAAACATTAAAGAACCTGTAATTTTGCTCTCACACACACCTGATATAATCACCGATGTGCCACATAGCGTAAACTTAACCCTTGCAGGACACTTACATGGTGGCCAAATAAGATTGCCTCAAGCAATTGTAGTTCCTTCTAAATTTGGGAAAAAATTTGCTAACGGATATTATGAATATAAAGGTAAAAAAATATACACGACATATGGTCTTGGGACAAGTATTTTACCTATGAGATTTAATTGTCTACCTGAGATTGCAGTAATAGAATTCAATTAGTCAAAGTCAACTAATTCTTTTAAATTTACCCCTAAAACGTCAGCTATAATTTTTAATTTAGACAAAGTAATATCAGTTTTTGCCGTTTCAACCATAGCAATAGTTGAGCGTGAAATACCATTTACATCTAAAAAATCATCTTGTTTAATATTTTTCTCTTTTCTGATTTTTTTTAAATGTTGTGCAAACTTTTTCAGATATTCATTATCCATATTTTTATTATCAATCATGTTGATAAATCTTAAAATCAGCCGTATTGACATTTTATTTTAGCAGAATTTAATATTTTTAATTTTATTTCCGTTTTTTATTGATTTATTTTTATCAATAATATATAATCCAAATAGATAAAAATTATGAGGATTATTTTATGATTAACCAAAACTTTAAAAAAGAAATCTTGAAAACTATTGAAGTAAGTAAAGAAACAGCAAAAAACAACTTAGATATCACCATTGATTGCTATACTGAATTACTATCAAGATTAGAAATGCTGACTTATCTAATAATGAGCGAAGATAAAAAATAGTTGCAAAGTATAATGAAAATTTCCTTTTTTAAAAAAATTATGATAATATAAAAACAAAAACTTTTAATTCTTAAAAGTACACAGGAAACTTTTTTATTAAAAAAACATCTTAATAATTAAGTTGTGCACAAAAAGGTTAAGAGTATTTGGAGGGAAATAGTTAAAGAATGAGAAACATTATGAAAAAAAGTATTATATTTTTCGGAGCATTTTTGTTCCTATCAGGTTGGGTAATCAGAGATAATGTTTTTGCTTACAGTCCTACAGATCTATATGATAATGTTTGGAGATTAATTAACAATAAATTTGTAGATCAATCTAATAACCAGCAGGATTGGGCAAAATGGCGTCACAAATATGACAATCAAATAAGAACAAATGAAGATGCATATGTAGCAATCAATACAATGGTTGCAAGTTTAAACGATCCTTATACAAAATTTTTAGACCCTAAAGAATTTGCAGAAGAAACAAGTTCAATTAAAGGTTCATTAAAAGGTATCGGTATTCAAATTGCAGTAAAAGACGGAAAATTAATGGTAATTGCACCGATTGAAGATACTCCTGCAGAAAAAGCAGGCTTGCAGGCAGATGATGAAATCTTAGAAATTGACGGTGTAAGTACAAAAGGAATTACTGTTGACAAAGCTGCTGATAAAATCAGAGGTAAAGAAGGTACACAAGTTACTTTACTTGTAAAACGTAAAGATAATCCACCTAAAAAATATGTAATTACACGTGAAGAAATTGAAATTAAATCAATTTCACAAAAGCTACCAACAGATGTAAAACTTCCAAATGATTTTTGCTACATCAGATTAAGCTCATTCATAAGCAGAAATGCAGCAACTGAATTTGGAACAATATTAAATAATAACAGAGATAAAAAAGGGTTTATTATTGACTTAAGATCAAACCCTGGTGGACTTTTGACAAACGCTATTTATATTTCAGATATGTTCTTAGATGGCGGAACAATTGTAAGCACAGTTGATAGAGATGGTTACAAAGAAACTCAAAGAGCATCAGCAGGTGTGTATACTAAAAAACCAGTAGTTGTACTAATTAACAAAGGATCTGCTTCAGCTTCAGAAATTTTCTCAGGAGCTATGAAAGATAACCATAGAGCAATCATTATCGGAGAACAATCATTCGGTAAAGGATTAGTTCAAGAAATTAACAAACTACCTTATGAATCTGGTATAAATATCACAATCCAAAAATATTTAACACCAAATGGTACTGATATTAACAAAAAAGGTATAACTCCTGATATTGAAGTAAAATTAACAGAAGAAGATGTTAAAAATAAAAATGATCTTCAACTGAAAAAGGCAATTGAAGTCTTAAGCAAAATGACAAATGGACAAGAGATTGCAGCTCAATAATTAATCATTAATAATAAAAAAAGCCGATTAATAAAAATCGGCTTTTTTATTTGTAAAAATCATCATTAATTTATTACACCATATCCTGTCTTTACAATATTTTCACCATTTGCATTTTGCGTAACAGCAATTTCACGTCCTCCATAATAATACAGACCACGATTTTTGACAGTATTAGTAATCGGATCAGTATATGTACGTCTTGCAAATTCTCCTGTTAATTTAGAACCGTTAGAAAACTGATAATTGAAAGTATTGATTATTCTATCAGTATAACCGCTTGATAAATTTACATTTTTAGTTGCATCATAATATGGCAATCCATTTTTATATCTGGCAATTCTTTCACTTGTAAAAAATCCCGGTGAATTTATATAACGATGTGAAGCCCCTATAATTGAATTGTTTTCATCTAAACGATATATGGAAAATTCATTCCGAACTCCAGGATTAAAGAAGGTATCATATTGTGAAAAACCTTTTTTATAATTAACATTTGCTTTATTTACATGTGTCGTAATACCGGTTTCATAATTTTTTGCAACTATTGTATGACCAACTTCGATATTCGGATTATAGTGTACAGTATTATCTTTTTTAAATTCTGACTTTGTGATAGATTTATACAATTTTCCTTCTTTATAAGAAGATGTCACAGTTGTTCCGTTTTTGGAAGTTTTTCTAAAGACTTCAATTCCGTTTTTAGACTTCCCTAAAAATTTTCCTTTACCAGATGTGCGTGAAAATAAATTCACGAGTTTAGAACCAATTTTACCAATCCCCATGTATTTTTCCCTTTCAATATTAAATATAAAAATTTCTTTATACTTACATAAAAAATTTTCACTGCAAAAAATTGCTAATATTATTAAAAAAAATTCACATAATAAAAATGTGTTTATTGTAAAATATTAAATATGAAAAGCAATATTGTATTAATTGGCATGATGGGAAGCGGAAAAACTACTGTGGGAGCAGAATTAAGTAAAACTCTCACCGATTTTCAATATGTTGATATTGATGCAGAAATTGAAAAAAGCACTCAAAAAAAGATTTCAGAAATCTTTTTAAAACATGGTGAACCTTTTTTCAGAATGCTTGAAAGCGAAAAAATAAGAAAATTTTGCAAAGAAAAAAATATGATAATTTCAGCAGGCGGAGGCGCTTTTGAAAACGAAGATAATAGAAAATTAATGCTTGATAGTGCAAATGTAATTTACTTAAAGGCCACCCCTGAAGAAATTTATACAAGAATTAAAAATGAAACTCACAGACCTCTTTTAAAAAAAAATTTTTCTATTGAAAAAATTGCAAGTATTATTGAAATGCGTAAAAAAAATTACGAAAAAGCAAATATAATAATTGACACAAATGGAAAAACTCCATATGATATTGTAAAAGAAATTCTCGGAGCATTAAATGGTTGATTTATCGGTAAAAATTAAACAAGAAGAAAATAGTTATCCGATTATAATTAAAAATGAAAATATCACAGATTTAACAGAAAAAATTTTATCTTATATAAAAGATAAAAAATATCTTGTTATAATTTCTGAAAAAGTTGAAAAAATTTACGGAAAAAAACTCAATATCCCTAAAGAAAATAAATTTATTCTAAAAGACGGGGAAAAAGAAAAGAATTTTAAAAACTATCAAAAAATAATTAACAGTGCTCTCAAAAAGAAATTAACCCGCAAAGATGCAATTATCGCAATAGGCGGAGGAGTAGTCGGTGATTTAGCTGGATTTGTCGCATCAACTTATATGAGAGGAATTGATTTTATTCAAGTTCCAACAACTCTGCTTGCATGCGTGGATAGTTCTGTAGGCGGAAAAGTTGCAATTGACACAAATTTTGGCAAAAATCTTGTTGGAGCTTTTTATCAACCTAAAACAGTTTTTATTAACCCGAAATTCTTAAAAACTCTTGATGACAGGCAATTCAAAACAGGATTGGGTGAAGTTGTAAAATATTCTTTTATTGAAAAAAGCTGTAAATGCGAAGAAGAATTAAATCTTACAAATTTTTTATCTGAAAAATCACAAGAAATTCTAAATCGTGATGAAAAAACGTTATCAAAACTTATTGAAATATGTGTAAAACTTAAGATTTCTGTTGTCGAAAAAGATGAAAAAGAAAACGGACTTAGAAGAATTTTAAACTTCGGCCACACATATGGTCATGCGATTGAAAAAATTACAAAATATAAAAAATTCACACATGGTGAGGCAATCGTTGAAGGTATGAAATTTGCGTTTAATCTTGCAGTAAGAAGAAATCTTATCGACAAAAACTACAAATATCTTGCAGAAGATGTGATAAAAAAATACAACTTTAAAGAAATACCAACATTTAAACTTGATAAAATGATTGAATTAATGCAAATGGATAAAAAAGCGACATCAAAAAGTATTGTATTCATCTTGCCGACAGATTATTCGACAGTAGAAGCCTTTGAATTTTTACCTGATGAATTAATTAAGTTGTTAAATTAAGGTTTTTTACTTTTAAACAATCCGGTAAATTTATTCCAACCATTTTTAAAGAAATCAGCAACTTTATCCAACTTTAATGTTTGAGGTAATTTTTTTATTGCAGGTAATATTTTTGACTTAAATTTAATTCCGCCAAAAATCAATGCACCTGCAGCAACTAATCCAAATGCCCATTTTTTCCAAGACGGGTTAGCAACAATGTCTTTTTTATCAGGCTTTTCGTGCAGAAATTCGTCAACATCAGGCTCTCTAAGATATGGAATCTTAGGATTTGATGCAGGACCTGCATATGGTGACGGAATAACAGATGGAGAACCTACATATCTAGGTTTTTGTCCTGTTATATATGATGGTGCATCATAATCTAATACACCGTTTTGTGCTAACATATCCAAATTTGTTGCCCAATTATAGGTCATAACTTTTCCCTTTTTTTCTACACATGTATATAAAATATTTTTTTTCTTATAAATTGCTTTTTATACGTTTATTTGTTAAATTTTGTAATATGAAAGAGATTATAAATAATAATAAGTATCTTATTTTTTTATGGATACTAACGATTTTGGGATTGTTAATTTTTTGCGGACATTATTCAGGAATTTTAATAGATTTCGGGCGTGAAGTGTATTATCCTGAACAAATTTTACAAGGGAAAGTATTATACAAAGACTTATTCAACATATACGGACCTTTGTCATATCAGATTAATGCTTTATTATACAAGATATTTGGTGCTAAATTATCTACCTTGTATTTAAGCGGTTGTATATGTTCAATTTTAACAGTAAGCGGTATTTATCTTATTGCTAAAAAATTTTTTGGAGAATTTTTAAGTTTTTGCATAGGATTACTCACAATATCAATTGGAATTACAACTACAAGTATTTTTAACTATCATTTCCCTTATTCTTGGTCTGTTTTATACGGGTTAGTAAGTTTTTTATATTCTCTATATTTTCTATTAAAATTCAATGATGACAAAAAATCTCTAAATCTTGTAATAAGTTCATTACTTGCAGGAATTTGTATTGCAAACAAATATGATTTTTTATTATACGGGTTTGTAATTCTATTTTTCATCATCAAAAACAATAATTGGAAAGCTTTTTTATCATTTATTTCAATTCCTTTATTAAGTTTTGGAATTTTGTTTATTCAAGGATTATCAATAAATGATTTGATAAATTCACTTAAAATTACAAGTGCAATGGCTAAAAGTAAGACTTTGACATACTTTTACCAAAACAGCGGAATTTATTTCCACCCAAAAGCATTGTTAGCTGATTTAATAAGCTTTTTAAAATGTGCAATCCCATTCGGTACAATATTATATGGAGCTTTTGCTTTTAATAAAAAAAATAAAATTTTACCAATCAGTATATCAATTTTAGGATATATCGGATATTTATGGTTTTTCTCAGAAAATGTAAAAACAGCATTCGGATTTCTTCCGCTATGTCTTTTAATCAGCACAATTGCAATGTATAAAAAATATGATACAAAGTTATTAATTTTAGTAATTTCTGCATTAGCAGTAAGTGCTAAAGTTTTTTGGGTATTGCTTTTATACAGCTATGGAAATTTTTATTTCCCTATTTTGTTAATTGCAATTTTTGCTTTGATATTCAAAATGCTACCTGAAAAACTTGAAAAAACAGCAGGTATTTATTTAATCATTGCAACTATTTTGTATCTTTTTACAAACTTTTATATGTTATCTTTAGCAAACAACAAAGTTACAACTCCTAAAGGTACAATTTACACATTAAAAGATTTAGCTCAAAGTACAAATGAACTTAACGATTTTATTAATAAAGCAACAAACAAAACTGATAAAATAGTTATTTTTCCGGAAGGAATGACTGTAAACTTTCTTACACAAAGAAATTCCGACGATTTCTATAATTCTCTTTTGCCATTATATATCGAAAGTCTTGGCGAAGATAAAATTATCAACCATTACAAGGAAAATATGCCTGAATACATTATTTTTAATAACTTGAATATGAAAGATTACTATTTTCAATACATCTGTAATGATTATGCACTAGATTTTTGCGGATTTGTTCAAGAAAATTACAATCCAATTATAGTTGTTGATAATGGATTTAGATATATGGTTTTTCAACACAAATAATGTTTATGCTAAAATTAAACCTATAAGTGAGGTAAAAAATGGAAAAGTTTTATTTAACAACTGCAATAGATTATGTAAATGGTGCTCCACATATCGGACACGCTTATGAAAAAATTCTAACTGATATAATCGCAAGACATTACACTCAACGTTGTGATGATGTATATTTCCTTACAGGAACTGATGAACACGGTATTAAAATACAAAAAACTGCTGCTGCAAAAGGAATTACACCAAAAGAATTGTGTGATGAAAATGCTCAAAAATTTAAAGATGCTTGGAAAGCTCTAGATATTGATTATACAAAATTTATCAGAACAACTGATGAAGATCACGAAAAAATCGTTCAACACATCTTTGATAAATTATTAAAACAAGGTGATATTTACAAACATTCATACGAAGGTTTATACTGTCAAGGTTGTGAATGCTTCTTAAATCCAAAAGATTTAACAGAAGACGGTCTTTGCCCTGATCACCTTAAAAAACCTGAAGTTGTTAAAGAAGAAAACTATTTCTTTAAATTAACAAAATACAAAGATGCTATAATCAAACATATTAAAGATCACCCTGATTTTATTGTTCCTGAATTCAGAGCTAATGAAGTAATTAATCAATTAGAAGATATTCAGGATATTTCAGTATCTCGTGCAAAATCAAATGTTGAATGGGGTATTGATGTATTAGGTGATGATGAACAATCTATTTATGTATGGATTGACGCTCTTTCTAACTATATTACAGCATTAGGATATGACACTGAAAATCCATCAGAAAACTTCAAAAAATACTGGCCTGCTAATGTACAAGTAATCGGAAAAGATATCTTGAAATTCCACAGCATTTACTGGCCTGCATTTTTAATGGCATTAGATTTACCATTACCAAAACATATTTTAGCTCATGGCTGGATTACAATTGACGAATCTAAAATGTCAAAATCATTAGGTAATGTAATTTCTCCGACATCAGTTCTTGAAAGTTTTAATCTAGAACATCCTGACGCTTTCAGATACTACATGGCAACATCTGCACCTTGCGGACGTGACGGAAATTATTCCGATGATGATTTTAAAGAAAAAGTAAATGCACATCTTGCAAACAGCATGGGTAATCTTTTAAACAGAACCCTATCAATGTTAGTAAAATATTTTGACGGTGAAGTTAAACCTGAATTCAAAGGAGAAAATCCTTTAGCTAAAAAAGCTCTAGGTACAATCCAAATCGTTAAAAATCATTTTGATAATTTCGAAATAGCAGAAGCAGGACTTGAAATCACATCATTAGTAGATGCTACAAACAAATATGTTCAAGATACAGCACCTTGGACATTAGCAAAAGAAGAAAAAATGACAGAATGCGGACAAGTTCTTGTAAATGTACTTGATGTTATGTGCATCATTGCATCATTAATTTATCCATATTGCCCAAATATTGCTTCTGATATGGCAAAACAATTATCATTCGATTTAAAAACAAAATTAGACGATTTGACAGCTGATAATATTAAATGCGGAAAACTAATCTCTAAAGAAGATATAAAACCTGTATTCTTGAGATTAGATTCAGAATTGGCAGACAAATCAGCTAAAAAACAATAATTCTATAAATACAAAAATTAAAAAAGGCGGTGAATAATAAAATTCATCGCCTTTTATTTTATACTATTCGTCCTGTTGTTGTTTAATCATGCCTGACGTTGCCGCATACATTGCTGCAGATATTTCCGAGGTTGATGTAAACGGTCCGTAGGTTTTAATAAATTGTGCTACATCAAATGTATTCAAATAATTTTGTAATGCAGCAGCAGATTTATCTGTCAAATTAGTTGTAAACATAATATTTTTCAAATAATTTGTAGCTTTTTCTTCCACGTCATCTTCATCATATTCAGATGATGAAAATTGTGTCGAATCTTTTTCTTCAGCTTCTTTTGTTGATACACCATATTCTTTGGCTTCATCAGTTGCATTTTCTTCTTGCGTTTCTTTTAATTCGTCTTCTTCTTCTAACGATGCTGCAGCTGATGTGTAAGCTTTTGATGACACTCCTGAAATTTCCATAATACCTATCCTTTCTGTAAAACTATTCTTTTACAAAATGGTATATCGGACACTTGTTTTTAAATCTTTAAAAATTTTAAGACATGTTACAAAAAAACTATTTTACCAAACCTTCAGTTTCATTAAACATTACCATATAAAAATCAGGACTTGTCATATTGGGATTTTTTTTCATGAATTTTTTTACATCGAAATTTTCTAAATATTTATCAAGTTTTTTTTGAACTTTTTCATTATCTTCATGTTCTGACTTTAATTTTGCAATATACTGTCTTGTCATTGCAAGCACTTCATCTTCAGTCAAAATCGGTTGTCCGCCGATTAAGACTTCGTCAGGCTCATCTTCGTCAATATATTTTTTTAATTCTTCTTTAGGATCTTCTTTTTGACGTCTGCCATTACTATCTGATGATGTAGAAGAAGATATTGCTCGATTTCCAAATGGGTTATTCACATTATTAAACATTTTTCAAGACCTTATATTGTTAATTGACACAGAAATATTTATTCTTCAAGTATTACGTCAAATTACAACAAAATCTTTAATAATATCGTTTATTTATAGGATTAACTTTTTTTTATTATTTAATTAAACGTGTTATTTCATATATATTATCTGATATAAAATCCACAGCATCAATTATATTATTAATGTGCAATGATAACTTTTTTAATTTTTGTTCATGTTTTGAATAAATATTTTCCATATTTTTTATATTGATAATCATTTCTTTAATAACTTTAACTCTTACTGTTAATTGAATATGTAATATTGACACATCATAAATAATTTTACTGAAAATATCATCAAAAGAAGACTTGTTATCGAAATCCATTGATTGTTTTAGAATTTTTTCGTACAAATTTTCAGGTGAAAGTTTTTCCATACAAAACTCCTCTTTATAACTCGTGCTATTTGCCTGTAGTATTTTTCTATAATATATCACATAATTTTTATATGACAAATAGCACGGTTCAAATAGTGAATCAAAATATAAAAAATTACAGAATTGCTAATGGTCTTACTCAAGAAAAATTAGCGGATTTATGTAATATTTCTCGTGATTACATTTCTGAAATTGAAAGAGGTAAAAAATTCCCGAGTTTAAAAAGACTATTTGTAATTGCCGAAGCTATGGGAATTGAAGCATATAAATTACTTATGTAAAATTTATTTTTTTTTATAACGAATTATAGTAATCTTTTAAAAGTTTACAATCATCTTCAATATTAGGGCTTTCACACACAAGAGCACCTTTTACATTGAATTCTTTCATTACTTTTATCAAGTCTTTATAATTCATATCGGATTCTTCTAAATTCAAATGCTGTCTTTCACCTTTAGCTGTATATTCAATACCTGCAAGGTGTCCATGGAAGTTATCAAGAGCATATTGTCCTAATTCATTTCCCATCTTTTCCAAAACTCTTGAAAATTCATCGTAAGTATTATATTCACCAGCTGATCTTGCGTGAAGATGTGAAAAATCAATACAAGGAAGAACTTGTTCAAATTCTTTTGATAATCTTATAATCTCATCTTCATCACCCCATTGAGTAGCCTTACCGGTTGTTTCAGGGCGAACCCAAACTTTTATTTTTTCTCGTTCCAAAACATCAATAATTCGTTTAGTTTGAGTTTTTACACGATTGTAGACTGTTTCTTTGTCAGCCCCCATGTAAAAAGCAGCGTGATAAGTTATACTAAAAGCTCCTGCTTGAGATGCTACAGATGCTGTATCTATTATTCTTTGTACACTTGCGTCAATCTTTTCTTCTTCCTTGGAATTAAGATTAATATAAAAAGGTCCATGAGCTGTTACAACAAAATTCTTAGATTGTTCTTTGACAAATTTTCTATGTTCATCGTTCATTCTAACGCCATGGACAAATTCAAGTTCCATACCGTCCAAATTCATTTCTTTCAAAACATCAAAAGCTGACACATAACTGCCTTTCCCTGTTCTTAAAGGCATTCCGGCTGTTATGAAATTTAATTTATCAAAGTTAAATAAGTTTTGCAAAATACGCTCCTATCGCTGTCATCAACAAACATATCGTAATACTTAAAATTATATATGAAAATGCATGAAAAAACTGCTGATTTCCAACCATTTCAAACAATTCCAAAGAAAAAGTGCTAAATGTTGTCAAACCTCCGCAAAATCCGACAGTTAATGCAAGTTTGACCGCAGGACTAATATCAGCTTTTTCTATAAATAAAAAGTATAAAAATCCGATAATAAAACTTCCTAAAACATTCACAAGAAAAGTTGAAATAGGAAGATTAATTTCAAAATGCTTAGCAAGATTAAAACCGACTAAATATCTTAATACAGCTCCTAATCCTCCGCCTATAAAAATTGAAATCAAGTTCAAATACATTTATTTTACCTTTGTTTTAATTATATCTTCAATGATTTCGCAAACATCAGCCACATATTTAGCACAACGTTCTTTTCTTGCAGGTCCTTCAAGACCGCCTGATAAAATTCTGCAACAAGTAACTTTATTTCTTTTCTTAAATTCATCAACAATTGCTTTTGCATTTTGACGAGCAATTACTTCATTACCCAAAGCATTTTCTCGTCCAAAATTGTAACCGTTTATCAACTGAGCAGCAGCAATAGTTCCACATACACAACCTGATGACAAACCGCCACAGAATGCTGTAGCTACAGATAAAAGTTCTTTTGGACAAAGACCTTCTTCTGATGCTGCTCTTATTATACTTTCTGAACAAGAATGATTAGTCTTAAAATATTCTACAGCTTTTTCTTTCATAATATATCTCCTCTTAAGATTATATCATGAAAAATTATAGCAAACTGCTCCAAAGATTATTTAAAGCTTGTATTTCAGATCTTGCTTGTGCATCATTTATAAGTTGATTGATTGCATTTTTATTCACATCTGTTAACTTATAAGAAAATTCAGCAGATTCATCTCCGCCAACTTTATGCGAAAGTTCATGTAAGGCAGTTTCAAGTACATCTGAAAAACTTGATTTGTCTAAATAAGATTTATCAATCCAGAAACCTTTTGAAACCCCATTATCAGTTATTGCTTCTGCATTACAATCTGAATACATTTTACTGTCTTTTGCTGATGTTCTGTCAAACAAATAAATTTTTGTATCTAGTTCATCTGCTGTAAAATGTTTATCCTTTAACGATGGAGATAATTTTTTTAATGCTTCTTTTAATATTAAAATTTTCTTTTTCTGAATATCGTTTGGAATAACAACATCATGAGCTCTTGCATCACCTAAAATATCACGAATTGTTGGCATTCCAAGTTTTGAAAAATTTTCTTTACATACTTTATAACCATTCTTCTTTAATTCATTAACCACATCAGAACTTGCATTTGAATAAGCAACATATTTTGCAGGGAATTTTACATGTAACTGAAGTTTATCTGATTCCCAATTTGTATAACCTAAAAATCTTTCAATAAAATTATCCATTGGATGTTCTTTGCTAAAATAATCCTTTGCATCCCAATAATTTTCAAGAGATTTTAGCATTTTTATTTTATCATCGTTTGACAATCTTTCTTCTTTTGCAAGCCATTTTGCAATTTCTTCTATATTTGATGTATTTAAAGATGTTCTATCACGAGATGGATCTAAAACACTAACAGGAGGCTTTTCTTTAATAAAAATAGCTATATTTTCTAATCCATCATAATTGCCATCAAATTCAAACCTTTGACCTGCAATATAAATTCCGCCTTTTTCACCATACGGAAGATTTTTTATACCAATTATTTCATTTTCAAAATCAGGACATTTGAAATGAGTATTACCTGAACTATAAAAACGATTTAATGTTTTTCTTAATGACTCTAATAATTTTCTATCTGTTGTTTCAAATTCTATATAATTACCATTAAATTTTTCTGTTTTATCAAGAGAATATGCCAAAACTCGTTTATCTGAAAGATTTCCTTTATCAAGACTATATGTAACTTTCCAGTTATCAGATGCAATTTTTACATCCTGTGCACCACCATCTTTTAATAGTTTAAGCGTAGCCATTTTTAAACCTTCACCATAGTTTCCGGCTGCTTTTGCATCATTACGTTTTGTGGATTCTCCTATATAAACTGCTTTATCTGGAGTATAAGTAGATTTTCCTTCAATTCTTACCTTATATTTACCTGTTCCTGTTGGTTCAAAATGTAATTTTACTCCATCCAGAGTTTGCCCGTGACCGTCAAAGAAGTTTTGTAAAACATCACGTGCTATTTTGTCATTATTCCATTGAACAGAATCAGCATAACTTTCTGAAATATTTGTCGGTTGAGATTTTACAGGTTTAAAATCTACAGATTGCATATGAGTAATTTTCACTTCATTAGACATTGGTAATTCATAATCAAACCTGCCATTAGATGCTATCTCTGGAATTTGTAATTCTTTCATACCTGCACGATTTAGAGTTCCTACTGATGATGGTAAAGGAATAGCATCATCATAAATTTTTGTACCTCCTTTGCCTGTGATAGGTGGTTGAGTTATATCATATCCATAATCACTTTTTTCTATTTTACTTTTCAATTCATTGAAAAGTTTATCACGCATATCTTTTGGAGCTATATCTCCTTCAAATATATCAGTTAATTTATCTTTAGCTTTTTGAGCTTCTTCTTGTAATCTCTTATTTATATTTGAAAGAGTTTCATTGTCATTTGTTAGATTTTTTACTTTTTCTTCTGCTGTTTGCAAAGTATTTTTTATTGTTTCATTATTCTCTGTTAGTTCTGAAACTTTATTTTTAAGAGTTTTAAGATTCCACTTGTTACGCCCATGCATTATTGCACCGCCAAGAACAGCTGCAGACAATGCTGTTGCAAATATTTTTCCATTTACTTCATTTTTAGAATAAGTATCTTCCTTTATTTCTTGATTTATATTTTCTTCTATTTTTTCTTCTTTTTTTGCTTGAAAATTTTGAGATATTTGCTTTTTGTTTATTGAAGATATATTATTCATAAAATTTCCCCCTTATATTTTTATAAAAATCCATAATATATATTTTTGCTTAAACAAAAATTTTTGTGTTACAATTCTTAATAAAAGAGGAAAATTTAGTGTTTTTTGTATAACAAATTTATGATATGATTTAATTATGAGTATGAAAGAGTGGATTTTTAATAAATACGATGGGCAGGAGAAATCTTTAATAAAAAGACTTTTACATTCAAGAGGTATAAAGTCAGATCAAGATATTTATGAATTTACGCATCCTCTTGAAACTAAAATTACTCATCCGAAAGCTTTTACGGATATGGAAAAAGTTATTGAAAGATTATCAAATGCTATTGATAATGGAGAAAAAATTGTTATCCACGGTGACTTTGATGCCGATGGTGTAACTTCCACTTCTTTGCTATACAGAACTTTTAAATTCTTAGGAGCTGATGTTAATTACTTTATTCCTGACAGAGAAAAAGAAGGACACGGATTTGATACAAAAGCACTAGTAAAAGTAATGACACAAGTCAAACCTAAAGTTATTATATCTTGTGACTGCGGGATTTCAGATGTCGATGCTGTGAATTTTTTAAACAGCTTTAAAATTGATGTAATTATCACAGATCACCACGAAGCTCCTGAAATTTTGCCAAAAGCTTATGGAATTATAAATCCGAAAGCTCCTAATGCCTTAGATGAAAACTTAACTACAAAACAAATTGAGAGCTTAACATCTCTTGCAGGTGTTGGTGTCGCATTTAAAGTTGCTCAAGGATTATTAGAAAAATACAATAAACTTGAATTCATTTCAGATATTTTACCATACGTTGCTGTAGGTACAGTTGCAGACGTTGTACCATTAATCGGTGAAAACAGATATTTTGTAACTAAAGGACTAGAACTAATTTCTAACGGAAAACATTACGGGCTTTCAAGACTGTTAGAAAGTGCAGGTTACAAAGGTCAAATTACATCTGAACAAATTGCATTCGGAATTGCACCAAGAATTAATGCATCAGGACGTCTTGATACAGTTGATGCCGCTTTGAAAGTCTTAATCTCTGATAACCGACAAGAAATTGAAATGGCTATTCAGAGTTTGAACGAATTTAATAAAATTCGACAAGAATTATGCCAAAATACATTTGCAGAAGCTGATGAAATGGTTAAAGCAGAAGGGAACAGAAACTCTGCTATCGTATTATTCAACAAAGATTGGCATATCGGAATTATCGGAATCGTTGCATCATCTCTTGTAGAAAAATATTACAAACCAACTTTTTTAATGACATATTCTGATGAAACAAAACAATTCAGATGTTCAGCAAGAAGTATTGATGGAATAAATTTATATGATGCAATTTCTGCTAATGCAGAATTATTTGATGGATTTGGCGGACACGCAATGGCTGCAGGACTTGCTTTCAGCGAAGAAAAATCATCTTTTGAACAAGTTAAATCTGCTCTTTGCAAAACCGTTAAAGAAATGGCTCAAGGAAAAGATTTAAAACCGTTTATTAATATTGATTTAGAACTTATGCCTGATGATATTGACGTTGATTTAGTTGAACAGATTTCTCAGCTGGAACCTTTTGGGGCATCAAATCCTAGCCCGACTTTTGCTATCAGAAATCTTAAAATTAAAGAAAAACGATTGATGGGTGAAAATAAAAACCATTTACGTTTAACATGTCAAGCAGGTACTACTGAGTTTAATTGTATTCGCTGGAAAGACGGTGATACATCTCTTGTAAAAGGAGACACTTTAAACATTGCTTTCCACCCGCAGATTAATGAATTTAATGGAAATACCTCAGTACAACTCATTATTGATGATATTCATTCTGAATATTTAAAAGAGGAAGAAAACCTGCCGCAACAAAAAGTTTACGATCACCGCAAAAAAACAGATATTTTGCCTCAAGTAAATGATTATGTTAAAAATTCAAAACAAAATATTTTGATTTTTGCAGAAAGCAAACCTATATTAGATAAATTAAAACCGTTCTCAGATCTTTTTGCCCGCACAATTACACGCGACAATTTAAGACCTTGTGACTCTTTAATGCTTTTTGATTATCCTGCAGATAAAGAAACTTTTGACAGAATTCTTAATCAGACAACCCCGTTATCAATTCATTTTATGAATTATGACTTAAAATACATGGATGAAGAAGAATTTTTGAAAACCGTATGCGGAATGTTAAAATTTGCCTGCCACAATAACGGCGGAAAAGTTGAATTAAGAAGATGTGCAAGTTTTTTAGGCAAATCTTACCAAGTATTTGAATTATTATTCTCAATCCTTGATGACATCAATGTAATACAAATAAAAGAGAAAACTAAAGATTATTATATTGTTGATTACAATCCTCAAGCTGATATTTCCCAAATACTTCATTCTCCAAAATATGCAATTTTGACTGATATGATTGCAGAATGTGAAGAATTTCAAAAAAGCTTGATGGAAGATGATGTATATTCACTTATTTAATTTTTCCATGCTATAATAACCTTATGAGAAAACCGATTGTAGCAATAGTAGGACGCCCAAATGTAGGCAAATCAACTTTCGTAAACCGTCTTATAGGTACGAGAAATTCTATCGTTGACGATTTACCGGGAGTTACACGTGATAGAATCTATTTTGACGTTGAATGGCAAAATAAAATTTTTACTGTAATCGATACTGGCGGAATTATACCAGGTGATGAAGATGAAATTATGTTGTCAATTTTTGATCAAGCGAAAATTGCTTGTGAAGAAGCTGACAAAATAATTTTTATTGTAGACGGAAAAGAAGGTGTTAATCCTGTTGATTACGATATTGCAAATATTTTAAGACAATCAGAAAAACCTGTTTTTCTTGCCGTAAATAAATCAGATAACCCTGAATCTTTGATGATGGTAAATGATTTTTATTCACTTGCAATAGGGGATCCTATTGGAATTTCTGCTCTTCACGGATCAGGCGGTGTAGGTGATCTTCTTGATTTGGTAACAGAAGATTTCTCTCAAGATGTAGAACAAGAAGATGATAATACAATCAAAATTGCAATTGTCGGAAGACCAAATGCAGGAAAATCATCAATAGTTAATGCTCTATTAAACGAAAACAGAGTAATTGTATCTGATATTTCAGGCACAACTCGTGACAGCATAGACAGTCATATTACATATAATGACAGAGAATTTATAATTGTAGATACTGCAGGGATTAGAAAAAAATCAAAAGTAGACTGGGGTGTTGAAAAATTTGCAGTAGACAGAGCAATAAGATCTATTAGAGATTGCGATGTTGCTTTGCTTGTAATTGATGCTACTCAAGGAATTTCAGATCAAGATAAGAAAATTGCCTCAATTATTACAGAAGCAGGAAAAGGCTTAATTATAGCGATTAACAAATGGGATTTGATTGAAGACAAAAAATCAAATACAATTAATCAATATAATAAAAAACTTGCAAATGACATACCATTTTTGGAATACGCTCCAAAAATATACATTTCAGCTGTTACAAAACAAAGATTACATCAAATCTATACAGAGGCTGAAAATGTATATGCAGAATGTACTAAACGTATTTCAACAGGTCTTTTGAATAAAGTAATCAAAGAAGCTTATATGTTAAATCCACCGGCTTCTTCAAAAGGCAAAAGACTTAAAATTATGTATGTTACTCAAACCGGTATTCAACCTCCGCACATTGTTATTTTTGCAAATAACGCTGATTTAATGAAAGATCATTACAAACGTTACGTAGAAAATAAATTGCGTGAAGCATTCGGATTTTTTGGAACACCAATCAAATTATCTATTAGAGAAAGATCTGATAAAGACAAAAAATAAGAGGACTAAAAAATCCTCTTATTTTTTTATTGTTTTATCCTTTATAATTTACTTACAAAGCAAAGAACATCTTCAAATAAATTCTTTATTGGTTTTGACACATCGTAAGATAAAATATTTTTGATATATTCAAGTTTTTCTTCAAATGTTAATGCATGTCTTTGTTCTTCAGGAATTTCAGCAATTATTTTTTCAATTTTACTTTCATCAATAACTATTTTGTACTTTTCTAATAATTCTTCTGACAACATTAATGTTTCACATACATCTTCAACAGGGGTAATTTTAGAAATATCAATTTCTAAATTCTCTAATTTGCACAAATCTTCCATCTTTTTAATAGCTCCTTTTTTATTATACAAACGCTTCTGATACATAATTAATCATTTCATCAAACATATTTTGTAGGGGTAATGTAACATCTATCATTGCATCTTTTTGAATTTCTGCCAATGTATTATCAAGAGTTTTAGGTGTTTCAACAACCGCTTTTTCATATCTACCTTCTTCAAGTTGATGTAACAAGTCTCTTGAAAAATCTGTAGTATCCCTTAAAGACGCCAAAATTGCACAATCAATTCTGAACAAATCTTCAGAACTCAATTCACTGCTTAACATTCGCTCCATTGCATCAAGGTCATTAATGTCACGCATAATGCCATTAGCAATTGTGTTACAGTCATTGACTATAACATTTTCAGTTTTTGAATTCATTTAAAAATTTACCTCCAATTAACTATTGCTCTGTCTGTAAATTTTATCTCGGTTTTTTAAATCAAAAACTTTAACAAAAAGATTAATTTGTTACATTATATTTACAAACAAGCAAAATAGGCATGAATTAAGGCTTACAGAAAAATAATATTTATAAACTCTTTATATATAAAAAGTTTAATAATCCTTATATTGAGCTTACAGCTCTATTAATAAAGTTAAAAAATATAAAAGTCCTTCCCCCGAAAAAGAAAGTCTCGTCGTTTGACAAGACTTATAAATATACATTTACCCCACATTCTTTATATCATGAAATATATATTTTGTCAAGCTTTTTTATAATTATTTTTTTTTTGATATAAATATTTTATGGAAAGGGAGAAAAATATGAATAAGGATATGTGTAAAGATTTAATGAAGAAATTTGAACAAATGATTAATACAGCTGACGAAAAATTGGCTGAAGAACTTGTTGATGAAACAGCATCATTTTATACACCTGCATCAAAAGAACCTTTATATGGCGGAAAAGGATATTTATCTGTTGTACACTGGATGAGATCTGGATTTTCTGATGTTCAATGGAAATTGGAAGAAATTATTGCAGAAGATAATAAAGTTGCAGTCAGATGGACATGCACAGGAACTCACGACGGAAACTTTATGGGACTTGATGCTACAGGAAAACATTTTAGCGCTTGTATTATGAACTTTTACTATTTTAATGAAAATGGAAAAATTGTAAAAGATATAGCAGCAGAAGGCATGATTGCTATTATAAGAGCTCTAGGACTATGTCCGTAGAAAATTTGTTAATAAATTGTAGAAAACTTCATGAAAATATGTAGAAAATTCATGAGTTTTCTACAATTAAATGTTAATAATATAGTTTTCTACAAAAAAATAAAAATTATTAAACAATTTTCTACAATTTTTTCTACTTGCAAAAGCTTGTCATAGTCATAGTTTCAAATAGTTTTCTACAAATATTGACAGCTTATTATTACTATTAAATATATTATTATATTAATTAATATAATATATAATATAAATTCAATTGTTCAAAACTTAAAAGGTAAAGTTTTTGTATTATTTTATTCTTTTTGAATATTTAACGGATATAATCAAATTATAGAATAGAAAATCGGGGAGTAAAAATCATGAAATTTGTTGTAAAAAAAGAAGATTTATATAATGGGATTAAAATTGTAGAAAGAGCTACATCTATGAAAGCTCTTCAACCTGTACTTTTAAATATTTTGATTGAAACTATTGATAAAAGTACAATCAAACTAGTTGCAACAGATTTAGATTTAACAGTAATTGCAGAAGTTGATGCTCAAGTGGAAGAAGAAGGAAAAATTACATTGCCTTCAAAGACTCTCAATGAGATAGTTTCCAAACTCGGTGATAAGTTAATTACTTTTGAAATGAATGAGGGTGAAACAACTGTTAATATAACTTGCCAAAACTCAAAGTTTGATATAATTGGTATTTCAGCTTCAGAATTTCCTCCGGAGTTTTCTTTAATTAATGTGAATGATGAAGAAGGTTTTGAAATAGAAATCAGACCTTTTGTAAAAGCTGTGAAACAAGCAGGTTTTGCTGCTGCAAGTTATGAAACAAGCAATCTTTTATCAGGTATTGTATGCGATATTTCTGAAAATGTCATGGAAATTGCATCAACTGACGGCAACCGCTTAGCTAGAGTTCGTGAAACTATTGATAATAAAGACAATCACTCTAAACAATTAATTATTCCTTCAAAGACTTTGAATGAATTTATTAAAATGAGCAGTTTCATTGATGAAGATTCAGTAAAAATTTACACAGAAAAATCAAGATTAATAATTAAATCAGAAAAAACAACAACAATTTCAAGATTATTGGAAGGTCAATTCCCAAAATATAACCAATTAATTCCTGCAGAAAGTCCAAAAGAAGCTTTGGTAAATGTTTCTCAAATGACATCAGCTCTGGAACGTGTATCAATTATGGTTAATGAAAAAACAAGTATCGTTAAACTAGAATTCAGCCATAATAACTTAAAACTTTCAGCTGATACTCCTGATTCCGGGAAATCAGAAGAAAATATTGATATTGATTACGCAGGAGAAGAATTGACAATTGCTTTTAATTATAAATTTGTGTTGGAAGCTTTGAAAAACATTGATTCTGATGAGGTTAAAATCGGACTTAATACACCATTGTCAGCTACAATGTTCAAACCTAACAGCGAAGAAGATTATGTTTGCTTGATTATGCCTGTTCAAATAAGATAGAAATAACATTCAAAGGAAAGCAATATGCAAAAGATTTATAAGTTTGATAATCTTATTCCGAAAATCAAAAAAGTTTTCTTTTTTGTTTTGCTTATTACGGCATTAATCATCTACATATGTTACAAAGTAACTAATATAAAAGAAGTTTTGTATGTAATCCCAATATCAATAGTTATGGTATTGTTTTATAATTTCCAATTTCAATTCGGAACTTTGATAAATTATAAATCTATTATTGTAGATAATGTAAATAATCAATTAAAAATAATATCTAAAAATAATGAGGAAATATTTTTATATAAAGATATTCAAGGGATAACTTTTATAAAAGAACCTCAAATTTTTCGCAGAAGATCTTTGATTCATTTGACAATATTATTGAAAACAGGTTATTCAAAGACAATAACTTTTTCAAACTTTGAATTTGATATAAACTTTTTAAAGAAACTTCCGCCTTATGTTTGCGTGGATATGTAAATTATCCGTTAATAGCAAAATAAACTTCTTTAAGGCGCTTTTTGCTAATGTGTGTATACAATTGGGTTGTGGATACATTGCTGTGTCCTAAAAGTTCTTGCACAACTCTTAAATCAGCTCCGTTTTCTAATAAGTGAGTTGCAAAACTATGACGCAGTGTGTGTGGAGAGATTGCTTTGTGTAATTTTTTCCCCTGCTCATGGATAAATGTGTAGATTTCCTGGCGTGTTACTTTTTTACCTTTGTCGTTTATCAAAAGATATTTTGTCTGTAAGTTGTATTTTGAAATTAAGTAATCTCTTTCAGGTAAAAAATCTTTTATTGCTTGAATAGCTTTTTTTCCTAGCGGAACAAGTCTATCTTTTGAGCCTTTACCTGTACATTCAAGAAATTTACTTTTCAAATCATAGTCAGTAATTTTCAAATTCGCAAGTTCAGATACTCTAAGTCCGCATCCGTATAAAAGTTCTATAATAACCCTGTGAAGCTTTGATAAATCTTGATTTAAGATATTATTAATTTCTTCTATTGTCATAACTTTAGGAAGTCTTTGAGGAATTTTTGGTTGTTCTAGAGTGAGTGCAGGATTTGTTTTCGTAATTTCATTTACACAACTCCATTTGAAAAATCCTCGAAGTGATGCAATTTTTCTCATAATACTTGTAGGAGAAAACTTCTTTTCATGCAGGTTTCTGACATATGTGTTGATTTTAGATCTTTGAATATCGTTAATATCAACATCACCGCAAAATTCGAAAAAATCGCTTAAATCTCTCCTGTATGCTTCAAGAGTATTTTCAGCAAGACCTTTTTCAATTTCCAGATAATCTAAGTATTCTGATAAAACTTGCATATTCATATGCTTAATTCTACTACATATTTCGTTTAATGACATTCAGCGTTTATATGATATAATTAGAATGAACAAAATTTATACATAAATCGTTCTATAATTGGAAGATTTTTTGTAGAAAGGGTAGAAAAATGAAAAAAATATTATCTATATTAGTTGTATTCACAATGTTTGTAATGACAGGATTACAAGCTTTTGCAGACAGTGCTCAAGAAGCTTTGAATTTCTTTAACAGCTATGTATCTGCTGCAAATTCATATAGTCCGACAGTTGCAGGTATGTATTCACCAAATGCAAAGATTATAAGACAGGTTGTAAAACCAAATGGAGAATTAGTTAATGTATCTACAAATACAGCAACTTACATAAAACAAATGAAAATTGGTCAAGCAGGTGCTAAAATGAGAGGTTACAAAAATACTTATACGAATGTATCTGTAGCATCTTTAGGCAATGGAGCTTACAAAGTTAGTTCTTTAAGACAACCAAAAGGTGAAACTTATAAATTAAAAACATATATGATAGTTAAGAAAATTAATGGAAAATGGCAAATTACAGAAGAATTAATGCAGACTAAAGAACAAATTTTCTTAAAATACGCAAATAAAAAATAATAGAGGATTATGCTGGAAAAGTTTAGATTTTTAACTGCGGGAGAAAGTCATGGAAAATCTTTGACCGCAATTATAGAGGGAATACCTTCGGGATTTGAAATAAATCCCGATTTTATCAATAAAGAATTAAAACGTCGCCAAGGCGGATATGGTCGCGGCGGACGTATGAAAATCGAATCAGATACCGTTGAAATCACATCAGGTGTCCGTTTTGGGAAAACTTTAGGCTCACCTATCACTCTTGTTATTCAAAACAAAGATTTTGAAAATTGGCAAAAGATTATGAGCACTGATCCTATAGATTTCACAGACGAAAAAGCTTTTTCAAAGTATCGTCCAGGACATGCAGATTTTGCAGGCAGTGTAAAATATAATCAAACTGATTTGAGAAATATTTTAGAACGTTCAAGTGCTAGAAAAACTGCAATAGAAGTGGCAGTTGGAGCTTTAGCAAAACAAATTCTTGAACAGTTTAATATAAAATGTCATTCAAGAATTATTCAAATTGGTCAAGGTAAAACAGAAGAAGAATTAAAAAATGAAATAGACAAAGCAAAAGAGGCTGGAGATACTTTAGGAGGTAAATTTGAAGTAATCTATGAAAATTTGCCGATTGGTCTTGGTTCTTTTGTGCATTGGGATAGAATGCTTGATGGTAAAATTGCTCAGGCTGTAATGAGTATTCCTGCTGTAAAATCAGTTTCTATCGGAAATCAATATGCTTATAAAATGATGGGAAGTGAATTCCACGATCAAATGTATCTTGAAAACGGAAAGATTATAAGAAAAACAAATAATGCTGGTGGAATTGAAGGTGGTATGACAAATGGTGAACCGCTTGTAGTGACTGCTGTTATGAAACCGATTCCTACTTTAAGAAAACCATTAAAAACAGTTGATTTAAAGAATATGGAGCAGACAGAAGCTCATTTTGAACGTTCTGATACATGTGCTGTAGAGGCTTGTTCTGTTGTGGCAGAAAATAGAATTGCTTGTGTTTTGTTAGATGAATTTCTTCTAAAATACGGCGGTGACAATTTTGATGAAATAAAAAATAGACTTTAAGACAGCTTTACAATAAAATTCGGCCCATGATAGTATAAAGCTATGCTAGAGTTATTTTTAACAGGTTCTGATGACACATCGGATAAAATATTTGTAACTGCCGGTCTTACTGCTACAATGCAGAGTTTAGGCTATTCTTGCGGTGTATACAAACCTGTTGATACCGGTATTGTAAAAATAAACGGTTTTGAACAATCTTTAGATATTGCTTTTATAAAATATACAGATCCTTATGTAAAAACATATTATTCATATCTGTTAAAGCAAAAATCGTCTCCTTTAATTGCAGCTGCTGCAGAAAATATTGCAATTGATAAAAATACAATTCTTAATGATTTTCAAAAAATCCAAGATGTTCATGAATGTTTGATAGTTGATGGCGTATCAGGTCTTGCAACACCTTTTGGTAAAAATTTTTTAGAAGAAGATTTGATAAAAATGCTTGATTTACCACTGTTAATGGTAGTTTCTGCAAAATCTGCATCAATAAATAACATAATCTTGTCAATTAATCACGCATTAGAAATAGGTATAAAGTTCCGCGGAGTTATTTTAAGTAATTATCCTGAAGCAACAGATGATGTGAATATAAAATTATTGCCAAGATTAATTGAAGAATATACAAATGTGAAAATATTAGGTATTTTGCCTTTGTTTGAAAGAAACGTAAATCCAAATGATTTAATTACTGAAATATTAAATGGTGTTGATATTGAGGCTGTTTTTGGAATACCAATTGCAAAACTCCAAATGTAACAAAATGTAATATTATATACTTTTTATATAAGAAAAAGTCAATTTTTTCTTAACAAACTTTTTTATAAATATATAAAGAGGTATAATTATTTTATGGATAAAAGAGAGTTTACCGTAATTGAGAATGAAACTAAAACAGAAGAAAAGGTTCAAAAGAAAACCGTTCTTCAGACAAACCCTATTGTGAAAAAATTTGTAGAGTTTCATCAGGAAAATATCGGTAAATTCAATGTAAAAGATCTTTTTAAGAAATAATGTACCAGATAAAAAATCAAATTTACCAAGATATGACGAAAACACAGAAATCAGCTCTGTGTAATTTTTTGCGTGCGTTAGTCAAAAAATCCCCGCAAATGTCAGTTGAAGATATTTATGACAAATTTGTAGAAGATGAAAGATATTACCTTGAAATAAATAATCCTCATTTTGAGTTTTTGGAAGACTATTTAGATAGTGATAAGTTTATGGAAGAGAGTATTCTTTACTTAAAAGAATGCCGTAAGTATTATGATTACAAGAAAAAACAAGAACCTATAATTCAAGCTCAAAAAGAATTTGAAAAGAAAAAAAGAGAGTTTTTAAAAGAAGTTAAAATGTCAAAGGAAGCTCCGACAAAAAAACAACTTTATTATTATGACCGTTTGTGTAAAAAATATAATATAGAAAAAAAAGAATTAACTTCAAAACTCGAAGCTCGTGATGAAATAGATAAGATATTAAATGAGCATGATTGTCGAAATATTAGTGAATAAAAGAAAATAATGGCAGAAAGTATGAGTATTCAAGAGATTATAAAAATATTAACAGATAGCGGTATAGAACAAAATGA
The DNA here is from genome assembly GCA_000437435.1 of Clostridium sp. CAG:768. Lineage (GTDB taxonomy): Bacteria > Cyanobacteriota > Vampirovibrionia > Gastranaerophilales > Gastranaerophilaceae > Stercorousia. The sequence continues at coordinate 10,737 of FR899623.1, read as the reverse complement.
AGCAAATGTGGAAGTGAAAATGCTTCTTGAACATTTTGCAAATTATGGTGTAAAAGATATTATTTCAGGTAATAAGCTGACAACTGAAAAACTTGAATTAGTAAAGGAAAAGGCTGAATTAAGAGCAAAAACAAGACAGCCAATTCAACATATAATCGGTTACGCTGATTTTATGGGAGAAAAGTTTATTGTAAATCCGTCTGTTTTAATTCCGAGAGATGAAACAGAATTTTTAGTAAGAAAAGCTATTGAGATAATTAATAAAAACATTTTCACAATGGCTCTAGATGTTGGAACAGGTTCAGGTTGTATTGCATGTATGATTGCAAAATATACACAATGTCAAATTATCGGGCTTGATATTTCATCAGATGCATTAAATACAGCACTTGATAATGCTTCTAAACTAAATTTATTTAATAAAGCAATATTTAGAAAATCTAATATTTTCTCTAATGTAAAACCTGGTGAAAGCTTTGATATAATTGTTTCGAACCCTCCTTATATTCCACCGTCAGAAAAAGAAAATATTCAAACAGAAGTTAAATTTGATCCAGAACAAGCCCTGTTTACTGAAGATGAAAAAGGTTTGGAGTTTTATGAAAAGATAACGAAAGACGCTCCAAGAATTTTGAATAAAGGTGGATATTTAATTTTCGAATTGGGAATAGGTCAATCAAATGATGTTAAATCAATAATGGAGAAAAATGGTTTCCAAAATATAGAAATAATCAAAGATTTAGCAGGAATTGACAGAGTAATTGTTGGAAATTTGTAATATTTTGCAATTTCAAAAAGCGATTAGTTCAATAGTTTTATGCTATGTCTACGCACGTATTGTAACAGATGCGAGGGTAAAGTTTGAGTATTTAATATAACTTCAGATGATAGAACCCGAGTGCATGAGTTGAACAAAGCGATATTAAAATAGTTTGTAAAAAATAAGAAAATCGTAAAAAGCGACTATTAATAAGTCGTAAGCTATACCTACGCACGTAGTGTAAGAAAATGCCGGCAATAGTGAGACTTGCCGGCACATTACTTTAATTTTCTTAAAGTAAAGAGGTGATGATTATATGTGAATTTAATTTACATAGTCGTATGGTTTGCTTCCTGTAGCTTTGTATAAGCTGATTGCATCTGTCATGCATTCAACTTTTTGTTGAGCTACAAGTTTTTCTATTGTGAGTAAGTTTTCTTGATATTGAATTAAATCAAGTTTTGATATGATTCCCTGATTATATTTGTGTTCGCTGTATTTATAATCAGATTTTTCCAAATTATATTGTTTAGTAGTTTGTAGCATTTTTTCTTTATCAAGTTTTGATGCAACCAGAGCATCATTTACTTCTTGGATTGCTGTTAAATTAGTTTTGTAGTAGTCTTGTAAGATTCTTTCATAAGTTGCTTTTTTCAATCTCAAGTTCGCAATCAAAGAACCACCTTGGAATAATGGAGTCATTAATCCGCCGCCAAGACCAAGCAACATATTTTTTGTTGTAAATAAGCTGCCTAAATCTCCTGCATTAAATAATGCACCGCCTAAGATGTTAATGGATGGTAAAAATTCTTTTTTAGCAACTTTAACATCAATTCCGGCTTTTTCAACCATCAATTCAGCTCTCATATAGTCAGGTCTTTGAGTAATGATTTCTGATGGAATTTGAGATGGAACTGCTAATTGATAGTTTACATCATCTAAAGATGTTCTTTTTAGAGTATTTGCATTTTCAGGACTTTCTCCGATAAGTACACACATTTGGTGTAATAATTGCTCTCTTTGTTTTTTCAACTCAATTAAATCGGTTTGGCCTTGAACTAATGATTTATTAGCTTTTACAGTATCTGCTGTAGAAGTTAGACCTTCTTTATTGCTTGCAAGCATTAAATCATAAATTTCTTGTCTTATTTTAACAATTTGTTCTTGTAATGTAATCATTTTATCAAGATTTATAATATTAAAATAAGTAGATCCTACTGCTGATACAACTGATATGTATGCAGCTCTTTCATCCAGTTTAGAGCCTTCATATAGTTTTTTTACAGCTTTTGTTTTATTGTGATTTTTTAAGAAAATATCAGCTTCATATTGAACAATAATTGGCAGACCAAAACCAATGTCAGTACTTGTTGATCCTGGTGCTTTATACCAACCTGGTCCAAATCCTGCTGCTACACTTGGTAATTCGTTTGCAAATTGTAATTTTACATTTTGGTAATATTCTTCTACATTAATTGTTGCCATTTTTAGGTCATAATTATTTAAAATAGCTTTTTCAATGTATGAAGTTAAAATATCATCATTAAAATTGTTCCACCAATTCATATTTACATATGCGAATTTATAATCATCATTTTTTCGGTTAGCATTATTTTTATTTGTAGGTTTAGTTTTTTTATTACTTTTTTCTACCATGCTTTTGAATTGTTTTGGGGTAGCAGTAGATTTTGTATTATTTTCCAGAGCAAAAACAGGCATGATATTCATGCTTAAAAAACTCATTAATAATGCTGTAGATAATAGCTTTTTCACTTTTTTTAATCCTTTGTTTTTAGTACTTGCATTTTTAATAATCATATGTTAGCATATTATTGTTGTAAATGCAACAAATTTTTTTTACAACAATAATTAAAATAATAAAAGAGTCTATAATGGAACAGTTAGAAAAAGAAGAAATACAACGTTATACAGATAGTTTATATTACGAATTAGAACAAACAACAAAATTTTTTAGAGTATTTTCATTAAAATTCTTTAAAAAATTAAATGTAAATTTATCTCCTGATGAGTATGTAACAATTGAAACTATTTTATGTAACGCAGGAATTTGTCAAAGAGATTTGGCTAAATTAATATTAAAAGATAGAGCAAATACAGGTAAAATATTAGACTCTTTAGAAGAAAAAGGTTATATTACAAGATTTGTAGATATGAAAAACAACCGTTTAGTCAGAAAAATGGGAGTGACTGAAAAGGGGAAAGAAGTTTATGATTCAATAACAGATAAATTACGAGCAGCAATTGATAAAATGAATGCTATTCCTGGTAGAAAAAATATATCTTCAAAAGAAAAAGAATTGTTAAGAGATATTTTAAAAAGATTTAGAGATAATTTAAGTAAAATGGTAGATATGCAAATATAAAAATGAGGTATAAAATGGACGAACAAAATATAAATACTGAGTCAGAAAATGTTCAAACAGAAGAAAAAAAAGAACACAAACCATTTAAACGTTATATTGCAATAGGTGTAGGAGCTATAGTTGCAATCGCAGCAGGTTTTGTAATTCATGATGCATTATTATATCAATCAACAGATGATGCTTATGTAGAAACAACAACAGTTCAAGTTGCTCCAAGGGTAAGCGGTCAAATTACTGAAGTGTATATTACTGATAACCAGAAAGTTAAAGAAGGTGATTTGGTAGCTAAAATTGATCCTGCAGATTATGAAATTGCTCTTGCTCAAGCTGATGCAAAATATGAAAAAACTCTTTTAAATCAAAAAAATGCGAAAGCTAATTTTAAAGCAATGCAGACAAATATTGAAGTAGCTAAAAAAGATTTAGACAGATATAAAGCTTTGTATGAAAAAGGTGCTGTATCAAAACAAACTCTAGATACTGCTCAAGCTAAATATGATTCAGCTCAAGCAAACTTGACTCAATCAGAAGAAGCATTATTATCAGATAGCGGTAAAAAAGTTGCAGATGCTGATTTGAGAGAAATAAAAGCTGCTAGAGATAAAGCAAAATTAAATTTATCTTATACAAATATTTATGCACCTCAAACAGGTACAGTATCTTCAAGACGTGTAGAAAAAGGTATGTATGTAAATATTGGTTCTCCACTATTTGTAATTGTTCCTGAAAATGTATGGGTTGTTGCAAACTTTAAAGAAAATCAATTACGTCATATGAAACCTGGTCAAGAAGTTGATATTAAAATAGATACATATCCAAACAAAGTATTCAAAGGAAAAGTTGACAGTATTCAAAGAGCTTCAGGTGCTAAATCAAGTTTGTTCCCACCTGAAAATGCTGTAGGATCTTTCGTTAAAATCGTTCAAAGAATTCCTGTAAAAATTGTATTTACTGAAAAAATAGATCCGAATGAATATAGCATTATCCCAGGAATGTCAGTAGTTCCAAAAGTAAGAGTAAAATAATAATAAAGTAAAAAAAAACGGACAAATATTAAAAAAGTCTGGTATATCGGCAAAAAGGATTACAAAGATAAAGGAGCCGTCAAGGCTCCTTTTAAATAAAAGAATATATAGGGAAAATATGTCTGCAGAACTAATTCAAGAAGAGTGGAAACCTAAAACAAATCCATGGTTAATAATTTTACCTGTTATGTTAGCAACATTTATGTATGCGTTAGATGAAACAGTTGCAAACGTTGCTTTACCTCATATTGCAGGGTCTTATTCTGTAAGTTCACAGGAATCAATATGGGTTTTGACAAGTTATTTAATGGCAAGTAGTATTGTTATACCAATGATAGATTTTTTCTGTAAATTTTTTGGAAGAAAAAACTTTTTTATGCTTGGTGTATTTATATTTACAATAGCTTCTTTTATTTGCGGAGTATCAAATTCTATTGGAATGATTGTAATAGCAAGAGCATTACAAGGTATAGGCGGAGGTTGTCTAATGCCTATGGCACAGGCTATTACATTGGAATCATTTACAGGAGAAGCAAGAAACAAAGCAATGGCTGTATTTGGTTTAGTTGTAATTGTTGCTCCTATTTTTGGACCTGTTTTAGGTGGATATATCACAGAAAATTGGTCTTGGCCTTATATTTTCTTTATTAATATTCCTGTAGGTTTTATTTGTATTACATTAGCAAAAATGTTTTTGGAAGATCCTCCTTATGTTCAAAAACAAAATAATATTCATTTGGATAAATGGGGATTTTTATGGTTGTGTGTATGGCTTGTTCCTTTACAAATAGTTTTTGATAAAGGTAATGATGCTGACTGGTTTAATGCTACTTGGATTTGCTGGTTGACAGTAATAGCAGTATCAGGGGCTGTTTTATTTTTCTATACACAGGTTAAGGGTAAAAATCCGCTTGTAAAATTAGATGTATTAAAAGATACAAATTATGTATTCGGTACAGTAATGTTAATTTTAATTAATGCTGTATTATTGGCATCTTTAGCAATATTACCTCAAATGCTTCAATATATGTTAGGGTATGATTCTTTTCTTAGCGGTTTAGCAATAATGCCCAGAGGATTAGGTTGTTTGACAGCATTGTTGATATTTGGCGGTCTTGGCGGAAGATTAAGTTATAGAACTTATGGTGTTATTGGGCTTATTTGTCTAGGTATTGGCGGTTGGATGTTAGGACTTTTAAACCTGGAAATAAATCCTATGAATATTGCAATACCTAATTATATATTCGGATTAGGACTAGTATTTTCATTTATGCCTATTACAACGTTATCTTGTATTACAATCCGAAATGACCAGATGACAAATGCTTCGGGTTTGCAAAACTTATTAAAAACTATAGGTGGAGCAATTGGTACATCTTTAGTTGCTACTATGATTTCAAGATTTTCGCAGGTGCATCAACATGGACTTGTTAAAAATTTAAGTATTTCAAATCCTGTGTTTATGGATAAATTAAATGCACTATCAGGAACTTTTATTCATCAAGCAGGTGATATGATGAATTCTACTTATATGGCAGGTAAAATGCTTTATAATCAATTAATTCAACAATCTACTTTATGTGCTTATATGACAACTTTTAAAGTTTTTTCAATAGCTTGTTTTATTTTAATCCCATTTATGTTTTTATTAAAAGGTGAAAAAAAATAGGAAATAATAATTTATGTCTGAAAATAAAATAGAAAAAGAACAATGGACCCCGTCTGTTAACCCTTGGATAATGATTATCCCAGTAATGTTAGCAGTTTTTATATATGTATTGGACGGAACTATAGGAAACGTTGCTTTACCTCACATGGCAGGAAGTTTTTCTGCTACTCGTGATGAATCTATGTGGATTTTAACAAGTTACTTAATTGCTGCAGGTATTGTAATTCCTGCTGTAGATTTTTTCAGTAAAGTATTTGGACGTAAAAACTTTTTTATTATAAGTATTTTAATGTTTACAATTGCATCAATGCTTTGTGGTATGGCGAAAAATATTGAATTTATGATATTTGCTCGTATTTTGCAAGGTTTTGGCGGTGGCGGAATTTTACCGATTTCACAGGCAATAATTATTGAGAGTTTCCCGAAAGAAAAACGCGGAATTGCAATGTCAGTATTTGGTATGGGGGTAATTCTTGCTCCTATTATTGGTCCTGTATTAGGTGGCTGGATTACTGATAACTGGACTTGGCCTTGGATTTTTTACATAAATGTTCCATTTGGCTGTTTGGCTGCAATTTTATCTCATAGATTAGTTGAAGATCCTCCTTATGCCAAAAAACAAAAAAATGTTAAGATTGATGGTAAAGGTTTTTTCTATTTAACAATATGGCTTGTCACATTACAGACAGTATTAGATAAAGGTAATAATGCTGATTGGTTCAATGCAACTTGGATTTGTTGGACATTTGGGGTATCTTGTGTTGCTTGTATTTTATTTTTCCATTCGCAACTTACTAATAAAGAGTCTTTAATTGATTTATCAGTTTTTAAGGATAGAAATTTTTCTGCAGGTACTATAATTTCAGTTGTAATTCAAGCTGTGTTATACGCATCACTTGCAATTCTTCCTCAATTTTTGCAAAGTATGTTAGGATATACTGCTTTTTTAAGTGGTGCAACAATGATGCCTAGAGGTTTTGGCAGTATGACAGCTATGATTTTAACAGCAACTTTATCCAATAAAGTTGATAATAGAATATTAGTAGCTATAGGATTATGTCTATTAGGCGGTTCAACTTTAGCATTTGGATCTTTGAATTTGCAAATATCTAATATGAATATCGCTATACCTAACTTTATAATGGGTATTGGAATGGGACTTTCAATGGTGCCTATTATGAATTTGTCTGTTGATACTTTGAAAAATGAACAGATGACAAATGCAACAGGTATTCAAAATTTATTAAAAAATATCGGAAGTGCAATCGGTACATCATTGGTTGCTACAATGCTTACGAGATTTGCTCAGGTTCACCAATATATGATGGTTGGAAAAGCTAGTGAATTAAATCCTGCATTTATTGAAAGAGTTCAATCAACAGCAGGAGCATTAGCTGCTTACACAGAACATACAGTATCTCAATATATGGCTCAATATTCTTTATACGGGCAATTGGTAAAACAATCGACTTTATGGGCATTTATAGATTCTTTCAGAATATTTGGAGCTTTATGTATTGCAGTAATTCCGCTTTTAATGTTAATGAAAAAATTAAAAAGAGCTTAGTTATTATAAAAAAGACATAAATAAAAAAAAAGAAAACCGATATTCTTTATGGAATACCGGTTTTCTCAGGCTTCGAACAATTAATTACTGTTTTTTGAAATTAGTTGCATTTTTATTTGTCCAAATTATTCAGAACAACCGAATGCAATAGTAATGTGTTCTCTTGGATTTACAGCGGAGATTTTGTATCCGCGTGGGTCAACAAGGTAAGCAAATTCGTCGCCTGTAGTTTGGAATAAGCCCATTGTACCAGATAGGGCAGTTCTAGTTACGTCAACAGGAGCTTTAACTGTTTCCCATAGACCATCACCTAAGTTACGAGCAGCAGCACCAAATTGACCTTGGAATGCGTGACCTAGCATATAACCTGCATCATTAGAGATATTTTCAGCAGCGTTACCAACGTTCGTAATGATACCGCCTGCAGTTCTACCTACAATACCAATCATTGAACCTGCTAATGTGAATGGCATTTCAACTAATCTTGCTACAGGGTTTACTTGTTTTGATTTGTTTACTTGTGCTTGTAAAATTTGTTTTGGTAATTTAGTTTTGCAATCACCATTTTTAATTTCTGTGAATGATAATTTTAAAGCACCTTTATCACAGCCAGAAGGTCTTATTACTTCAACAACTTGACCTGTTACTGTAGATCCGCAAGGATATGTAACACCGTTAATTGTTACATCTTCAAGAGTTTTAGCTCTGAAGTATTGACCTACGTGAGATGATTTTGCTGTTAATTGGTCGATCATCTTAACTTGTAATGTAGGAATTTTAACAATTTCTTCTTGTTCTACAAAAGCATTTTTGTTTACAGGACAAGCAGGGCAGATATTATTAGCAGTTTTTGGGTTTGTATCGTAGCCTAATGCTACACGAACTGTCTGCATCATTGAAGCTACTTCTGCACGAGTTGCTTCTTTGTTAGGCATAATCATATTTGGGTTAGGTGAATCTTTTAAAGCACCGTTTTCCAAAGATTTTGCAACAGGAATTCTTGCCCAGTTAGGAATAGATGCACCGTCTGCGTATTTGCTTAAGATTTCATCAGCTTTGCATTGGTCGATGTCGCAAGTCATACCTTTTGCAATTGTAGTTAAAGCTTCTACTCTTGTTACAGGGTGGTTTGGTTTGAAGTTTCCGTCAGGGTAACCTTTTAACAAGTCTTCATCAACAGCTTTTGCAATTGCAGCATTAGCCCAGTTGCTTTTTGGTACGTCTTTGAATAATCCTTCTCTAGGCATATCGCATTGATCAAGATTGAAACCTTTTACTAACATTGTTGCAAATTCTGCACGAGAGATATGTCTGTTTGGTTTGAAATATCCGTCAGGATAACCTACTACTACGTCATTTATAGCTAATTTATCAATATCACATGCTGCCCAAAAACCGTTAGGTACGTCTGGGAATTGGCATCCGCCTAAGTTTGCAGCAGCACCTGTTGTTTGCATCATTTGGTTTGGAATTTCATAGGGAACAAATGATTTTCTTACTGCATCAATAGAGTTTGAAGATTGAAAATCAATAGGACAATTATTTCCGTCCATTAATCTTTCATTTCTATCAATTGGAATACCATTGTGTCTTGTAGGTGCTTCGTTAAGACAAGGCATTTGAGTAGCAGCACCTGTTACTTGACCTTGAGAAGAAATAGTTGTTCCGTTTACGTTAGAAGAAAGAGTTCTTGGAGTGCCTGCAAGTGGTGTATCTGTTGAGAAGATTGAATTTGCAGGTTGTCCTACATAGTTGTTTGTACCATAAATAGCATTTGGATAACCATATACTTGTTTCATATCTTTTCTGTCAGGTTTACCTGTTTGAGGGCAAACTGCACAAGCTGGTTCTGGTGGATCGTCACAGCTTATTTCATCTGGACATCCGCAGTCTGATTTTTTCTGTGTTTCACAAGGATCACATGGTTGTGCACATGGATCTTCTTTTTGACAATCACAGTCTGGTAATGCTTTTTTGCATTTTGAGCAAGTATTTGGTTTTGCTGTCTCACATGGACATGCAGGACCTGTTACAACAGGTAAAGGTTCTGCGCAAGGTGCCGGAGTTTCCGGAGTCTCGCAAGGACAAGCCGCCATTGCTTGATTCAAGGAACACGTTGCTATTCCAACGGCAATTGCAGCTGCCACAGTAAGTTTTTTAATAGTCATTTTTACCTCCTTGTGTTATGGGCTTTTTTCTAAAAACCCCAAAAATATTTTTAAAAAACAAACTAATACTAGATTATGTACTTTATTCTTCTTTAGAAACATTACCGTAAGCGGTTATTCGCTTGGGCTATTTGATTTTTATTATGGTATGTAAGATTTCTTTAATGATTGCTTTATATTATGAGTCTAATTTTTTTTAATTTGCTTGTCTGGTTGTATTTTTTCAAGTATGATATCTTTATGATTAAAAAAATTATTCTACTTTTAATATGTTTTTGTTTTATATTTTCCGGTTGTGGTAAAAAAACAGCTGAAAATGACGATTTTGCAAATGTTATAAAAAGAGATAAATTAATTGTCGGGGTTCGTGATGATGCTCCACCTTTTGGCTTTAAAGATGAAAAGGGTAATCTTATAGGATATGATATTGATTTAGCGAAAATTATTGCAAAAGATATTTTAGGAAATGAAAATAAAGTAGAATTTGTACCGGTTACAGCTTCAAATCGTATTATGAAACTGAGTGCAGGGGAAGTTGATTTTTTAATAGCTACTATGTCTATCACAAATCAGCGTCAACAAATTTTGGATTTTTCAGTTCCATATTATGTTGCTGGACAGGCTATATTAGTTAACAGTTCAAGTAAAGCAACTTCTTTAAGTGATTTTGAAGGTAAAAAATTAATAATAGTTTTTGGATCGACAAGTGAAAGAAATTTACGCACAAATGTACCAGAAGTAACTGTAATAGGTTATAAAAATTATAATGATGCATATAGAGCATTAAAACAAAATAAAGCAGATGGTATAGTTGCAGATGATACTATTCTTTTAAGTTATGCTCTAAAAGATAAATCAGTAAAATTGTTACCAAAACGCTATTCAAAAGAACCTTATGCAGTAGTTTTCCGAAAAGAAAAAGAATCTGAAAGATTATTGATTAGAGTAAATCATATTATAGGTAGATTGGCTAGTAAAGGACAGTTAAACAGATTGCAAGAAAAATGGCATATTAAATAAAAATTATTTTTTATATATCTTGAAAAAATAAAAAAAATAATTTATACTAAATTAAGAAGCAATAAAAATAATTTAAAATTAATTTAGAATTAATAAAGGAGTGAAAGTATGAAAAAATTCATGATTAATAACTTCGGGGGGGGG
>FR899622.1:151666-196683 GCA_000437435.1 Clostridium sp. CAG:768 | reverse complement strand
CCGCCTGGGAAGATAACTCGTTGCCAGCGCCTTGTTTAAAGAGAACTTAAAATTAAATTTAAGTTCTCTTTTTTTGTTATTAATTATTAATTGACTTTTTACATTTCATCATTAAACAATAAGTATGTTTATATTGGAGTTTTTTAAGAATAATAAAGTTTGCCATCATGAAAATGTTCGCCCTGATGTTGATTTTGCTTATTGCCCTGATTGTGGGGAATTAGTTGAAAATCAGTGGTTTCTTATTAGATGTAGTTGTTGCGGGGTTAAGTTGAAGGCCATTATGAAAAATGGAGAAATTATTCCTGAGAATCGTTTTTGTCATAATTGTGGTGCTAGAGAATATCTGGTTGAAAGAATTTCTAAGATAAATTTTATAGATATTAGTTATGCAGTTTTGGTTAAAGCAATTGTAAAAAACAACTTATCTAAGTATACTCAAAGTTGGGTTGAGAATGATTTTAGAACATCAAATTACAGACCAAGACTGCTGCAACAATTCCTATAAAATCTGCTAGTAGTCCTACTATTAGTGCATATCTTAGTTTAGAAATTCCTATTGCTCCAAAATATACTGCGAGTATATAAAATGTTGTTTCGCTTGAACCAACCATTATAGCTGCTAATTTTGTTGCGTATGCATCAGGTCCCAAATTATGAGCAATGTCAGAAAAAACTCCTAAGGCAGCTGAGCCTGATAGTGATCTTACAATCATAATTGGGATTGTATCTGCAGGAATGTTAAAATGGTTTAATATAGGTTTTAAGGCATTTCCAGCCATTTCAATTATTCCAGAAGCCCTAAACATTGATATTGCAACAATGATTGCTACCAAATATGGAATAATATTTACTGCTACTTTAAAACCGTCTTTTGCTCCATCTGTAAATGTTTCGTATAATGGAACTTTTTTTATAAGTCCTAATGTTAAAATTAATATTATTATGGATGGTAATGCCCAAAGAGAGATTATATCCATTACTGTTTGAAACATTAATAATCCTCCTTAGAGTTTTCTTTTTGAGGCATCCATAATTTTTGGAAAATTTTGGCAAGAATTATTGCGCAAATAAATGCTATTGATGTAACTAAAAGAGTTGGAGCAATAATTTCTGTTGGATTTTTATAGCCAATTCCTATTAATATTGCGATTACAGTAGCCGGTATAAGTTGAAATCCAGCTGTACTCATAGCTAAAAACATACACATAGCATTAGATGCTGATGTTTTATCTGTGTTATGTTTTTGTAATTCTTCCATTGCTTTTATCCCAATTGGAGTTGCTGCATTAGCAAGTCCAAATGCATTAGCTGTAAATGTCATCGCGATATCACCTATTGCTGGAGAATCTTCTGGTATTTCATTGAATAATTTTTTTGTTATAGGTTTTATAACCTTTGCTATAAATTTTATTAACCCGCATTTGTCTGCTATTTTCATCATTCCAAGCCAAAAAGCCATTATTCCAATTAGAGAAAATGCAACTTTTACGGATAACTCAGCTCCTGTTAGAATAGAATTTACTACATCTGTAAGTTTTCCATTTATGGCTCCGATAATAATTGATATTACAATTAAAAAATAGAAAATATAATTCATATTTGTATTAAACCATTAAATATTATAATGGTCAATAAATTAATGTCTGTGATGTCTGTGTGGTGGAGGAGGCGCATCATGTCTATGGTGGTGATGATGAGGTATAGTTGGATAAATTACTCCAGGTACAGCTACCGGCATATAAATGGTGTTTTTTTGAGCTTCTTCATAATCATCCATTATAGCTTTATATTCATCATAGTTAATTGTATTAGGATTTGAATTATCTTCATTATATTCTTCAGATAATATATTAAATTGTCTTGCAGTATATTCTACTTGTTTTTCTGAAAATGGTAAATATTTCATATATTTATTCCAATTGTTTTGTTCTATATTTACAACTTCTAGTGCGGATAATGTCCCATTTTCATTAATATCTAATTCGTTAAAAATTTCTCTTCTGTTTTTATTTGGATTTACATAGTTTTTGTCACCGGTTTTAAAACAATCTGGAATATTATACATTGGGGTATTTGTTACCGGAACTGTTATATAATTCATTGGAGGGTAGTATATTTGTGCTTTTGCTTCTTCTGCAGGGATTGTAGTGGCTATTGCTATTGCCGCAGCTCCTGCTACATTTTTTAATTTATTTGATTTCTTGTTATCCCCATAAAAATTTGGATTTGTATGATAATTTTGTATAGCTGTAATTCTCATATAATACCCCTTTATATTTTGACCACATAAATATAATAGTCAATAAAAAAAATTTTTGTTTATTCATTAAGAAATTTTTACATATTACTTATTGTATACTTCCCCTAGAAAGTCATTCCAATAGTCTTTCCCTTGTTTTGTCGGGTGGGTATTTGTTAAAGCATAGTAAGCGCATGATGTATTTTCTGATATATTTAAACTTGTAGTTGAACAGTATTTTGCTCCTATATTATTAAAGTTTGCACAAACTCCTTTGCTGCTATTGCAAGATGTTGGATTATTTTTATGTTCTTGTCCAACAGGTATCACTTTACCATCTACAGTAAATATAAATAAAAAGTAATCTACTCCATATCTGTTTGGACGTTTTTTACCATTTATATCTACACAAATAACAGGACCGTTCTCTCCATATTTTGGTGCATCATTTAAAATTAATATTGAGCCGGATGTTGTGCCTTGAAAGCGTGTATTATCACATAAAAAAGACGAATTACCTCCTGAAGGGTTTGTTCCACCGGAGTATGATTTTCCATTTAAATAATGTATATCGTAAAAAGCAACAATTTCTCCTTTATCATTTTCTGTTCCTTGAGCAGACGAAGATAATGTAATAGCATTATTATAATAACTGAATATTAAGTTTGCATCTGATGCTGCAATTCCGTTTTCAACTTTTCCAGCCGTATATTCAGGGATGGTTATGCCATTTTCGGAGTTAAATAATATTGCTAGTTGATTTAATTCTGAAAAAGTTTTTAAAAAAGCTGTATGTAATTCTTTATTTTTGGTTTTATTGATTAATGCTGGGATTGTAATAGCTGCAATTACTCCAATTATACCTAGTGTAATTAATATTTCAGCTAAAGTAAAAGCTTTTTTGTTTATTTTTTTTATTTTCATAATAATCTCCATACACTATTATAATAGTATATATACTATTATAATAGTGTAGAAAGAACATTGTCAATAGTATAAAATTTTATTATGACAGATTATAAAGTTGTCCTTAAAAAAATAGGCTTAAATTTTAGGGTGGAAAGAACTAAAAAAAGCTTATCACAAGAGAAGTTTGCAGAATTGGCAAATGTTCATACAAATTATATTGGCAAAGTTGAACGAGGGGAACAAAATTTAACTGTGAGGAAGATTGTTGAACTTACAAATGCTCTAGATATTAGTGTTGATAGTATTTTTGATATAAATTTAAATTAATAAATAATAAATTTAAATTTTATATTATAAAAAAAACGGGATTATAAAATAATCCCGTTTTTTTATTTATTCTTTTTATTCAGATTAGTGGCAGCAAGAGCATTCATTGCAAGTGCAACCTAAAGCTTCTTTAGCTTCTTCTAATCTTACTTTAATACGACCGTCAACAGCAATACCTTCACCAGTTGTTTCAGAAATTAACAATGGGTTAATATCTAATTCATCGATGAATTTGAAATCGCTTACTAATTGAGATAATCTCAATAGTGTTTCTTGAATTTGGTTGATTTGAGCAGGTTTTGTACCTCTAGCACCTTCTAACAATTTGTATGCTTTAACTGATTTAATCATATCCATAGCATCGATATCTGTTAAAGGAGCAATTCTGAAAGTTACGTCTTTCATAACTTCTACGAATACACCGCCTAAACCGAACATCATCATTGGACCGTATTGAGGATCTGTTGCGATACCGCAAACCATTTCACGGTTACCTTTAACCATTTCTTGAATGATTACACCTTCAAGACCTTCAAGCAATCCTTTTGCTTCAAGTCTTTCAAGTAATCCTTTGTATTCTCTTCTCAATTGTTCTTCTGATTTGATGTTAACAACAACACCACCTACATCTGTTTTGTGAGAAGTTGTTTTTGAAGTCATTTTCATAACAACTGGATATCCGATTGAATTTCCTAATTCTACAACTTCTTCTTCATTTGTAGCTAAGCCGTATTTGCAAGCTCTGATACCGTATGCTTGTAATACGTCGATAGATTCAAGTGTTGTAAGTTGTGCTCTACCTTCAGCTAAAGAGTTTTTAATAATTTTTTCAACTTTAGCTTTGTCTACGTCGTAGCAAGGAATTTTGCCTTCAGGTCTTTCCATCCATAATCTTTGTTGATTTAATCTGTTCAAACCGTCAGCAGCTTCTTCTGCATACATAAAGAATGGCATATTAACATCCATATCTGAAAGTTTTGAGAAGAATTCATTTTTAGTCATGAATACACCAATAACTGGTTTTTCAGGATGTTCTGCTTTGATTTCCATTAGTGCTTTAGCAACATCAATATCTTTTAATCCTAAGAATGGAAGATAAATTGTGATAATCATATCAACATTTTCATCAGCAATAACTGTTTCTAATGTTTGTTTGTAGTGTTCGATAGGAGCTGAAGCAATCATATCGATTGGGTTTTTAACTGATGCTGCAGATGGTAAGAAACTTCTTAATTTATCTTTTGTAGCATCAGAAATTTTAGCCATTTGCATACCGTATTCACATACAGCATCTGTTGCCATAATTCCAGGACCGCCTGAGTTTGTGATAATTGCAACTCTGTCGCCTTTTGGAATAGGGCAGTTAGCAAATACTTTAGCTGTTGCAAATAAGTTTTTCAATGAGAATTCTCTGATTACACCTGATTGATGTAATAATGCTGCTGCAGCTTTATCAGCACCTGCTAATGAACCAGTGTGAGAAGATGCTGCAGATGCACCTGCTGCTGAACGGCCAGATTTTAGAGCTAAGATTGGTTTTTTCTTAGTTACTCTTGAAGCTAATTTTCTGAAGTTAGCTGGGTTTTGAATTGATTCCATGTAAAGTAGAATTTGTTCAACATCTTTATCATTTTCCCAATATTCAATAGCTGTTTCAGCATTAACATCAGCTTGGTTACCAATTGAAATGAATTGAGCAAAACCAAGGTTTAAGTCTTTCAAAATGTTTAAAATACCGCCGCCTAAAGCACCTGATTGTGATACGAAACCGATGTTACCACGTTCTGGTAAGCTTTCTGCGAAGCAGCCGTCCATTCTGATTTCAGGGTTAGTATTTACAACACCTAAACAGTTTGGACCTACACATCTCATTCCATATTCTTTAATTTTAGCAACTAATTGTTTTTCAACTTCTGCACCTTCAGCACCTGTTTCTTTGAAACCAGCTGTGATGATACACAAGCCTTTAATGCCTTTTTCATGGCATTGATCAATTGTTGATAATACAAATTTTGCGTTTACAACGATGATTGCAAGATCTACTTCTCCAGGGATTTCTAATACTGAAGTGTATGCTTGTAATCCTTCAATAATACCACCTTTTGGGTTTACAGGATAAATTTTTCCATTAAAATTGTATTCCTGTAATCTTTTCATAATATCAGAACCGATAGTATGTTCTTTTGTTGATGCACCGATAACCGCAATTGATTTCGGTTTCATAATTTTGTCTAAAAGATTCATTTTCTTTCCTTTCTTTTCTTCTTATTTTATTTATTCGTCTTGCATTATTTCCATAAATTTTCGACCTAGTTTGTTAAAAAATTTAGTAGTTTTTTCTTTAAATGTTGGGGGGAAATTTACTAATTTTTTATCAAATTCTTCAATTGCATTTTGTGCAGCAATATCATAAAATTCAAGATTTTGACTCATTTTTACTATATGCTTATTAGCTTTTCTTTTCCCTAAATCGGTTTCTTTTTGAGCTATAATACTTACAGTTTTTTCAGCGTGATCTTGTTTTATGAATAAGTCATAAGGTTTGTCTGCTATCAATTTTTGCATAGTATCAAAATGTCGTCTTACAAATTTACAAGGTTCATAACTTAAATCAGGTTCTACAAATATTTTACCTTGAAAATTTGTATTATTTTGACTTTGATTATTAATTTTTTGTACTTGCATTTTGTTTCCTCAAATTAATATCCGTTAACTATCCATTCTCTTACACGGAATTTTGCACCTAAGTCAGTTGCAATTTTTTCACAAGTTTTTAAATCTAAATGTCTGCCTTTGTATCCTTCTACTACGCTTGCAACAACAGATATTTTTTCATCAGCGCAAGCTTTAATAAATTTTTTTACTTCCTCATAGGCTTCATCAAATTTCGGTTGAGAAAGTTCATTATATTCTTCTTTTGTAGAACCATTTAAACTTACTGAAAATTCATCAATAAGACCTTTAAATTCCGGAACTACATTCCTTTTGTATACAAAATTTGCATGACCGTTTGTATTTACTCTTATTTTTATTTCGGGGTATTTTTCTTTAATATATTTAGCTACTTCTTTTAATTCTTCTAATTTTAACATTGGTTCACCGTACCCGCAAAAAATTACTTCTTTGGTAGGTTCAAATGTTTTAAATTGTTGAATTACATCTTTAGCAGTTGAATTTTCGTCATCAAGCCAAAGTTTTTGTCCTACTACATCGTCTTTGTCTTTTCTAAGGCAAAAGATACAGTCATTTGTACATCTGTTAGTAAGATTAATATAAATTTTTTTATCAAGTAAATATACTAAAGTGTTTGCCATGACAAGCCTTTCGATATTAAAATTATTGCACAGGCAAAATTTTTTTACAAGCAATTATTACTACTCTATATACAATAGTTTATTTATATCAATGTTTAATACTTTTGCAAGTTCCAAAATTTTCCCTAATGACATATTTATTTTTCCTGTCTCTATTTTAGCCAAATATGTTAAATGTACATGCATCATTTCTGACAGTTGTTCTTGAGTAAGTCCTTTTTTCATTCTTGCAATTTTGACATTTAACCCAAACTTTTTTAAAAGTTCTTCTTTAGTTATATCTAAATTCATATACTTATATGTATAACAATTGACAAATTTAATATATAGATATATAGTGGTAATATATTATATAAATATATCTATAAACAAGAAGGGAATTTATGAAAAATATATCAGGATTTACTCTTGCAGAGATTTTAATTACACTTGGAGTAATCGGTGTTGTATTTGCAATGACTCTACCTGTTTTAATTCAAGGCTGGAATGATAAGGCAAGTGTTGTTAAAGTAAAAAAAGCTTATTCAATTCTTAATCAAGCATACTTAATGTCTAAAGAAGATAATGGACCTGTTAGTGAATGGGATATTGAAAAATCGTCAGATTTGGTTCCTTATTTTACGAAATATATTAGAAATGTACAAATCTGTGATGATACAGAAATAAATGGTTGTAAAAGTATGAGTTCCTATGATTTAACAGGAAAAAGTTATACAAATGCTTTGGAATACTATCATTTTATTGATTCGAGCGGGCTTGCTTATGTGTTAAAAAAGGGCTATCATATAGGATTATCAGAAGCATTAGAATATGGTGGTTATTATTACGGCAATAATTCAGAGCCTTTAATGAATGTAGTTATTGTTAATATAAGTAGTAAAAAAGATGTTTTAAGATATGGGATTGACACATTTGTATTTTTTATAACTGATAAAGGGATTGTGCCTTACGGAATCATTGGCTGGTCAAAGCAGAGCATGTGTGATCCAACAACTCCATCAAGTGGTGCTGGTTGGTGGAATGGTATGGGATGTGCAGGCTGGGTTATTAGTGAAGGAAATATGGACTATGTTAAATGTGTAAGGGGAAATCAAAAATATTGTGAACGCGGAAATTATAACCCTTAATTATTTTTTCTTATTTTTTTCTTCTGAATAATCGGCAGTTCCAGGGAATTTATTTTGACCTGTTGTCATTTTTGTAATCCAATATTGCATTTTAGGAATAAGTGTTGATAAGAATAATGCTGATACTGCAAAACCAACACCCCAGTTAAATGTATTTTTAATAAAGTTTTCTCTGCAGAATTTTTTCAATGTATTTGAATCAATTTCTTTACCTTGCTTTTCTGCTTTTTCTACAAGTTTAGTTACGTAATGAACAATATCTTCTTTTAAATCTTTTAGTTCTTCATAATTTACATATTTGTATTTATCGGTAGATGCATTTTGAGTTGCTACACTGAATACATTTTGTAAGAATTCAGGCATGTTAATTGCACCTTCTCTAAATACATCTTTAATTTGATTTTTAGTAAGAACTGCAACTCCTTCAACTTCCGGTTGTAGTTTTGACATTCTTTCTGCAAGGTCTGTATAATTTTTAATCTGCTCTGCAGAGAAGTGTCTGTGATTTTTTAAGTAATCTTTGAATGTATCAAGAGTTACCACTTTATGTTCATTAAATTTCTGAAGTAAATCTTTATCAATATAACCGACATTTGAGTTGTCGCCGAATACTTTTTGAGAGAATTTTTCAACACTCATTTTTCCGTTATTTTCATCTAAGACAGCTTGTAGAAGATCTGTTACTTGTTTAGCTGCTACAGGATCAAGTCTTGTTTTTCTGCCATCTTCTAATAAATTAAGCCATCTGTTAATATTTGGCATACTAAACATGTAGAAATAAATTGATGTTAAATCTCTGAATAAAACTTCTGTTCTTTCATGATTATTTCTTGAGCTGATAGCTCTACCTCCTGCAATACCAGCATCTGTAGAAAGAAGTTGATATGTAGGATCATTTTCAAATTTATTTGCTACTGATAGTAATGTATTGTAATTCATTCCGAATGAAACTTTTTTATTGTTTTCGGATTTAATGAATTTATCCATTGATACTTTTGGTTGTGTTTGGTTATCAAATGGGTTATTAGGAATATTATTTTGAGGTTTTGTATCTTCGTTATTAAAATGTTTTTGGTGATATACAGCTGTAATATGCTGATTTATTTTTGGAACTACAAGCCCTACTAATACGTTTGCGAGTAAGATACTTGATCCTATTTTAAGAGCTTTAAATACTGCAATTTGATTTTTTGTAAGATTTTGAATTAATTTACCGGTTTTCCCTTCAAGTTTTGCAGCTTCTTTTAATTTTTTATCATCATATAAGAAGTTTTTAAGAGGTTTTCTAATTCCATCTTCTTGAGCATCAAAGTCTGCAGTGTGTAAATTCAAAAATTTTTTACCAATATGGTCATTCATTTTGTTGAACATTTTTACACCGGCAAACCAAAATAATGCCCCGATACTTTCTTCGGTAAATCTTTCTCTGGCTTCTTCAAAACCGCCTCTTTTGTAAGCTTGCAGAGTTCTTCCACCTGTTACAAAACATTCCAACATAATTAATGGTGCAAGGCTCCTGCTCGCAATTCCGCGAACAAATCTGCGAGGATAACTAAAATTTGATATTGTTTGAGGGGTTATATTCATATTTTTTCCGTTAGAATAATTTAATTAATATTCCTGAAAAAAATTTTTTGCCTAATATGGGAATTTTTTTAATATTTTGTTACAGGAAAAATGTATCATAAACACTAATTAAGTTTTGTTAAATTTAATTAATTAATTAGCAATGTTTTTTCTTTAGTGTTTTTGATACAATGTGACAAGAAGGTATGTGTTATGCAAGTTAATAAAATTGGAAATAATATAGACCAGACTTATGTTTCAGAAAAGAAAAGAGATAGTAATATAAAAAATGGTGTAATGCTCACATCTGCTTTAGGAGTTGGGACTGCACTTGCTCACGTAGCTAAAAGACAGGGGTTTTCTTTATCCCCATCAAAGATAATGCATACACCAGTTAAAGATTGGGCAATATTTGGTTTATATAATAAAAATAAGCCTGATAGAAAAGTTTTAAATTTAGATAATCCATTAGATATTATAGAAATTGCTTCAGCATCTGTAATTGGAGGTTTAGCTGGCGGTGCAATTTTTGATGATAAAAAACATTTAAAAGCAAAATTGAAAGAATCTGTAAATCAATTTTTAGGTAATGTTTTGGTGCCGATTGCTTGTGTTGGAGCAGCATCAAAACTCTATAATAAGCATAAAGAAAGTATTGTAAATTTTATGCCTCAGTTGGCAGAAAAAGGGAAAGTTTCAAAATTTTTCAATAAAGTATTCCGAGCAATACCAGGATCAATTGCGACAATCGCATCATTAGGTGTTGGTATTTTTGCAGGTAATAGAGTTTCAAATGTATTAAATGAAAAAATATTTCACAAGAAAGTTAAAAGAGAAATTAAAACATCAGATTTTGCTCCACACGTTGATGATTTAGGTATGGCGATTTCAATGATGTCTGAAAAATCTCCATTTTCATCTTTTGTACAAAGGGTTGTCCCATTATTCTTATGTGTACCTGGTATAGAAGTTGGTACGCATAGAGAAGAATAGGTGAAAATTTAAAATAATAAATATTGAATTAAAAGAATCTGTTGATTATATTTATTCTTCGACAGGTTCTTTTAATATATCTGCATATTTTTGTAAATCATCAAGTAGTGGTTGATATTTTTCAGTTAAACTGTTTCTTGTTTTATCTCTATTTTGTTCATTTTCAGCCATAACTTGCATATCTATTTTAGCTTGCAGAGCTTTTTTCAATAATTCCGGAATATTTAAAGCTGTAGGATTTTCGCTTGCAAGATTTTTGTAATATTTATCTAAATAATCAGTGCTAATACGTTCTTTCCAATTTTCTTCTCTTTTAGATCCTCCGATGTTATATGTAACATCAGTAATGCCTAATAGATCTGCAAATGAAATTTGAAATTTAGGTGTTGTCATAAGTTCGGCAAATTTAGCTCTTACGCGTTCCCTATCATTTGTATTATATAATTCTTTTAATTGGTTTCTAATATCTCCGATATTTTTTCTTCCATCGTCCATATTTAGATATCCTGCAAGATAGTCAGCATTCCAAGATTCTTGTTCTCTTGTGTATTCTCCTTTTGATCCATCTTTCATATCACCAATACGCTGCATATAAGTCATTGCAGGCATGTTATCGTGAGAACCCATTAAATACCAATCATCTTTTCTTCCTTCTTTTAATAATTTTTGTGATTTATTCCAGTCAATGTTTTGAATTTTTGGAAGATTTAATTGATGTTCATATATTTGGACAAATCTGCTAGGATAACTGCATATATCTTCCCATACAGGCATGTCCTGAGTAATTCCTTTTTCTCTTAATTCTGGAAGAATTAATTTTTCTAACAATTTTGGATAATACCAATTTTTATCATATTCATCTCTTGGATTTTTAGGATCTCTTAATTCTGAAATGTATTTTTCAACATTATGATTTTTATTATCTCCATTTACAAATTCATCATCTGAAGCGGTTGTTGAAAGAATATAAGGTTCAATTAATCCCATTGCATGGTCAATTCTGATATTTTCACAAAACTCAAGAGCATAAGCTAATTTTTCTTTTAAGAATTTTCCGCCGTCTCCAAGTTCATAATTGTTGTTTTTAAATATTTTTTTAGGATCGATTACAGGAATATACCATCTTTGAGATTTTCCATTACTTTCTCTTGCTCCCATTTCCCAATCTTTAAGGAATACGTCTTGGTATCTCCATCTATCCATTTTGGAACAACCAACTAATAAGTCGTTATAATATTTAAAACCTTCAGAATCGCGCCATTCTTTATTTTCTTTAATTTGTTTTGTTGCTATAAATTGTTCAAATTTATATTGATCTATTTCATTTTTATTAGCATCAACTAAATCATTATATCTTTCAATAGCCTCAAAGTTCCCTTTACGGATATTAGATATTAAATTTTTGTCTGCTTTATCTTCCCATTCTTCAAATCTATCAGTACCATGTTTTTTTGATAGTATATGGAACAATCCTTCATCAGTTAATCTTTCATCATGTTTATTTATAAATTTATTAAAATCCTTGTTTAATGCAAGAGCTTGAGGTTGCCCTTTTGCTACTTTTGCTTTGAAATTGTTAAAGCTTTCCTTTAATGCTGTATTATAAGATCTTAAAGCTTCATTGAAATCAGTCATATCGTAATTTTTATCGCTAATTTCAGGAATTTTAGTTACATTGTTATATGTTTCTTCTGAAAGAATTTTTCCGTATTTATCTTTTGTTAATTCTTCTAAATCTATAAACAATTTATTTTTAGCGAAAGCTGATGAATTATATGGGGACGGTTTTATTTCTCCGTTTATAACTTCTAGTTCTCCTCCTGGTCCTAGTTGGTTTCCGTTAAAACCATATAGCATCAAAAATTTTGTGTATTCTTTTGCTGCATTACCATAAGGAGATCCGATATATGAATCTCTTCCAAGTGCAGGGAAACAAGATCCATGAGTGATAATAACTCTTTCTTTATTTCCTAATGCTTCATAAGTTTTATTAATTGTTTCTTTTAGTCCTGGCTCTTCTTCTTTGGTTGGACGTCTTTGAAATGTTATATGATTATTATTTATCCCTAATACACGCATGTTATTATCAAACCCCAAATAAAAATTTTTTTGCTGATATGTGAAGTATTATTAAATTTCTGATATTATTTCAATTTGAGCATTACAACCAATTTCTTCTCTAGATAAAACAGTAATATTGTTAAGATAACTGCTCAAAAGAGTGAATATCAAATGTCTAAATTCTAATGGAACAAGTAATTTTGGGTTATCAATATTAAATTGTACCATTTTTTTAGATATTTTTTCTGCTAAAGTTTCTGCAAAACCTGCATCAATTCTAATTATTGCATCATCACTTTCATCAAAATTTGGCATGAATTTATCAAGAGTTTTGTCGGATATTTCAAATGCACTAATTACACCATCAGTGTTTTTGTAATATTTACAAATTTGTTTAGAAAGTGAAAGTCTTATTTTTTTGATTAAATCTGATTTTGTAGTTTCTTGTGCAAAATCGTTTATTTTTTCAAAGATGTATGTAATATCTTTAATTGAAATTTTTTCTCTAATTAAGCTTGTTAAAATAAATCTTAAATCAGATAAAGAAACAAAATCTGGAATTATGTTTGAAACTAGAAAATCATTTGTATCATTTACTACATCAATATATTTATCTAAGTCTTCATAATCCAGTAAGTCATCAACATATTTTATTGCACAATATTCTAAAGCTCTTGCAATAAATTCTGACCCGGAAATTCCATTTTGCCAGAAATCTTTTGTTTTATCTTTTTCTATCCAAATAATTTTTTTGCCTGTTATTTGGTCAGTATCAATGATTGAATTTTTAATTTTTTTATCTAGATGTAAATCGTCTGCAAAAAACATTAAAAATTGTGGATAAACACAAGATTTAAAAACATCTATCCCTCTAACTCTTATTGAAAATTCGTAAGGATTAAGGTTTTCGTCATCTTTGAATACAATTTTAGGTATTACATATCCAAGTTCTTCTGTTAATTTTAATCTTGATTTTACGGTTTCTGCAACAAGTTCTTCTTCTTGAATTTCACTGTCAGGATCAATATATCCTAAAATTTCTTCACTTAGGTGAATAGATAGTTTTTCTTCTTTAAGTTTAGAATACATTGCATCAGGAGATGTTGCTTTTGCTAGTTTTAGTTTTAATTCATCAAGCTCTTTCAATCCTGCAGATATTTTGTCATTGAGTTTTTTTCTATTTACAGAAGCAGGAGCTTCACCTTCCAGTTCTGTTTTAATTTTTGCAATTTTAGCTTTTTGATCTTTTATTTTACTTTGGATTTCAAGGCAAATTTCATAAGGAGATTGTTCTGGAGAAAGCATTTTTTCCATCTGACTTTTAAATGTTGAAATATTAATTGTATCAGCATTTATTTCATTATTAGATGGAGACGCTTCTTTCATAAAAATGCAGTGACAGATTATTTGCCCATCATCATTTTCGACTTCTTGCATACTATATAATTCCCAATCATTCATAGACATTTCATTTAATAAATTTTGAAGTTCTTGTGTATTTTCACTTGAGCATGTTTTTATCACATACTGCATTTTTTTATTTAGCATAATTACTCCTTAGTTTTTGTCATTAGCAATTAATATTTTTAATGCTTCAATCGCTGTTTTAATTGCTTTATCAGTGTCATGAACGACAGGATTTTCAAGATTAAGTTTTTCTCTTTCCTGATTAGCTACAGTAAGAAATACAGATCCAACTCTTACTTTTAGAAAACTACCAACTATAAACAAAGCAGCTGATTCCATTTCAGAAGCTAAAGTCCCCATTTTTTTCCAAGCTTCCCATTTGTTTAAAAGTTCATAATTTACAGGCATTTTTTCAGGAGAATGTTGCCCATAAAAAGAATCCTTGCACTGGACAACTCCTGTGTGATATTCATAATTTAAGTTTTTAGAAGCGCTAACTAGAGAATTTATTACATCTAAATTTGCAATAGCAGGAAACTCAATAGGAGCATACTCTTTTGAAGTTCCTTCCATTCTTATTGCTCCAGTTGCAATTACAATATCGCCACCTTTTACGTTTGTGTCAATTCCTCCACATGTACCGACACGAATAAATGTTTTAGCTCCGATATTAACTAATTCTTCCAATGCAATAGATGCAGAAGGTCCTCCTATACCGGTTGATGTAACACTAACTTTTGTGCCGTTTAAAAATCCGGTATAGGTTATATATTCTCTTCTGTCTGCTATTAATTTTGCATCATCAAAATAGGCTGCAATTTTTTCACATCTTTTAGGGTCACCTGGTAAAATTACATATTCACCTACATCACCCTTGTTAAGTCCGATATGATATTGTTCTCCATGTTCTGAGTATTTCATTGATTTCCTTTGAGTATTTCTAGTTTTTGTGCAAAGTCTTATTACTGATGAAACGATACGTTACTAAAATTGTCCGCTTTTTAATTTTTGGATTACAAGATCAGAAATATCAACTCCGCCTACAAAAATTACTCTGTAATCAACAATAGCATCAAGTTTTTGTTCTACAAGTACTTGCTTTGTTGCAGCTTGAATTTTGTTGTATACTTGTTCTTCTTTTTGAGCTTTTAATTTCATGTAAGCATCTTCTTTTAATTTGAATTCTCTTGCTGTTTGAGCTTCAAAGTTTTGTTTTTTCAATGGAGTATCTAAAGCTTTGTATTGTTTTTCTTTATCTACCATATATTGTTGCATTTCAAGCGCTTTCGCATCAATTTCTTTTATTGCTTGTTGAGCAAAAGGAAAACCATCTTGAACTTTTTGATAATCAATGTAACCTACCCCAGCAGCATTAGCTTGATTGCCTAATGTTAAAAATAATCCTGCTGTCATTAATAGTGCTGCTAATTTGAATTTTTTCATTTAATACCCTCCTAAGGATTTTATATTAATACATTATGTCGCCTACACCAAAAGTAAAGTAACCGCTTCTGCTACCGTTATCACCCGGATTTGTAAGAGGAATACCATAATCAATTGATAATGGTCCCATTCCTGGAATATACAGTTTCAAACCTACACCGGCTGATACTGCATAAAGTGGTCTGTCGTAAATTTGATCTGTAATTGATGGGTTGAATATTTTACCTGCATCAGCCCAAACTGTAAATCTTAAGTTATTCAAGAAATTAATTCTGGTTCTGTCTAAGAATGGAATTGGTGTTGCAAATTCTGCACTACCCATAATGAATGCATCACCAGTACCTACACCGCTCATTTTAAAGCCTCTGACAGTATATGGACCACCTAATCTATATGCCATTACTTCTGGCATATTGTCACCATGAATTTTACCGCCACCTTTAGCTGTGAATGATAAAGATGATTTCTTTCCGACTGGAATATATTGTTTAACCATACCGGTTAATTTTCCGTGTGTTTTGTTGAAATCAATTACACCGATTTCTTCATCAAATCTTAAACTCGCCATTGTTCCTTTTCTGGTAACAGTTGCATTATCTCTTGTGTCATATAATAATGCTGGGCTAAGTGATAAGAATAAACCACCTTCCAATTGTTTTGCACGTTCTGAAATTGGGATATTATATTTTGAATAAAGGCTGCTGATTTTTTTACCATCGCCTTCAGAAACATCGATGTTTTCAATTCCTAAAGAGAATGTACTTGTAACATGTTTGTTAAATTTCATTCTATGAGCAACAGTTGCTTCAGCTCCTACTCTTCTTTCTATTGCAAGTGGAACTTGGTATGAACCAAAATCTCTATAGAATACTTTACTCATTAAAGAGGTGTCTGCGTTATAAAAATATGGTTTGAAGTAGCTTAATTCAGCTTGCAAATTCATTCTTCTTTTAATAGATGAATCGTTAAGAATAACACCTGTACCTGCGATACCATTTAAAGATAATCTTTCATTTCTACCTAAGAAGTTATTATCAGAAATTCCAACAGATCCAAATACACCTGTTACAGAGTCGATACCGCCACCTACTGAAATACTAGCTGTTCTTTGTTCTTCGATGTTAATTGTAATATCGTATTTATCAGGATCTTCAGTTGGCTCAATTTCTCTTGTTACATCTTTGAAAGCTTGTGTTGCATATAATCTAACTAAGTCTTCCTTTAGTAAATTTTCATTATAAATTTGGCCAGGTTCTGTTAGAATATTTCTTTCAATTACATAATCTTTTGTTTTTTCGTTTCCTGAAATTAAAATTCTGTTTATAGTTCCTTCTTTAATACTGATATTAACAGTTCCATCAGGATCATCTGATACAGAGTCAATTCTTGCTAAAATGTATCCTTTTGAACTGTAACAATCTTGAATTTTAGCAATTGCATCATTAATTTCAGCAATATTTTGAGGCTTACCTTTCATTGGTAAAAGGTAAGTAAGAATTTCATCAGTAGAGATTACAGTATTGCCTTCAATTGTAAAGTCTGTTACAGGAGCATTTTCTTCTAAAACAATTTTTAAGGTAATACTTCCATCTGAATTATTTATAGGGATAGCTTTCATGTTTTCGGTGAAATAACCGAGTTGGTAAATAGCTTTTAAATCTCTTTGAATTAATTCTCGGCTGTATGTGTCACCTTCTTGAAGTTTCATTTGTTGAAGGATAAGAGATTTGTCTATAACGTTGTTTCCTAAAATTTCAATATTTTTGATAGTTCTTTTATCAGAATTTGTAATTGATTTTTTTACGGTAGCAGTTTCTGTTGGAGTATTATTTTCAACAGAAGTTTGAGTTGCACTCGGAGTTTGGAGGTCATGCATTTCAGTGTCTTTTTTATCTCCCCAAAAATTCCCTTTTGCAACACTCTGAAGTGGGCACATCATAACCAACAACAGGGCTATTAAAGATATATATATTTTCTTTTGTGATTTCAAAAAATCTCTACCTTAAAAACTTCAATAATACTATCCTAAAAATATTATATCATAAATTAAAAAAAGTGGAATACATAAATTAATTTAAACATTTTTTGTAAACATCATTTTTATTTAATCCATATAATTCAGATAAAATTATTGATATTTCTTTTGCTTTAAAGCTTTTTGATTTTAATATCCCTATTTTTTCATTAATATCTATGTCATCAGATTTGTTTTCATCTCTAAATACAAGTCCTACGATTTCTCCTTTTAGGGTATTATTTGTAAAATATTCAATAACTTGTTCTGTATTATCGATTACAATTTCTTCGAAAACTTTTGTTAGTTCTCGACCTATTGCAACTTTTGAATTTGGCCGAATTTCTTTTATAATATCTAAACTAGTTAAAATTCTGTTTGGGGAATCATAGAATACTAAATCTGTTGTTTTGTATTTTTTTAATAGATTTTCTATTTGAGATTTTGTTCTAGGTAAGAAACCCGCAAATGTAAAGTCTTCTCCAGTTCTTGGAACTTGGGATAGAAAAGTTGCAACAGCATTAGCCCCCGCAAGGGCAGTGACTTTATAATTATTTTTTCTTAATTCTTCAACTATTACAGCTCCAGGGTCACAAAATAAAGGGGTGCCTGCATCTGATACAAGTGCAATTTTCTTGCCTTCATTTAATTGATTTAGAAAGTAATTAATTCTTTCTTTTTCATTAAATTTATGATAAGAAATACATTTTGTTTTTATCTCAAAATGGTTAAGCAATTTTTGTGTAACTCTTATATCTTCACATGCAACTATGTCTACTGTATTTAAAACGTCTATTGCCCTTTGAGTGATATCTTTAAGGTTGCCTATTGGTGTTGGAACTATGTAAAAATCATATTCTTTCATAATTTAGTTAAATCTCGCTTCCATATCTTTTTTTAGTTTATCTGTAATTTCTCTATAATTAATGGTTACAGGAGTTGGTTTTGATGTTTTTATTATATCTAAAAATATTTTTGCATTTTCTGGTTGCTTATTATCTAAAAAATATTTAGAATTTGCTGCATCTTTTCTAGCTGGAACAATAAGTCCGCTTTGTGCAAATTTTTCACTGCTTTGTGTTGATGATAGATAGTTTACAAGTTTAATAGCTTCTGTTTTATGTTTTGATGATTTCGCAACAGACCAGCCTGAAGCGTCTAATTGTACAATACTTCCACAAGAACCTTTTGGAAATTGTGCAATATCCCAGTTGAAACTTGCTTCTTCTCTTAATTTTGGAACCATCCAGCGACCTGATAAATACATCCCAAGTTTTTCTTGTAAAAACATTTGTGCCATAGTTGCACTTGCACTTTCTGATTTAAGTGGAGCTGTATGGTATTTTTTTCTTAAATCTGCATAAAAATTAATTGCATTCTGGCTTTCTTTTTTGTTTATTTCTTCAGGTAATATTCCTCCACAATTGCTCATAAGGTATGGAAGATAAAATAGGGGATCTTCTTCAAAGCTAATCCCAAAAGTATTTTCATCAGTTAATTTTTGGCTAATTTCAAGAAAATCATTAAAGTTCCAATTTTTGTTAGGATATTTGATGTGTTTCTTGTCAAACAAATCTTTATTATAATAGATTACTAGATTTGAAACATCTCTTGGAATTGCGTATAATTTCCCTTTCCAGCTTAGAGCTTGT
Organism: Clostridium sp. CAG:768; assembly: GCA_000437435.1. Lineage (GTDB taxonomy): Bacteria > Cyanobacteriota > Vampirovibrionia > Gastranaerophilales > Gastranaerophilaceae > Stercorousia. The sequence goes on along the minus strand of FR899622.1, from coordinate 177,628 downwards.
ATTGCTTGTGGATAAAAACTTTCATCTGTAGATAATTCTTCTAAAAGATTTGCATTTGCATAAATTGGTAAGTATAAATTGTTTATAAATATTACATCCGGAGCTTTATTTGAAGCAAAGAGCAAATGTATTTTTTGAAAATAATTTTGCGGGATATGCATAAATTCGATTTTTATATCTGGGTTTTCTTTTTCAAATTCTGATAACAATGGTTTCAAAATATCAGTTTCAGATTTTGAACCCCAACTTGCAAATTCGATTGTTGTTTTAGTTTCTTTTTTCGTGCAACCACAAAATGATATGCAACATATAAAAAGAGTGCATAATATTAATTTAATTCCAGCTCTCACTATTTTTTACCTGTTATAACTCAATTAGTACGCCCATTTTATCATTGTTTACTTCTACAAGAGATTTGAAGCCTTCGGCTTTTACCATATAGACATTTGCATTGTCATGTCTTACTTGTATAGGGCTTGTTACGTTTTTATCAAATTTTTTCAAAACGAATACTTCTTCATTAACTTTTCCAATTAATGCAGATTTTCCGTCAAGGTTTACAATATAAAATCCTTTGTTATCATCGATATTAAATCCTGATTTTACAATTAGTCCGTTAATATATGAAGATTTTGTATCGTTATGCAATTTTGTAATAGGGTTAGTTTGTTTAGTGTTTGCTGCTAATACAGTATCTTCTTTTTTAGGTAGTGGTATATCGAACTTAGGTGTTGGTTTGCTGTTTGTAGTTATCGGATTTGTAGTAATATTCTGCTTAATTTCTTTTACAGATTTTTCTTTATCAATAATTGAGAAAAATTCATCAATTGATGACATGATATATTCTGATGGTTTAAATTTCATTTTTATGCCTCTATTTTCTACATCTTCAACTTTTAAATTTGCATCCTTAAGGCTTCTTCTGTTAGAATGCAACAAAGAATCGCCTAATTCAATATTTTTTTGTTCATGAAGAGGAATTTCTTTTTCATATTTTTTAAATCTGCTTTTCATTTTATCTCTGCTGGTCATATTTAAGGATGTTTTGCGAGAATCAAAAGCTTTAAATTTAATTGTTTTTTGAATTGCATCTTCTTCATTTTGGACTTCAACAATTTCCGGTTTTATTGAATCGTTAGGAGAATTGTAAGCTGTTTCTTCTAACATTTGTTCAAGAGCTTTGCGCTTTTGCTCAATAATGTCATTTTGAACAGGTTCTGCTGGTGTTTTAATGAATGTATAATGTCCTTTATTATTAGCTCTTGGTACAGGTTTTGCTGATTCATCCAAATATCTTTGATATTTTTCTTGCCAAGATAATTCTGAATTATTTACGATATTATTGTATTTTACAGTATTAATAATAGGAGATCTTTTTGACAGGTGTTCAATAAAAGATTCTTTTAGTTCTTTAGATTTTACTAAAGAAGCCTTGATTAAGTTTAGGATGAAAATAAAACCTAAAATTGTTAATAGCCCAAATTTTATAGGTTTAGGTAGATTTGAATTTTTAAATGCTATTAATTTGTTTTTAATTTTTTCTTTTATTGATAAATTTCTTTCAATTGGTAATTCGCTAATATCTTTTACTGGTTCATCAAATGTTGTTCCAGCAATAGTATTAGTGTTGGATAAATTTTCTTGAGGAGCTTGTTCAAGTTCTTTTTGTTGTTTAGTTTCTTGTATAAGTTCTGCAAGATATTCTTTTCTAAGTTGTCTGTCTGTTTTTTCTGGATTTATTTCTTTTAATTTAATTTCAGGTTTTTCAACTTTTGGTTTTTCCTGAATTTTTTTGATTTCATTTTTAATCGGAATAATTTTTTCTTGTTTTGTTTTTTGAGTTGTTGTATTTTTAATAGATTTTTCTTGAGTTTGTTTATTTACACTTTTATTTTGAACAGCTTTATTTACAGTAACTTCTGTTTTTTGAACAGATTTTTGTGGTTGACTCGCAGGTTTTGCAATATTATTTTTTACTGCATTTGCTTGCGCAATAAGAGTTTTATATTCTTTTTGTTCAGCTGTTACAGGAGAACTTTTTTGAGTATTTGTTTTAATATCAAGCGGTTTTGTTGTAATAAGAGTAACTTTAGTATAACCACCATTTGTATCATTAACTGTTTTTACATCAACATTTGATACAAGATCTTTTACTCCGGTAAGACTTGAACTGCTATAACCGTTTGATTGTACTTTAGGGATAAGAATTACGTATTTATTATCGGATTTTTTTCTAACTAAGACATTGTCATTATAATTATTTGATGTAAATAATGTTACATCAACTGAATTATTAGAAGATCTTTTTAAATCCAATTGAACAAGGTTGTTATTTTCAGCATTTGCAAATGTCTCTGATACAGGAGCGACTGCAAGTGCAAGCAATAGTGCTATACCTACTATATTAGATTTTTTTAATACCATTTTCTACCGTTAAAAATTTTTCCCTATATTTATATATAATACTTTGACAAAGAAAAAATTGCCACTTTGTAAAAAAAATATACTTTTTATGTTACAATTAGTTTATGAAAAGTGGTTTTACAGCAATTATAGGTCGTCCGAATGTAGGTAAATCTACATTACTTAATCAAATTCTTGGGCAAAAAATTGTTATAGCAACAGACAAAGCTCAAACGACAAGAAAAAGAATTAAAGGTATTTATACTGCAGAACAAGGTCAAATTGTTTTTATTGACACTCCTGGAGTTCATAAGCCTTTGAATAAATTAGGTGAGTTTTTACTTGATGAGTCTAAAATGGCTGTGCCCGATGCTGATTTGATTTTATTTCTAGTAGATGGATCAGAACCAGCAGGCAAAGGTGATAAGTGGATTGCTCAAAATCTTTTGCAAACTGATATTCCTATAATAATTGTTATGAATAAAGTTGATAAATTGAAAAAACTTAATAAAGTTGAAGAAAATTTATTAACATATAAACTTTTATTTGAAAAAAATTATCCTGTTGTGAAAATATCAGCAAAGACAGGCAGAAATATTGATACATTGATTAAAAATATATATAAAAATCTTCCAGATGGAGATTTGTTGTATCCGGAAGATATTGTGACAGAAGAAACTATGAGAGATGTCACAGAAGAAATTATTAGAGAAAAGATTTTATTGAATACTTCGGATGAAATTCCTCATTCAGTTGCGGTTAAGATTGAAAGTTATACTGAAAGTGATGATATAGATAGAATTTATGCAACTATTTATTGTGAAACAAAAAGCCAAAAAGGAATTTTAATAGGTAAGGGCGGAAACTTATTGAAAAAAATCGGAATGGAAGCTCGTAAAGATTTAGAAAATATTGTTGAAAAAAAAGTGTTCTTAGGTCTGGAAGTTAAAGTTGAAAAAGATTGGCGTAAAAAACAAAGTGCTCTTAAAGATTTTGGTTATGAACAAGATAAATAATGTTATACTTCCAAAACATTTAATAAATTAACATCATCATTATTGTTTGCTTTTGTTGTATTTATTATGTTGTCTAATTTTTTCATTGTTTTTTCGGTTGTATCTCTGTTTGTTCTCATTGCAACAAGCCAATTTTCGCCGCCAATTTGTTTAAATCCGAGTTTAGAATATTTTGATACAGTATCAAAAGGTCCATTTAATATTGCAGTTAAATCTAAAATATTTGCTTTGCTGTTTAAGAAATCTGTAAACATTTGTTTGAATAACGTTTGCCCGGCAAGTGTTACTTTTTTCCCTGTTTCAACTGGCCAAGTACATATGCAATCTAAATAATATTTATTTTGTCCAGGATGAAAAGTTATAATGCCGCATGGCTTTTTATCTTTAGCTGCAATTATGCATTTTCTATCTTTGTTTTGAGCTTTATCAAGTGCTAAATTAAGCATTTCCTGCCAACGGTCAAATTCAGCTTTGGTAATCCTTGAATTAGGCATTAATTCGTTCATTTTTACAGAAGCTCTTAGTTTATTTAAAAATGTTTTATCTTTATTGGTTATCTCAAATAAATCAATATTTGTTTCAATATTTTTTATACAGTTAGTTGATTTTGCAATATTTATTCCTGAAAAAGATTGTTGTTTATGGTGGTTAAAATTATTTTGAATTTGCATACAAACTATTCCTTTAAATTTACAAAAAAGGAAAATACTATGAATATAAAAAATTGCCTAAATTTTAAGATTATTTAAGAAAATATTTTTACCAAGGGTAATCTTTTCGCATTTCCCACCCATCATTCATAATAAGTGCAGCGCACCAGTAACCTGTTTTTTGTTTATTGCAAGCATTACCGCTATTACCCTTAATATTATTTCTGTTATAAGTTCCATAATTCCAGCTATTTGGAGTTCCATCAGCTCCTAATGGCTTTAGTCCGTATTGGCTTGAAAAAATGAATAAAAAGGTATCTTTACCTATTTGATTAGGTTTAGATAGCCCATTTGTGTCAATGCCTACCCAAATCGAGTTAGAATAATCATAGTTCAAAGTTAATAAAGTGCCATCAGTGAGCATAATATGATAACTTCTATTATTCCCTGCATATGTTGTTCCTGTATAATTAGTCCCATTAAGCAGTTTTCTTGGGGCTATTTGCCATAATTCATTAGAAGTGTATTTATTTGTGTATTGAAAATAATTTTTAAAATATTTATTAAAGAAATCTTCCCCTGATGATATTGTACCCCAATATTGAATTTCTCCATTATCAAGTTCTGACATTCTTATTGCTTGTTGGACTATACTATAAGTCTTTTTAAGTCGAGTAGTAATTTCTTTTTTTTGATAATTCCCTATTAGTGCAGGCATTGTTAAAGCTGCTACTACACCAATTATTCCTAAAGTGATTAAAACCTCTGCGAGTGTAAAACCATTAGAACTGCTTACGTTTCGCGGGGGGGGGGCACTCTCAAAGCTTCTTGTCTGAACATTTTTCAACCTCCAAAAATTAATTACGCTTTTATTATTTAATATATTTCAATTTTTGTCAAGTTTAAAAGTTTATATGTTCAACTTATAACCGCCACCATAAATTGTTTCTATATATTTTTTCCCGTCAGCAATTTTGTCTATTTTACTTCTTAAATGTCTTATATGTACTCTGATCGTTTCAATATCATCGTCAGGAGCATATCCCCATATATCTTTTAAAAGCTGTGCTGAGGATACCATATTCCCATGGTTTTGGAATAAAAGATTAAATATTTCAAATTCAATCGGTGTTAATTTAGTTTGTTTTTCACCTATTTTAACACTGTATAATTCTGGTAAAAGAGTTATTTCTCCAAGAGTTAGCAGTTCTCTTGTTGACGCACTTTCAGGAATTTGGCGAGTTCTTTTTAAAAGAGCTCTAACCCTCACTTGTAATTCTTCCATTTCAAAAGGTTTTACAAGATAATCATCTACTCCGATATTAAAACCGTTAACTTTATCATTAATCTGAGATAGTGCTGTAAGCATTAATATTGGAATATTTTTAGTTGCATCATTTTTTCTTATTCTTTGTGCAACTGTAAATCCGTCTACATCAGGCATCATTACATCTAATATTACTAATGCCGGTAATTCCTGTTTGCATAAAGCAAATCCTTTAACTCCGTCATATGCTTGTATAACTTTATATCCGCATAATTCTAAATTTACTTTTATAAGTTCATTGATTGCTATATCATCGTCGATTACAAGAATTTTATTCATATTTGAATTCTATATGCAAAATACAAAAAATACAACTCTATTTGTTAAAAAATATTAATAAAAATAGCTCTTTTGAATGATACATTATTACTTATTTTTAGACATATTAAAAATGAAAAGATTTGTAAAAATTTTATTTTAAAGTGTAAAATTTACAAATTTTCTAATTTTTATTGTAATATGTTTATTGCGAAAGCAAAAATTGTAGTAGATAAGTATACATTTATGATAGGAGGCACATGAATTGGCAATAACATCACCTTTTACAGCGTTTAAGGAAAACGGTAAAAAAGAAATCCACTTAGGACAACACGTTTTAGCAGAATTTTTTGAATGTGATCCAAACACATTAAATAGTTTAGATAAAGTAGAAAAGTACATGGTGGATGCCGCCCTTGAATGTGGTGCTACTATTGTCCAAAAATGTTTCCATATGTTTAACCCCTATGGAGTATCAGGAGTAGTTATTATTTCTGAAAGTCACTTAGCAATTCACACTTGGCCTGAATTAGGTTATGCTGCTGTTGATTTATTCACTTGCGGTGATAAATGTGATCCAAAAGTTTCTTATGAATTTCTTAAAAAGAAATTTAATTCTAAAAAAGCAACTTTCTCTGAATTGAAAAGAGGGATTATTGATGAAGAAACTCTTAAAGTTGCTGAAAAACCATTTGAAATTATGCAACAATTCGCTGATTAATCTAATAAAGCCTGATTAATTTTTAATAAAAAGACTACTTAATAAAAGTAGTCTTTTTATATTGTTAAATCATGTAAAAAAATTGACTTTACTGCATGACATTGATTTTTTCTTTTTGTATTATAAACCTAACAGGGGGTAGAAATGCCGGAAGATTTAATAGAAAAAAAATCTAATTTTGACTTAACATCAAGAAGTGCTTTTTCTAGAGAAGAAGAAGTGTTTACATCACGTTCTTACGCAGCTCTTTTAGCTAAGAATATAATACCTTATTCTCATAGAAAATTAGCAGATAATTATGTAATAGTTAAACGTATTTTTAAATTCCAAGCTGTAATGCCAAGAATTACAAATGCAGAAAAATCTCTTTTGGCTAAATATGATTTTAATACTCTTGAATATACAACTGTAAAACAGATGTATGAAGAATTAGCTCTTTTGCAAAAATGGTCTATGTCTAATAATCCTGATTTAAAACAGGATTCTGATGCAATTTTAGAAATTAGAACAAAAGAATTAAAATTTATTGTAGCTACTAGTTATGCAAGTATATCAAATGAAATTTATAAAGGTTATCTTGCTTTGGAAAGCTATTTTAATGAAATTAGTAAGTATAATGATTAATTAAAATTTTTATTCTGTAAGGTATAAAATATAAAATAAAAAAGACCAATTTTTAAATTGGTCTTTTTTATTTTAATGTTTAAAAATTTTAAACTATGCTTGAGCTTCTTCTGTAGCTTGAGCAGCTTCAGCTTCTGCAGCAGCTTTTGCTTCGGCTTCAGCTTGAGCCTTAGCTTGAGCTTTTTTAGAAAGTTTAACTGTTTCTTTTTTTACATAGTTTAAAGTACCGTCTTCATTACAATTTTTGATTAAGTAAGCAACAGTTTCAGTAGGCTGAGCTCCTTTTTTAATCCATTCTAAAGCTGAAGTTTTGTCTAGTTGCATAACTTTAGTTTTTGGATTGTAGTGACCTAATTCTTGAACTGGTCTTCCTTCACGTTTTGTAGTTGAATTGATTACGATAATTCTGTATGTAGGGTTTTTCTTAGCACCCAATCTTTTTAATCTGATTTTTAACATTTTGTTTTTCCCTTATTTTGTTTTACTTTCTATTCTTGCGGGTAAAGTACTCAACGCAGCCGCCGCTTTGAATCCTTTCCCTTGAACAAGGTTAAGAGGAATTACCTTATTCCACTTTTATAAAACCACAAAAAACATTACTAATCAAGTGCTATGTTAACAAATTGAAAAAAACAGATTAAACGTTATAATAAAGTTATGGAAGGATTAGATACAAGCAGACTTGATGATTTAAAATTAAAAGTAAGAGACAAGCTTGGACAAACGGAATTATTTCGTTTTAAAGGTACTGTATCAAAACTTTTAGGCTTAACTGTTGAGGTAAAATTGCCGGGGCTAAAGATTGGTGATTTATGCTATATTGAAACCAAAGACGGGAGAAAGAAACCTGCGGAGGTTCAAGCTTTTAAAGGGGAAGTCGCTCAATTACTTTTATTATATGATGGAGAGGGTATTGGTCAAGGAAGTTTAGTTACTTCAACCGGTAATCCTATTATTATTCCTGTTGGAGATTTTCTGCTTGGGAGATTAATTAATCCTATGGGGGAACCAATTGATGGAAAACCTTTAGATACAACTGGTGCGACTTGGAGACCTGTAGAAGGTCCGCCACCAGGACCATTTGAAAGACCAATTATTACAGAGGTCTTTTCAACAGGTGTAAGAGCAATTGACAGTTGTATGACAATGGGTTGCGGACAGCGTTTAGGACTTTTTGCCGGATCTGGTGTCGGTAAAAGTACATTACTTGGTATGATTGCAAGAAATTCAGATGCAGATGTAAACGTTGTTGCACTGATTGGAGAACGTGGTCGTGAGGTTAAGGAATTTGTAGAAGATGCTTTAGGAGAGCAAGGTATGGCAAAATCTGTATTAGTTTGTTCTACTGGAGATCAACCACCATTGATTCGTCAAAAAGCTCTTTTGACTGCGACTGCTGTCTGTGAATATTTCAGAGATCAAGGTAAAAAAGTATTTTTAATGACAGATACAGTTACTCGTTGCGCTATGGCTGGTCGTGAAGTTGGTCTATCTTTAGGCGAACCTCCTACTATGAAAGGTTATCCGCCTTCGATTTTTTCTTGGTTACAAAAAGTTTTGGAACGAGCTGGTAATAGCCCTAAAGGTTCTGTAACTGCTTTATATACCGTTTTAATGGAAGGTGATGATATTTCAGATCCGATTGTAGATATTGTGCGTGGTATCGTAGACGGTCACATTTTCTTATCAAGAAAAGTTGCGGAAATGAATCATTACCCTGCTATTGATGTTTTGGGCAGTATTTCAAGGCTTATGTCATCTATAGTTACGCCTGAACATAGAGAGGCTGCGGGTAAAATGCGTACAATTATGTCTTTATATCGAGAAAATAAGGATTTGATTGATGTTGGTATGTATCAACCCGGATCAAATCCAAGACTTGATGTTGCAATTGAGATGATGCCTAAAATTAATGCGTTTTTACAACAAAGGACGTCTGATATTGTAAGTATGGATACTACAATTAGTACACTTGTTGATATGATGAAAGATGTAGAGATTTAATAATTTCTTTTTGTGGTACAATTGTCTGGAAAGGAAATTGTTATGAATATACCACAGAATTTTATCCCAGCTATGTTAATCACTTTATTTGCAGGTTTGTCTACTGCGATAGGTGGTGGAATTGCATTTATTGTAAAAAAAGATAATTTAAAAGCTTTGTCTGTTGGGTTAGGATTTTCAGCCGGAGTAATGGTATTTGTTTCTTTTATGGATATGTTGCCAGAAGCTGATAAATTACTTTCAACACATTTCCCTCATAATCATGATTGGATTACTTTTGCAGGGTTTGTGATTGGTTTAATTGTCGCAATATTAATTGATTATTTTTTACCTGATCATATTGATACGGATGATGTTTTAAATCCAGATGCTCCTGCTCATCACGATTATAAGATTAAAAGAGCTGGTTTGTTTACAGCAATAGCTATTTGTGTGCACAATTTCCCAGAAGGTATGGCGACATTTTTTACCACTACTCAAAATATTACTTTAGGGCTTTCTGTTGGTATCGCGATTGCGATTCATAATATTCCTGAAGGTATTGCTGTCGCTTTGCCTATGTATCACGTGACAGGGAAAAAACGTTATGCAATGCTTTATGCTGCTTTATCAGGTATCACTGAACCTATTGGGGCATTAGTTGGAATGTTTGTGTTCAGTCTATTTTTACCGCAGGTTTTGGTTGGTGCTTTAATGGCTGCTGTCGCAGGTATTATGATTTATATTTCATTTGATACATTGTTACCGCTTGCAAAAGAATATGGAGATTGGCATCAGTCTATTGTTGGAATTCTTTCAGGAATTCTTGTAATCTGGGTTAGTCTTATTTTAATTGGAGCTTAGTTATGATAAATAAATTATTTAACTGTTTAAAAAATAGATTAAATAATTTTATATTAGGTGATAAATTTTATTTATGTAACGATGTTCCATTGGCAAAAAATATTGCACATGATAAATGGCAGGATTATTTAATTGACTTAGCAAATAAGAATCATTGGAGAGTATTAGAAATTGGAAGTCGTGAAGTGACCGGTGTTTCTTCAATGAGAAAAAGATTGTTTGATGCGGAATATGTCGGATTTGATTTTTATTCTGGAAATAATGTTGATATTATTGGTGATGTGCACAAGTTATCAAGTTATTTTAATGGTGAAAAATTTGATTTGATTTTTACATCTGCTTGTTTTGAACATTTTGCTATGCCTTGGATTGCATCTCAGGAAATAGTTAAATTGTTAAAAGTAGGTGGGTATATTTTTGTTGAGACTCATTATAGTTACTCATCTCATGAAAGACCTTGGCATTATTTTCAGTTTAGTGAAAATGCATTAGAGGTTTTATTTAATAGGGAAATGGGAATTGAATGTCTTGAAAAAGGTGTTTCAAATCCACTTATTGCGAAATTTTCAAAATATGCTGTGAAATATTTACGAGGTCGCAAAATTCCTGGTTTGTATTGCCATAGTGAGTTTTTAGGTAAGAAATTTAAGGATGTTGATGATTTTAATTGGTATAATGTAAATGTTGAAGATATTTATAGAGGAACAAAATACATTGAACCAAATAAATCAAATTAGTTATAAATAAAGGGAAGACGATGGTTAATTTATCTAATTTATTTGATTTTGGAAGAAACTTATATGCAATGCCAGCTTATCAAAACAGAAGCGGACTTGCTCCTATGCCATTGAGATACTTTTTTGAATTGACTTACCGTTGTAATTTGAATTGTCCGTATTGTTATGTAGGAAATGACAGAGTAAAGGATGAATTAACAACTGATGAGTGGTATAAGATTATTGATCAAATCCCTTGGTACTCTTTTGTTACTTTGGTTGGAGGAGAGCCTTTAGTAAGAAAAGATTTTGTCGATATTTTAATGAAGACATCTAAAAAGACATTTGGAAAATTGAATGTCGTATCTAATGGTATTTTAATAAATGATGAAATTATTGATGCTTTTATTAAAAGTAAAATGATGCTTTTATCAGTGTCATTAGACGGATATGGAAAAAATCATGATTTGAATAGGGCAAAAGATGGAATTTGGGATAAAATTATGAACAATTTTGATAATATGAATTCCCGTAAAAAACGTCCTATGATTGATATTAAAACAATTGTACTGGAAAATAATCTTGATGATTTAGTCAAATTATATAAAATGTGTGATGAAAAGAATTTTAACTTTTTATCAATTTCGTTTTTAAGAAATAACAATTTAAAACAAAATTCAGTTCTTTTTGATAGTTTTGTACCTGAGTTTAATGCTAATTATCCTATTGAAAAATATTTTGATATGGAGCATTTTAAGGAAGTTTATAAAGAACTTGAATCTTTAAGTAAAAAGTCAAAAGTTAAAATAAGATTTTCTCCGAAGTTTGAGTATGCAAAGGATCCTCTTGGAAAAATCGAAGAATTCTTTAATACTCCTGCTGATAAACCGGTTTCTGAAATATACAAACCTTGTATGTATCCATATTCAAATATGATGATAACTCCAGCTGGAGATGTTTATCCTTGTTTATCTCAGAAAATAGGTAATGTTAAAGAGATGAAAATTAAAGATGTTTTTAATTTACCTCATTACCGATGTTTCAGAAAAAATTTGAAAGCTGCGAAAGTTTTTGGTGCTTGTCAAATGTGTTGTGAGCTTTGTGTTAAATAATTAAATCCATGAAAACATGGACATGTTCCCATCAATATAGAATCGTGGACTTTTCAAATTTTCAATATAGGTTATACTGAAAATGTAGTTAAGGTTCACGCCCTGAAGATGGCAAAAATCGTTTACTATATTGGGTTAGGGGATAGTAATATGGGATATATTCACTGTTGCGGCGCCTTGCATAAGACAAGGTCTTATCGACTTGCGCCTAAAGAGCAGTTTATAATTTGCGAACTCGATTATCTTTCCAAGTGTCCAGTTTGTGGGCATACAGTCGTTCAGCTTACAAGAGTTGATAAAGATGATAATATATCTGTTGTCAGGAAAGTTAATAAAAAAGCTAAAGATTTTTTTGAAAAATTAAAAAGTTTTATTTTATATGAAGTTCGCCCACTAAAATACAATAAGATGAATTGTGGAAGATTTTATCTTAATTATAACGAGTTTGGTGTAAAAAAAAGGTGCTATTCCAATTTAAAATCATTAAAAATTGGCTTGGCAGAAAATAAAGATTTAAAAATCAATCCTTAAAATTATCTTACTCTCTGGGCGGATTACCCGCCCTATTTTTTTTGAGCGGAAATATTATGAATAGAATTTTTATATTTTTTAGTATGCTAACTGTAAAATTAATAATAGAGGGAATTAGGAAAAATGGCACTATCTCCAAAGGAACTTAAAGTACTAACTTTGGTTGCACTGGGGTATTCTGATAAAGAAATCGGAGTCGAATTAAAAATAGCATATGGTACAGTCCGAAATCATATAGATAAAATTGTTTTGAAATTGAATGCTCAGAATAGAACTCATGCAGCCATGATTTATAAACTTATGAATAAAGATTGGTTAGAGGACATTTATGAAAAGAATAATTATACATTGGACTGCAGGAAGGTATTATCCGACTGAATATGAAAAGGAACATTATCATTTTCTGATAGATAAGGATGGAATTATTCATAATGGGAAATTTAGACCAGAAGATAATGAAATTTGTAAATTAGGGAAATATGCAGCTCACACTGGTGGTGGTAATACAGGATCAATTGGTGTTGCAATTTGTGGGATGGCTGGTTTTATAAATAAATTATCAGTTGGTAAATACCCTATTTTAAAGAAGCAATTTGAAAAAAACATGGAATTTTGTGCGAGCCTTGTCAAGAAGTATAATCTGGAGGTTACTCCTCAATCAGTTTTAACTCATTACGAATTTGGGGTAAAAAATCCTAAAACAACCTCAGCAGGTAAAATTGATATTATTTATTTGCCTCCTTACAGTTGGGTTGAAAAAAATGAGGTAGGAAGTTTTATTCGCTCAAAAGTTAAATGGTACAAATTAAAAGGAGTGTAATTTATATGGAAGTTGCTTATTACAATTTATCTGGAGGGATAAATCAAGCTTTAACAAAGACTGAATTGGGTATTGATACCAAAAAGATTTATTGGGCAGATGCCGAAAATGTTGAGATATTACAAAATAGAGGAATTGTCAAACAAAAGGGCAATTCTTTATTTTTAGAAATAGGGGAGGAAATTACAGGACTGTCTGAAATTTCTGCTTATGATGTGAATAAGTTAGTTATTACAACTATATCAGGTAAGATATATGTTTATGATGAAGTTCATTCTAAAAAAATATTAGTAGATAAAACTTTATCTGGAGTTAAACCTGTATTTTTAAATTTCCTGAATGGTATTTTGATTAATACAGAGGCTGATGGATTATTTTATATAAAAAATAATGAAAATTATGATGTTGTAGAATGTGAGTTAAAAGATTTATCTGATAATACCGTTATGGGTGCTTCTATGGCAGTTTATAAGGGGAGAGTTTGGGTTGCTAAAGATGCTACTATTTATTATTCTGCATTAGGAACTTATAATGATTTCACAACATCCGATGATGCAGGTTATATTAATGAATTTCATACAGATACAGGCTCAATTACTGCATTAAAACCATACAAAGACTATTTGGCAGTATATAAAGATGATAGTGTTTATCTGTTAAGTGGAACAAGTCCTGATGATTTTGCAATTACACTATTTGCAAATAAAGGAGCATTTGGAGCTAATTCAATTGTCAATGTTGAAAATAAGCAGTATTTTTTAAGTAATGGAATTTTTGCATTGGAGCAGGTTGGTGAGTTAAATCAAATCCAGTTAGGAAGCGAGATTTCTCAGAAAATTAAACAGGAATTTTCATCTTTTGGGAAGCTAGAAAATACAATATGTTTACATTATGAATCAAGAAGTCAAATGTGGTTTTTCTTCCCTTATGCAGATGATGCTTATTTTCATACTATATGGATTAATGATTATGTTAATAAAGCTTGGTACAAAAGGATTGTTCCTCAAAATATTGTTACTGCTTGTATTTATAATAATGCTATATATACAGCAGATAAAGACGGTAATATTTATAAAGAAGATTTTGGAACGACTTTTAATGGCGATACAATAAATTTTATGTGGAAATCTCCATTTTTGGCTTTGTCAAATGCTCATCACAGAAAAATGATTGATGAATTTTATTTTTTATTGGATACAGAATATGATAATAACTTTAATTTTTCTGTATATAAAGATTATGACAGTGAATATTCAGATGATATTGAAAAAATTTATTCCGTGCATCAAGATCATCTAATCTGGGCAGATGATGAAACATCTGATGATTTACCTTGTCATTGGACTCCAGATGATGCCAGTGTTCCTGTATGGTCTGTAAATAAAGATACTATGGAGAAGGCTGAAATATCTGAGTCGAATTATGCAGTTCAATTATGTGTTATGGGGCAAGATTCAACACAGTCTTGCGCTATTATCGGTTTGCAATTTAGAGAAATTTATGATGATGAATAATTTAAAGTTTTTAAAATAACACCACTCATATTTTTTATTTGTAGTTAGAAAAGAAAGGAAACAACAAAATGACTGACAATGCTTATTCTGCATTTATCCCTGAAATTTGGAGCCAAAAGCTTAACTATATGCTTTCAAAAGAATGCGTAATGCTCCAATGTGTTAACAGAAATTGGGAAGGTGAAATTAAAAATCAAGGTGATAAAGTAAAAATTATTACTCCTGCAGACGTTGCGATTTCAACATTGAGTACATCTAATATTACTTATGATGAATTAGAACCAACATCTCAGGATTTAGTTATCGATCAGAAAAAATTCTTTGCTTTTAAAATAAATGATGTCGCTCAAGTTCAAGCTAATACTGATATTATGGAAGCTCATTTAAAAAATGCTAAAAAAGCTATTGAAGAAGTTCAAGACGCTTATATTTTATCATTGCATACAGAAGTTGATACAAAAAATGTTGTTGGATCTGAAGAAGCTGCAGTAACTCTTGATAAATCTACTATTTATTCAAAATTTGTAGAATTAGCGCTATGTCTAAAAAATTCAAATGCTGTTACAACAGGTGTAAGACCTTGGGTTGTAATTAATCCTACAATTGAATCTTATTTATTACAAAGTTCTGAATTTATTGGTGCTCATAATGTTGCAGATGAAACTTTAAGAGAAGGTGCAATTGGTAGAATCGCTGGCATGGATGTTTTAGTAAGCACAAATTTAGGAGATGTTGGCGGTAAATATTATGTATTAGCAGGTACAAATGAAGCTATTACTTTTGCTTCTCAATTATCAAAAATTGAAAGCTTGAGAGATAAAGACAGTTTCTCTGATTTAGTAAGAGGTCTTTATTTGTATGGCGCAAAAGTTGTACAACCAAAAGCTCTTGCAAAAATGGTTGTAACAGCTGCTGCAGCATAAAATTTATCCATACCCCATAATGCATCTTCTAAAAATTATATGTGAAGATGCATTATTTAAAAATAACGAGGTCAATTATGTTTGATAACTTAAAAGAAAAAATAAAAGAGCTTGCTAAAACTGCTGTAGTTAAGGCAGAAGAAGCACTAGGAAGTAATAAAGGTCAGCAGAAAAAAGAAATGGCAATAAAATATATTGTTGAAAAAATTCCTGTTCCTGCTCTTTTTAAACCGATTATTTCATTGTTATTATCCTCTTTTATTGATGATGCAATAGAATTAGCGGTTGAATATATGAAAAATGAGGTACTTTAATTATGAATGAACAAAATATACAAAATCTTTCATCCTATGCCGGTAATCAACAAGCGGTATCAGGTGTTCAACAACCTGTCAATAGTGATGCAGAATCTGTAAAACAAATGGCTGTGAATGATTTAAAAACTATTAAAAATCTTGTGCAATCAGGGGTTATGACCCAAGAACAAGGACAAAATTTAATGAATTATGTTACACAAAAGGCGTTTGAAAAGTATACATTATGTCAACAAGGTCAAACTCCTCAAGGTGCGCAACAACAGCCAGTTGCTCAACAACAAACTCAATTACAGGCAAATGCTATGACTCCTGATTTCTTTAATCAAGATGGTAGAATTGATGTCTATGATTACCTAAGAAATTCGAATATCGCTTTAGATCAGGATGAACTCTCAAAAATTTCAGCTTTGGTAGAAAAAATTGAAAAAACTGCGATTGAGAAATATTTGAGAGAATTACAACACGAAAAAACATTAAATAGCGAAAATGAAACCGCAAAACAGAGATTGAGAGCTAATGCTCAAAATTCAGGATCTGACGGTGTAAAGAATCTGGTTTTCACTCGTGAACAAATCGGCAAAATGAGTGGTGCGGAATTTGCTAAGTACGAAAGTGCGATTATGGATCAATTAAGAAAAGGTCTTATAAAATAGCAATATTCAAAAAATCTTTGTGGAAAAAACAGTCTTTTTTTAAGACTGTTTTTTCTTGAAGATTAAGAAAGGAAATGTATGAATTATTTAGAACTGATAAATAAATGTCTTGTTGAATTAAATTATAAACAGGTGAATGCTTTTTCTGAATTAACTAAAAATGACCATAAAAAGTTGAAAAATATTATTAATGTTTTAAATTCTGAAATTTGTGGTTTTGGCAGATGGGCTTTTTTATTGAGAAAAACAGAATTAAGCCTTCCTAAAAATACAGGCGAAATTGATAATACTGTAGAAGGAAGAATTGAAACATTAGTAATAGATGGAGTTAAATTTGATTACTTTCAAGATTTTGAAGCATTTTTTGTTAACTCTCAACCTCAAAATACATATAGTTTGTTTAATGATAAAATTTTGCTTCCAATTTTTAATAAAGACAAAAATATAGACATATTGTATTATACGAAAAATTGTGCCAAAGATTCAGAAGGCAATGAAAAATTCCAAATGGAAGAAGCAGAGGATTCATCTTTGATACCTGAACCTTTTGTAGAACCTTTGTTAGTATATGGAGCATGTATGAGATTGAAAGGAAATCCTCAGCATGTTCGTTTCAATTATTGGTATAGCATGTATAAAGATGCATTAGCGAATATGCGTTCAAGAATTTCTGCAAGTATGGATGAAGAGCCATCTGTAAGATTGCATAGAAGATAGTTATTATGTAATTTGGGTTAGTTTTTTTGCACAAAAAAAACAGGAAGTTTAAAATTCATTTTCCCCTCCTGTTAAGATTTACACTAGCCGAAATATAAATAGCATGATTATTATACAATTTTTTTTGAAAAAATTCAAATAGTACAAAGATTTGTAAAGAAAAGTACATAATTATTACCCTGAAAAATGATGAAAAAATTAACAATACAACAGAAAAAATTTGTAACTGAATATATAAAATCCCTAAATGGAGAACTTTCTGCAAAAAATGCCGGATATAAATCAAAAGATTTGAAGGATACTGCATCAAGGCTTTTATCTGAAGATTTGATAATAAAAGAAATTAAATTTCAGTTAAAAAGTCAGATTAATTCTTTGAGAGTTAATAAAGGTTATGTAATTCAAAAACTTTTACAGATTGCAGAATTCTCGTTGGAAGAAGAAGATATTTTGGATAAAGAAGGATGTCCGACAGGGAAAAAGAAACTTCGAGATACATCTGCAGGATTAAAAGCATTGGAAAGTTTGTGTAAGTATTTAGGGTTCACGATTACTCAAGATAATGAAGATGAATATAAGGCTGCAAAGATTATAACGATTTCAAATCTTGATGATGAAAAAATTTAATAAAGGAGAATTGCTTATGAAAAATAATGAAGCTGAAGAAAGACTCTTGAATAATGCTTCTATTGAAGACCTTATAAAAATGAAAATTGAGAGAGAATTTATGGAAGATCTAAAAAAATCAAAACAAAAAGTTTTACCTAAAACTTATACGGATATAAATGATGTTCCTCAAGATAAAATCTTTTCAAAATGTTCAGTGTTCAGATATTTTAATCGTAATACAAAATGCGAAACTTTTGTAAACGGTATTCAAGCTGATGCTTTGATTGGTATTCAAAATAACGTAAGAGAAAAAATGCTAAAAGGTCAATTAGATGCATTTACGACAGAATCTGCGTATGTAAAATTTGAGAAAGCGGTATTTTAATGACTGAGTACAGAAATCCTTTTGACAAACCTGCTTTTTTTGAGCAGGCTTTATTTTTATATATAAAATATTTGCGATATTTGGAAGATGATTATGCTTTAGATAATTCCAATATCTATGATTACTTTTTTAATTTAATCCAAAGAACATCTCCGTTTTTCTTTGTAATTACAGAGGGTGATTTAGTTAGCGGATTTGTATATCTTGATAATCTGATTGGTGACGGGAAAAGACTTCATAGTGCGGAATTGACGACTTGTTTTGATAAGAGATTTTGGGGCGATTATACAAAACGATGTGCAAGATTTTTTATAAATTACTGCTTTGAAACTTACGGATTAAAAAAGATAAAAGCACTTGTCTACCCAGACAATTCAAGAGTAAAAACGCTTTTGAAAAATTCAGGTTTTGTAAAAGAAGCTGTGTTAAAAAATGAAACCCTAAGAAATAACAAACTGCAAGATGTAGAAGTGTATTCAGTATTCAGTCAGTTTTATAACCGCTGAAAATATTTAAAAATCTATGATTTAACCTAAAGAAAGGGGTAAAAATGAAAATTGAAACAGAAGATTTGACACAAAAACTTTCTGATTTAGAGGAAAAGTTTTTAGTTAGTAATATTATTGAAAAATATGATAAATTTGACGGGCAGCGAAGTGCTCAATTGACAGACATAAAACTTGTAAGAGATGCAATTTATAATTCAGATGTCCCAAAAATTAACGGCTGGGATAATAGAGTAGAACTCCCTGATATATACGAATTAGCACAGACATTAAAATCTCATATAAGTGAAAATTTATATTCTCATCCTGATGCGATGTTTGACGTATCTGGTACAACGCCGCAAACTCAAGGTTTTGCAAATAAACAAAAAGCAATGCTTGTAAATACCTTTGAGCAAATGAAGATCGAAGATGAGATTGAAAAAGTTATTGACGGAATTGTCGAGACAGGTGAATGTACTCTTTTTGTCGGCTGGGAAACAAAGATTAAATCAATAAGAAGAGCTCAGACTATTGAGGAGCAAATTCTTAATCCTGAGAAAAAAGGCTTTGTGATAGATGACAAAGTTATTTATGACAATGCAAAAGTTAAACATATAAAATCTGAAGATTTTGTCTTTGATAAATATAACCGTGATAACTGGGATAAATGTGCAAAAATTTATAAAACATATTCATCAATTGATGAAATATTTTCAGATAAAGCAAATAATTGCTTGGACGAGAGAAAATTGGAAATTTTGAAAGGAGTGGTGGCTGGTAGAAAATCTCAAAATAATGATGAGAATGCTGTAGAAGGAAAGAAAGTAGAAATTTTGGAATTTTGGGGAGATATAGAACTCTCAGACGGAACGCTGCTTAAAAACTGGCTAATTGTAGTTGCTGCAAGATGTGAAATTATTCGTTTTGAATCAAATCCGTTTGTGATAAATCCGTTTATTCATGCAAATATAATCGAATCACCTCAAACAGGTCGAGGTATTTCTCCTTTGCGAGTTGCATTGATATTGAATAGTTTGGCATCAACTATTTTAAATAAACAGATTGATGCTCTGACTTTAATGATGAATCCTCCATATCTTGCTCCTAAAGGATGTTTCAAAGGTCAGCAGGATGTAAGACCCGGAAAAATTATTGAATATGATGCTGCTTTAATGCCTACGGCACCGACTCCTTTATCTTTTGATAAAGCAATGGTAGGTTGGGATTTCTTGAACTATTTTAAATCTACTATAGAAAGTGCAACAGGGATTTTCAAAAATATGGCAGGAAATCTTCAATCAGCTGAACGTACTGCAACTGAATTGAATTATTCAGTGAACGGTCAAGAAGCTCGTTTAAATATGATTTTAGATTCAATAAATAGAAAAATTATTGTTCCTATGGTAGAAAAAACTGCAGAAATAATTTCATATTTTAAACTCGGTAAAGAACTGATAGGCGTAAATGACAGAGGCAAAACAAGCTTTATGGAAATTGATGATAATGTAAGAAATGCTAATTACATATATCGTTATGGAGATAGACGGGCTTCTTTTGAAAGAAAAATGAGATTGAAGGAGTTATTTGAAGTTGTTCAATCTTTTGCACAAGTTCCTGAAGTTGAAGAAAAAATTGACTGGTTAGAATGTTTTAAATTTGCACTTGAACAATATGGAATAGAAAACGCAAATAATTTTTTACTAAATGATGACAAATCATAGTGCCGCATTTGCGGCACTAATTTACAAAAATGTCAGCATATGATAAACTGATTCATATTAATTGAAGGAATTATTATGAAAAAGTTTATTAAATATTTTTGTTTATTATCTTTGTTCTTATTTTGTAATTTAGATGTAAATGCTGTATCTGATGATTTATCTGTGCCAAAGGGGACAGTTATTCCTTTAGCATATTCGATAAAACTTAATAGCCGTAACGTCAAGCCTGATGATCAAATCCCTGTGTATGTGGTTAAAGATGTTTTAGTTAATGGTAGAGTTGTTTTTAATAAAGGTGCTAAAGGTTATTTAACAGTATTTGATGCTCGAAAAGTGAATGCTTGGAGTTGGACAGAGTATAAAAAAGGTGGCTTTATCGAATTTGATGGAGGAGAGGTCGCTGATGCAAAAGGAATAATGAGAAAAATTGATTATAATGAACATTTGAAAGGTGCAGACTTGAATTCATCATCTTCTACTGTTTATGTTGGAAATTCTTATATTAACGGAACTAATCAAAATGTTTCAACTGTAGGAACGGCTTTTTCTAACGGATATAGTATAACAGGTGAGAATGTTATAATTCCTAAGGATACAAGATTTAGGGTTAAAACAAGTGAAGATTTTATAATAAATTATTAATTAAAAAGATTAAATAAAAATTTTAAATAAAAAAATAAAACCGCTTTTCTTAGCGGTTTTATTTTAGTGCAATTATTAAGGTTATAAAAAATTATGTTATATAAATTATTAAAAGCTCAGCGGGAATTTTTGGAAATCCCGCATGATTATACATTGGATGTTGCTGTTTATCAGGGAGGTTACGGGTCGGGGAAGACCTTTGCGGGGTCGCTTTTAGGTATATTGCTTGCTTTAAAATTCCCTGGTGTTCGAGGATTAGTTGGAGCTCAAACTTATACTCTTGTTAGAGATACTACTTTGCAGACATATTTTGAGCATTTGGAAAATTTTGGTTTTGTCGAAGGTAAGGATTATGAATGGTCGTCGTCTTTACAAAAATTGACTTTTAAAAACGGTTCTGAAATCCTTTTCAGACATTTTGACGAGCCTAACAAATTAAAGTCATTAAACCTTGGTTTTGTAGAGATTGAGGAGATGTCTGATATTCCTTATGATACTTTTAAGATGCTTTTAGGGCGTATGCGTCAGAGAGTGAAAAAGATTTGGAAAAATTTCACTTATCGAATTTTTGGTCATACAAACCCTGAAATGCAAAGAGGTTGGGTGTATAAAACCTTTATTGAAAATCCTGCCCCTAATTACAGATTAATTACAGCTCCGACAACGCAGAATATTTATCTTCCTGAAGGCTTTTGTGACGAATTAAAAAAATTGTATGACGAGCAGTATTATAATATTTTTGTACTTGCTCAAAATGGAGAATACAATAACGGGCTTGTAATAAAAGATTTTACTGATGCAAATATCAAAGAAATTTCATATCAGCCTGATATGGATTTGCATATTTCCTGTGATTTTAACGTTGATCCGATGTGTTGGGTGTTTGCTCACAAGACTGATGATAAAGTTTTTTATTTTGATGAAATTGCGATGGAAAATACAACAACTTCAAAAGCTTGTGATGAGTTTTACAGACGTTATCCTAATCACAAGGGGAAGGTTATTGTAAACGGTGATGCTTCTGGGGATAACAGAAGTTGTACAAGTGAATATACAAATTACGTAATTATTAAGAAAAAACTTTTGCAGTACGGGTATGATGTAGAAATTCAGATTAAAGCGTTCAATCCGCCGATAAAAAACCGAATTATGGCGTTTAATTCAAAAGTGCGTTCTGCAGATGGTGAAGTTTGTCTTTTTGTCGATAAAAAATGCGAAAAACTTCTTTATAATATTTACAATTTAAAATACAAGGAAGGTACTTCAAAGATAGATATTCCGACTTATCAGCAGATTAAACAGTCTAAGGAGCTTAAATTTTTATCGCATCCAATGGATGCAGCCTCTTATCTTGTTGATTTTTATTGGCCTATAACTCTTTAAGGAAAGGATATTATGGATAAAATAATTGAATATTCTCCGATAATTATTGTTGTTTTAATGTTTTTTGTTCAACAAAAAATTTTTGTTACTCCAGAGCAGTTAGAGAAAAAACATAGAGAAATTGTTGAAGAAATTGAAGAAAAATTCGTAACGATTCATAGCTTTATTGATTTAAAAGATCAGTTTACCGAAGTAAAAGATAAAATTGATAAAATGTATGACTTATTAATTGATTTAAAATAATGTTAAAAATTCGTTACATTTGAACTATATATTTTAAAGTTTAAGTATAAAAATGCCGTCAAACCGAATAACAGACATGTTGTTACTAAGATAAATCGAAAGGAAAGCGTTACTAAAATGGGATTGGCAGCTTCACAAGCGAGATTTTTAGCAATAACCGCAAGAAAAAATAATTGCGAGCTTCAATCTATGCAAATTGCACAAGAAAAGCTTTCTATTACTCGAGACCAGCAAAAAGCAGCTCAAGAGTATCAAAATTCATTATCTGCAACAAAATTAGTCTGGGATACAGCGGATGATGATGTTTATGATTTATCATATGATGTTTTAATGAAACCGTCAGCTCTTAATGAGTACGATCCTTATTTAATAACTGATACTCAAGGAAAACTTGTATTATCTGAAAGTATGTTTAATGCAGCTGTTGCAGCAGGTGTTATTGATGCAAAAACTGGGGATCCAAAAGTGTCTCGTTTTATGGGGAACGCGGATTCTAAAGATGATGGTTCTCGTAATGCATTTTTATATCAATTAGGAGTTCAAAATCAGATTGAATCTTCTACTATAAATTCTATTATTGCTTTGGGAGAAACTGGTTATACTAATTCAGGCGTTGGTGGAGAAATAATTGATAAAACTCTTACAAATGCTATGCAAACTAATACTTTTATCAATTATATGAAGAATGCAAAATATGAAGAAGATATTATGGAAGCTGGAGGCTCAACAATTCTTCATGCTAAAGGTGATGCAATTTATGGCTTAAATTTAGCAGATCTCTTTGCTGATGCTGGTATAGATGTTTGTTATACAACATCTCCTGATAAAGATGCTAATGCAGGGGACGTAATTATTACAAATAATAGATCTGTTGTAACAGAAGAAGAACTTAAAAAACTTACTCTCGGTGATATCTTAGATGGTAAGTATGTAATGACAGGTCTTATGTCTACTGAAGAATTAGCCAATATTGCAATGGAAAAAGTTTTGTATTCAATGGGCGAAACTTTAGGGATGAAAAATATTGACACTGTCTATGGGCTAAGTGTTGACCAAGAATCATATGATGCATTGGGTAATGCTTATGAATTTGGTAAACAATTACTAAATTCAAATAGTCCGGTAACTTCAAATGGTGTAATAATATCCCAATCTATAAATAATTCAATATCTGCAGCAAATACTACAAATACTATGGTATCTGGTACTAATAATGTATCATCCGTAAGTTTAACGAATATGTTAAAATCATATTTGACTAACTTTGCTATTGCTATGGAAGGTTATGAAAAAGGCTTATTCGTAGATACAGATGTATCTGGCAGTTCATATGTAACAGATGATGTTAATTATTATTTTGTAATAAAAAATGATAATGCAATGTCTGAACAAGATGCATTAAATGCAGATTTTTATAATATGTTGTATAACCAATTATGTACAAACGGTGCATCTACTGATGCTACAAAACAACAGCAAGTAACAGACCCTGATTATTTGAATCACGCATTAAAGAATGGACAATTGTTTATATCTTCATTAAATAATGACGGCTATTTTTATCAAGGTCATTACACATTGAATGGTCACGTAGCAGAAGTAACTGATGAAGATGCTATTGCTCAGGCTGAAGCTGAATATAATGTTAAGAAAAGCCAATTAAGTTATAAGGAAGAATCTTTAGACTTAGAACTTAAAAATATTGATACTGAATTATCAGCCCTAACTACAGAATATGATACTGTTAAAAACTTAATTAGTAAAAATGTAGAAAAAGTCTTTACGTTATTTAGTTCATAATAATAAATTTTTCCTTAAGATTTCACAAATTTTCCTTGTCCATGCTAGTATTATAATAAGAATACCAGAACGGAGAGGAAAATTTTATAATGTTAAGTTTTTTATTAAAGATGTTGGGCGATCCTAACGAAAAAAAAGTCAAAAGTATTATGGGAATTATTGACCATATTAATGCTTTGGAACCTCAATTTGAAAAATTGTCAGATGAAGAGTTGAGAGCTAAAACAGATGAGTTTAAGGAGATTTTGGCAAAACGTCCTACATCAAAAGATTTTAAAACTGACAGAAAATTAGAAAAAGAAGCTTTGGATAAAATTTTGCCAGAAGCTTTTGCGACTGTGAGAGAAGCTGGTAAGCGTGTATTAAATATGCGCCACTTTGATGTTCAGTTAATTGGTGGTTATTTTTTACATAACGGACATATCGCAGAAATGAGAACTGGTGAAGGTAAAACACTCGTTGCGACATTACCTGCATATTTGAATGCTTTAACAGGTAAAGGTGTTCACGTAATCACAGTAAACGATTATTTGGCTAAACGTGACAGCGAATGGATGGGTAAGATTTATAAATTTTTAGGTTTGTCTGTTGGAGTTATCTTATCAGGTGGACGTACTGCAGAAGATTTTGCTGCGAAAAAAGCTGCTTATGATTGCGATATCACATATGGAACAAATAATGAATTTGGTTTTGATTATTTGCGTGACAATATGGCATCAAGTCTTGATATGTTAGTGCAAAGACCTTATAATTATGCAATTATAGATGAAGTTGACAGTATATTGATTGATGAGGCAAGAACTCCTTTAATCATAAGTGGACGTCTTGAAAAATCAGCTGAAACTTATCAATTAATGGCAAAAGTAGCTCCACAATTAGAAAAAATTAAAGATTACGAAGTTGATGAGAAAAATAAAAATATTATTTTGACAGAAGATGGTATTGATAGAGCTCAAGAAATTATCGGAGTTAAAGATTTATTTGATATTAATACTCAATATGCTCATCATCTTTTACAAGCTTTGAAAGCTAAAGAATTATTTGTAAAAGATACTGATTATGTTGTTAAAAATGACGAAGTTGTAATTGTCGACGAATTTACAGGTCGTCTGATGGAAGGCAGACGCTGGTCTGACGGTTTGCACCAAGCGATTGAGGCAAAAGAAGGTGTAAAAATTCAAGATGAAACTCAAACTCTTGCAAGTATTACATTCCAAAATCTTTTCAGATTGTATCCGAAATTATCAGGTATGACTGGTACTGCTATGACAGAAGAAGCAGAATTCGGTAAAATTTATAATCTTGAAGTTACAACAATTCCTACAAACAAACCTGATATAAGAATTAACTATCCTGATGTTATATACAAAACAGAACGAGCTAAATTTAATGCAGTAGTAGAAGATATTATCAGAATGCATAAAATTGGGCGTCCTGTCTTAGTTGGTACGATAAGTATTGAAAAATCAGAATATGTTTCATATTTATTGAAACAAAAAGGTATACCTCATCACGTATTAAATGCAAAACATCACGAAAAAG
>FR899622.1:75929-151563 GCA_000437435.1 Clostridium sp. CAG:768 | reverse complement strand
TGGTACTGATATTTTGTTAGGAGGTAATGCTGAATTTTTAGCAAAAGATATGTTGGATAATAAAGGAATTACTCCTGAAAGTCCAAATTATGAAGAAGAAAAAGAAGCAGCTCTAAAAGAAGCACGTGCAATTACTGAGGCAGAACATGCGAAAGTTGTTGAAGTTGGAGGTCTTCACGTAATAGGAACAGAACGTCATGAATCTCGCCGTATAGATAACCAATTAAGAGGTCGTGCTGCTCGTCAGGGTGACCCTGGATCTACTAGATTTTTCTTATCTTTGGAAGATAACTTAATGAGAATATTTGGTGGTGATAAAATTACAGCGTTAATGAACATGTTAAATGTAGAAGAAGACTTAGCTATAGAAAATACGCTTATCACAAAACAGATTCAATCTGCTCAGAAAAAAGTTGAAACTTACCACTTTGATATAAGAAAATCAGTTTTAGAGTATGATGATGTAATGAATATTCAACGTGAAAAATTCTATGCCCAGAGAAGAAAAGTTCTCGCAGGCAAGAATTTGTCGGAAGATATATATTATATGATTGAAAAAGAAATTGACAGACTGCTTAGAAGCTACATTGCTCCTGATCTTCATCCTGAAGAATATGTATATGAAGATTTACAGACAATGATAAAAGAACTTCATTCGATCATACCGCAATTGTCATCTGTTCAGGTTTCTGATGTGCAAAATTTGAGGTTTGAACCTATTTACGATAAATTAAAAACTCTTGCGATTGACGCATACAGACAGCACGAGGAAGAAGTTATCAATTTTTACAATCAGGTAATTTCTCAGTATGATCCGTCTGCTGAGCCGCAGGTTGCATTCAGTGATAATAACGTTATAAGAAATCTTGAAAAAGATATTCTTTTGCGTGTTGTTGATAACAAATGGATAGATCACTTGCATAATATTGATATGTTAAGAGAGGGTATCGGGCTGCGTGCATACGGTCAAAAGGATCCGTTAATTGAATATAAACGTGAAGCTTATGATTTGTTTAACAAAATGATGTATGAAATTCAAGGTGATACTGTAAAACACTTGTTTAGAACAAAATTCGGGATACAAGTTATTGCACCTTCAGATGATGATATTGCATAGAAAAGTTTAAATCTTGAAAAATCTAAAAAAATAGTCTATAATTAATATAGGCTATTTTTTTATTGAAAGGAGCGAGAAATGAAAAGATTTGTAAGAAAACAGGCACAAAAATCTTGTAAATTGCTTGGTAATTGTGTCGGTTTGCCTATGCACGCACTGCTCGGGGGGGGGGCAATTTAAAGCTTGCTCCACAAGGGTTTCGAGGGGATAGTTATCTTGAGAATAAACACCCTAAAAAATACATTCAATTATTAAAAACAAAATCTGGATTGCTTCGTCAAAAGTCTCACAATGACAGATTTGGATTTACATTAGCAGAGGTCTTAATAACTTTAGGGATAATTGGTATTGTAGCAGCAATGACAATGCCTAGTTTAATTGAAAAACATCAAAAGCGTGTTACTGCTGAACGTTTAAAAAAGATGTATACTACCTTAAGAACTGCAATTGATTTAGCTGAATTAGATAATGGTCCTCGTGAAAATTGGACGTTTGCAACAGATCAAGAAGCTACTAATTTTTATATAAGTGAAATATTATCAAAAATGAATTGTGTAAAAATAATTAATTCTTCTTGTTATTTGAATGATGGTAGTTATTTGGGGCAATATAATATTCGTTCTTATGGACTATTAGAGCTTTATTTTTATCCGTTTTCAGGACAAAGGTATACATCTGGAAAAGCTAATGGCAGAGGGCGTCGTTATAGATTGTATTATAGTACTTATCTAAATCAGAATTTTGAAAGTATACAATTTTTTGGAAATGTAAATAAATATACCCGTGACTATCTTTTAAATAGTGGTCCTAGTGGTTTTGCTTGTAAAGGTGGGGATCCTCGCTCTTGCTTTTATATAATAATGAGAGATAATTGGGAAATAAAAGATGATTATCCTTGGTAAAAATAAAAGCGGTTAATTATTTAACCGCTTTTATAATATTGATAAGTTTTTCAGTTGCTTCATCAGGTGTATATTTTTCCTGTTCACCTGTTTCTCTTACTTTGTATTCTACAAAGCCTTCATTAATAGTTTTACCAACAGTTACTCTGAATGGGAAACCGATTAAATCTGCGTCTTTGAATTTAACACCTGCACGTTCGTCTCTGTCGTCAAGTACAACTTCTACTCCAGCAGATTTTAAATCTTCATACATTTTATTTGCAACTTGCATTTGTAATTCATCTTTAATATTTACAGGTACAATTACAACGTGGTATGGTGCAATTGAGATTGGCCATTTAATACCATGTTCATCGTAATGTGCTTCTACGGCAGCAGCTGCAGTTCTTGAAATTCCTATTCCGTAGCAACCCATAACATAAGGGTGAGTTTTTCCGTTAATATCTGTATATACTGCATTCATTGGTTTTGAATATTTGGTACCTAATTTGAAAATATTACCAACTTCAATACCTTTAGTTACAAATAAAGGTTTTCCGCATTGAGGGCATAATTCGCCTCGTTGTACAAGTCTTATATCTGCGTATTTTAATTCTGTTTCTAAATCAGAAAGATTTGCACCAACTAAATGTTTATCAGTTTGGTTTATTCCAACAACGAAATTTTTCATATCACGAACAGTTTCATCTGCGATTATTGTGATACCAGCCATTCCTTTTGGACCGATAAATCCTGGAACTGCGTCAAATCCTTTTTCTGCCATAAGTTCAGCAATTTCTGCAGAAGATGCAATTCTTACATCAATTCCGCCTACTGCATTCATTAATTTAGTTTCTTCAACTGCTTTATCTGCTCTAATTAATGCTATTACAGGTTTTTTATCGATAATGTATACAAGTGATTTTAAAATCAATGTATCTGGAATATTTAAGAATTTGCTTAATTCTTCTATAGAATGTGTATTTGGAGTATCGATTACTTTAGTTTCTTTAAAGTAATCTTTCCCGTCTACTACAGCTTCCGGCAAGTTAGATATTGCGTGATTTGAATTTGCAGAATAGTCACATTCATTACAGTAGAAAACGTCATTTTCTCCAGCATCAGTGTCTGTGATTACCATAAATTCATGAGACACGCTTCCACCTATTGCTCCAGAATCTGATTGAACCATTTTGGTATCAAGTCCGCATCTTTCAAATATTTTTTTATAGGCTTGTGCCATATTTTCATATTCTTTATCAAGACCTGCTTCATCTAAATCGAAGCTGTAAGCATCTTTCATTATGAATTCGCGGCCTCTTAAAAGTCCGTATCTTGGTCTGATTTCATCTCTGAATTTTGATTGAATTTGATATAAGTTTACAGGTAGTTGTTTGTAAGATTTTAACCCATCACGTGCAACAGATGTGATAATTTCTTCGTGAGTAGGCCCAAGACACATATCTCTGTCGTGGCGGTCTTTAAGACGCATTAATTCTCGTCCGTATACTTCCCATCTGCCTGATTCTTCCCATAATTCTTTTGGCTGAACAAATGGCATCAAAAGTTCTTGAGCACCTGCATTATCCATTTCTTCTCTTACGATGTTTTCAATCTTCTTCAATACTCTCCACATTAGAGGCATATAAGTGTATACACCTGGAGCAAGTTTTTTTATAAACCCAGCTCTGCCAAGCATTTTATGAGAGATTACTTCTGCATCAGAAGGAAACTCTCTTAGGGTTTGTACAAACATTTTTGACATTTTCATAAAGCTAATTCCTCACATATATTATTTTATGCTTTTATTTTACCATAAAAATCTTTTATGAAAGGAATGTATCAAGTTCTTTTTTTACAAGTTTTGGGGATACAGAAAGGCTTGTATTAAATTTTAGTGCAGAATTCATACATTTTACATACTCATCATTTGCTTTTCTTAGCTTTTGAATTTGTGCTAAAATGTAGTAAGAATCACCGTTAGCTCCACAATTTTCTATTGATTTTTCCATTATTAAAGCAGCTTCATTAAGATTTTTATTTTTGGTCATAATTTTTGCATAAATTTTGTATGCATCAATATCTTTTGGATTTAATTCAATAGTTTTCTCAAGATTTTCTACTGCAGATTCAAAATTCCCTTCTTCATAATCAATTGCAGCCAAATTAAAGTATGCCCAACTGTAATCAGGAGAAAGTTCTAGAACTTTTTGGAATTTTTCTTTTGCTTCTTCGTTTTGACCTTGTTCTTTTAAAATATTTCCAATGTAAAAATGTGCATAAATATCTTCATCATTAATATCAATTGTTCTTTGAAAGTAGTATTTTGCACCATCTAGTTTGCCTTCTTTAAAGTAGCAAAGTCCGATTGAAAAATAGGAGTTTGAATCATTATTGTCTTTGTTAAGTACATTTTCAAAACAATCAACAGCTTTTTCATACATTTTTTTATCAATATATACAAGTCCTAAATTGTAATATGCATCGACCTCGTCAGGAGAATATTCGATAGCTTTTTTATAAGCATCTTCAGCTTTATCTAGGTCTTTTAATTTCTCATAAGTAATTCCAAGATTATAAAAAATTCCGCTGTCATCATTAAAAATTTTGGATAAATATAAAAAATGTTGTTTTGCTTCTTCTGGATAACCGCAGTCTAGTAGTAATACTGCTAGTTCTCTTCTAGCTTGAAAATTTGTTTGATCATCTTTTAATATATTTTGTAATTCTTCAATTTTATCAATTTTAGACATAGCTTAATTTTAGCAATATTTAATTATTCAAGCAAGTTCTTAATATTTTACCTATTGCTTTTTTTTGAGAAATTGTCTAAAATGAATTGAAAATAAGGAGAGTTTTATTATGAGATTTTTAACTATAATGTTATCACTTTTATTATTTGCTCAGACTGTTTCTGCAGCTCCTTTTAATGCTAAGGCTAAGACTAAAAGAATTCCTGCTGGTACAAAATTTTCTTTGCAATTGATGAATCCTATTTCTACTATGACTGATAAACAAGGTGATGAATTTACTGCAGTTATGATGACAGATCAGACAGCTGATTCAGATGTTATTTTGCCTATGGGATCACTTGTACGTGGTACAATAAAAAGAATTGAACCTTCTAAAAGAATGTCGAAGGGTGCAATTTTGTACTTAGATTTTGACCATGTTGTAACTCCTAATGGTAGACAATTGCCATTGACTTTTTCAGTTGTTGGTAGAAGTGATTTAACTTATGACGGAGGTATTTCTTCTTCTCGTGGTTATAAAGATGCTTTAAAAGAAAATTGGGAAGTAACAAAAGATATTACAGTAAACGCTACAGAATGGGGCGGAGATGTTTTTGATGATGTAATTGTTGCAGATCAATTAATGACAGGAATTTGTGCTGTAGGTGGAGCAATCGGTGGTGGTGCATATTATGTATATGACGGAATAGCTGATATGATTAGAAAAGGAAAAGATGTAAATCTAAGAAAAGGTGAAGTCTTAAACGTTATATTGGTTGATCCAGTTGATGTTCCCGTAATCTAATGTGATAGTAATTATAATAAAAAAAAGAGCTTTTTTAAAAGCTCTTTTTTTTTATCCAACTTGGTTTCTTCCATTATTTTTTGCGTTGTATAACCTTTTATCAGCTGCTTCAATTATTGAGGAAGCACTATCTCCATCATACGGAAATGTTGATACGCCTAAACTTATTGTAACATTGGTTTCTTTATCTCCAGCAAGTTTAAATTTTTTACTTGCTACACGTTCACAAATTTTTTGAGCAGTTGAAAAAGCTTCATCTTTTCCTGTGTTTGGAAGAATTATACTCATTTCTTCACCACCATATCTACATACTATATCAGTTGCACGTACATTTTTCTTAAGGGTTTGAGCAACTTGTCTTAGAACAGCATCTCCAGATTGGTGCCCAAAGGTATCATTGAATTTTTTGAAGAAATCTATATCGATGATAATTAGAGAAAAATTGTGGTTATATCTCTTTGATTGTTCAATTTGCATTCTAATTTGTTCTTGGAAGTATCTGTGATTATAGAGTTCAGTAAGTCCGTCTGTTGTTGCTAATTTATATTGTTGTTCAAAGTCTCTTGATTTAATAAGATATTTTACAACATAAGCAAATGTAAATGCTGCAATTGAAAATATTAGCGGATAAACAACTTCAAGCCATAAATTTTCGTATTTCATAGAATAATAAGCGATTAAAATATATATAAAATATGCTGATAAAGACATCATTGAAGCTGTAAACGCTGAACTTACACGAGTAACAACAGATGCAATAAATAATGCTAATAATATACTTAATGCTATTGTATAACCTCTATTTACTTTTTTGATAAAGTTATTGTCTATTATGTTATTTACATATGTCGCTTGAATCTCTACTCCTGGATAAATTTTGCCCGTAGGTACTGTTTTTATGTCAAATAGACTTGCAGCAGTAGTTCCAAAATAAATTATTTTATTAGAAAAATTATAATCAAGTTCTGTTTTTTCTCCATTTACGGCTTTAATCAATTGATACATTGGAATATAAGTGTATGTTCCTGCAGGTCCGTACCAATTTAAGATGGCACTTCCATCATTATCTAAATAAATTTTTCTGTCACCTAATTTGAATTCTGAGTGTTTATCTATTTCAAAAGATGTTTGATTTTCGCCTAAATAATTTAAGCCTACTTTTAGTGCTAATTGAGGGTAGTAGTCATTTTTATATTTTACGACTAAAGGCATTTTTCTTAAAATACCGTCATCTGAGCGTGAAACGTTTATTATACCTATGTTTGAAGTTGCATTTATAATTTCGTCAATTATTGTTCTGCAATTTTTGTATGTTAGTTGTGAAAAATCTATTTTAGAATTATTTTTTATATCAATTGTTAACTTTTGAGGTAGATTTGGAGGTATTCTCAAATCTTCTGATTGATTGTCAAAGTTCATTGATGTAAATACATTATTGTATTTTTTGAATATTTCGGTTAGTTCTTTATCAGCTTGATTTTTGCTTTTTAAAGATTTTACAAACATTAAGTCAAATGCAATAATTCTAGGATTTTGTTTTTCAAGATAATTAACTATTTTTGCATAAGTATCTCTCGGAAGAGGCCATTCTCCATAGTTATCAAGAATATATTCATACGTAGCATCGTCAATAGCTACAATTACAATATCTTGATTTGCTTTTTTAGTTCCTTCATTTATTAAAATACTTTGTCGTAAATCAAATGTCCTATTTTCAATTGTGTCTATAAAATTGTTTAAATTAGCATTTTTAAGTATTAAAAACGCAAAGATAATAAAAAATATTAATCCAAATGCGTATGATATTCTTTTAAACATAACCCTCTATCTTCAAATTATACTATTTCATTCTTTCAGTATAATTGAATGTAGAAGATTTGGCAACAAAATGTTTTAACAAAAACTGTTTTTCTAAAATAAAATTGTTAAGTTTTAATATTTCTGTAGAGTATTCTAATTCATCGGGGTTTTGCAGATATCTTAATAAACATTGTTCGTGCAGATTCATCCTAATTCTCACCTTTAAAAATCTAATAACGGATAACTTTTTTATTATTGCAAATTTAAAAATTTTTAACATCAGACAAATGCATGAGATTTATTAGTGCTTGCACTTTTTTATTTCTGTTGTATCATATAATTAGTCGAAATTGTAATAAAAAATCAAGTTTGGAATCTTGAGAAAAAGAAAGAGGTTAGAAATGAAAGACGGAATTCATCCAGATTATAAGAAAACAGTTATCAAATGTGTATGCGGTAACGAAATTGAAACAGGATCTATTAACGATAATATTACAGTTGAAATTTGTAATAATTGTCACCCATTCTACACAGGTCAACAAAAAATTCTTGACTCTGAAGGTAGAGTTGAAAGATTCAACAAACGTTACGGTAACAAAAAATAAGTTATTAAGTTTAATTGTAAAAAAGGCTTTCTATACAAGAAAGCCTTTTTTTTGTTGAAAAAATCCAGTTTATATGTTAAAGTAATATCGTTATTACAAGATAAGGAGCTGATTTATGAAAAATTTATTTTGTCCCGGAAAGTCGGGGGGGGGGCGATTCTTAGCTCCTTAACAGAGTTTGTTGCTTGCAAAAATTTAAACGTTTGTTATAATGGTGATATGTTACATCACTATTATAAGGGGTTTAAATTGAAAAAATTTGCGTTTACACTTGCGGAAGTGCTTATAACTTTAGGAATCATCGGTGTAGTTGCAGCAATGACTATGCCTGCTCTTATTGGAAACTATCAAAAACGAGTTGTTATTGAACATTTAAAAAAAGTTTATAACACAATGAAACAAGTAGAAGCCATGGCTATAGCGAATAGTGGCGATATTGATTCTTGGGAAGTATCTTGGAACCCACGAGGAGATAAAATATTATTAAATAACTATATTTTACCTTATGTTGATACTCTAAAGGTTTGTATGGAGAATGATTGTCCATATAAATATATGAATACTCAAACAACAGAAACTGATTTAACAAGTAATATTGGTTTTTATTTAAAAGATGGAACTTTAATCAAAATTTCGCAATATCATGTTGGCCCTTTTTGGGGTGAGTATATAATAGATATTAACGGAGAACAAAAACCAAATAAAGTTGGAAGAGATGTTTTTTTTGCTTGGTTCCAGACGGAGCCTGGAGGGGCTACTGGTAATGATGGTCAGCATTTAACATTATTTTATTTTGCCTCATATGCTCCATGTTATCGTAATGTTCAACCAAGTTTAAGATCTGGCTGTTATCGAAAAATTGTAAATGATGGATGGCAGATTAAAGATGATTATCCTTGGAATTTTTAGTCTGTATAAAAATATTTACATTATACCACTCTTATTATAAGAGTGGTATAATTGTTTTTATAGTTTAGTAATAGGGAGAAGTGAGTATGGAAAATAATAACAAACCTGTTGTAAATTTGATTTCAAAGCCAGAAAATATGTTAAAAACTGTATATACAGCATGCAGAACATGTTACAGTGCAGATTATCCGATAAATATTTATAATAGCACTGATGATAAAGAAAAAATGCTTAAATTAATTGAAAGAGTTATTTCTTCAGGACATTATTCAACAATTGAGCATATACAGGTTAGTTTTGCTATCTCTAATGTGTCCAGAGCTTGTACTCATCAACTTGTAAGACATAGACACATGTCTTTTTCTCAAAAATCTCAAAGATATGTAAAAGAAAAAGGTCAATTTGATTATATAATTCCGCCTACTATTGAGAAAAATCCCGAATTAAAACAAAAATTTGAAAACTTTATGTCTAAGATTTCAGAGCAATATCAGGAATTTGTAGAAGCTGGAATTCCGGCAGAAGATGCAAGATTTGTACTTCCAAATGCAGCAGCAAGTTCTTTAGTAGTCAGTTTGAATTTAAGAGAATTAATCCATGTTGCAAACTTGAGACTTTGTACTCGTGCTCAATATGAGATTAGAACTATGGTAAAAATGATGTGTGATGAATTGATAAAAGAAGAGCCATGGTTGAAACCTTATCTTGTACCGAAATGTGAAAGATTAGGATATTGTGATGAAGATAAGTCTTGTGGTAGAAAACCTAAATTAGAAGAAATTATCTCTAAATAAAAAGGAAAAATTATATATTTATGGATTTGTTATTTAACCCTATAATAGTATCAGTAATATTATTATGTGTGCTTTGCTTGTGTAGAGTAAATGTTTTACTAGCATTGTTAGTATCTGCAATTGTTGCAGGTAAAATTGCTGGAATGCATGCAGGGCAGATTATGGATGTTTTCATAGGTGGTATGGGGCAAAACAGTGAGACCGCTTTGAGTTATATTTTGCTTGGAACTTTTGCGGCGGCTATGGCGCATACCGGTCTTGCTGATGTTCTTGCAAAGAGAATTTCCTTATTGATTAAAAATAATAAATTTATATTGCTTTTAATTCTTACCTTGCTTGCGTGTGCATCTCAAAACTTGATACCTGTGCATATTGCATTTATCCCTGTAATTATTCCGCCTTTAATTTATGTAATGAATAAATTAAAATTGGATAGACGTGCAGTAGCATGTGCTTTAGCATTTGGGCTTGTAACACCTTAT
This sequence comes from Clostridium sp. CAG:768, assembly GCA_000437435.1. GTDB lineage: Bacteria > Cyanobacteriota > Vampirovibrionia > Gastranaerophilales > Gastranaerophilaceae > Stercorousia. The sequence continues at coordinate 141,438 of FR899622.1, read as the reverse complement.
ATTGTTTTTCCTGCAGGGTTTGGACTTATTTTCCAAAGACTTCTTGCTGATAATATGACATTAAATGGGATGCGAGTATCTGTAAATGATGTATGGCAATCTGTTTGGATTTTGGGCTTAGGCTTGTTGTGTGGACTTTTGTGGGCAGTATTTGTATCTTATCGAAAACCAAGAGAATATGAAAATATTCAATTCCGCGAAGAAAGACGTCGTTCCCTTAGATTTACGGGGAGCCATTATATAACGCTACTTGCTGCAATTGCAACTTTAGCAGTCCAATTGTGGACAAAATCTCTGCCTTTAGGGGCTCTAATAGGATTGACAATAATTTTTGGGACAAGGGCTATTAATCCTGAAAAAATGGATATTTTAATCAATGAAGGTATTGGATTAATGGGTTATGTAGCTTTTGTAATGCTTGTTGCTGCAGGTTTTGCAGGTGTTTTGAAATCAACTGGCGGTATTGATGCTTTAGTTAATGGATTGATTCCTTTTATGATGGGTTCAAAATTATTAGCAGCATTTTTAATGTTGGTTGTTGGTTTGTTTATTACAATTGGAATTGGTACATCTTTTGGTACAATCCCAATATTAGCGGTTTTATTTGTTCCGATATTTATTCATCTTGGTTTTAATCCGATGGAAGCAATCGTTGTATTTGCAGCAGCTGCTGCTTTAGGAGATGCAGGTTCTCCGGCTTCTGGTACAACTTTAGGACCGACTGCTGGGTTAAATATTGACGGGCAACATGAACATATTAAAGATACTTGTATCCCAACTTTTTTACATTACAATATTCCTTTAATATTATTCGCATTGCTTGCAGTTTTAATATTTTAAATGTATAAATTTATAAAAGTATATGGCCCCGGCGCGATTCGAACGCGCGATCTTCGGTTTAGGAAACCGCTGCTCTATCCTGCTGAGCTACGAAGCCATATACTTTTTCGATTTTATTTAAAACCGGCTGTCAACCATATTTATTATAATATAAAAGTTCATTAATTTATAGATGTGATATAATTTTTTTATGAATTTATCTAAAAAAGAAATTGTAGATATATTAAAATCTCCTGACACTGATATTTTTAAAAAAGCTGATACTGTTCGTAAAAAGTATGTAGGCGATGGAGTTCATTTAAGAGGTTTGATTGAATTTTCAAATATTTGTAAATGCAATTGTCTTTATTGCGGACTGCAATCTTCAAATAAACATGTTAACCGTTACAGATTGTCTAAAGATGAAATTTTGGATATTGCTAAAAAAGGTGTTGATGAGGGATTTAAAACTATTGTTCTTCAATCAGGAGAAGATGATTATTTTAATACAAAATTAATGTGTGAAATAATATCTGAGATTAAAAATCTCGGTGTTGCTTTAACTTTAAGTATTGGTGAAAAGAGTTTTGAGGATTATAAAGCGTTTAAAGATGCAGGTGCAGACAGGTATTTATTAAGAATAGAAACTACTGATAAAAATTTGTATAAAAAAATGCACCCTTATGCTGATTTTGATAATCGTGTACGTTGTCTTTATGATTTGAAAAAGTTGGGATATGAAACGGGAACTGGTTGTCTTGTTGGGTTGCCGGAACAATCTATTGAATCTTTAGCTGAAGATATTTTATTTTTCAAAGAGTTCGATGCTGATATGATAGGTATTGGACCTTTTATTCCTCACCCTGATACTCCTTTAAAAGATGCAAATACTGGAAGTTTGGATTTAGCAATTAAGGTTATGGCTATAACACGAATTTTATTAAAGGATATAAATATTCCTGCAACTACTGCAATGGAATCATTAAGAGCTGATGGAAGATTATTTGCATTGCAAAGTGGTGCGAATGTTGTAATGCCAAATCTTACAGATGATTGTCATAAAAAAATGTATGAAATTTATCCTAATAAGATAAGTACAACAAGAGAAGATTTAGATTTAAAATTAAAGACTATTAATCGTTATATTGAAATGGATTCTTGTGGATATAGAAATCGTGCTTGATACGATTGTCTTGAAATTTTTGCGTTAAACGGGACTCCAGATTTTATTATAGCAATAAAAATTGCTTAAATAAAATCTTTCCGCCATCTGCAAAAATTTCGCTCGAACGCTAATGGCATTCTAATACGCTATCAATCAGATAAAAAAGGTCAATATCTACTGAGACATTGACCTTTTTTATGCCTGATGCGATTCGAACGCACGACCTTTTCCTTCGGAGGGAAACGCTCTATCCAGCTGAGCTACAGGCACAAAAAACGGGGAATATTAATTCCCCGATAAAATGATTGTAAAATCTGTTTCGCCACATTGATAATTTACCGGATCATAAACAAATTGTAGGCCGCTAAATGCTTCATTTTTCTTTTTTAACCAGTTATAATAATCATTTGTGACTTTACTTGAGTGAGCAATAAATTGAGAATGAGATCTTGTAGATCTTCCTGTGCATTTTACATCAATTCCTGCAGCTTTAAGGTTTTCTGCCATTTGTTGACCCTTTGTAGAATCAGATGCTAATACAGCTGCTGTCATTTGATCTAATTCATCGAATTGTTCTTTATCTCTATAAATTACTCTGTTAACTACTTCTTGTGTTTTTTCAGGATCTAAAATCCAGTAACTAATATATCCGCGTTGGTTTGGAGCTCCAGGTAACATCGCTACTTCGATTTTATCCATATCAACGTGTTTTGCTAATGCTGCATATTGTGACATTTCGTAGAAAGACATATCTGTTTTTACATATTTTTTTGCAACTGATATGATGTCAGGTATTTTTGTAATAGTTTCTGGTTGTTTTAGTTTTGTGAGAATACTTCTTAATAACCATTGTTGTCTTTGAGTTCTTCCAATATCACCTAATGCATCGTGTCTAAATCTTAAATATTCAACAGCTTTTTGTCCATCTAAGTGGTGATCTCCTTTAGTGAAGTTGATATGTAAATTCCCAGAATAATCGTTGTAATGCATTGGTTTTTCAACATAGACATCTACACCACCCATTGCATCTACAATTTCTTTTACGGCATTATCATGAACCATTACATATCTGTCAATATGTACACCTAAAGTGTCTTCAACAGTTTTTTTAGTCATTTCAATTCCGCCTATAGCATGAGCAGCATTGATTTTATTTACACCATTGTCACCTGGTAAGTATACTTTACTATCTCTTGGTATTGAAAGAGCATTTACTGATTTAGATCTAGGATCAATATTTACTAAAATTATTGTATCAGTTCTTGTACCAGTCCATAAATCGTTTGGATTTCCGCTTGCGTCAACTCCTAAGAACAGTACATTTTGTCTTCTTAATCCAAAAGGTAGAGTAAATTCTGCATGTTCTTTATTATTATTGCTTACAGATAGTTTTTCAAACAATTTTGTTATAAAAGAATTTTCTCCAAAATGTTTTGCTAAGAAATCTTCATTATCAGCAAGTACGAAAATACTTAGTAGAATACCAATGAACACTATCATCATACCGATTAATACTTTTGCAAATGATGAACGTTCTTCTCTTGCTTGTTTTGCGTGTTTTATAAATGATTTTGTTCTGTTTACATCTCTTCTGTATCTTTGTGTTTGATTTGTCATATTTTTTACCTTTATTACATAACCTTAATTAAAAAAGTTGACACTAGAGTAAAGTATATTGCCAACCCTAAAACATCTATAGTTGTCGCAATAACTGGACCTGATGCGACAGCAGGGTCTACTTTCATTGCTTTTAGTGCAAATGGTGTAAATGTACCAATAATTGTTGCCATAGTCATATTTATTGCCATTGCAATACCAACAACTGCTCCTAATTCCATATTATGCTGCCAACCCCAAGTAACTAATGTTACAAGAGTTCCAAATATTGTACCGATAAAAAAGCCAATAAATGTTTCTCTCAAAATATGGTGCATAGCAGAACTTAGAGAAACTTGTCCAGTGGAAAGCCCTCTAACCATAAGTGTAATGCTTTGAGTTCCGATATTACCACCTAATCCTGCAAGTAGTGGCATAAATATTGCAATTATAGGTAATGCTTGTAATGTATGGTCAAAATGATGCCCTACATTAACAGCAATAAATTCTCCTATTAAAGTTATAAAAAGCCAAGGAGTTCTAGCTCTGATTGCTTGTAAAATATTTCCGGATAAAATTTCGTCTTCATCAACAACTTCTGTAGAAATACCTGAAGATTGATAAATTTCTTCTGTTGTTTCTTCTTCGAATAAATCATGAACGTCATCCCAAGTTATCATTCCCTTTAATCTATTATAAAGATCTACCACAGGTAATGCGTTGTATTGGTATTTCATAAATTCATCAATAATAAAGTCACTGTAATCATCAACATGTAATTTTACAATATCAGAAATCATGATATCTTCAACTTTTTGAGTTGTTGGTGATGTTAATAGTTTTCTTAAAGATACAACACCTAAAAGGTGATTTTGTTTATCAACAACATAGACATAATAAAGTTCCATGTTATCTTGTTCAGCTTTAATTCTAATATGATTTAATACATCTTGTACACTCATATCAAAATTTACAGTTAATACCACAGGGTTCATAATACCACCTGCTGTATCTTCATTGTATGTTAATAATTCTCTTACTTCTTCCGAAAATTTATGTGGAAGTTTGTCTAAATAAGTTTCACTTTCATCTTCTTCCATATCCCCCAAAACGTCAGCAGCAGCATCGTGAGGTAATTGAGTCAGGATTTGAGAAGCCATATTTTCGTCAATATCGCTCAATAATTCGACTTGCATTTGAGGAGGAAGATATTCCATTAAGTCAGCAGCTTTATCCAAGTCTAATAATTTAAAGCACTGCAATCTTTCTTCTGGTTTTAATTCTTGAAAAATGTCCGCTAAGTCTGCAACGTGATAACTATTCAGTTCTTCTTTTAACTGAATAAGTGTTTCGTCGTCTAAAATTTCTCTTATTCTATCAATAATATTTTGGACATTCATCATAATAATATTATATTACAAACATTAGATTTCATATAGTTTTTTTGTTGTATAATTATCTCATATCAAAATAAATTATGGAGAAAAATATGATAAAAGATTATTTTATAAATGAGATTGAAAATGCTATTGAATTAGCAATTAAAGAAAATAAGTTAGGTGCAATGACAGAATTTAAAAGAGGATCTTTAAATCCTGAACGTCCTAAAAATTCTGATTTTGGAGATTATGCGGTAAATGTATCTTCTCTTGCAAGATTTGCTAAAATTGCACCTCCTCAAATTGCAAATTCAATTCTTGAATATATTAATAAAGAAGATAATGAATATACTGTAATTGGTGGGTTTATAAATTTTAAAGCCGGTAAAAAAATATTATCTGATTTAGTAGAAGAAATTTTTACTCGCAAGAAAGATTTTGGTAAACCTGAAAATATAGAAGCTGAAAAAATTATTCTAGAATATGTCTCAGCAAACCCTACAGGACCTTTCCATATTGGTCATGGACGTTGGGCTGCTATGGGTTCAGTATTAGCAAACCTTTTAAAATTCTATGGACATGATGTATACCAAGAATTTTATATTAACGATGCAGGTTCTCAAATTCAAAAATTGGGTAATTCTCTAGCAATAAGAATTCGTCAAGAACTTGGAGAAGACGTTGATTTCCCAACTGATGAAATTGAAAGAAAGAATTATTACCCTGGTGAATATTTAATACCTGTTGCAAAAAAATATTTGGAAACTCACAATGGATTACCAGATGATATTCAGGAACTTTGTGATTTTGCAAAAGAATATGAAGAAAAAGTTCAACGAGATTTATTAGATAAGTTTAAGGTTAATTTTGATAATTTTTATTCAGAATTGTCTTTGCACAAATCAGGTAAAGTTGAAGAATGTGTTAATAAGTTAAAAGCAAGTGGTAAAATTTATCAAAAAGATGGTGCTGATTGGTTTAGATCTTCAGATTATGGTGATGATCAAGATAGAGTTATCAAAAAAGCTGACGGTTCAAATACTTATTTGACAGCTGATATTGCATACCATATTGATAAATTGGAACGTGGTTTTGATAGAATGATTAATATTTGGGGTGCAGACCATCATGGTTATGTTGCTCGTGTAAAAGCATCTATCGAGGCATTAGGTTATGATCCTAATAAATTAGAAGTTCTTTTAGGTCAATTAGTAAACCTTGTAATTGATGGTAATGAAGTTAGAATGGGTAAACGTAAAAATATGGTAACCCTAGAAGACTTGATTGATGAAGTTGGTGTTGATGCAACTCGTTTCTGGATGTCAATGAGAAATATTGATACAACTCTAGATTTTGATATTGAACTTGCAAAGAAAAGTACAGATGAAAATCCTGTGTTCTATGTTCAATATGCACATGCCAGAGCTTGTTCTATTTTAAGAAATGTAATTGCTGAAAAAATTAATACTGAAACAGGAGAAAAAACTCCTGCTCCAATGAGTGAAGCTGAATTGAATGAATTAATTAAGGATTTTAATGCTGATATGGTTATTCCAACAATTGATACAGCAAGACAATTAATTCTAAAACTAGAAGAATATAAGTCTGTAATTAAAAATTCAGCAGAATCAAGACAAGTTTATACAATTTGCAGATATGTACAAGAATTGGCTAGTGAGTTCCATTCATTCTACAATGCAAATCGCGTAATTTCTGATGATAAAGAAATGATGAAAGCAAGAATTGCACTTGTATGGAGTGTAAAAACTCTTCTTCATAACGCTTTAGAAGATATTTTGGCAATTACAGCTCCTGAAAGAATGTAAGTGTTTAATATAACCTAGTAATAATTTTAAAAAATTAGCCTCTGAAATTTTTCAGGGGCTAGTTTTTAATTGTTAAAAATAACTTTTTTGACAACAGGATTGCAGTAAATTAAGGATTGTTTGATAATTTTCTTCTAGTACAAGTTTTGAGCGTAATACTTTTGCATTTTCAAAACCTGATAAATAGTATGGATAAAATTTGCGCATAAATTTTATTCCAACATTTTCTCCTCGAAGTCTGATTTCTTCATTTAGGTGCCATTTTAGCATTTCGATTCTATCTTCTAACGGAGGAATTGGAAGTTTTTCTCCTGTATGTAAATAGTGTTCAATTCTTGCAATAAGAGTAGGGTCTCCAATTGCGCCACGTCCGATTGCAACTCCATCAGCTTTGGACAGTTCAAGACATTTTATCGCATCATTAATGCTTGTTATATCACCGTTTGCAAAAACCGGAATATCGACATTTTCTTTTAAAGCTCTTATTTTTGCCCAATCAGCACTTCCTGAATACATTTGAGAACGAGTCCGACCATGTATTGTAATAAATTCAGCTCCGGCTTCTTGCATTTGTTGTCCGAATTCTACATAATTCATCTCATCTGTAGTGTAGCCTAATCTGAATTTTACACTTACTGGCTTATCAGTTCCATCTTTTACTGCTTTGACTAAATCAGCAGCAAGGTCTGGTGTTCTCATTAAAGCTGCACCATCTTGTCCGCCTACAACTTTTTTTACAGGACAACCCATATTAATATCAATCATGTCTGCATAGTTGTTTAAAAATTCTGCAGCTTGTTTCATCATATGAGGCTTGTGTCCGCTAATTTGATATGAAATAGGGGAATGATCATTATCCCGTTTTAAAATTTCAATTCCGCTTCTGCCATTCATAGTTTGAGCAAGGTATTCAGAACTGATCATTTCTGTTGTTAAAAGCGCATTTTTTGAATATTTTCGAACCAAACTTCTTAATACGTAGTCTGTAATACCTGCCATTGGGGCAAGTGACACTTTGCTTTGTATTAGGGTTTGTACTTTGTTATTTGTCATATTGTTTTAATTCGCTAAGTCTTGTTTGTGCATATTTTAAGTATTCATCATTTTCTGAATATGTTGTTGTAAATGCTTTGTAGTGTGATATTGCATTTTTGTATTGCGCAAGCATATCATAGTCAACACCTATTAGGTAATTAACAATTGTTAAATCAGGATTTATTCCAATTGCTTTTTTGTAGTCTGCTATTGCTTGTGTATATTTCTTTTGAGTATCATAAATCATCCCTCTATAATACAGTGCATAAGAATCATTTGGTTCAGATGTTAATATTTTATTTAGTATTGCAAGACTTTCTGTATATTTTTCAGAATCGAATAATGATATTGCTTGTTCTAATTCTTGTGAAGCTATTTGAGCATTAAGACTTTCAAGTAATTCTTGAGCTTGCTTATTTGTTTTATTAAGGCTTATTGCTTTTTGAGCATAAGTCTTTGCATTTGCTATATCTTCTTTGTCTGCATATAAGGCTGCAATATAATATGCAATATCTGAATTTGTTGGGGCAAGATTCAAGGCTTGTTTGTAATATTCAATTGCCTTATCGTTGTTGCCCATATTTTGATATGCAGATGCAACTCCTAGCATTGTGTCTGATGTAGCTGGTTGAATCTTTAAATATTCATTGATTGCATTTTGATAATCTTTATTATTGTAGTAATTTGCTGCAATTTCGAGTTTTTCATCTGTGGATTGAGCACTTATTGATTTTAAGGCATCTGTTACTTGTGAATTATTTGGAAATTTTGTATTTGCTGTGTTTAAAGTTGCTATAGCTGCGTCATAGTTTTTTGTTTGACCTTGTGCGATTGCAAGGTTTACATATACTTCAGGGTTGCTAGGTGTAAGTTTTATTACTTCATTATATATTGCAATTGAATCATTTAATTTATTTTGTTTGTGTAAATCAAGAGCGTATGTATATAAAATGTTTGCTGCATTATTAGGATTATTTTTCTTGATATAATCTACAAATTGAGCAGTCGTCATTGTTTCTTTTACCATATTAAGCATTTCTGCTTGAGCTATTTCGTTGTTTGGTTCAAGAGAAAGCACTTTTTTGTATAAATCTAGTGCGCCTTTTTTATCTCCCATAGCTGATAGAGATTGAGCTTTATATAAGTTTGCAAGTGCATTATCTGGGTAGATTATCAAAACAGAATCATAAGCAGTTATAGCTGTTTTATAGTCACCTTTTTGTTGATATAATGTTCCGACATTTAGTCTAGTATTTACATTTGATGGATCCAGGTATTCTGCTTTTGAATAGTATCTAAGAGCTTCATCGTAGTTCCCAGATTTTTGCATAATAGCCCCGAGGTTGGCAGTTATAGTTGCATCATTTGGAGAATCTTCCAATTTCCTTTTATAAATTCTTTCTAAAGAGTACAGTACATCTTTATTATCTGTTGTCTTAGATAGTATATAATTATATTCTTCTACTGCTTCATCTTCTTTGCCTAGTTTGTCAAGCATTTTTGCATAGGATAATCTTAAATCAATGTCATTAGGAGATACAGCTACTGCTTTTTTATAATATTCTGCTGCTTTTGGATCATTCCCCAAAAGTTTCATAATGTCGCCAGTTTGTTCAAAACTTTCTTTTATCAAATTTTTATCGGAAAGAGTTTGATTAAATTCGTATCCAGCAGCTGCAAAGTCACCTTCTGCTCTTAATTGTTTAGCTGTTGCAAGTCTATTTGTTGGGGAGGTATTAAAATCAATATTGTTTAAGCATTGATTAAGGGCAGATGTTGCCATGACAATTGCTTGTGAAGAATTTTTTACTTGATTTGCATTTGGATAATATACTAAGTAGAATAGTGCAGCCCTATAATCATTAGCGGCTTTTTGATAATCTCTGTCAGTATTTGCATAATACATGCCTCTTGCAAGATAAGAATTTATAAGTCCAATTCTTGCAGAGTTGTCTAAATAATTAATTCGTAATGCGCTTTTAAATTCTGTAATAGCTCCTGAATATTGATAATTAGCTAAATACTGTTGCCCTAAGTCAAAATGTTCTTTAAAATCAGCATTTGCAGGTAAAATCCCTAAAAATATAATTGATAAAATGCATGCTAATCTAATGAATTTATCCATATAATATCCCTCTTTGCAACAAAATTTTAATAAAATTATTATTTCATGAACATCGACATTTTACTATATTTTATACTAAAAAAACATCGATTAAAATAATAATCGATGTTTTTTTGCTTACATTTTAATAAATTCTAATCTTCAAAATCTGTTTTTGATACAAAGTTCATTACGTCATCAAATAAAATTTGAATAGGTAATGTCATATCGAATTGCAAATACTCCCCATTGTTCAAGTCTAAAAATACTTCTTGTGTTGAATTTTCAGTCGCTAATTCATTTTCCATAAAAAACTCCTTATTTATTCTGTTGCTCTTTGGATTTATTTCTCTTATGTTTTTATATTCGGCTTATTTTGCAGAAACTTTAATAAAAGTTTTCTGATAAATTAAAAAAATGCTGAAAATTCTTTATAATTCAAGACAAAACCATTTTTACATTTTGTTACATTTTTTAAGATTGTTAATATGTAAAATTTTTAATTTTGTGTTACGATAATCTTTGTAATAACAGTATTTAAAACATAGGAGATAGAACAATAGCTACTAACGATAATCGAAACAATAAAAATCAACCGATAATGAATGAAAGAATTCGTGCTAAAGAAGTAAGATTAATAGACCAAAATGGCGACAATCAAGGGGTAGTTCCAACAGTAAAAGCTTTACAAATGGCTTATGATGAAGATTTAGATTTAGTTTTAATTAACCCTAATCAAGATCCACCTGTAGCTAAAATTCTAAACTATGGTAAATATAAATATGAATTAGAAAAAAGAGCAAAAGAAGCAAAGAAAAAACAACATACTGTAGATGTTAAAGAAATAAAAATCCGTTATAAAATAGATACTCATGACTATCAAGTGAGAATTAAAAGTATTGAAAAATTTATTGCACAAGGTAATAAAGTTAAAATTGTTGTCATGTTGCGTGGACGTGAAATGCAACATTCAAATTTAGCATTTGATTTAGCAAATAAATTTGTTAAAGATTTAGAGAACATGCCTGTAGTAATTGAGAAAAAACCTCAATTAGAAGGTCGCAATGTAACGTTATACATAGCTCCTCATAATTCTTAAAAAAAGTTCTTGACTGAAATTTTTCAGCCAGTATAATAAAAAACGTGGCAATTAAATATTTATCACCATTTACTCCAAAAGAATATTTTGTTGCCCGCGAAATAAAAATAATAAATTTGACAATAAAATAAAAATATGCCGCAATAGCTCAGTTGGTAGAGCAAGGGACTGAAAATCCCTGTGTCCTTGGTTCAATTCCGAGTTGCGGCATATTTTTTTAGTCTGAATTTGCTAAAAATAAAATTCCTGAACTGGCTAAAAAGTCCGATTACTGTCCGTCAATGTCTAAAAGAAGATAGTGCCTCAAAACCTAAAATTACGGAAATTTAGACACTGTTCTAGAGTTTTGGGACTGTTCAGCGTTGAAAAATTTTTTTCAAAATTTATTCCATTTACTTTCAACTTTTCTATATTGTCTAGTTATTAGACTACAATTATTAGTACCAGCAAATTTAAGTTAAAATTTTTAATAATCCTTCTATAATACCTTTTGCACCCGATGATAATGGAAAGAATATATTGTTATTTTCTTTGCTTAATTTTTTACAAACATTTATAAGATTGGGCTTAGAATTGTTTAGACAGATAAATTTAGAACCTTTTTGAGATAATTTTGCCATTGATATATCGTTGTTATCATTGCCAGCTATTAGAATTTCATTATATGGAATATTGATAATTTTTTTTAGATAATTAACAGCCATAGCTTTATTAAATGGAGCTATATATAAAGCCTGATTATTGGTTCCCTCACCTTTATATCCACATAAAACCTTTATTCTTTCTTTTGAAAGAGCGTTTAAAATATTTTCTCTTAACTCTTGCATATTTATATGTTCCGGAACATTATATTTTAACATCATTGAATTAGAATCTACTTCATCAAGGCAATTATTTATAGAAGTAATTTTATTAGATATATATTTTTTATCAAAATTGGTACTTTCTTTTAGAAACTTTGAATACTCATAATTTTTATAAAGTGATTCATTTGAATTTGTATATATATTCTCGCCATTATTAGCAATCAAGAAATCTGGGAAATCAAGTTTACAACCTTGTGATAATAATCCATTTTGAAGCATATAAAATTCTTCAAGACCTCTACCAGTTGCATACGTGACTTTTGCATTTCTTGCTTTAGAAATTTCTAAAACTTCACAAATTTGTTCATTAGTACCATTAGCAAGAGTCCCATCTAAATCATAAACAAACATGCAAGAGTCTTTTTCTCGTTTAATTCCATTAAATGAAACTTGTTTATGTTTATTTTTTAAACTTAATATGTTAAGATTATAAATTTTCATACTATGGCTCTAAAAATAATGTATCTAGCTAAAACGTATCATAAAAATTTTTTATATGCAAAATATTTAGCTAATAGCGTTGCTTTTTTCTGTACAAATATTCAGAACCAGCTTGTAGAATATTCCTGAACTGTTTGTTCTTTTAAATATGATATTGTTCAAAAATTTTTTAAATTTTAAGTTTAGGTGGACTAACAAAAAAAATTATGTTTGTTTTTAGTAAGTATATAAAATTAGCAATCCAAGTGTAAAATAGTGAGCAGGCAAAAGTATATCTTTGTTAGTTTTCCTTTAACTTTTCTAGCTATGCTTTGCTACATTGTATAATAGGTTATTTAAAAGGAAATGAAAATAATAAATCTATATCGAAAAATTTATCAACCACATCAATTAAGCAATAAATATAAAAAAGTAGATGATTACTTACTAAGAGGACCCCATCCTGGAATTTCTGATTTAATAGAACTCAAAAATGCAGGAGTTACACAAATATATGATTTTAGGCACAAAAGTGTAAGAGGGTTTAAATTTATTGAAAAATTTGCTTGTAAAGAGCTTGGAATTAATTATATTAGATATCCATTTAGTTATCTTAATGGAGAATATCCTACAGTAAGTGAGTTTGAAAGAATTGCTCAAGATGTTAAGTTAACAGGTCAAAATGGAGGTAAAACTTTATTTCATTGCAATTCTGGAAGCCATAGAACTGCTCATATGGCGGCATACTATGACTTAACAAAAGGTGAAAATATCAATGTTGTATTTAATAAACTAGGTGTTATTAAATATTCTGAAAAAATAGAAGAAGTAGTGGATAATCATTTCTACAAACAAAACTTTTTTAATAGAAAAGCAACAAATGAAAAAACTCTAAACCCTTTAAAATATTTAAGGAATAGGTTTAATAACAGAGTAAAACAAGCTACAGAAAATGCACATGCTTCTTTTATTGCTATAGTAACAAGATATAAAAATTGGTAAGTAAATTTGGTTATGTCTAAAAATTAAAATGGGAGGGGTTAGGAACTCGTCAAATAATGTGTGTGTTTCATAAAAAAGGACTTTAATAAATCTTTACATATTTATAAAAAACAGCAAGATTTTATTTATCCTGCTTTACTATATATGTAATAAAGTTTTGGTGAAAGAATTATGAAAACTCAATTTTATGCATATCAATCCTACAAGCCAAATTTTGGTAGTAAAAAAATTCAAATTGGAAAAATTCAAGAACTGTTAAAAACAGATAAATCTATGGATGAGATTGCTCAAATGTGTGACATGAGTATATCAAATTTGCACACTATTATAAGAAAATTTAATATTGAAGGAAAAAGAAAATTAAAACAAAAACAACTGGATAGTATCTTGCCTGCGTATATAAATAATGATGTGTCCAGGTTGCAAACATCTAAAGAAACAGGCATTGGTTTATCTGCAATTCATACTTGGATAAAATCTCATTTAAATGAAACTCCGAGAGAATACAAAAAGAGAAAAATGAATGAACTTATTCATACAACGCTTCCAAATAAAGAAATTGCTGAGCAGCTGGGCATAAGTATTAATACCGTAAAAGCTGCAAGAGTAAGAGCAAATGCTGGTAATAGACAGCGAAAAAAAGAAGAACATTGGAATATGATAAGGGAAAAACTCCAAGAAGGATTAAGTTTAGCTCAAATTGCAAAAGAAGTTAATCTATCCAAGTCAACTATTTCAAAATATATAAAATTTTTTCTAAATAATGATATTAATAAAGCATAAAATTATAAAAAATTGATTTTTATGTTTTGTAATTAAGTGTGATTTTAGTTATAAGTAATGAAAATACAAAATAATCCTATTAATAAAAATGTTTACCAAAATCTTTCTAAAATTGATTTTCAAGGTCGAAATCAATTTTTCTTTGATCCTTTTTTTGATGAATTTTCAAGTTTTTATAATATTAGTGATAAAGATATTTTAAAACTTTTCCCTGGTAAATTGAATCTTGTAAGAGATTTTCTGAAACTCGAGGATTATAATCTTGATGTTTTAAGGTGTTTAACAGAAAAAGGAAAAACGGAAGTTAAGTATTTATTAGACATTGCTTCTAAAAAAGATGCTGCTGGTTATATAAGAATTCCAGCTGAAAATCTTTCAGATTTTGCATCAATTTCTCATGAAAAGTTAAAATTTATTGAACCAATTATATTATCAAAAAGGGATATCGGAATTTGGAATTATAGTCCAGAATATATATTAAATATTGCAAAACTCGATGATAAAAGATTAGATACATTTGTTGAATTAGCTAAATGTAATGTTATTCCAAATAGCACAAAAGGAATATTAGAAAATACTAATGTTAATTGGGACAGAACAATTGAAAAGGCAAAATCCTTAAAAAAATTATATGGAAAAGATTTGAGAGAAATTGAATTTTATAGTAATTCTCGTGGAGATAATTTCTTTTTGGTTGATGTCCAGTTGCCTCATAGAGAGAATAAATCTGATTGGCAAAATTTCAAAAGGATAACAGTAAGACTTGATAATAACGTGACTCCTATTTCTAAAAAGAAATTAGATACGAATATATCTTCTTATGTTGATAATATCTATAATAGAGTTTGTAATAAATTACAGCTTTTTACTAAGGATGACTTAAATCTCCTTATAAAAAATATAAGTGATATTTGTACAGATGCAAATGAAGAGGAGATTCTCCTTGCCGTAAAAAAACTTACGCAGTTTTCGAGTTATAAATCAATTCCATTAGTTGGACAAAAATTAAAAGAGTCTGGCGTTACGGAATTTGCAAATCTTGGGGAATTTTATAAATATTTTGAGTATTTTCATAAGTATAAAAAATTATTTACCTTAAGTGATTCTTTGGATAAAAAATTTGGAATTATATTTTCGAAAAATGATTTAAAAAATGTCGAATTAATGAAAAGGTTAAAAGATAGTAAAAATAATCCATCGTTTAAAGATGTTGTATTTATTAATTTAGAGGGTTTTACTGATGGTGTTAATATATTTAATGATAATAAAGAACTATTAGAAAAAACTGTAAAAATTTTAAAAGAAGCTAAAAGTATAAAAAATAAAAATTTAACGTTTGAGGAATGTATTAGTACTGTATTGAATGGTAGTATAGAAAATTCTTTAAAAAAATTAGGATTTAATGTTATTACAATTAAACTAGATGCCCCAGTATCTAAAAATAACATAATTGAACAAATTAATCCAATTATGCCTACTAAGGATTTAATTCATTCTACAATTGAAACAATAGCAGATAAATATTCTCCGGATAGGTATACATATAATAAGTACAGCAAATTAATTGCAAAATATTATGAAGAGAACGTTAATATATTTTCTAAACAATCAATTATAGAAGATCTCAAGAAAATTAATTGTAAAATAAATGAATATATTGTGTCAAATAACTTATCAAGAGATAAGCTTTATGTTATTGAAAATGTTTTAGATTGCCCTAAAAGTTACAATATTATAAATAAAATGTATGGGAATTTATTTAATCTACCTGAAAATCATTTGATACAATTAAAAAATATTTCTGAGATAAATAAATTACCGGAAAATTCTATATTTTTAATATTAGATGATGTTGTTGGTACTGGCAAATCTTTTATAGAAATTGGTAATTACTATAAAGATGCAAAATGTGTTTCGAAAAATCAACATATTTTATTTGTACCAATAATGGCAACAAATAAAGGGGTAAAAAATATTCGAGAACATATAAATTCATCTTCGAGAGAAAATAGTGACAGTATTATATATCTAAAAGAAAATTTAATAAATGATGCAAGTAATATGAATATATTTGGAAATTTTTTTATAAGAATGCTTCCTTCTAAATTTTACCAAATATCAGATAAAGGTTTTGGAAAACAGGCAACATGTATAGCTTTCCCTTATATGTCTCCGGATAATAATTCTTATGTTTCAGCTAATCTGGTAAATTTATTTCTTCCAAGTAAAGAATGTATAAAAAGTATTCCTGATACGTTTAAGGAAATAGAAGAAAATTCAATATATTATAGTGTGTTTGGACAGAAAAAAGATAATCTACAATTAAATTCTTTTAATGATCAAGTAGCTTCTTGGTTTGAAAAACTAAAGGATTTTTTATTTAAAAATTAATCATTTTTATAAATTTATAAAGTATTGTTTTTAATCCAATCTATGTAGTTCTTATTTCCATCTTTTATATCTATGCTTATTATTTCCGGAACTTCATAAGGATGAAGAAGGGTAATTTTTTCTTTTACTTGATTAAATAAAGATTGTTTGGTTTTTATAAGCATTAAAACTTCTTCTTCTTTTTCTATTTTATTTTGCCAAGTGTATATTGATTTGATTTTTGGCACAATATTTACGCAGGCTGCCAATTTTTCTTTTACTAAAAAGTTAGCAATTGTTTCTGCGCTATCCATGCTGTTTGTATTGCTTAAAATTATTATGTAGCTCATATTAACCTTCTTTGTTTATTTTAATAAATATTCTACTTTTTGTAAACTATATTTATGTTATAAATATTATATTGAAGATATGAAGAGGGTTATTAATGTCACAACCATTATTATCAATATGTATTCCAACATATAACAGAGCTTGTTATTTATGGAGAACATTGAACAGTATTACTACTCAAAAAGGTTTTCTTTTTACTGATTTAGTTGAAATTGTAATATCAGATAATTGTTCAACTGATGGTACAGAAGAAGTTTGTATGGAATTTGTAAAAAAATACCCTGATAAAATCCGTTATATAAAACGTGATGTTCCAATTAGCGGAGATGAAAATTTCGTTTTTGTCATAAATCAGGCTAGTGGTAAGTTTGTCAAATTACATAATGATACTTGTTATGTTTTAGAAGATTCTATGTCTAATATAATTAATGATGTTCAAAATGCTGATGAATTGGGTGCGGATGCTTGTTTTTTTGCTAATTCGTCAATGTCTAAAGAAGGGCTTATAAAATCCTTTGATGATTTGATCTCTAATGTATCTTATTTTATTACTTGGATAGCTTCCCATTGTTATAGGAAATCTTTTTTAGATAGTCTTGATAATATTAATCGTTATTCAAATTTGAATTTTGCTCAAGTTGATCTTTTAGGAAGATTATTTGAAAATGGTTCAAGTTTGTACCTTTCGAATAAAAACTATTTTTCTACTATATATGTTAAAGGAAAAGGTGGATATAATATTGCAAAAGTTTTTGGATATAATTATTTTTATATTTTAGAATTATATAAAAATAAGGGGTTGATATCTAAAAAAGTTTTTAATCAAAATAAATTTAAAACTTTATTTGAACATATTATTCCTTATTATTTTGATTTTAAAAAAGAATACAATTTTTCTAAGGGTAATTATTTTAAGAATATGAAGTATTATTGGTTTGAACCTTATTTTTACTTCTCATTTATTAAAGTATTGCGTGATTTTTTAGGATGTTTTAAATATAAAAATCTAAAAAGATTAAGAAGAAATCGCAAACCTGAATATGTATGGAAAAGGCAAAATTTTGATAATCATACAAGTTTGATCATAAATGGTTCTTTATTTGATAATATTGCAATTGGGAAAGGCTCTTATGGAGATGTAAATGCAATATTTTCTAATAAATCGGCTGTTTCTTTAATAATTGGAAATTATGTTTCTATTGCCCCAGATGTTTTATTTATTCCGGAATCTGAACATAATTATAAAAATTTGTCGACTTATCCTTTTAAAGTAATGATGTTGGGTGAAAACTATGAAGCCTTATCAAAAGGATCTATTATAGTTGAAGATGATGTCTGGATTGGAGCAAGGACAGTTATTTTATCCGGAGTAAGAATAGGTCAAGGTGCGATTATTGCTGCAGGTAGTGTTGTTACAAAAGATGTCGAGCCGTATTCTATTGTCGCAGGTAATCCAGCAAAATTAATTAAATATCGATTTGAGGATAATATCAGAGCGGAATTAAGAGCATTTAATATTGGAATGTTGACTAAAAATATTGTCAAAGATAATATTGATAAAGTATATGAATCTTTGACAGAAGATAATGTAAAAAATGTACTAAATATTATAAAAGGTGTATGATGAAAGTTGTAATTTTAGCAGGTGGTTTAGGTACTAGGTTATCAGAAGAAACAGAATTGAAGCCAAAACCAATGGTCGAAATTGGCGGAAAACCAATATTGTGGCATATAATGAAGATATATTCGCATTATGGCTTTAATGATTTTGTTATTTTAACTGGTTATAAATCTCATATAATAAAAGATTATTTTATAAATTATTATACAAGATATTCTGATATTACTGTTGATATGGCTAATAATACGGTTGAAGTTCATAAAAACAGGCATGAGCCTTGGAAAGTTACTATGCTTTATACTGGTCAAGATACTATGACTGGTGGACGTATAAAAAAAGCTCAAGATTATATAGGAAATGAGCCTTTTTTATTAACATATGGGGATGGTGTTGCTGATGTTAATATTAATGAGTTAATAAATTGCCATAAAAAGTCAGGAAAATTAGTTACAATGACAGCTGTTCAATTAAGAGGCCGTTTTGGAGCATTAGTAATAAAAGATGATAATATGATTACTTCATTTATGGAAAAGCCTAAAGGTGAAGAAAGTTGGATAAATGGCGGATTTTTTGTATGTGAACCAAAAGTATTTGATTATATAAAAGATGGTGATAGTACAATTTTTGAAAGAGCTCCTTTAGAAAATCTTGCAAAAGATAATCAATTAAATGCATACAAACATAATGGTTTTTGGCGACCGATGGATACATTGAGAGATAAAAATGATTTAACAGAAATGTGGCTAAATGATTCAGCTCCTTGGGCTATCTGGAATAAGGAGAATGTTGGTGTTTAATAATATTTATTCAAATAAAAAAGTTTTTTTGACTGGGCATACTGGGTTTAAAGGATGTTGGCTATCTTTATGGCTTACTCTATTAGGAGCTAAGGTTTGTGGTTATTCTCTTCCTCCTAATACTAATCCTTCTATGTTTGAAGTCTTAAATCCAGAAAAGAAAATCGAAAAAAGCATTATTGGAGATATTTTAGATAATTTTTCTTTAGAAAAAGCTATGCTTGATTTTAAACCTGATATTGTTTTTCATCTTGCAGCTCAACCATTAGTTCGGTTATCTTATTCTGAACCAGTGCTTACTTATCAAACAAATGTTATTGGAACTTTAAATGTTTTAGAAGCAGCTAGAAAATGTAAATCCGTAAAGGCATTTGTTAATGTTACTACAGATAAATGTTATGAAAATAAAGAAATTAATCGAGGATATCGAGAAGATGAGCCTATGGGTGGATATGACATGTATTCATCTTCAAAAGGATGTGTAGAAATTATGTCTTCTTCATATCGCCGTTCATTTTTACAAAATGAAAATTCTTATGCAATGGCAACTGCCCGAGCAGGAAACGTGATTGGCGGTGGAGATTGGGCTTTGGATAGATTAATCCCCGATTGTATAAGGGCTATTAATAATAATGAAAAAATTGAAATTAGAAATCCTATTGCAGTAAGACCGTGGCAACATGTTTTGGAACCATTATCAGGTTATTTATTATTAGGTGAGAAATTGTTAGAAAGCGGTAAAAAATATGCAGAAGGATTTAATTTTGGACCAAATGAAGATAGTGTTTTAAAAGTTTCTGATGTTGTGCAAAAAGTTATAGATTTTTATGGAAAAGGTGAAGTATTTGTTCATAAAAAGGATAATTTGCATGAGGCAGGGCTATTAATGTTAAATATTGATAAAGCAAGAAAAGTTCTTAATTGGAAGCCTACATATACTCCTGAAGAAGCTATTGAAAAGACTGTTGACTGGTATAAGCATTTTTATTCTAACGATAGAAATTTATTAAATTATACATTATCTCAAATAGCTGATTATGTTAGTCTAATTAATTGGTCTTAAAGTAATATTTTTACATGTTGATGTTATAATTAATAAAAGAGTATATGAGAGGGATATTTACATGGAAGATGTATTGCGCAATAGTGTAAAAGTTGCTTTAAAGGAATATTATGATAAAGTTTATTCAAAGCCTAGAGAATTTAATTATATTCCTGCATCAGGCAAATTATTAGGTTATGAAGAATTAGAAGCAATGGTAGATGCCTCTCTTGATATGTGGCTTACTGCCGGAAGATTTAATGATGAATTTGAAAAAGAATTTGCAAAATATTTAGGAGTAAAATATGCTCTATCTACAAATTCAGGCTCAAGTGCAAATTTATTAGCATTATCAGCATTAACTTCTCATAAACTTGGAGATAGACGTCTTAAAAAAGGAGATGAAGTAATATCTGTAGCAGCAGGTTTCCCAACAACTATAAATCCAATTATTCAGCATGGTCTTATTCCAGTTTTTGTTGATTGTGAAATCGGGACTTATAATATTGATGCTGATAAAATAGAGGAAGCTATATCTGATAAAACTAAGGCAATATTTCTTGCTCATACACTAGGTAATAGTTATGATTTGGATAAAATTACAGCAATTTGTGAAAAATATAATTTGTGGCTAATAGAAGATAGCTGTGATGCTTTAGGTGGCGAATTTAAGGGCAAAAAATTAGGAACAATCGGTCATATTGGTACTTATAGTTTTTATCCTGCTCATCACATGACTATGGGTGAAGGTGGTGCTGTGGTTACTAATGATCCTCAATTATATAGAATAATAATGTCTTTTAGAGATTGGGGACGTGATTGCTGGTGTAAACCTGGTAAAGATGATACTTGCAAAAAACGTTTTAAAATGCAGTTAGGAAATCTTCCATTTGGTTATGATCATAAATATACATATTCTCATATAGGGTTTAATTTAAAAATAACTGATTGGCAGGCAGCTTTAGGTTGTTCTCAGTTGAAAAAACTGCCTCAATTTATTGAAAAAAGGACTCAAAATGCAGAATATTTAATGAATAAATTATCTGATTTAAAAGAATATTTAATATTACCGGAAATAAGAGATGGGGTAAAACCTTCTTGGTTTGGTTTTTTAATTTCTACAAAGCCTCCTATTTCAAAACAAAAATTGGTTGAATATTTGGAAAGTCATGGTGTCGGTACTAGACAATTATTTGCAGGTAATATTTTACGTCAACCTATGATTGTTGATAATGATATCCAATTAAGGATAGGGAATTCACGTTTACTAAATTCTAAAGATTTGACAGAGGAGCATTATAAATTGTTACCGAATACTGATTTTATTATGAATAATACATTCTGGGTTGGTGTATTTCCTGCTTTGTCAGAAAAAGAATTGGATAAAACATCTGATTTAATCCATAAGTTTATAGAGGAAAATAAATAGTGAATATTTTATTAACAGGTTCTGGCGGTTTTATTGGAAGTAATTTAAAGGAGTATTTAAAAGATAAATATACTCTATTATGTCCTCGCAGTTATGAGCTTGATTTGACAAAATCAGATGATGTAAGTGATTATTTTAAATCTCATGAAATTGATTTGATAATTCATTGTGGAACAATAGGTGGAGCTAGAGGTGTTCAGGATAAAGAATCTACAATAGATGACAATTTAGCTATGGTGAATAATCTTATTTCATCTAAAAGAAATGGTGTAAGAATTATTCTTTTTGGTTCAGGTGCAATGTATGATAAATCAAGAAATTTGCATAAAGTAAAAGAGAGTGAAATCGGAAAATTTTTACCTTTTGATCTTTATGGTCAGTCTAAGATGAAAATCGCTGAAATTGTTCAAAGCCGTTCTGATATTTTATGTCTAAATATATTTGCTTGTTACGGTTATAATGAAAAATCTTCACGTTTCCCAAGTTATGCTATAAATCAAGTTTTAAAAGGGCAAGATATTATAATCAATCAAAATGTCGTATTTGATTATCTATTTGTAGAAGATATGCAAAGAATCGTTGAATATTTTATTAATAATATACCAAAACATAAGATTATAAATATTACACCTACTCAAAGTATAAGTTTATTAGAAATTGCAAAACTCGTTAAAGAAATTTCTTGCTCTAATTGCAAAATAAAAATAAAAAATCCTGTTATGAATAATGAGTATACAGGAGATAATTCAATTTTGTTACAAGAAATTCCTAATTTCCATTTTACCAGTATGAAAGACGGATTAAAAAAATTATATTCACATATTGAAAAAACATTAATTAATATATAAGGAGAATTTATGAATAATTTAGAAAAAAAGATGTTAGATACATTAATTGATTTGAGAGAAAATCATCATGTTGTTGGAGTAAAGGCTGAGTTTGAGGCAGAAGGAACAAGATTAGAAGAAGCTTTAAGATTAAAAGAGGTTGTAACTAAAGCTGGTCTTGATTTGACTATAAAAATAGGTGGTTGTGAAGCTGTAAAAGATATGTTTGATGCAAGAACAATTGGTGTAAATACAATTGTTGCTCCAATGATTGAATCACCTTATGCAATGAAAAAATATGTACAGGCTACAAAATTTGTATTCCCTGAAGAAGAAAGAGATAATATTAAATTCTTAGTTAATATTGAAACATTATTAGGTTATAAAAATTTAGATGATATGATAAAATCTGACTTTTTTAAAGATGTTAAAGGTGTTGTTCTTGGAAGAGTAGATATGACGGGATCTATGGGATTAACAAGAGAAGATATTAACAGTGAAGAAATTTTTGATATAGCAAATTCGATTGCTGAAAAAATGCTTAAAGCTAATAAAGAAATGGTTATAGGTGGTGGAGTTTCTGCTCATTCTTTACCATTTTTCAGAAGATTACCAAAGAATTCTTTAACTAGATTTGAAACAAGAAAAATTATATTTGATGCTCAAAAAGCTATAGCTGATGACAATGCTGATAAAGGTATTTTAAAAGCTGTTGGTTTTGAATTAATGTGGTTAAGAAATAAGAGAGAATTTTATAAAATGATTTTTGAAGAAGATGCTCAAAGATTAATCATGTTAGAAAATAGATATAAAAAATTAATAGAAGAAGCTGGCGGTATGTATGCTTAAAAATTTTATATTTGATTTGGATGGAACAATAATTAATTCTTCTAAAGAGGTTTTAACCTGTTTTGATAAGGCTTTTAAACAAGCTGGAGTTGATTTTGAACAATCCAGATTGAATTCTGATGTAATTGGTCCTCCATTAAAAGAGATTATTAGATTAATCGCAGGAAGAGATTTGAGTGATAGTGATATATCAAATATAACATCTTATTTCCGTGAAATTTATGATAATGATACTGATGATGTAAGTGAATTATATTCAGGGATATATGATTTTTTATTAAATTTAAAAAAATCAGATTATAAATTGTTTATTGCAACATTTAAACCAGATAAGCCAACTAAGAGAATTATTTCTCAATTTGGTTTAAGTATGTTTGATGATGTATATTCTATTGATAAATTTGGAAAACCAATAACTAAAACTGATATGATTCTTGATATATTAGAAAAATATAATTTAGAAAAATCAGAAACAGTTATGATAGGTGATGCTTTATCTGATGTTCAGGCTGCTAAAAAAGCAGGAGTGTTAGATATCGCAGTTTTATGGGGGTATGGTAAAGATAAGTCATCTTTAGTTAATGACGCAACATATGTAGTTAACAATATTGAGGAACTAAATCAATGTCTAAAATTAAATTGTCAGATTATATAGCAAAGAGATTAAAAGAAGTACATAAAGTAGAACATTTTTTCATGGTATCTGGTGGAGGTGCAATGCACTTAAATGATAGTTTGGGTAGGTATTTGTCTTATACCGCAAATCATCATGAACAAGCTTGTGCAATTGCCGCAGAGGGATATGCAAGAATTAATCAAAGATTGGCCGTTGTTAATGTTACAACAGGTCCAGGAGGATTAAATTGTTTGAATGGTGTTTTTGGACAGTGGACTGATTCTGTTCCTGTTTTATATATCTCTGGGCAGGTTAAATATTCAACAACAATGTCTAGTTGTAAAAATATTCCTTTAAGACAATTAGGTGATCAAGAAGTTGATATTATTTCTGTAGTTAAGCCTTTAACTAAATATGCCAAGATGGTAACAGAACCGAATGAAATTAAATATCATATTGATAAAGCTATATATGAGGCTACAACTGGTAGAAAAGGCCCAGTTTGGTTAGATATTCCAATGAATGTTCAAGCAGCATTAATTGATGAGGATGAGTTAATAGATTTTGTTCCTCAGACTCCCGTTATAAATGATATAGATATCAGTAGTGTAATAGATAAATTAAAATCGGCAAAAAGACCTTTAATTGTTGCCGGGCATGGTATAAGACTTGCTGGCCAAGATGAAATATTTTTAGAATTATTGAAGAATACTGATATACCAGTTGTTACTACTTTTAATGGTATTGATTTAATTCCTACCGATCATAAAAATTTTTGTGGGAGAATTGGTACTGTAGGTCAAAGAGCTGGGAATTTTAATATTCAAAATGC
The DNA here is from genome assembly GCA_000437435.1 of Clostridium sp. CAG:768. Lineage (GTDB taxonomy): Bacteria > Cyanobacteriota > Vampirovibrionia > Gastranaerophilales > Gastranaerophilaceae > Stercorousia. The sequence goes on along the minus strand of FR899622.1, from coordinate 116,610 downwards.
AGATGTTATATTATTTTTAGGAACTAGAAATAATATTCGACAAATAAGTTATAATTGGGAAAATTTTGCTAAAAATGCATATAAAATTGTTGTAGATATTGATGAAGCAGAACTTAATAAACCTACTATTTTACCTGATTTAAAAGTATGTGTTGATTTAAAAGATTTTTTACCTCAATTAGTAAAGTTATTTCCAAAATTGGATTTAAAAAGTTGGTTAGAATTTTGTAAAAATTTAGTAGAAAAGTATTCATTTGAAAATACAAAAGAATATCATTCTAAAAATAATATTATAAATGTATATGATTTTGTTCATAAATTATCTAAATTGATGGATTGTGGCGATATTTTAGTCGCAGGCAATGGATCTGCTTGTGTTTGTTCTCATCAAGCTTTTGTTGTTAAAGAAAAGCAAAGAGTTTTTTGGAATTCAGGAGATGCCTCAATGGGATATGATCTTCCAGCAGCAATTGGAGCTTGTTATGAAGCAAATGATAGAAATGTAATTTGTTTGACAGGTGACGGTTCTATAATGATGAATATTCAAGAATTGCAGACTGTATTATATAATAAATTACCTTTAAAGATATTTGTTATTAATAATTCAGGATATTCATCTATTAGACAAACACAAAGGAATTTCTTTAATGGACATATGACTGCTTCTGGAGATGATAGTGGTGTTAGTGTCCCTGATTTTTGTAAATTAGCAACAGGATTTGGTATTAAATCTGTAAAAATTTCTTCAGTAGAAGAAATGGATATCAAAATAAAAGAGGTGTTAGCATATAATGAGCCTATAATCTGTGAAGTTATGGTGGAAAAAGAGTATGCTTTCTTACCAAAATTATCTGCAAGAAAATTAGATGATGGAACAATGATTTCTCCTTCATTAGAAGATATGTATCCATTTTTAGATCGTGATGAATTTAATAAAAATTTAATAATATAATTTTTTTAATTACTATATTAGACTTAAATGTAGATATTAAAGCCTAATATAGTAATTTTTTTATTTTTATTCTTTTTATCACTATTGTGTATTGAAAATATTGTTTTAAAAAGTGTTTTAAAAAATTTATATATATTTTCTTTATAATTTGGAATTGTTTTAATTTTATAACCTGATTCTATTGCTGCAATTGTTAAAATTCTTTCATAAGTATGAGCAATAGTCCCTGTAGATTTTGTTTTTATTGATGGGGCGAATTTTTCTATATTAATGTTATCTTGTTGTAAAAATTTATATATATTGGCTTTTGCAAAAAACATTGTTCCTGCACAATATTTTTTGTATTCATTTTTAAATTTTAGAAATTTTAATTCTTCTTCTAGGAGGTAAGTATCTTCCGGCCAGTAATTTCCTACATCCCAGAGCATGAGCTCGCTACAAATTAGACCTATCTCTGGATTATTTGTAAATATTGCTAAATTTTCTTTAAATCTTTTTTTGTTTTTTAATAATGCATTGATTAATTCATTTCTCCACCAATATCCTGATTTTTTTAATCCATTAAGTTTTAATTTCTTTTGGTAGTTTTTTGTGTGGATTTTTAGAATATAATCGTATTTATCTAAATTAACTGATTTTATTATTTCTATAAATGGGTATATATCGTAGCCGTAATTTTCAACTTTTTTAAATATAGTATCAGGTTTAAATAATTTTATCTTATCTATTGATTTTTTATCTTCTTCTACATATGTTACAAATAAATCCCAATTGCAATTATTGATATTGGCTAATTTCTTTATAAAGTAATCTGTTTGTTCATAATAAAATAGATGTAAATGAACTAAAACGTGTTTTTGCTTCATATTTTATTCCTTGTAACCTAAACAGTGTAGATCAATTTTTATACCTAGGATACATAAGTATGCTTCTTGGCGTTTTTTATGAATATGGATATCAATAAAGAATTTTCGAAGAGATTTATATTTAATTTTTAAATTCATTAATATTTTTGCAAGTTTTGTCGAACGTTCTTTAGAGATAAAATAAAGAGCTGTATCTTTATTATTTTTTATATTTGAAAAAAGAAATGTTATTAAATTATAGGCAGGAGCGCATTCTTTATTAAGCTTTTCATTGCCGATATCAGAATATGGAATACTACCTAAAATATCTGCAGTTTCTTTATCAATATTATTCATTATATAGTTGTAATATTGATAATAAAAATTAGTATTGTTTATATGAATATCAAGTTGTTTTTCTATTGCAAGAATTGTCTTTGTAAAATCTATAATTCCGTTTATATATTCATTGTATCCCCAATTAATTAGTTTTTGAGGATTTACATTTTCTGTGATTGGTATAATTTGACCATTTTCTTCTTTATATCCGAGAGTTTGCCCATCTGTGTTTCTGCATAATAATTCAAGCCAAAAATGTTTATACTTTGGAGTGCACATGAAGATTTTTTTCATGGAATCTTTGTATTCTGATAGTTTTGTATCAGTGCAAAAATAAAATGTTTTAATTGGGCAATTACTAAATAACAAAATTATACTTTTTAGAATATCTTGAGTTCTTCCTGTGCCATTAATATCTACGAAAGCAAAATTTCTTTTTGAAAAATCTATTTCTTGTTGTAAATATTTAATTATTAAATTTGTTTTATTTTCATTTTTCTCAATTATTAAGTCTTTGAATTCTTGGTTATTAATTAATTTATTAAATAGTTCTTTTCTATGTTTACTTTTTAAAACTTTGTTATTATCCAAAAGATTTGTATATTTATAAAGTTCTTCTGTTGTAATATCAAATCTTTCTTTTAAAAATTTCCCAGAGAATTTATAAAAATATTCATTGAATATTGATGTAATAAATTTATCTATAGTTATTTTATTTGGAATTCTCCAAGCTTTTCTTGATCCGTATATATAGTGATTTTTTATATTTAAGTTTTTTTCTTTAACGATAACATCGGCAATTAGTTTTGGAATAAAACCGTCTCTAGCAATAAAATATAGATTTTTTATCTTTTCTTTTTGGCAATTTTCTATTATCCAACTTACATAAGAATATAATATTGGTCCTGCAAAAGATGCTCCGAAATTATACCTATTATTTTTAGTTGTATTGAATAAACGTATGTTTTTAGCTGTTCCAACTATGTATTCAGTAGATATATTATCTTTATTTAAAGCTATTTTTTCATATTTTTTTAGTTTTTCATAAGGGTATAGAGTTGCATCTATTTTATTTTTTCTTGCTGTTCCATAATCTGCTAATTGGCTATCCCCAATGTGTTCCCATTTTTCTGGAGTGTATTTGTTTTGTATCAGTTTATACAAATCCCCTTGTCGTTTTGTCTTTTTGTATTCAGATGATACAAATATTGGAATGTTTGTAAATATTGGATCAATTTGTGTTAAAATTTTTCTTAACGTTTTTTCAGAATGATACATGTCTGAAATAAGAATTATATTATTATCATTATTTAATAAATTTTTTATATTTTTTATATTTTCATTTATTGGTATTAGATTTTGACATTCACATTCTATTTCAAAATTTTTTAAAAATTCTGTTTCATCATCTGTTAAAGAGTAATTTATTTGTATTCGGTTATAAATATCTTCAAGAGTTATATCTTGAAAATTTTTAGACAATGTTAGTTGTTCTCTAACAAATGCTTCTGTTTCTATTCTAATTTTTTTGAAATTACTTTTTAAAAATTCAGGATAATTTGGGTTATTTTTTAATAATTCTTGCATTACTAAAAATATACCTGATGGGGTAGCAGTTTTTCTTGTAACAAGAGTATCAAAAATATCAAAAGAATATAATGTTTTAACTTTTTTATCTTCTTTTAAAAGCTGCATTTATATAACCTCTTTGCCAAATAGGGTAAGATTTAATTTACCATTTCTAAAGTGGATTGATAAAATATTTTTTCTAAATTGATTAAATTTACGTCTTTTTTCTATTGATTTTAGAACTTTAATATATTTTTCTGGATTATTTATTAATGTCATAAATTCATTTTTGTTGATTTTCTTGAAAAATTCGTTTCCAAGTAATCCTGTATTATATTCTTCTTTGAAATGATCTGAAAATACTTTTACAAATTCAGGTTTAACAGAATCATCAATTCTTAAAACAGAACTTACATAGCCATTATAGCGGTTGATTTCTTCTTGAACTTTGAATTCAAATTTTAAATCAGGATATTGTTCTAAAAATCTATCAATTTCTTCATATTCGTCACAAACACAATATACTTTTGTTTTACTTTTTACAGAAGAATTCATATTATCTTGTCTGTAGTATAAATATGCTTTATCTGTTAGAATAACTCTTTCAGCTAATGCAAAAATTTTGAATGAAAAAGCAAGATCTTGATAACTGGCACCAGGTGTTTCTAAAAATCTAATATTATATTTATTAAGAAATTCTTTTTTATAAATAGCACTCCAAACTGATGGATTTATTCGTAACAGACTTTTATCTTGTTTTGAATTTGTTAATTTTAGGGCTTTTGCAGATGAAATTCTGTTATTTTTTCTTGCAAATTTATTTTTTGACCAATAATTGTACCAGTCTCCTTTAACGATATCAGCATCGTATTCTTTTGCTAATTTGTAGAGATCTTCAAACATATTTTTATCAGCGAAGTCATCAGATTCAATTATCCCTACATACTCTCCAGTTGCAGCATTGAGACCCATATTCATGGTATGTCCATAGCCGGAATTTGATTTATTAATGACGATTATTCTTGAATCTTTTTTTGCATAGTCATTTAATATTTCAAGTGACGAATCAGTAGATCCATCATTAACACAAATGATTTCAATATCTTCTAAGGTTTGATTTATAATACTGTCGATACATTCTTTTAAGTATTTTTCAACGTTGTATACAGGAACTACTACACTGATTTTTGCCATTATAATTTTATCTCCTCAAATAAATTTATAGCTCTTTCTATTGCTTTGTCCATGTCATAGTATTTATAATCACCTAATCTGCCAAGAAAATATACATTATTAGGAATTTCTTTGCGATATTTTTCATATATTGCCATATTTTCATTGTTTACAATTGGGTAATATCTTTCATTTTGCCCATTTTTAAAAGGTTCTGAATATTCTTTTGCGATAACTGTTTTTTCTGATTTATCGTTAAGATAATATTTATATTCATGAATTCTTGTAAAGTCGTAATTGCAAGGGTAATTTACTACTGCATTTGATTGGTAATATTCGCAATTATGCGTTTCAAATTTAAAATTAACACTTCTATAAGGTAACTCTCCATATTTGTAGTCAAAAAATTCATCAATAGATCCGGTACAAAATATTCGTTTATAACCTGTAAATGATTTATTGTATTCGGTATTTAATTTTACTGTTATATTTTGATGATTTAGAATATTTTCGACCATTTTAGTATAACCATTAAGAGGTATACCTTGGTATTTGTCTTGGAAATATCTTGAATCTTTACTTATATATACTGGAACTCTTGCAGTAACTGCACTGTCAATTTCGTTTGGATTTTTTCCCCATTGTTTTGCAGTATAATGAAGAAAAACTTTTTCATATACATAGTTAGATAGAAATTTTAAATCTTCATCTTTTTGTTCTTGGAATTTTAAAATAGGAACTTTTGTATTATATTTAAATTCTTTTAAAAGTTTTATTTCAAGTCTTTCAGCAAGACTTTTAGGAAAAACATCATATAAAGTGTTTATGTTAAATGGTATTGTTGTTTCAATTCCATCTATTATTGCAATAACTTTGTGCATATAGGTATTAAAATCAGTAAATTTTTTGACAAAATTCCATACTTTTTCATTATTAGTATGGAAAATATGTGATCCATATTTATGAATGCAGATACCATTTTCATCTATGTAATCATAAATATTTCCTGCAATATGAGCTTTCTTATCAATAATAAGAACTTCTTCATTATTTTCAGCTAATAATCTAGCAATTACAGCACCTGATATACCGCATCCTATCACTAAATTTAAATTTTTAATCATCATATACTCTCTTTAATCTATTTTAGTATAAAAAATTAAGACAATACATTCATCTTAAAGAATTATTAAGCTATTTAGGCTTTTTATAGACTTTTGCATAAAAAAACATACAAGTAATTATTCTTGTATGTTTTTTATGCAACACTATTAATGTAGTTTAATAATTCATTTTCCAATTATTTTCTTCTGCTAGCAGATCATAACATCCATCTCCGAAATTACTAGTAGTACAAGTATCTTCATTTCCTGTACCTGTAATTTCGCCATTACTGTTGATCATGAATATAAACATATCTCTTCCACCAATATTAGGTCCATCTTGTCCATTAACATCAATATTTACTTTAACGGAAGTACCACTTTTGGTCATACAAATTGCAGCAGAACTTGCTAAAACATATGAATTCCCTTCGCAAGTGAATGCACTTCCTGCAGCTCCGTTTATTGTGTTATAATTTTCATTTGCAAAACATTTATTTGTTTCATCCTTTGAACATGTTTTTATTGTTTTTAATTTATCTCTAACAAACCCATCTAGATTGTTATAGTAAGTTGTTGCAGAAAATTTAGTTTTCCCTTCTTCTGTGATAAGCATATCTATAGCATTATCTATATCACTAACAGTTTTTCTTAATTGTAAAGCTAAAGCTTTTCTTTGATAATTATTAACCAATGTTGGAACAGTTAATGCTGATATTACACCTATTATACCCATTGTTACAAGCACTTCTGATAAAGTAAATGCAAATTTTTTATTCATTATTATCCCTTTCTAGTATTAATAGTTCATTTTCCAATTGTCATTTAGTATTTTCCCAAAACAACCTTCTCCTATTGTCGAAGAAAGACAAGATGCTGTAAATAAATCATTTCTAGCAGTTTCGGCAGTGTCATTTTTTATTTTATCTGGGGTTATATCTTTGTCATCAATTGAGTAGTCGTCATATATATAAAACGTAAACATATCTCTACCACCAATATTGGGATTATCTTGACCATTAACATCAATATGAACTTTAGCAGGTTGTCCACCATCTGCTGGGATTATACACATTGCTGTTCCACTTTTTAAAATAACATTATATCCATTATTGCAAGAAAATGCTTGAGTTGTGTTTCCGTTAATATTGGAATAAGATGTCGCAAAACACGGTTGGGCTGTTGTTTCACAGTCTTTTATAATATTATAGTATGGATCATTATTTGTATCACCAATAAAGAATTTTCCTGCAGTGTTAGCAACTGATCGGCCTTGTAAACTTAATAATGATTGGTAAAAAGTTTTATTGTAATTCTCAGTTTGCAAAATTAATAAATTATCTTTTAGTTCTCGGTAATTTTTTTGTAGCATAGTTAAAAATGTTTGTTTTTGGTAACTGGTTATTACATTAGGTACAGTAATCGCTGCAATAATACTAATAATAGCTATTGCAATTAATGCTTCCGACAGTGAAAATCCTAAAAATTTATTATTTTTCATATAACCAATCCGCTTTCCCTATGTATATAATTATAACCCTTTTTCTCTAGGAAGTCAATTGTTGAGCCCTTTAAACTTCAATAAACAATCTTTGTCCTACAATATTTTGTTTGCCATTATAGTAACCAGCAAAGTAGCCTCCTCTTACAGGATTGTTTTTTGCGTAATTGTTTAAATTGTTCCCATTGTAGTTTACAAATGGATTGTTACTATAAGGATTTGTTGACTTTACCGGTACAGCTACTTGAGTTGTTTGCGGTACAAACATTTGTGATAATAAATTTACAATACCTGCCATACTTACCAATACCTCACTTCTTTAATAAGATTAATTATTTTTTTTTATTTGTCATAATTATATCACAATTTTTGTAAGTTTCTTAATATTTTTTAATAATATCCTGTATATGGTTTAGAATTTTTTGTAATATAATACGAATATGGAAAAAAGAAAAAAAATATTAATTGTGGGCAATTCTGCAAAAGAATTTGCATTAGTAAAAAAGTTTAAAAATTATGATTGTGATGTATTTGTAGCTCCTGGTAATTCCGTGATTCAAGAAATTGCAGAATGTATTGATATTAGAGAGGACAAAGTTCAAGAGTTACTCGAGTTTGTTTTAGAAAATGCTATTGATCTTACTATTGTAACTTCTGAAATTGCTGTTAAAAATGATATTTCTGGACTTTTTCAAGCAAATTCTCAATTAATATTTGCTCCTACTGCTCAGAGTTCAACTTTTGCAATAAGTCGTTCTATAGGCAAGAAATTTTTATATAAATTGAGAATTCCAACTCCTCGATTTGCGATTTTTGATAAGTTACAAATGGCTGTGGATTATCTAAAAAATGCTCCTATGCCCCAAGTTATTAGAACAGATGAAACATCTATGTCTGCTGATAGGTTAGTTTGTACAACTTTTATTAATTCAAAGACATTTGTTGAGGATTTATTTTGTCGAGATGAAAAAAAAGTTGTATTAGAAGATTATGTATATGGCCATGAGTTTACTTTTTATATTGTAACTGATGGTTACAGTGCACTCCCTATTGCAACTGTTGCTAATTACAAATTTATGGAAAATGGAGATGCTGGAATTTTAACATCTGGAATTGGTGCTTATACTCCTGATTATAAAGTGTCTAAAGATGTTGAAATGAATTTAATGCAAAATGTCGTAGCTAGAGTGTTAGATTCTTTACAAAAGAAAGAAACGCCTTATCTTGGAATTTTAGGAATTGATTGTGTATTGACAGATGATAATCAATATGTTGTATTAGATTTTAAACCATTTTTATCAGATCATGATGCCGAAGCTGTTTTAAATCTTATTGATGAAAATTTATTAACCCTCTTTGAGGCTTGTGCGGTTGGTTCGTTTGCTGATGATTATGAAAAAATAGAAGTATCAGATAATTCATCTGTGTCTTGTGTGATTTCTGCAAGAAGTGAAGGTAAAATAATTAATGGATTAGATTTAGTAGAATCAGATATTTCTCATTTTGGAAATGTAAAAAATAAATATTTAGAATATGAAACTGTTAAAGGTAAATCTTTAGTTGTTACAAAAACTGCTAAAACTTTATCAAGAGCTCGTAAATTCTTATATGAAGACGTTGAATTAATAAATTTTGACGGTAAAAAATACCGAACTGATATTTGTGAGCAGGTTGAAAAATTTTAAAACTTCATTATATATGAAGATATGAAGAACTATTATTCAATTCTTGGAGTTACACCAGACAGTTCTGATGCAGAAATTAAATCTGCATACAGACGTTTGGCAAGGAAATTTCATCCTGATGTAAATCCATACGGTACAGCTCAATTTAAAGATATAACAGAAGCATATGAGGTTTTGTCAGATGCTAAAAAAAGATTGCAATATGATACAATAAACGGATTTTTTAAATCAGCTCCTAAACAAGAAAAACAACATACATCTTCAGAAAAAGCTCAAAGTGAGTATAAGAAAAATAATTTTTCACAAAATCATACAGAGCCTAAAATGTCTAAAGATGAATTTTCTAAAAAAATAAATGATATATTTGAAGAGTTTTCTAAACCTAAACCAAAAAAGGAAAGAGTATATCCAAAGCGTGGAGAAGATCTGTTTGAAGATATTTCAATCACAATCAAAGAAGCCGTGAATGGTGCTGAACGTGTAATTAATGTTATGCACTCTTCTGAATGCCCAAATTGTAAAGGGCGAAAATTTATAAACGGTTCCTTATGCCATGTTTGTAAAGGTACAGGCGAAAAAATTGAGCATAAAAAAATTACCGTAAAAATACCTAAAAATGTGAAAAACGGTATAAAATTAAGAATTCCGCAAGAGGGAAAATGCGGTCAAAATGGAGGTCGCAACGGTGATTTGTATTTAAAAATTAAAATTGAACCTAACAATCGTATTACATTTGACGGTAATAATGTTATTTATAATGTACCTATTACTCCTTTTGAGGCTGTTTTAGGTGGGAATATATCAATTCCTGTCTTTGAGGGTTCTGTTAATTTAAAAATTCCCCCAAAGACTCATTCCGGACAAAAATTCCGCCTATCAGGTCAGGGGCTTAATCAAAATGGAAAAGTAGGCGATATGATAGTTATTGTGCATATTGAAATTTCTTGTTCTTTGTTAGATGATGAAATTAGGCTTTATGAAAAGCTTAAAAAATTGTCATCACAAAATATTCGAGAGAATTTATTAAATGAATAATGTAAGAATAAAAGAAATTTTTGAATCAATCCAAGGTGAAGGACCTTATGTTGGTTATAAGCAGTTATTTGTACGTTTTTGTAATTGCAATTTAAAGTGTAATTATTGTGATACAGAGTTTTCTTCTAAAAGTGATTATAAAGAATATAATCATTGTGAGTTAGCTGAGGTTGTCAACTCATATAAATCGGTTCATTCTGTTTCATTAACTGGTGGGGAACCTCTTTTAGCTGCAGATTTCTTGAAGGATTTTTTGCCTTTAGTAAATAAGAAAATTTATTTAGAGACAAATGCTACTTTGGCTGATAAGTTGTTAATCGTAAAGCCTTTTATAGATATTGTATCTGCAGATATTAAGTTAGAGAGTGCTACCGGGATTAAAGATTCTTATCGATTTCATGACAAATTTTTTGAAAACTGTAAAGGAATTGAAACTTTTGCTAAGATTGTTTTTAATAAAATGATTACAGATGACGAAATTCAAAATAGTTGTAATTTAGCCAAAAAATATGGTATAGAACTTATTTTACAGCCAGAAATGGTTCAAGATAAAATGTCTGTGTCTTCTGAGTTTGCGGCTTTAATTCTTGATAAATTCTTAGATAGATATGAAAACGTGAGATTAATACCACAGGTTCATAAATTCTTAGATGTCAGATAGGCTTTTTTATAGTATAGTATTATTAAGAAGAAGTATTAGTAAAGAGGTTTAGTATGTCTGTAAAAAGAGTTTTGCAATATGGAGAAAAAAGTTTAAGAGAACCTTCAAAGGAAGTTCATAAGGTATCTAAAAAAATTCAAGATCTTGTCCAGGATTTATTGGATACTATGTATGCTAAAAACGGTGTAGGGATGGCTGCACCTCAAATTGGTGTTAATTATAGGGTGTTTGTTGTTGATGTTTCAAAAAATGATGAACCTTTAAATCCGATTGTATTTATTAATCCGAAAATTATTAAAAAATCTGGAGCAGTTGTTGCTCAAGAAGGTTGTATAAGTTTTCCAGAAGCATATACAGATGTAAAGCGTTATGCTAACGTAATGGTAAAAGCTCTTGATAGACATGGTCGTCCTTTTGTTATGGAAGCAAAAGATGGTTGCTTACTTGCTCGTGCTATACAGCATGAATATGATCATTTGGATGGAGTTTTATTTATTGATCATTGCGTAAATCGCTTTGAAACTGATGATATTTTAGCAAAACATAATTTACCACCTGTTGATGCTGATAAATTGATTAGTGAACCTGAAATTGATAAGGAATTGGAAAATAAGAAAAATGATTAATATAGTTTTTTTCGGAACGCCTGCTATCGCGTTAAAATCTCTAGAATATCTTTATAATTCAGATAAAATTAATGTTTTAGCTGTTGTGACTCAACCTGACAAACCTGCTGGAAGAGGACATAAATTATCAATGTCACCGATAAAACAATTTGCTCTAGAAAAAAACTTACCAGTGTTTCAGCCTAAATCAATTAGAAAAGATCCTGACATTCAAGATGAATTAAAAAAGTTAAATCCTGATTTCTTTGTAACATTTGCATTTGGGCAGATTTTATCTCAAGATGTTTTGGATATCCCTAAATACGAAACAATAAATCTTCATGCATCTTTGCTTCCAAAATATAGAGGGGCAAATCCGATTCAAAGGGCAATAATTAATGGTGATAAAGAAACAGGTATTTGTACAATGATTACAGAATTAGGACTTGATTGTGGAGATGTCTGTTTAAGAGAAGTTATTCAAATTCCTGATAATATGACTTGTGTTGATTTATTTGAGCAAATAAGTGATAAATCTCCTGAACTTATTGAAAAAACTTTAATTGGTTTAGTAGATAATTCAATTACTCCTCAAAAGCAATCAGAAGAAGGTCTTTGTATGGCTAATAAATTGACAAAAGAAGAAACTCTTATTGATTGGACTAAGCCAGCTCAAGAAATTCATAATTTAGTTAGAGGTATTTATAAATTCCCATCTGCATATTTTATCCATAATGATAAAATTATAAAGGTCCTTGAAACTCAAGTTGTAAAAGAATCTGGAACTTGCGGCGAATTTGTTAAAATATCAAAAGATGGTATTTTAGTAGGTTGTGGGAAAGATTGTCTTTTGCTTGTAAAAGTTAAACCTGAAGGTAAAGGTGAGATGTTTGCAAGAGATTGGGCTAACGGGTTAAAAAAATGATTACAAAAGGAATAAGAGGCGCAATTACAGTTGATGAAAATTCTGAAGATGCAATAAAATTTGCGACATTAGAACTTTTGAATGCAATGATATTTGCAAATAGTATTCAAGAATCAATGATTTCTCATGTAATTTTTACTTTAACAAATGATTTAAACGCAGCATTTCCTGCAAAATTTGCAAGACTCGATTTGAATTGGTCCAATACAGCAATGATGTGTTTTCATGAATTAGATGTTCCAAATGCTTTGCCAAAATGCTTAAGAGTTTTAATTGTTCTTAATTGTGATGAAAAATTTATACCCCAATTTGTTTATCTTAAAGGTGCAAAAATTTTAAGATAGTTTTAGGTATATTTTAGTCTAGTTTTATAATTTCGCTCATTGCTGGGTCAAGAAGTCTTCTGCCAATGTTTGGAAATTCTATTGAGCAAAGCATTTTGTTGCCATATTTTATCATTTTTTCTACTATGCCTTCTCCATATTTGGGAGTTGAGACTCTATCTCCAGGTTCTAATTTTTGATTTTCTTTTGGTTCTAGGTCTTCAGTTTCATATATTGGCACAACTGGTGTTTGTTCTATATTTTCAGATTCTTGAAAACTATTATCTAATTGCATATTGGTATCATCAATAGCTAAATCGTCAATAAGATTAAGATCGTCTTCAGTTAATTCATCTGTTTCAATATTATCGTTATCCGGTAATTCATAATTTTCATCTGGAAGTTTTTCGTAGAATGCTTTATCAACATCTTTAGCTACTTGTTCAATTAAGTCATCATTATTTTCAATTATTTGTGGTTCTCCGAAATTTTCTTCAATATCTATATCTTCTACAGAATAATCAATTTCTGGCTCTTGAAGTTCTATTTGAGGTTCAATTTCATCTTCTTCAATTTCTTCTATATTATTTTCTGAATTATAGATTTCTAAATTTTCATTTTGTGTATTGGGTTCTTCTGTAGTTATTTCTATTGGGGAATCTTCAATAATTATATTTTCTGGATTATTTGTTGAACTATTATTTTCAATAATAGTTGGTTCGGTTGGAAGTTCTTCTTCTATTGATAGTATATTGTCAACAGGAGCTATTTCATTGTTGAGTTGAATATCTTCATTAACAGAAATAATTTCAGTTTCTTCTGTTTGGTTATTATTTTGTTCAATTGGTATTTCATCTATTGTTATATCTGGATATTCAACTTCAGGCATTTCCAATGAATTTTCATTAGTTTCAGAGTTGATTTCTTCTTCTTCAATAGTATTTTCTTCAATTATTTCATCTTCTTCTTTTTCTTTTTCTTCTTTTGAAGAAGGTTTTATTTCTGGCATTGGTACAATATTATCTGTTTGTGTATCTTGCTTTTTTAAATCATCTTCAGTATTTTCATCTATTTCTATATCATCAAGCTCAACAATTAATGGAATATTTTGTGTATGAGCCCCGTATATAATAAATTCATCTGAGTTGAGTTTATTTAAAAAAGTATTATAACTTGCAAAGTCGTGTTGTAATGTTAATGGCGCAAATAATATTAAATTTTGTGCTGCTTCTTTTATTTCTGGTAAATATTTATATTCGTGAGAGCATATTATTGTTGTATAAACATTACTTCTTACTAAGAATTTTTTTAATAATTTTTTATCAGTATTTGAATTATCTATTTTTACAAAGGAATAAATATCTGATTTTATAGAATTCATAATGTTGTATGTGTATGACATTATTTCTTTTTGCAATGTATGCGGCATATCAGAAATATCTATAACTGTAATATCAGATTTTTCAATAGCAATACTTAAATTTAAAACATCTTTTAATGTTTCAGCAAAAACATTTAGATCTCTATATTTTAATAGTTTATTTTTTAATAAAACTAATTCTGTTATTTGTGTTTCTTTATATTGCTGATCTACAACATTTAAAAATGTTTCAAACGGAAGATATCCTTCTGGAAGAGTTTTTGTGTATTCTTGGACTTCAATAAATATGTCTTGTATGATCGCTTTACTTGTTGCATCTACATCTTCAAGTTCTGTATCATATATAAAATTAATTGTGTCGTAATTTAGAGGTAATTTAAATTCTTTTCCAAAATATAATTTATTTTCCCAGTCAAATTGCCCATCGGTATCAAAAATTACGACTTTATTTTTTAATTGTTTAAGGATGTTATTAAGTAGTGTTGAAGTATTTTCTAAGTTGTTAGAACAAATAAGTAAATTATTATCAAATATTGTTTTGTCTACCTTTAATTCAACATTTTGTTGAGCAAGTTGACCCATTCTTATAGGATCTTCAATTGGAATAATATCAAGTAATTCATTTGAAGGTAAAATTGATACATTTGCTTTAGTAGAAGGAATTGTTCCGTTGTAGTTTTTTAGTATTCCTTCTTCATTAAAAGTAAACAATAATTTTACAATTGCGAAATTTGTTGTGGAATCAGCTTTGATATTTACAACTTGAGCAACATAAGGTGTATTTGTATCCTCAATAATTACAAAATTAGAAAGAGCAAGATTGTCTTTTACATCATATGCTATTTTTACTAAGTTGTTCTTAATTTCCAATACTTTCATTTAAACTTCCTCACCTTGAAAAATAGTTTACCATGAACATGCTAATTTTGTACTAAATCTTGAAGTTTGTTGTAGATGTCAATTGTTAAAAGACATATTTTTAAATCTCTTTTTACAAGACTTTTGATTGTTTCTTTATAGCATTTTAATAGAGCTTTATTTATCCCATTAGGTTCATTCAGTAAGGCTTTTATTTTATCAGAGTATTCTTTATCTCTTGTATTTGGCTCAATTTTATCAGCTAAAAACACTATTTTTTCAAAATCTGTCATATCAAGTTTTCCTAAAGTATGCCATCTTATGGCTGATAAAATTTCTTTGTCGTCTATTTGAAATTCTTTTTCTGCAATATAAGCACTTACGGGAGCGTGTAATGTTTTATAATTGAGCATTTCGCATTCTTCAACATTCAAATGTTGATGTATAATATCTAATAATTTTTCATTTGAAAAACATTTTGCACAATCGTGTAAAAGACCAGCTATATATGCTTTTTCGCTGTTTAAGTTGAATTTATTGGCAAGCTCTTTTGCACATTCGGCAGTTCCTAATGTGTGAATGTATCTTTCTTCATTTAGATTGTTTTTTAACCAATTAAGTATTTCTGTATAATTCATTCTTATTTATATAATCCTCTACTTCTTCTGTAACTAAATCTTTAATGGGTAATCCGTTTGAAATTCTATTTCTTAATTCAGTTGATGAAATATCTAAAAAAGGCATCTTGGCAATTTTATAATTGTAGCCCTTATTTTTAAGATGAGTTAAATCAACTTCTTCATTTTCTCTTATAAATACAATAAAATCAACAAGTTTTTTGAATTTGTCTGTTTCATACCAGCTTTCAATTTTTTTAAAAGCATCAGTTCCTATAATAAAGTTAATTTTTCCATCAATTTTATATTGTTTGTTTAATTCAAGTGCTGTGAGATATGAATATGATTTCCCTTCATTTTTATATTCAATATCAGAAATTTCGAAATGTGGGTTAGCTTTAATTGCTAGTTTTACCATGTTGTAGCGGTGCTGACACATTTCTGGTGCATAGTCTTTATGTGGAGGTTTGTATGCTGGGATAAAAATAATTTTGTCAAAACCAAAATTTTCTAATACATATTCCGCCATTTTTATATGAGCTTTATGAATAGGGTTAAAAGTCCCTGAAAAAATGCATAATTTCATAATTAAATTATATTATAAATATTAAAAAACATTATACTAAGATAAAAAAAACCTGATTTCAGTTGAAACCAGGTACAAAATTTGTAGGGGAAAAATTAATTGGAGTTAAATTGTGTTAAATTAAGTGTAAAGCTTGTTTGTTTGCCATTGCGATGAAATTCATCTGAGCAAATAATAAATCTGATCTATCTTCAAATGGTTGGTTATTGTTAACAGTAACTTGATTTTCATAGATGTTTTTTAATTTGTCATCAATTTTTTTCAAATTTGCAACTGCCATTTTATGCCTCTCATTCTTCTTATTTATCGCTTGTGTATATATAAAGTATATACAAATATCAAAATTTCAGAAAAGGGAAAACTTGTTACATTTCGTAATATTTTATTTTAAATAGCAATAATTGCTAAAAATCTGTTTTTATATTTATATAGGGAAAATAGGGAAAATTATGCTCGATAATAATGTTAATAACAAACAGCAGTTACTCCAGTTTAGGGCTCTTTCACCGCAGCAAGCAGCTCAGCAACAAGTGGCTATGCAGGCTGTAAATCCTGAATTATTAAAGGAAAATGTTCAGGATAGTTATGTTGCAAACAGAATTGGAGAAACAGCTGAAGATCCTAAGGGAATGATGTATACTGCTGCGTTGACTGTCCCTACTTGGTTTGCTATTGCTAAGGGAATGGATGTTTATGCAAACAGATCCAGAGGTGATTTTGAGAATACAGTTCATCATAAAGTCGGGCAATTTGGTGATGATGTAACTAATTATGTTAAAAATAGCTCATTTGGAAAATCAAGTTTTGCAACTTCTATAAATAATGGTTTTAAAAGTTTTAAAGGATTTTTAAAGAAAAATTTTGTAGATAGATTTAGAATTACAAGGGCAATGGCATATACCCCTTCTCGTCCTGAATTGGATATGGTAAAAGGTCAGGCTAATGGGATGTGGGGGATGCAATTATTCGATTATCCTCAACATGGTGAACAATTTGTAAAACCGCTTCAAAGTGTTGAAGATTTGGATTGTTATGGTGCATCTAAAAAAGATATTGCAAAATGGAAAGGCTTATTAGATAAAGCATCAACACCTCAGGCAAAAGCTGAAATAATGCAGCGTGCTGAGTTGGAAACAATTTTGCAAAATTCAAGATTAAAAAGAACTCCTGCTCAAATAGCTAAAGAAATAAGTGATTTTAAAGCTCTCGGTGAAGAAGCTAAAATATTAAAACTTAAAGATATGAAAGCCTTTGAATGGGGTTATAAAGATTTTGCAGAAATGGAAGCTGTGGCAAAAAATATTCAAGAAAAAATGCCAAGAGTTCTTGAAGCTTGTCATGATGCTAACCCTAAGATGTTTGCAAGGATTTGGGGAACAAATCACAGTGCTTGGGGACGTTTTAAAACTTGGTTAATAGGTCGTGAGGTCTATGCATCAGAAACTGCGAATAAAATAGCAGGATCATTAGGAAATGTAAATTTAGCTGAAAATAAAGAATTAGTCAATGTTTTACAAAAGACAGGATTGGATAAAAAAATTCCAAAATCAATATTAGGAAAATTCTTGGCAAAATATAATAACTTGGTATTAGAAGGTGCAACAAACAGAGTTGCAGGTGGAAAATTTGTTGCATTAATGCAAGCTGCTTATTTAGCTGATGTTTTGTATAAGACTGCTAAAGTTGATGGCGCAAGTGAAAAAGTTAAAACTTTTGCTGAACGTTTTACTGAAATGATTGCATTTTTCGTTGCAATGCCACTTGCAATTCAGTTAATGCATAGAGTCGGCGGTTTGCAATATGCAGGAATGACTAAAGATCAAGTTGAAAAATATAGGCAGCATTTAAAAATTCATAATGATAAAGCTATGGCAGGCGGATTTGCAGATAAATCAGCTTGGAAAGCAAGCAAAGATGCTTTAAAAACTGAATTAAATGCTGGTGTTAAAAATCCTATTACAAAATTATTCAAACGTATCGGGCGTATTGTTACAGTAGGTCTTGAACAAATCAGACCTTATGATAAGAAGGCAGTTACTAGAAATGGTATCGTTGATAAGATAAAAGATTTATTCAGACATCCTAAGTTTGGTATAAAACAAATGGCAGGTTATCCAATGAGAATTATATTAGGTATGATGGTAATTTTACCATTCTTAAGTAAAATTGCTGTCAAAGGATCTCATTTGTTATTTGGGAAACCGCAAAACTCTGTTTTGGATGAAGGTAAAGAAGACAAAATGCAAGCTCAAGCGATTAATCAACAATTACAATTGCCACCACAATTGCAACAGCCTTTAAATCAACCTCAACAAACTACTGCTCAAACAACAACTACTACTACAAGAACAAATCAGAATTCAAATATAAGTCCTTCAAATTTGTTGAATCCTTATAAAAATGGCTCTACAACTACTACAACTACAACGACAAAGTCTTCTTCAAGTTTGGAAAATAAACCACAAGAACCTGTAAGAACATATATTCCGTCTCCTGTTGGTGTTCAAATTCAGAATAAGGAAGACTTAACCGCTGCTGATGCAGCTATGCGTAGAGCTGATTTAGCTGAACAACAAGCGTTGCAGACATTGAAAATGAATTAATTTAATTTGTTGCCCAATCGAAAATAGCATGTTATAATTATTTTGGAGGGTTTTATGGTTGCAACATTTGATTATAAAGGTTTTGCGAAAGATTTAACAAAAGAAGCTGAAAAAAGTATTCCAGAAGATATTGCTTTGAAGCATAAAAAAGAATTTTTGGATAAAATTTATAATTTTACTTTTATTGCAGGAGAAGCATTTTCTAATGACGATACAATTGAAAGTTCCGATACTGCAAAAACTTTAACTCAATTGATTTCCGAATGGACTTTCCATAAATATATTGATTTGTTGCGTTCAGATATTCCTGAAATGTATCATGAAAGTATTTTACAAAAACTTGCTTATGTAGCATTTGAAATGGGAAAAGAGTCTTTGTTTAGCAATTTGACTCAGGAACAAATGCTCACATTGGTAGAAGTTCAAGTTAAAAAAGCTTTTACAAAAGCGTGTAAGCAGCTTTTGGATAGTGGAAAAATTTCTCAAGAAGCTTACGAAAAAGTTTGTAATTTGTCAAATATTGATGAATATTCAAGTAGGCTTTGTCATAATGTAAAAATTGCTCCAAGACATAAAAGTACTTTAAAATATACAGTTGGTATTTTAATAATTGGATTATTTGCTTTAATTACAAGTGCAGTATTCCCAGAATCTCCATATTTGGCTATAATTAGTCCGATTATTTTAGTTTTATTATCTATGTATATTGGATTTTATTTTGGAGCTAATCATTTTTCCAAATAGTCTAACTTGATATATTGTATTAGCTTAATAAGTATGTTATAATAAGATTAGCTCTGTACAGGTGCTCATTTTGTTCCTACATTTATTTTAAAAGGGAGAATTTGACTCTGTCAGGATGTGAAGTATACCCGCCGATTTATAATCGCCAGCGGGAAACGGATAATCCGAGGCGTTCACCCACCTGCGAGACCACGCAGGCAACAAAATCACATCTGTATAGGGCTTTTAAAGAAGTATGAAAGGAGCAATTTATGATTAATTCTTTAAGATTAAAATGTCGGGGGGGGGGCATCTAAAAGCTTCTTCTACTAAGTATTTTGGAAATTTTGGATTTGGTTTCACTCTTGCAGAAGTATTGGTCACATTAGGTATAATTGGTGTTGTTTCAGCAATGACTGTACCTACTTTAATGCAGAATTATCAACGTAAGAGTTATGTAACTCAATTACATAAGTTTTATAATGAGATGTCTCAAGCATTAATGCAGTATCAGGCTGATAATAATGCTATTAATTTAAAAGAGGCTGGTTTTAGAAATCAGGATAATTTAAATAATTTTATAAGAAAATATTTTAAAGTTGTTTCAGAGTGTGGTAAGGATAGAGCTCCTTGTTTTGCTGAGTCGTATAAAAAGATAAATGGCTTAGATATAATAATTGATAAAACAGTTGCAAATGGGGACACTTTTACTCTTGCAAGTGGACAAACTGTAAATATTAGTTATACAGAAGGAACTTATAAATTTTTAGTTGCGCTTTTAATTGATGTTAATGGTCAAAAAGGTCCAAATATACAAGGAAGAGATTTATTTGAGATGTATATTTATGATCCTAATAGCGGTTGGTTTATAGATGATTTAAATCCTGATGCAACTAGTGTTGTTCCTTTAACAGAAGATCAAAGGGAAGATCAGTTTACGAAATACTGTCTTGCTGGTACTGCTTCAAATAGACATGGTTGTTTCGGAAAGATTTTAAATGATAATTGGGAAATGAGTTATTAGTGCTATTATGTAGTTGAATAAGCGATAATTTTATTATTGCTTATTCAACCTTAATATGTTACAATTCTTATATGAAACAAGCTATTCAAACAATTGTAATTACTGAGCAGGTGCATACTGCAGAACTTTTGAAACGTTATATTGAAGATTGCGAAAATTTTACTTTTTTAGCAGAAACTTCTGATTTCTCAAAAGCATATAGTGCTATAAAAGAACTCGCAAAAGTGCTTGTGATTGTTGATGTTTCAGAATATCAGGAACAAGCTTTAAATTTTGTATCTAAAATTACCTCAGAGTTTAATGATTGTAGAGTAATTGCTTTGTCTGACAGACCTGTTGTTGATTTGGTTATTAGAGCAATGAGAATTGGTGCCTCTGATTTTCTTTCATTGCCTTTGATAAAAGATGAGTTTTTTGAAGTTTTGGATAAAACTTATCAGGATTTAACAGGTGATAAACCTAAAAAATCTAAGTGCAGAGTAATTACTGTTTATTCAAACAAGGGTGGTGTAGGTAAAACATCTATTGCTTCTAATTTAGCTCTAGAACTTGCGAAGATAACTAAAGAAAATGTTGCACTTATTGATTTGAATTTTCAACTTGGAGATGTTACAACTTTTCTTGATTTGAAACCATCTTTTAATATATCTTATATGCTTCAAAATTTAGATAAGATTAACGAGGATTTCCTATTATCTACGTTAGAAAAGTATAAAGATACTTCTTTATATGTTTTAGCAGATCCACCTTATTTTAAGCAAGTTGATGATGTATCTTCTAAAGATATTACAAAATTATTTAATATTTTACGTGATACTTTTTCATATGTTGTTGTTGATACTTCTGGTGGTTTTGATAATAAAGCTATGACTGCTTTAGAAAATTCTGATTTAATATTTCTTGTGACAATTGTTAATTTACCAGCTATAAGAAATTGTCAAAGATGTCTTGAATTATTTGAAAAATTAGGATTTGATGAAGATAAAGTGCAAGTATTAATAAATCGTTATATGGAAAATGATGAAATTAAAGCTGAAGATGTTGAAGAAGTCCTAGGTAAAAGCTTATATTGGAAAATACCTAATAATTATTTCACAATGATGTCTGCAATTAATAAAGGTGTTCCTGTGTCTGATATAAATCCTGATTCTAATGTAGCATTAAGTTATAAAAATTTAGCTTTGATGGTGTCAGACAGTGTTTATCGTCAAAAATTAAATAAAAAGCTCGGAAGGATTTAAAAGTGTTACAAAGTAGTAAGTTAAGTAATAGATTTAAAAGTACTGAAAATGACGATATTATTAAAGATAAGCCCAAAAAATTTGTATTTTCAAAAAATCAGATAAATCCGCAAAATTTGAGTAATGATCTTGATAATGAAAAAACAATTATTGAGGAGCAAATTTCTGAAAGGGTTTTAGATATTGATTTTGAAGCTGAACTAAAGAAAGCATTATTAGAAAAAATTGATTCTATTCCTGTGTGGTTTGAATATACTGCTGACAAGCAAAAAGAGCTTATTAAGAGTTTTGTAGAAAATAAATTGTCTTCAGAAGCTATAAAGCTTGCTGATAATGAAAAAGATGATTTAATTGAAAAATTGTTTACTTCAATTATGGGCTTTGGGCCTTTAGATTATTTGATTGTTCAAGAAAATGTTGATGCTATTTATGTCAATGGTATAAATAGTGTGCATATTGAAATTAACGGGAAAATATTAAATACTGAAATGAAATTGAATGAGAAACAAATCAATTTTATTTTAAGTAATATTTCTTCTATGTCTGGAGTTAAGTTTGATGATTCTAAAAATATTTGGAATTGCAAGGTTAATAATTTAGTTATTACGATTATTATGCCTAATATTTCTCAATCGGGTTATAACATTACAATTAGAAAGTCTTGCGATTTTGATATGGACAAGCTTGTTCAAAATAATATGATGTCAAAAGAAATTCTTGATTTTATTGTTTTGATGATTAATTCAAAGAAGAATATCGTAATTTCCGGTGATATAAATTCGGGAAAAACAACTCTTTTAGATGTATTAGTAAAATCAACCTTAGAGGATAAAAGAGCAATCTTATTAGAGAATTTCCCTTCTATTACTGCTGATTTTAATACATTGATGAAATTTTCAATAGATAAACATTCAGATGATTATTATTTGTTGTTATCTAATATTTTAAAAATGTCTTCTGATTATATTTTATCTGATTTAAATTTTGTAATTCCAGAATTATCAGATGTTAAAGGTAATATATCAACTTTAAGGGCTTCATCTGTTGATAATGCCTTGTCAATGCTTATTTCATCTGTTATTTCAGCTGATAATATTTCTGAGAAATACGCAAAAGCAAAAGTTCTTACAAATTTTGATTATATTATACAGCTAAATCGTATGAATGACGGCGTAAGACGTATAACTTCAGTTGTCGAACTTACTCCAGCAAGAACTGCAGCTTTGTCAGTGAAAGTTATTGCAAAATATGAAGACGGTAAATATGTTACTGAGATACCTCAACCTTTGACTTCGATAAGGGCTGAATCTTTACTTTCTGAAGCAGGTTCGATGTCTTCTCGTTTTTATCATTCTGATTTGTAATTCGATCTTTCATGTCGTTAAAGATTGATTTCATTCGAGATTCATTTACAAAACTATGTGATATTTGATCAATACCTGGTCCAATATATTTTTTCATTAATTGTTTATCAACAAATGTATTAATTGGTGTTGCAAGTAAAAATAATGTACCAAGACCACCTATTGTTTTTAGTAATTTGTTTTTGAATATTAATGAGTTTTGATATTCTTTTAGAGCGTTTCTAGTTGCCTGATATGCATAATCGCCTTCTTTATACATTTCTTTCATTGCTGGGAGAATATCATTATATTTGTTATAAACTTTGTTTGGAATTTTGCTTTTGTCACCGTGTTTAAGTGCATTTTTTATATTAAATGTTGCAAGAGCATTTTCTTTTGCAAATTTAATAATTTTATCTTTATCAGAGCTAAGTAAATCATATCTATCTGTAAAATATTTGTTATAAAAGCGTTTGAATGGATTAATTGTTTTTTTCTCATTGTTTCTAACTTTTATTTTATTTTCTAATGTTTCAGTGATAATACGATTAAAACTTTCGTAATTATCAAGAGCACTGCCATGTGCTTGGTCTATTACATTTTTAATATGTTTATATACAGCATCTTTTGCATTCCCGCTAATGCCGGCTTTTCCTAGTTTTCCAAGTGGTGATGCGATAAATTGACCGGCAATAATTACAGCTGGAAGAGCTACAATTGAAGTTAATCCTTGATAAATAGCTCTTTTAAGGGCTCTTTTTGCACTTGGGTTATAGCTTGTTTTGTCGTTTTTGTATTTATCGTATATGTCTGCTCCAAGATACATAAAAGTAGGTGCCCAAAGTGCAGTTCCAAGTTTTGGCGCAATTTCAGAAATGGCTGTGCCAACTTCACTAGAATAGGACATCATGACCGGTAATTTCTTACTTAACGGGTCTCTGTACTTTTCTTGTGTATTCTTTTTTCCATCAGCATTTAATATTGGATTAATCAATTTTTTGGGAGCCCTTAATTTTTAGAATATTCCTATTTTACTATAAACTAGTAAAAATTTTTTTTTGCTAGTTTTTTTTATTTTAGTATAATTTTAATATGGAAAGAAAATTTAAAATTTCATCTAAATATAAGCCTGCAGGTGATCAGCCAAAAGCTATTGAACAATTGGTCGAGGGAATTAAAAATGGAGATGATGCTCAGACTTTGTTAGGAATTACAGGTTCAGGAAAAACATTTACTATTGCAAATGTTATTGAAAAAATTCAAAGGCCGACGCTTATCATTGCACATAATAAAACTCTTGCAGCTCAGTTATATAATGAGTTTAAGGAGTTGTTTCCAGATAATGCTGTTGAATATTTTATAAGTTATTATGATTATTATCAGCCTGAAGCTTATATCCCAAGAACTGATACATTTATTGAAAAATCTGCTTCTATTAATGAAGAAATCGATAGATTAAGACATAATGCTACAAGATGCCTGTATGAAAGAAATGATGTAATTATTGTCGCATCTGTCAGTTGTATTTATGGCTTGGGACTTCCTGAAAATTATTTTAAAGGTTCTGTTGAATTAAATGTTGGGGACGAGATTAATCGAGATGATTTGTTAAAACATCTTGTTAGTGTTCAGTATACAAGGAATGATCTTGTGTTAGAACGTTCTACATTTAGAGCAAGAGGCGATATTGTTGAAATTATGCCTGCATATGAAAAAATTATTACAAGAATTTATTTCTTTGGTGATGAGATTGAAAAAATTGTCAGAATCGATAATGTTACAGGAGAAATAATTGAAACTCCTCAAAAAGTTGTAATTTATCCGGCTGTTCATTATCTTTCGTATGATGAAAATGTTGAAGAAACAATAAAATTGATAAAAGAAGAGCTTCAACATCGTTTAGTAGAGCTTCAAAATGAAAACAAACTAGTTGAAGCTCAAAGATTAGAACAAAGAGTTAAATATGATATTGAAATGATTAAGGAAATGGGCTATTGTTCAGGTATTGAAAATTATTCAAGAATAATTGAACGCAGACCTAAAGGTTCAGCTCCCGCTACTTTATTAGATTATTTTAGAGGTGATTTTTTAACTGTAATTGATGAATCGCATGTTACTCTTCCTCAGTTAAAGGGTATGTATCATGGTGATTCTTCAAGAAAAAATACTCTTATCGAATATGGTTTTAGACTGCCTTGTGCAAGGGATAACAGACCATTGAAGAATGAAGAATTTTTTAAAAAAGTTCATCAAAAAATTTATATTTCAGCAACTCCTGGTGATTTTGAAAGACAGACTTCTGCACAATTAGTTGAACAAATTATCAGACCTACAGGTCTTGTAGATCCGAAAATTTCTGTAAGACCTATTGAATCTCAGATAAATGATTTGAAAGAAGAAATTAAAAAACGTACTGAAAAAGATGAAAGAGTTTTGATTACAACTCTTACTAAACGTATGGCAGAAGATTTAACAGATTTCTTTATACAAGAAGGTATTAAGGTTAGATATTTGCATAGTGAAATTCAATCATTAGAAAGGGTTGAAATTTTGCGAGATCTTAGATTAGGTGAATTTGATGTTTTAATTGGCGTAAATCTTTTGAGGGAAGGACTTGATATTCCAGAAGTTTCTCTTGTTGCTATTATGGATGCTGATAAAGAAGGATTTTTAAGATCTGAAACTAGTTTAATTCAGACAATTGGTCGTGCAGCTCGTAACGCTTGTGGTGAAGTTATTATGTATGCTGATAGAATGACGGAATCTATGGAAAAGGCAATATTTGAAACAGAACGCAGAAGAAAAATTCAGCTTGAATATAATAAAAAGTATGGTATTATTCCTCAAACTATTAAAAAGCCGATTGAGAATAATCTATTATCACTTGTTGCAAGCTATCGTGATTTAGAAGATATAGTTGCTGAAGAAATGGTTGATATGGGGATTGATAAAAAAGAATTGCCAAAACTTATAGATAAACTTGAAAAAGATATGCATAAGGCTGCTAAAATTCTCGATTTTGAACGAGCAGCTGAGATTAGAGACAAGTTGAAAAAGTTAAGAGAAATGTTAGATTAAAAAAAGCCTCTTGATTAAGAGGCTTTTTTTTTAAATGATTTTATCACTATTTTCTTTAGCTTGTATTGATTCATAATCAACTTGTGCTAAATAGTGTCCGCACATTGCAAGGTTAAATATAAGTACCATACTCCAGTAAAAAATTGCTACTGGGTGTGGAATTCCTAAAAATACCCAAATTACATATGTTACTGGCGCAATTAACAATGCATTAGCTAATAAAACTTGTGGTATCATAAATAATACCGCTACAAGTATATCACAGCATGATTCTGATATAACTTTAAAATTGTATGCATCTGATATTTTGAAGCTCTTAGCATAACATAAATATCCTGTTAATATAATTGAACCAAATAGGCCCCATATTATAACTTGAAATATTATTAAGGTATTTGGCTCTGGAATATAATTAGCAACTAAACCATTTAATAATGATGCTAACCAGCAGTTAATAGCAATAGATGGACCTAATGCAATAGTTCCTTTTATTCCTGCCCAGAAAAGAGCAAAAATATTAAATGATGGGAGTACATGGTCTTTACCGTTTCTTACATTGGTTGTACATTTGATTAAAAATCCAAAAAGTAGAAGATAAGTTACTCCAAACATCCACCAAAAGCCTGTTAAATCCCCTTTTGTCGCATTAGAATATAAATGAACACAATAATAAACAGGGATCGCAAATAAAATATATTTTATAATAGCGTGATTATCCTGAAAGGACTCTTCAAAAGCGTCTTTTATAGATGCCATATTCCAAAACTCCTCTATTCTTTCAATATATTTTAATTATAACATATGTTTATATAAAAAACAAGCCTATAAATTACTGTGGTAAGGATATAACAAATTTAGAACCTTGATTAAGTTCACTATTTAGTGATATTTTTCCTTTGTGTAATTTTATAAGTTCTTTTGTTATTGATAAACCTAATCCAGTAGAGTTTTCTTGTATTTCACCTACTTGTTCAAATTTTTTAAATATTTTTTTATGATTATTTGGAGCAATACCTATTCCGTTGTCTTCAATTTCAATGATTGCGGAATTATCATTTTTGTATGCATTAATTTTTATTGTTCCATTTTCAGGAGTATATTTAATTGCATTACTGAGCAGATTAAATAGTATTTGTTGAATTTTTTGATAGTCTGCTTTTATTTTAAAGTTTTCTATATATGTTTCAAGAGTTTGATTTTTTTTGATCAGAAGAGGATTTATTATATTTATAACTTCATTTATTGCTTGTTTAATTTCAAATTCTCGTAAGGTAAGTTTTATAGCTCTTGCTTCAATTTTAGACATATCAAGTATTTCATTAATCATTCCTAATAAATGAAGTCCAGAGATTTTTATGTCGTTAATGTATTCTTTTTGTTTTTCATTAAGTTTACCTATATATTCATTTCCAAGCAAATCAGAAAATCCTAAAATAGAATTGAGTGGAGTGCGTAATTCATGTGATATGTGTGATATAAATTTAGTTTTTATTTTTTCAGATTCAAGAATTTTCTTATTATTTTTTTGAACCTTTTCATAACCTTCTTGTAAGGCTTGTATTTGCATTTTTATGATTTTTGAAATTTCTTTATCTTTTGTTATATTGGCAATGATTGATGCACAAGTTCTAAATACTTTTTTATCATTATCAGAAAAATAGTTTCCGGTGATAATAATTTTTCCAAAAATTGTATTTTTAATTTTTAAATTTTCTAAAAGGTAATTCCCTTGTATATTATTAATGTCATTTGTTTTTGGATTGTATGAATATTCTAATCTTGTAGGGTTTGTGTAAAATATGTATCCTGAATCAAAATTGATAATTTTTTGTAGTGTCTGAAAAATTTCATTAGAAAAGTTTTCAGACTGTCCAATGGTAAAAAATTCATTTATTAATTCAATAGATTTTTCATATTCTGCCAATTTTTACTCCAAATCTGATTTATCAACATATCCAATATATCTTAAGTTTCTATAATAACCATCATAATCAAGTCCATAGCCGATTAAAAATTTATCATCGACTTCAAAGCCGTAATAATCAGCATCGACATCTGCAACTCGTGTTATTTTTTTATCTAAAAGTGAGCAGAATTTTGTAGATTTAGTATGGAAGTTGCAGTTTAGAAAATCAAGTAAAAATTTTGCAGTTAATCCTGTATCTACAATATCTTCAATAATTAAAACATTTTTTCCATTGAGATCAGGTAATGATATATCTACAGCATTTACTTTGCCTGAGGTACTTGTGCCGCCATTGTAGCTTGATAATCTAATAAATTCGATTTTTAAAGGCATATTAAGGTGTTTTACCAAATCCACAGCAAACATTACTGCACCTTTTAATACACATATTGCATAAACTTCTTCGTTTCCATAAAATTTATTCATTTCATCTGCAAGTTCTTTTATTCTTGATTGAATTTGTTCTTCAGTGAAAAGAATTTTTAATTTATTTATATCCATAACCTACCTCTTTTCTAATTTTAGCATATGTGTTGGCTTTTGGGCAACTTTAATTTTTTCACTTATCCCAATGCCTGCTGCCCATAAGATTTCATTATCCTTACATAAAAAGATTAGTTTATCTTTTTCATGTTGAGGAATTTTCTTTTCATTTAAGTATTTTTTTAATTTTTGAGAGCCTTTAGACCCGAGAGGTTGTATTTTATCTCCGTCTTTTCTGTGTCTTAGGGTAAAATTGATTTCATCAGCAGATATATAGGCTTTGTATTCTGTGTCATGTGGAAATTCAGTTATTTCTTCATTATATTTTTCAATTGAAAAGATATAATCTTCAAATTTGTATTCCCCACATTTTGATATATTTATTTCTTCTGTGTGTTTTTCTGTTCTACTTATAACTTCTGCTTTTTTGCTGCTGACAAATAGCCATAGATTATCTGCTAAAGATATTTTTTTTCCTGATTTTGAATTTTTATTTTCTTGTATAAATTTTTGAATATTTTCAATCTTTTCTCGATCATAATCTAGGTTATATTCGTTGAGTATTTTATATATTAATCTTTTTTGTTCAATTTCAGAAGCCTGAATAAGATTTGTAGGCAGATAAGTATTAATTAGATTATTATCTTCATATGCAATTTCAGAAAGCGAATTTAGAGCTTCTGTGACGTTTGGATTAATTTCTCTAAGTAATGGAATAATTTTGTGTCTTATAAAGTTTCTTTTGTATTTTGTATTTGAATTTGAGCTGTCATTATTTGGATTAAGATTGTTATCTTTGCAATATTTTTCGATTTCAGCTCTTGTTGCTTTTAAAAGAGGTCTGTAAAAGATGTCTCTTTTTTCGGCAATACCTTGAAGTCCTATTGTACCTGTACCTCTTATAATTCTATAAAGGACAGTTTCTGCATTATCGTCAAAATTGTGTGCAGTGAATACAATTTTTGAATTAAATTTTTTTGCACATCTTCTAAAAAAATCATATCTTGCTTCACGAGCTGCTGTTTCTGTTTTTTCAATGCTATCTGGTAGAATTTCAGAATAGTATTGTATACCTCTGGATTTTGCAAAATTTTTACAGTTTTCAGCTTCCTTTAGGCTTTCTTCTCCTCGCCAATTGTGATTTAGGTGAGCAGCAATAATTTTTTCTCCAAGTTTATTAAGAATATCTAAAAGACACATAGAATCATAACCCCCAGAAAATGCCACAATAATTGTCCCTGACAGATTATGTTTCTTTATAAAATTTTTGATATTATCCTTAATCAATTAAGCCTCTTGAAGTTTTTTTACACCTTCTTTAATTTCAACAGCATCAACTCCTAAGGTTTCTAGAGCTTTCATAGCTAAAGAATCAGGTTCTGTTGTAAGTGCAAGTAACATGTGAGCTGACTCAATTTTTTGTTTATGATCTTTTTTTGCTAATTCCCAAGCTGTTTCAAGAACTCGTTTTGCGCGTTCGGTAAATATAATTTCTTTATCGTAGTATTCATTACCAAAACCGATTAAATTTTCAACGACAGTTCTTGCATCTTTAATGTTTATTTCTAATTCTGAAAGGACTTGACCGCCAATTCCAGTAGCTTCTCCAATTATACCGAGAAGAAACATTTCAGTTCCTACAATATTTCTTCCTAATCTTCTTGCTTCTTCTTTTGCAAGGCGTAATATTGTAAGAGTCTCTGGCATTTGTTTTTCGATTGGTTTTATTATGCTGTGAGCTAAATCATTTTCTGGAATTTTCAATTCTTTTAATATGTCATATGCAATTCCGCGTTTTGTTTTGAGTAATCCTAAAATTATATGTTCAGGTAGGACAACTGATGATCCTAATTCTTTTGCTGTTTCTAATGCCATATTCATTGTTTTGAATGCGTTTGGCGTAAAGATTATTTGTCTTCCTTCATATTCTGATTGTCTGGATTGAATTTTTTGAAGTTTTTCTTCAAAGTTTTCGCTTGTGACTCCATACTGTGCAAGAATTTTTGTTAATTCTGATTCTTTATCTTCTAAAATAGATGATAGAATTTGTTCAGTTCCGAGAATTTCGTAGTTTGATGTTGATAATTTAGATACTGCACGTTCAAATACTTTTGCAGATTCTTCGCAGTCAAATATATTGTCTGTTTCTTCTGCTTTATTTTCTTTTGACTCTTTATTTTCGTCTATTTCAGGGTGATATAGACGTTTTATTTTCTTCTGGACAAGTTTTTCTAGTAAACTTTTTGATTTGTATATATCAAATCCTAAATCTTCTAGAATTTTAATATTGTTTGATTTTTTGTCGGAAATTGCGGAAAGGAATAAATGTTCATATAATATTGTAGGATTTCCTGATTTGTTTGCTAAATCAAGAGATTTTTTTAATATTTCTTTGTATTCATCATCAAAAGGTAGAGGTTGAATTGATGTTGATGGCTGTGTAGAAACTTCTACATATTTTTTTAATTCATCAACCAATTTTTCTCTTGTAATGTCATAAGATTTGAAAATCTTTAGAGATATTCCTTTTGCTTCGTCAAAAAGAGCCAGTAAAAGAAGTTCTGGACTTACTTTTTTTAAGCCCAATTTTTTTGCTGATTCTTGTGATGAGCTTACTACATTTATTGCCTTTTCCGTAAATTTCTCAAACAAAACTTATTCCTCGTCTTCGTCTTCCATGCTTTCTACATAAGCTGCTACTTTTTCAAATTCTTCATCATCGTCTATTGTTTCGAATAAGTATTCTTCGCCTTCTTTAGATAATCTCATTAATACAACTTCTGTAGATTCTTCTTCTTCGTCTACTGGTAATAGTAATGCATATTCTTGTTCGTCAACTTCAACGATGTCGAATAATTCAAACTTAATCACGTTACCGTTTTCGTCAATTGTTTCTATGATTTGATCTTCATCTGCCATAATTTTATTTTCCTTTCTTAATTATTCTATTTAACTTGTTTTTGTATTTTAACATCTTGATAGATACTGTTCAAGTATAATACAAGCACTTTCTATATCAACCAGTCCTTTGTCTTTTCTAAAGTCTATTTTTTTTGCTCTTAAATTTTCTTCTGCAGTGTCAGATGTGAGTCTTTCATCTTCATAGAATATCTCATAACCGGTAATTTTAGATGCAAAATCTTTGCAATCTTGTGCTTGAGAGCCTTGAGTGCCGTCCATATTGTATGGAACACCTACTACTATTTTTTTTACATTATTGTCTTTTGCAATTTTTAAAATATCAGCAATCGCTTTGTCTTCAGGTTGTCTTTGAATGTATGAATGGCCGTTTGCAAGCATTAAAAGATAATCGCTTAGTGCGATTCCTATTCTTTTTGTCCCGATATCAAGTGCCATTACTTTATACATTATTTTACCCACATTTTTTCGATTGCTTTTACTTTTTCTTTGTCTTGTTTTGCAAAGTAGTATTCATAGATACTTTTTCTTATTATATTTTTGAATAGTTCTCGTTTGAGTTCTTTATCATTATACAAAGAATATAAATTTTGAGCAGTTTTTTCATCGTTTGCAAGTTTTTTTAGTAATGCTGTATTTAATATTCTTTGAGACCAAACTTGATATTCTTCTTTGTAGAATATTTTTTCGAGGTTTTCATCAATAATTGTCTCATAATTTTCAGGTTGTGTATCATTGAGTATTTTTATGAAATCCTCAAATTCATCACTGTATGTGCTGTTAAGAAACCAGTAATCAGTGAAATCACTTTGTAAAATATTCTCAAATTCTTTATTTGTCAGTTTTTTTATTTTGTAATCAAGTTTTAAAGCAATTGGCTCAATGTCAGCTAATAGATTTTTCCAACAAACATATTCATAAGGTATTTTATGATTAGATAATTTTTCAGCTTTTATAAGTATTGATTTTAAAATTCCAGGTTCTACTTCAAGAGCTCTTTGACCTCTGTAAAATCTTTCTATAATTGTATTGCATTCGAATTTTGAAATTTCATTAAATCCAAAGCAATCGCGAACACCTTTGTAATCATCAATTACAATTGCGACAAATTGAACTTTCCCTTGCTTGTTAATTCTAGAAACTATAACAGCTTGGTTGCCATGACCGTCTGGGTAAGTTATGCAGAATTTGTATGGTTTTGAATTTTCTAAGAGTTTTTTATAGAATTCAATAGATTTATCTTCTCTTATTCCTGCAATTTTTAATATTGATAAATTCTTCATAATTGCAGGTTTTAAATCTTCATCAATCGTGTCAAGTACAGAATTGAGAGCATGATATGCCAATTGAGATTGAGAATTTCCTAAAATTTCAAGGGCTGTTTTCCCCACCTCACTATATGGCATTGATAAAAATACTGGGATAAGCATATTTGCGAGCTCATCTTTAGAATAATCTTCGCCTAATGATTTAAGAAGTATAATTTTGTCATTATCAGGCAGAGAATTTAAAAAGTCTAAAAAATCAATTTGGACTTCAGGATTAATAATTGCGTTATCGAGAATTTTCCTAGTGTCAGCATCTACAAGTTCATTTGGGTTATCGATGTATTTATCACATTCATCATAAGTCCAGTTTGTATCAATATCTCTAAGCAAATCTAATGCAAATATTTTAGCTTGGTTTGATGTTAAATTATTTTTAATTATATTCCAGAGTTTTTCTATAAGTTCATCTTTGGGGCAATATCTAAGTAAGAGGAATTTTATTAAATCTTGGTTTGAAGCTGGATTATTAATTTCTTTAAATAAAAGCTTTGTAATAATACTCTTATCTGGTTGTTGATCAAGAGTTTTGTAGTGGATTTCATAATTTTCAAAATCTTTTATCCCTTTTAATTTTTCTAAAATTTTTATAATTTCAGCTTTTAATTCAAAAGGATTAAGTTCAAATTTATCAATCATTAACGAGCTTTCCCCCAAAAAGCGTCAAGTATTTGTTGAGCTTCTGCAGATGGCATTCTGTCATTTAAAATTAGGTATTGAACCGCAATCATTGCACATTCTGAACAGATATTAACACCTGGTCCCTGTACCATTTTCAAAACCTGTGTATTAGGTCTTCCGCAAAAACTGCAATATACCAAATCATCTTCTTTATGTTCTTTTTCAGATGATTTTTCTCGTTTTGCCCCTAATTTTATTACTTTATCTTCTGACATATAAAATCCTCTCATTTTCAATTTGTAACTTTTATGTATAAAATTTGCATTAAATGTATAATTTATTTTATAATAAAAATTACAATTAATTTTATGAGGTTGATTATAGCATGAAAAAAGCTTTTTTACTAGCTACAATTTTGTTTATTTCTGTAATATCTACGGCATGTATAAATAATTTTGCGGTACAAGAGTTAAATAATAAAGCTCAAGATTTTATGGAAAAAGGCGATTATGTTTCAGCTATTGAAAGATTAAAGTCAAGTGTTGATTTAGACGGTAGTATATTTGAAACACAATATAACCTTGCGGTTGCTTACACAAAGGCTGAAGATTATGCAAACGCGATTAAGACGTATAATGATGCTATAAAATTAAACCCAGATTTCCCTGATTCTTATTATTCTTTAGCTGTTTGTGAAGAAAATTTAGCTAAGGATATTATTGCAGGAAATGTTAAAGTTAATGACGATGATTCAATTGAGAAAGTTGAAATATCTGAAGACGATACAATTGTAAAAGATGTTAAGTTATCTGAAAATGCTTCTAAAATGTTGACAATTCTTTTAAATAATTCAATTTCTGATTATCAGATATATTTAGATAAAGATAGCTCAGTTGATGATAAAAAATATGTTGAGGATAAAATAAAGGAACTTCAAATGCTCCTTGCTAAAAATACAGTGAAGTAGTCTAATGTTTCAATCACCGGCAGAAGTTGCATTTAATATTTTTGGATTTCCTGTTTATTATTATGGAATAATACTTGCCTTAGCTATTTTTATAGGTGTTTATGCATCTTATTTTTTATATAAAAAGTTTTACGGATTAGATAAAGCTTCTTGTATAATGGATTTTGCTCCGTATTTAATAATTATTGGCATAATTGGTGCAAGGTTATATTATTGTCTTGTAAATTATTCTTATTATATTGAAAATCCTTTGGAAATTTTTTATATAAGACAAGGTGGTTTATCTATTCATGGTGTTATAATTATTGGAATTTTGACTTTATTTGCTTTTTCTAAAATTTATAAGATGTCTTTTTTGAAACTTATTGATGTCTTTTTATGTGGAACGGCATTAGGACAATGTATTGGAAGATGGGGAAATTTCTTTAATTCTGAGGCTTTTGGAACTCCTACTAATCTTCCTTGGAAATTGTTTATCCCGCTTTCTCAAAGACCTGCTCAATATGTTAAATTTGAATATTTTCATCCAACTTTCTTATATGAAAGTATATTGGATTTAATAATATTTTTGATACTTTTAGCAATTTTTAAAAGATGTTCCAAACATCCAGGTATTATTGCTTGTACATATTTAATTTTATATTCTTTTGTAAGAATTTTTGTTGAGCATTTTAGAATTGACAGTGTTCTAAATATTTATGGTTATCCTGTGGCACAATTAGTTTCGCTTTTAATAATTTTATTTGCTACAGTATTTATGGTTTTTCTAATATATAAAGATAACGCAAAGTAAGATTGATTTTTTTTATTATTTGTCATTAAATTAAGGTATGGAAAACAATTTACCCCAAAATAAAAAAGCTCTTTTTTGGTTAAGTGGAGCACATTTTATAAACGATATTTATACAGGTGTATTAAACCCTATTATGCCTTTCATCGCTGCAAAAATAGGAATTTCAATGGCTATTGCAACAATAATATTGACAATATCTCATATATTTTCATCTCTTTTGCAGCCGTTATTCGGATTTTTTGCTGATAATATAGTAAAACGTTCTTTTATATTTTGGGGATTGATTTTATCATCAATATTTATTCCTTTATCGGCTTTGGCTCATAATCCGTTTATTTTAGTATTATTTATTATATTCGGTAGTATTGGGTCAAGTCTTTTCCACCCTCAAGCTCTTGGTTTTGCTTCTAAGTTTGCTCAGAAGGACTCTGCAGGGAAATCAATGGCTGTTTTTGTTGCAATGGGGACTTTAGGATATTCTATGGGACCAGTTGTCTCATCTGCTATTACTCAATTTTTAGGAATGCCTAAAATGCCTTTAATGACTTTTTTAGGTATTGTTTGGGCATTGATAATGTTTTCTTTTGTGCCAAAACTTTCTTTATCTGAAAAAGTTATTAATAAGATTAATTTTAAAACAGCTTTTAAACGCATTTTAACTAATCGAAAGCTAAATATTCTAAATGTTATTGCAATGCTTAAGACAATGATTATGTCAGCTTGCTTTATTTTGTTACCATTTTTATGGAAAAATATGGGCTATAAACCATTCTATATTGGTATGGCTTTGTTTATGTTTATTTTTGCTGGTGGAATTGGTTCTTTAATCAGCGGTCATATTGAAAAGAATATTGGAGCTGCAAATGTATTTTATATTTCAATGATTTCAACATTTCCATTAATGATATTATTCATTCTAACTTGTTCTTCTCATCCAACATTGTCACTTGGAATATTTGTGATTATGGGCTTTATAACAATGATGGCAACTCCTGTAACTATGGTTATGGCACAAAATGTTATTCCTGAATATAAAAGTATTATTTCAGGTTTTATAAATGGTTTCTCTTGGGGAATTGTTGCAATAGCAATGTCTTTATTAGGTTTTATTGCAGAAAAATTCGGTATTACAAATGTACTGATATTTGTATCAATTATACCAGCGGTATGTTCAATATTGGTAAAAGAATTGTTTAAAGAAAATAATTAAGCTAAAACATTTAAAGATTTTTTTATTTGGTTACTTTGATGTTTAGCTGCCATTTTTTCTTGAAGATATGCAACATTGTATAATAATTTATTTGTTAATAAGTCAAGACTGTTTTTCTTATCCATTTTATTTAGCATGCTCAAATCATGCTCACCGCCAAATGTATGTGTATTATTAAGACCATTAATCATAGAACTTGAAGCCTGCATTGTGGCAAAAGATGCATTATTCATTGTATTAATTGCATTGAATCTAGCGATGGAAGAAACTAACATTCCTAACTCCTATATCCTATATGTCTCCTACAAATATAAGTATAAAATATATATAAGATAAAATCAAGTATTAATTTTTGTAACAAATTGGGTGATCTCTGAAATTAGATATTAATTATATACTTTATATATATGACACGATGATATTAAGAGAGATCGTTTAAATAAAGAGAGACTATAAATTCCTATTCCTACCTTCCTAAAAGAAAATTTTACCTCCTTATATTTAAGGAGGCTTTTTTTTGAAAAAAATAACAGTCATAATAATTTATGACTGTTATTTATATTAAATGCTTAAATATTATATTTTTTATTTTTGAGCATTTTCTTGTCTTTTTAATTTTCCGATTTCGTGGATTTTAATGAAGTTAGTACCACCTACTAGAAGTTCAGGAACAGAACCTGTAACTAATACTAAGTCACCATCTTCTAATTTCATAGATTTCATTAAGAATTCATCCATTTGTTTTAAAGATTCTTTGTCAATTGAAGCGTCGAAATCAACAATATATGGGAAAACTCCTCTATATAGTTTGATATCGCGGCATATATTTTTACTTGGGCAGCATGCAAAAATAGGAATATTAAGTTTTCCTTCTGCAAGCATTGATGCTGTAAAACCGCTACCTGTAAGAGCAATAACTGCTTTTACATTCATTTTTCTTGCCATGTCAGCGATAGACATACCGATAGCCATAGCTTGAGAGTCTTTTTCTTCTTCAATCATTTTGCGAGGGAATTTGTTTTTTCTCATGAATGGAGATTCTTCAACGTTATCAGCAATCTTTTTCATCATTGCTACTGCTTCTACTGGATAAGCTCCTGCAGCAGTTTCACCTGATAGCATAATAGCATCAGTACCGTCTAAAATAGCGTTTGCAACGTCAGAAGTTTCTGCACGAGTAGGAATTGGGTTTTCAATCATGCTATCTAACATTTGAGTTGCAACGATTACAACTTTTCTTTTTGTATTTGCTTTTCTGATAATAGTTTTTTGAACTATAGGTACTTTTTCGTTAGAAATTTCAATACCTAAGTCGCCTCTTGCAACCATGATACCGTCTGATACTTCAATAATTGCATCAATATTATTAACAGCTTGAGGTTTTTCAATTTTAGAAATAATTCTAGCGGTTGTATTGCCATGGCTGTGTAACAATTCTCTTAATTTAACAACGTCAGAAGCTTCTCTAACAAATGATAAACCAAGGTAATCAATATCATTGTGAGCAGCGAATTCAACAAATTTAATATCTCTTTCTGTTAAAACATCAAGACTTCCTTGAGAACCAGGAATGTTGATACCTTTTCTTTGTTTTAAAAGTCCGTCAGTTAAAACTTCCGCAAAAATTACTTTGTCTTCAACTTTTTTTACTTCAAGTTGAATTTTACCGTCATCAATCATAATTTTTTCGCCAGGAGTAACATCATCAGCCATTCCTTTGTAGTCAACAGGTAAAATGTCTCCTGTGATTTCTGGTTGGTGACGGAATTTTAGAATTTGTCCTTTTTTAATTTCAATTGATTCTGGTAAGTTTCCAATTCTAATTTTTGGCCCTTGTAAGTCAAGTAAAACTGGAATTAATGTCTTTTCTTCCTTTTCAATTTCTCTAATGTAAGATAAATTAGTTTTGTGCATTTCAACATCGCCATGAGAAGAATTTAATCTAAACATGGTTACGCCATTTTTAAAAAGCTCTCTAATTTTTTCTTTTGTTGATGTTGCAGGTCCAAGTGTTGCAACAATTTTCGTCATAGTGTAATTATCCATAGTTTTCCTTTCTATATTGGGTAAATTTATAAAATAATAACTAGCATGTTTACAAATATATAAATGTACGATATAATTTTACACAAAAAAGGTTTACTAGTAAACATGAGGAAGTAAGAAAATGAAAAAATTTGTTTCTGGGGTAATGGCGTTATGTTTATTAGCATTTAATGCTATACCTGTTTTAGCTGCATCAATTGCAGATGTTAGCCAAAATTATTGGGCTAGCAAAGAAATTAATATTGTTGTAGATAACAATATTATGACTTTGTCAGGAAATCGTTTTAATCCTGAAGGTAATATGACACGTGTTGAATTTGTTAATGCTTTATTAAAAGTTTTATCAGATGAAAATTTGAATGTAACAATTTCTAACAAATTTAAAGATGTTCAATCTTCAAATCCAAATTACGAAAACATATTACGTTCACAACAATTAGGTCTTGTATATGGTTATCCAGATGGAACTTTCAAGCCTAATAATACAGTATTGAGATCTGAAGCTCAATCTGTAATTAGCCACATTACAAAAGATATGGATGCTGATACATCAGTTCTAAATCAATTCAAAGATGCAGCAGCAATCCCTGCTTGGGCTAAAAAAGTTTATGCTAAAACAATTAATTATGGTATCTATGTAAATTATCCTGATTCAAGAGAATTAAGACCTAATGATAATTTATCTAGAGCAGAAGCTGCTGTATTATTAGCTAGATTGAAAGAAAAATTGGATTTAGTAAAACAAGAATATATTGGAACAACAAGAATTGAGCACCTTGATGTTACAAGAAAAGCTCCTAATAATGAGGTTGCAATCAATAATATTCAAAGCACTATTAATCAAGGTAATGTATTAGTAGTTGCATTTGAAGATAAATTCAAATCAGAAGAACACAAAGCTGGTGATATAGTTACATTTGTTGCAGACAAAGATATTTGTACAGAAGAAGGAACTCTTATAATTCCTGCAGGAACAAAATTTGTTGCTCAGATTAATGAAATTCAACCTCCAAAGAAATTCAATAAGAATGCAAGAGTTTATCCTCAATTAACAAAAATTATTTTACCTAATGGTAAAGAATTAGCATTTAATGCTAAACCATTCTCTAAAGATTATTCTTTAAAAGAAGGTCCTTGGATGACAACAGGTAAATTATTATTGTGTACAGCAGCAGGAGCTGCAGTTGGTACTGGTGCAGGTGTTGGTTTTGCATTCATTCCAAGCCCTGCTAATATTGGAACCGGTGTTGCAATTGGTACTCCTGTTGGTGCTGCAGTTGGCTTAATTACAGGTTTAGTAACTCCTGGTCTTCAATATCACGCAAAAGCAGGTGAAAATATTTATGTAATTTTACTTGACGATGCTGTTATTTCAAAATAATTAGTATTAGTAAACTTTAAAAGAAAATAAGGGTTGAGTTAATTCTCAATCCTTATTTTTTTAATAATTTTTATTAGTACTATTTACTTAGATTAGTTATCAAGCTGGGTATAGGAAATTTTTTCATAAAGTTTAAAATAAATATGTAAATTAATTTTTACGGATATTAGAATTATATGGGAGTATTTTATGAAAAATTTATGTATTTCTTTAGTGCTTATTGGTGCTTTGACATTATCTTCTCAAGGCGTATTTGCAGCTTGTAATTGTATGCAGAATTTGAATCCAATGCCTTATATTGGATATTTAAATCCAGTGACTTATGTAAATGAAGCCGAAAACAACTATTCATTTAGCTTGAATCCATTTAAGGGGTTTAAAAACTGTAACAAGTGTAAAATGAAAAAAGTTAAAAAATGTGATGAGTGTGCACCTGTTCAAATCAATAAATGCCCAACTTGTAAAAAAGCATTTGCAGAACCTATTTGTAACTCTTGTCAAGACTTGTATATTGCACCTGTTCAACCAAGATGTACTTCTTGCGGACATTAGCTAACTAAAAAAGCCCTTTTTATAAGGGCTTTTTTGTTAATCACAACTTGGATGTGACCAAGTAAATTTTTTATAATCTTTACATTTTGTATAATTCATATTTTCATTTTGCAATACCCAACCAGTAAAACAAGAGTTCCCACCATGCATACCTACTCCCCAAGTATCATCTTCGGGATATACTTGAGCCCCACAAGGTACAATGCCTCTTTCAGTCGTTAAATAGAATGAAAAATAGTCTTTCCCTT
>FR899622.1:21218-75907 GCA_000437435.1 Clostridium sp. CAG:768 | reverse complement strand
TCCCTACTACGTTAGGTCCTTTAGATCCATTTAGATCAACATGAATTGTTCCTACAGGCCAGTATCCATTTAATGAAGATGGAAATCTAAGCCAATTTATAGTTGCAAAAATTGAAATACCATCAGGTAATTGTATTTTATTAAAATCTTGCCATTCAACTGAACTATTAATATTTTCACCTTTTAAGTTGTAATATATACTAGAAAAACATTTTGAACCTCGAGAGCTGCAATCTTTTTTATTTGTAATGTATTTTGATAAAATGTTCCAAGCAGCTATGTTATTTTCTTTTGTTTCATCTGTTGTTTCTGTCCAATATCTTGGTTTCCCATATTCCGCTTCTGCTGCTGTATAAGCAGTTTGTAAAATTGAATATACTTTCTTGAGTTTGCTTATTGTGACTTTTTCTTGATATTTAGATATTAATGTCGGAATAGTCATTGCAACAATTACCCCAACAATACCTAATGTAATTAAGACTTCTGCTAGTGTGAATGCTTTTTTAATATTGCAAATTTTAAGTCTAGAAATCTTAGCTATATAAGAGTTTCTCGGGGGGGGGGCAATCTCAAAGCTTCTTGTTTATACATTTTAACCTCCTTTTAATATTCAACAATATTTTTAAGTGTATTAAATATCTTATCAGTAATTTCTTGAATGTATTCTTGAGATACCATACCATTTATTACTGCATCAGAGATTTGATAAGCAGGTCTTATGTATTTTTGAGCAGTTCTATTTACATCTTGGAATTGTAAATCAGCTGCAGTTCCTGTTTTACCTCTTAGTGCAGCTCTTTTATACCATCTTTCTTTGATTACTTCTAATGGTGTAAATACATAGACTTTTACGTCCATAATATCTCTAACGCCTTCATTTAGGACATATAACCCTTCTGTTAATACCACTTTAGCAGGCTTTTTGACATCTCCGTTAGGATCTGATACGCAAGTTACAAAGTCATATTTTGGTGAGGTAATTTGTACTCCTGATTTTAGTTTCATTAGATGTTTTTTCATTAACTCCAAGTCAATTACATCAGGGGTATCAAAACTAAATCCTGTTTTGAACAGCGCTTCATAGCTGCCTGCTTCTTGTAATTCTTTTGAGGTATCCTTATAATAATCATCACATCGAATAACTGTGTATATTCCTTCTTTTTTTTCTTTCACACATGCTTTAATTGTATTATCAACGAACACAGTTTTACCGGATGCACTTTCTCCTGTAATCCCAATTAAAAAAGTT
Source organism: Clostridium sp. CAG:768 (assembly GCA_000437435.1). Taxonomy (GTDB): domain Bacteria; phylum Cyanobacteriota; class Vampirovibrionia; order Gastranaerophilales; family Gastranaerophilaceae; genus Stercorousia. The sequence goes on along the minus strand of FR899622.1, from coordinate 74,658 downwards.
TTCTTTTTTTCTTGTACTACTTTTCTTGCGATATTAAGAATAAGATTTTCAGACGTTTTTAAAAATAACGGTTGTGGTTGTAATTTATCTTCTTCAAGAATCTTTTTTAAAGATTCTACGATGTTTGATATAACTTCCATATCACGTCTGCTTGAATAATAATCATAACTTGTTAGAAAATCAGTAGCCATTCTATTCCCTCTATGTATTTTAATATTTTACCCTAAAGTAAATTTATTTTGTAAGAATAATAAATTTTGTAACAATATTATAAAATTTATTAAAGAATGTTCCAAAAAGTTCCGATATGGGAATATGTGAAGTAGCCTTTGCGGTAATCAAGCAAATTACTTGTTGAAGTCTACAAAGGTATTAATGAAAATAGGAGATGTGTCATGTATCATGATGAAATTTTTGAAAATGCCCTTAAAGATATAAGGGAGGAGAGTTACAAAGCATTGAAAGAAGAAATTTCTTCAATGGAAACAACTATTGAACGTTTTATTAAAAATATTTTAGAATGTACGTCAAGCAGGTCAGAACGTGATTTTAACGTACAATCTCTTTAATTACAAAAAAGACCGTTTTAAAAGCGGTCTTTTTTTTATGCAATCATTCCAAATCCATTCATGTTATATGGATTATAAGTGTTGAACATATTCCAGCCAAACATATTTGGCATTGTAAATTGAGAATATGAATTGTTGTATATTGTATTTGTAAATATATTGTTCTTGAAATTACCTGATGCTAATATGTTTAATTTGGTGAGAATATCTGAATAATTGTTTACTTTTACGTCGCTTGAATTACTTGATTTATATTCTGTTGAATTAGTTGTATTTTCTGCAATCATTTCTTCTTTATCATTTGTGAATTTTTCATATGCTGCAATTACTTTTTCGTCTGAGCAACCACCTTCTTCTTGTGATTTTTCTTCAACTTTAGAAAGTAATTTTTCTTTTCCTTCTTCAGATTGCATGGCTTCTTTTGCAAGTTTTCTTGCTTGTTGTTCATTATGTTTTTCAAGCTCTGATTTTCCAACCATTGCTTTAACTCCTTTACCTGCTGCCCAGCTGCATAGTATACCTGTTCCAACACCAATTAAAGCTCCAACAGCACCGCCTATAGCTGTTCCTACAGGACCACCAATACAAGTCCCGATTGTAGCTCCGACTTTTGCACCTGCAATTGCTCCGACTTTTGCTCCGACTGCGTAGCCTACACCTTCAGCAGCAACAACTGCTGTTGTTTTAGCTAGTTGTTTAGTTCCTTTTCCTGCTCCACATTTTTTATATGTTTCGATTATTTCAGGTGTTTCAATTGCAAGTCCGATTGCTGCTGTTGCAAATCCGCCGCCTTTAGCACCTTTTGCAAGGTTTCTCACAACTTTATTTGAGCTTGTTGCTCCTTTTTTTAATGCTCCATTTACGGCATCATATCCTGTATATTTTTTTACACCAGCCCAAGCTTTTCCTCTTAAAGTCGCAGGTTTGATTTCTCCTGATGTAATAGCCTTATGTACTGCTAAATCAGCTTTAGCAAGTGCTTCATCTACTTTTTTTAGATGAGCTTTTAATTCTTTTCCTGTTAATTTTTTGCTTTTAGCTTCTTCAATTAATTTGCGAGCTTCATCATAATATTTTGCTTTTCTTCCTTGATTGATGAATTTTTTTCTTGCTGCTTCTGTTTTTAATGTTGACCAATTACTATAATCAGGAGCTGTTTTTAAGTTTTTTTCTAGTTCTAATAATGAATTATAATTACTTCTGTTATTTATAGTTTCTATAATATTATTGCCTTTTAGATAATTAATAGCATCTTTTGAGGCTTTATTTTTTGCCATTAATTCTTGCCAAGCAGATGTATAGTTGCCAAAGTTTTTGTATGCCCATTGAGGAGCAGTCCATAAAGCTGTTTTTCCTGCTTTAAAAGCAATAGGAAGAGCCATTGTTCCGCCGGCAAAAAGTAATTGAGATTGTAACTCTTGTACTCCAAATGGGTTATGGTTGATTTGAGCACCTGTTGCATAGCTTGCTAATCTATAATAATCTTTATTTACCGGACCTGTCATAAATCCGTTTGTCTCCTATAAATTAATCCCCGTATTATATATAAAAATTTTATTATTTAAAAATTGCTTTTTTTATTAAGAATTATTAAAGCGATGATTTATTAATCATCGCTTTTTATCCTAAATAATTTAATCTGTTTATTCCTGATGTCATTGCCATAAAATCTTGATCCATAGGATTTGCCATACTGTTATTGTATAACATTTGTTTCATAGCCATAAGTTGTTCTGGTGTCATTGTTGGTTTTGGAATATTAAATTGTGGTTGTACTGTTGTTGGATTTGTATTAGTTCCGAATGGATTTGTATTGTATTGTTGCATCATTGCTTGTTGTTGTGCAATTTGTTGTTGCTGAGCTTCTTCTAATTCTGCTTTCTTTTCAGAATGGCTTTTGCCTGTAAATTTACTCATTAACCAATCACCAGCCATATAACCTACGATTCCGCCTAAAATTGGAATAGGAATTAATGCTTGGCCGATTGCTGCCCCAGTCATACCAGCTCCTAATCTAAGAGCAGTCTTCCCAGTTTCTGCAACACCTCCGACTAACCCTTTATCTTTAAATGCTGAAAATAGGTTTGGAAGTTCAGGCAATACAACCATTAATGAGAATATTAATGGCATTCTTTTACCAAGACCTTTTAAAGAACCTTTGAATTGAGCCCAAGTTTTTGAAAGTCCAGTTTTACCTGCACGATCAGCAAGTTTACCTCCAACCCTCCAGCCTTGAGCAATTTTTTTAGGAGTTGTTTTTAGTGCGTGCCATGTGCTTTTCCAAAATCCACCATGTCTTTGATTTGCTATTTTGTTATGTTCTTCTGCTTTTATAGCACCGTTTTTAATGCCAGACCATACTGATTGCATATATGATTGCCCATTTGCAGCTCTATTTTTAATGGTGCTTCTCATTGCGTTTGTAAAAGCTTCATTTCCAGTTCCCATTACGAAATCAGGATAAATTCTGCCTGCACGTTGAATATAATTCCATCCTTTTGATGCAATAGATCCGATGTTCATTTTAACCTACTTAACTTTTTATAACCTACCTTAATTACATAAAAAATTTTTATGATTTAATATTGCTTTTTTTTTATGTATTGTTAAGTTATGTTAACATTTGATAATATTTTCATTAGTTGTATAATTTTTCTATAAGTTTTTACAGAATATTTTGAGGGCATAATGAGAAGAATTACTTTGATTAATGGAGATGGAATCGGACCAGAAATTTCAGATGCTGTTGTAAAGATTGTCGAAGCGTCAGGATTAAAAATTGATTGGGATATACAAACTGCTGGTGCTGATGTGATAGAAAAAGAAGGAACCCCATTGCCAGAGAGGGTTTTAAATTCTATAAAAGAGAATAAAATTGCATTAAAAGCTCCTGTGACGACTCCTATTGGAAAAGGATTCAGATCTGTTAATGTTCAATTGCGCAAAGCATTGGATTTATATGCAAATTTAAGACCTTGCAAAAATTTACCTAATGTAAAAACAAAATTTGATAATGTTGATATTGTAGTCGTAAGAGAAAATACTGAAGATTTGTATGCCGGTATTGAAAGACAGGTTAATTCTGATACTGCAGAAAGTATAAAAGTTATTACAAGAAAAGCTTCAGAACGAATTTGCAAATTTGCATTTGATTATGCAATAAAAAATAATCGAAAAGAGGTCTGTGTTGTAACAAAGGCAAATATTATGAAACTTTCTGACGGATTATTTTTAGAATCATATAGAAAGATTGCCGAAAATTATCCTCAAATAAATAAGCGCGAAATATTAGTTGATAATTTATGTATGCAATTGGTTCAAAATCCTTCACAATTTGATGTTTTAGTATTACCAAATTTATATGGTGATATAGTATCAGATTTATGTGCGGGATTAATTGGAGGTTTGGGGGTTGCTCAGGGTGCAAATATTGGTCTAGATTATGCTGTATTTGAACCTGTACATGGCTCTGCTCCTGATATAAAAGGGCAAAATAAAGCTAACCCTACTGCATTATTACTTTCTTCAATAGAAATGCTAAAATATATTGGAGAATTCTCATATGCTGAAAAAATAGAAAAAGCTTTATTTAAAACCCTAAAAAATGGTGTATTTACAGCTGATTTAGGTGGAAACGCTTCTACTTTAGATTTTACGAATGCTATTATTCAAAATCTATAAGGATAATCTTTTTTTATTTCCCATCCATCATATTCAATAAGTGCACTACAGGTATTGCCATCAATAAATGGATTTTTGCAGTGCTCTAGTAGGTAGTCTCTGTCCATCCTATTGGACAGTTTTCCATTGCATGTCGTATTAAAACCGCCTTCTTTACCTCCGCCATAGTAGTTTTTATTACTAGCATTACATATTCTGAAACTAAAATAATCTTTTCCTGCTGTCCTTTTATCACTAGTTTTAAAACTTTTTGTTTGGTCTAGATAGAATTCTATGTCAGCACAAGATCCATTATATATTCTAAATGCAGTTCCGTCAGATAAGTATATTGTAACATCGCTACTGCCAGCTGCTACTTTTTGTGTCCCGAGAGATGATAAGTATTTTGCTAAATATGTATTATAAAATATAATTGAATCTTTATTATTGTCGTAATTAGTAGTCCATTCAGATGAAGGTCCATTGTCTATTTCAGACATCAAAACCGCTTGAGACATTGTAGTATAAAATTTTTTTAATTTATTTTCAACAATTTTTTTCCTGTGATTAGCAATCAATGTCGGGATTGTTAATGCTGCAACAATTCCAATTATACCTATAGTAATCAAAACTTCTGCTAATGTAAATGCTTTTTTATAATGTTGTATTATATTGCTATAATTATTAAATTTAAATATTCTGTCAAGTCTAAAGCTTAAAATACTTTCAGCATGCTTGTTTCGCGGGGGGGGGGCACTCTCAAAGCTTCTTGTTTAAACATTTTTAACTCCTTTTTTTTTATTATTTACTATATTTATAATTTTGTCAATATTATGCAATTATTACCTTTTTTTTCTTTTTTAAACTTATAATTGTAATTATTGATATAATTATTAATGGTATTGCAATTTCAGGAATATAGAAAATCCAAGCAAGTGAAATTGTGATTATTCCAAAACAGACAGTAATAATAATTGTATATATTAGCGCTGCCATTTGAGCTATTTCTCCAAATATAGGGAGAGGTTTTCCAAGGTTTACTAATGGTTGTATTAATAAATTTAGCCCTATAAACATACATAGTAATCCTATTCCTCTTATTAACCAAGTATTATTAGAAAGATTTTTCTTATAATCATTAATCATAGTTTTAAGACTTTTTTCTCCATTCATTACAATTACGAAGTTACCGTATTTGCTATTCATTGTCTCAATGTGATTTCCTGATTGTTTAGCTATAATTGAAAGGGTTAATCCTGATGGAATGTATGAATAAGAAAGTTTTTGATCTCCTATTTTAGGATTATCATAGTCATTCCCTGTAAAATAGAATCCATTATATATTTTAAAATCATTGTTGTATGGCAGTTGGGTCATTTTAGTAATTGAACTAATATTTTTAATAATATCTTCTGATAAGTAAAATTTCCCTAAGCCAATATTTTTTGCATATAAGTTTTTTTTCACATATTTTATTTGTTTTGGATTTTTATATGCAGAACTTTCAAAATTATCTGAATTTATAAGATTTTTACCCCAAGTTTTTCTGTATGTGTATGAGATTTTATTATTATCATGATGTTTTCTAACTTCTTCCCATTGGTATATTTCAGTATCTCTAAAAAGAGCTATTGCATTTGGGATGTTAAGTATAGAATCCGTTAAAGTTTGATTTGAATAAGCATTTCCTGTAATATGAACGAGTTTATTTTCATTTTGTGGATTAAAATTATTTGCATCTGCAATAATTGTGTTTTTCTCAGCAAAATTAACTATTTTTATAGCGTTTACATAATTATGTTCATTAATAAATAATGCGAATATTGATGCAATTAGAATGATAATTCCTAATGCAGCTGTTCCTAATATGTTTTTTAACATCATACTTCCTTAGTTAGATTATAATTTAGTCAATCAGTCCTAAATCTTTTAAAAATCTTGTATTATCTGATAATTCTAGTAATTTTTCATCTTCAGATGGATCAATTACGCCTTTGGCAAATAATTCATCCATAATTTTATTATGCGAATCATTTTCGGGGTCTGAAAGAGCTAATTTCGTGAAGTTTTTAATATCACATTTTCTTTCGTACATATTAACTGCAGTTCGTGTTAATTTATCGAGGAATACGCTTTTTCTTCCTTCAAAATCAACATCTAGCGGGTTTATTGCTGCGCTTGAATGCTTTTTTTTCTCTAAATTAAGTTTTTGAGCTAATTTTTTAAACATCATATTTACACAATCCCCTTAATTTCATTATACATTACTTGTCAAGAAAAGCTACAATTCTTTACAATTTAATAAGGATAATTTTTTTCTTGATTATAACTTATATTTAAACTAAAATATTTACAAAAGAAGAGGTGTATTCTTCATTTTGTATGTAAAATTAATACGGAAGTCTATAAAGGTGGTAAAAAATGCTTGATATTAAATTAATTAGAGAATGTCCGGAAAAAATTAACGAACTTTTAAAAAGAAGAAATCCAGAATTATCAATTGATGAAGTTTTAAAAATTGATGAAGAAAGAAGAAAAATTCAAACACAAGCTGATGAATTGCGTGCAAAAAGAAAAAATGATTCGCAAAAAATCGGTATGATGAAAAAAAATGGTGAAAATACTGATGCAATTCAAGAAGAAGTTCGTAAATTAGGCGATGATATAAAAGCATTAGAGGAAAAACAAACTGAATTAGATAATAAACAAAGAGATATTTTACTTCATACTCCAAATATTCCTGATGAAACTACCCCTATTGGTTTATCAGAAGATGATAACGTTGAAGTTTATAAATGGGGTGAGCCAAGAAAATTCGATTTTGAATTCAAAGCACATTGGGATTTATGCGAAGAAAAAGGCCTTGTTGATTTTGAGCGTGGAGTAAAAATTTCTCAAAGCAGATTTATTTTGTATAGAGGAAAAGGTGCAAAATTAGAACGTGCAATTATTAACTTTTTCTTAGATTATCATACACAAGAACAAGGTTATGAAGAAATTCTCCCTCCATTTATGGCTAATGCAGCTACTATGACAGGAACTGGTCAATTACCAAAGTTTAAAGAAGATATGTATAAATGCGTAGATGAAGATTTATACTTGATTCCAACCGCAGAAGTTCCTGTTACAAATATATATTCAGGAGAAATTTTATCAGAAGATGATTTGCCAAAATATATGACAGCATACACTCCATGTTTCAGAAGAGAATCAGGTTCAGCAGGTAAAGATACAAGAGGTTTGATTAGAGTTCACCAATTCAATAAAGTTGAATTAGTAAAATTATGTACTCCTCAAACAAGTAAAGAAGAACATGAAAAGTTAACTGAAGATGCAGAAAAAATGCTTCAATTATTAGAACTTCCATACAGACGCGAGGCTCTATCTACAGGAGATATTGGTTTCTCAGCAAATAAATGTTGGGATTTAGAAGTATGGATGCCATCTTATGGTGCGTATAAAGAAATTTCAAGTTGTTCTAACTTTGGAGATTACCAAGCTAGACGTGCAAATATCAGATATCGTGATAAAGCTACAGGAAAAACTCAATTTGTACATACTATTAACGGATCTGGTCTTGCAGTTGGCAGAACTTTTGCTGCAATTGTTGAAAATTACCAACAAGAAGATGGAACAATTATAATTCCGGAAGTTTTAAGAAAATATACTGGATTTGATAAAATTTAAAATCAAAAATTTTAATAAAAAAAACACTCTTATCTCTTGAGAGTGTTTTTTTGCTATTTTCTTCTTTTTGGTTTATATTATTTGTATGGGTGATTTTAATTCCAGCAAATGTTATATTGAAAAAGCTGATAATAGGGATGCAGTTTCTGAACTTACTTGTATAAATTATTATATTCAAATAATTTCTGCTTTTGTTTATTTAATTCTTATAGTTTATGTATTTTTCTCGTCAAAAACTTTTTTTAGTCAGACTGTCGGTGGTAATGGGTTAAGATTATTTTTGCTTTACTTTTTAGGATTTCCAAATTTAAAAATATTTTTGAATTCATTATTTGCCAAAAGTATAAAATTAGATTTTGTAAATGGAATGTTGTATATTAACAATAAGCCACTTTCTATAGAAAGAGCAATAAGTATTAATATTACTGAAATATGCCCTTATCATTATTCTTGGCGTTGGGGTGAGACTCCTGCTTTTAATTTTTCTTTTTATCATAAATCTGTTATTACAATAACAACAGATTTTGGGGATATTAAATTTTATATTTGTTCAAAAAACGCACTTGATTTACTTGTTAAATTTTTTAAAAAGTTTGGAAAAGATTATTCTACTTCTTATGATGAAAAACGCTTGTGGTTTACTTTGTATTAAATTTCTTAAAAAATTTTTAAAAATCTGTAATTTGTGGAATAATATAAGTAACATAGATATAGGAGTATGAATGTACGAATTTCCATTTGAGCTTGATGATTTTCAAAAAGAGGCTTGTAACTATATTGACGAGGGGGAAAGTGTTGTTGTATGTGCCCCAACCGGTGCTGGTAAAACTGTTATTGCACAACATGCAATTCACAGAGCATTAGAAAATGGAAATAGAATTTTTTATACAACTCCTTTAAAAGCTCTTTCTAATCAGAAATATTACGATTTTGGCGAAAAATACGGGTCAGAAAAAGTAGGACTTTTAACTGGTGATACTTCAATTAATCGTAATGCTCAAATTGTTGTAATGACTACTGAAGTTTTTCGAAATATGTTGTATGGAACAAATTTTGGTTCAGTAACTGATAACATGAAAGATGTAAAATATGTTGTACTTGATGAAGTCCATTATATGAATGATGAACAACGTGGTACTGTTTGGGAAGAAAGTATTATTTATTGTCCTACAAATGTTCAAATTATAGCACTTTCTGCAACTGTAGCTAATGCTCAAGAACTAACAGATTGGATTAATACTGTACATTCTAAAACTGAATTAGTTGATACCGATTTTAGACCTGTTCCTTTAAAATTTTATTATTTTGACAGTTCTCAACCTACAAAATTGTTGCCGCTATTAACTCCAAGCGGGCAATTAAACAAAAAAATAAAGCCGGAAAAAAGAGTATATGGGCGAAAACTTCAAAATAAAAAATCTTATGTAAAAGAAGTAATAAGAAATTTGCAAAATAATGATATGCTGCCTGCAATTTATTTTACATTTTCTCGTAGAAAATGTGATGAACAAATGGAAAAATGTGCTTCGTTAGACTTGATTTCAAAAACTGAAAAAGCAGAAATAAGACAAATAGTTGATGATTATATTGCAGAAAATCCACATTTATATAACAACAAGCATATTGAATATTTATTATGTGGTGTAGCGTCTCATCATGCAGGGTTGTTGCCTGCTTGGAAAAATTTGGTTGAGAAGTTATTCCAAAAAGGGCTAATAAAAGTTGTATTTGCGACAGAAACTCTTGCTGCAGGGATAAATATGCCAGCTCGTTCAACAGTAATTAGTTCAACAAGCAAAAGAACTGATTCTGGTCATAGAATGTTGACGGCTAGTGAATTTTTGCAAATGTCAGGTCGTGCAGGACGTCGAGGAATGGATGAAGTCGGTTATGTTACAATTGTTGGTACTCAATTCCAAACTCCAGAAGAAGTTGCAGAACTTGTGTTAAGTGATGCAAATCCTTTAGAAAGTCGTTTCTCTCCAAGTTATTCAATGGTGTTAAATCTTTTGCAAAGATTTTCTTTAGATGAAGCAAAAGAATTAATTTTAAAAAGTTTTGGGTATTTCTCATCAGGCTCAAGACTTCAACCACTATTAAAAGTTCAAGAACAGATTAAAAATGAAGTTAAAGCTAGAGAATTTGTTTGTCCTTATAAATTATCCGATGAAAAATTGCACGAGTACGATAAAATAAGACATATTTATGTTCAAAATCGTCAAACTTATAAGAAAATTTGTAAGCAAGAGCGTTCTAAAAATAGACCTCTTTCTCCTGAAGCGGTTAAGTTTGGTAAAGAAACTAAAGCTATGCTTGAAAAAATGCATAATTTCAAATGTGATACCTGTAAATTGTATAAGAAACATTCGAAAAATGTTGAAGTGTTAGAGCGTTTTGCTATTAGACTTGGAAAATTAGATAAAGAAATTGAAAAGCAAAGAGATATTTTCTGGAATAAGTTTTTAGCTCATCGTAGTGTATTGATAGATATGGATTATTTGCGTGATGATTATCCGACTCCAAGAGGTATGACAACTTCTCAAATCCGTTCAGAAAATGAATTATTTATTGCAGAAATAATTTTTTCAAATGTTTTAGAAAATTTAACACCATCACAGCTTGCTGCTGTTGTATGCGCAATTACAACAGAAGATTTGCGAATTGATATTCCATATTTACCTTTGTCTGAACCAGTTCGAAAAACATTAAATTTGATAAGAAATATTAGGAGAAAACTTGAAAAGGTTCAAAGTAGATATTCTGTTGAAGCTCCAATGTATATAAATCCTTATTTTAGTTCTTTAATTGAATTGTGGGTTGAAGGTGCAGAATGGGAAACTATTACAGAGCAAATTGATATTGGAGAAGGAGATATTGTAAGATCATTTAAAAGAGTTGTTGATGTTTTAAGACAATTTACGACCATAGAAAATGTTCCTGAAGCTCTAGTATTTACTGCAAGAGAGGCAATTGAAAAAATTCAACGAGAACCAGTTGATGTTGACTAATTATTGTTTGACATCTATCTTATTTTAATGTTTAATAAGTGTGTAATATACATTTAATATAAAGGAAGAAAAAATGATTTCAAAAATTATGTCTACCCCAGTATCTTATGCTGCAAATTATTATGCAAATAATTGCACTCCTAAAAAAAACAGTACATTAAATTTTAATTCAGGATTACAAGCTGATACAGTATCTTTTACATCTAAAGTAAATTCTATTGACGAAATTGTTCATAAAGCTTTTAATAAATTAGCTCAAAATAGAAAAAATAATGGTTTAGGGATGTATTTAACAACTTCTAATAGAGTAAATATATTTTTACAAGAAACTAAATTAGGTAAAGAAGCCAAACTTACATTAACAGATGGAATATTTGGCGATAAATCATATGCTAACTTTAATATATCAAGATCAATTGGAAAACATGCTAAAATTACTCCTGCTGATGAAGATATGCCTATTAAAGAAGCAAAATCAATGGTAAAAACTTATCTTGAAGATTTAAAATAGTTTAATGATTCTTTAAAAGCCTTGATAATAATCAAGGCTTTATAAATATAAAATAGTGTAAAAAATACTATATTTAGAAATGTTAAACCCTTGCTATAAAAGGGATTGAAGTATTTGTTAAAATATGTTACAATAGTAGTAGGAAGATCCTGAAAATGGTTTCTTAAAAGATAAAAATCAGGTTTCCGATGAGTGTTATTCCCCACCCCACTCTTAAATCAAAAAGGTATCCGGTTACTTAACTTAAGAGGTGACACTATGGATACATTGATTTACCGTGCAGAAAATTATGAGCTGAGAAAATTAGCAGAAGTAGCTGTTAATATATCTGTTATTGGGGTTTTAGTTTTGTGTCAGGTGCTGTTACCTATTCATGCCAGTAGTAATAAAATTGCACAGGTTACAGCTCCTGACTTTGATACTGGACAAATTAAACATAAGATATTAAATGAAATTTCTCCTGAGGCTCGGCAAAGAAATTTTGATACTTCTATTCGGCAAAAATATCCAAAAGCAATCATTGCTGATATAACCAGCGGGGTAAAGCATATTAAACTTACAAAATACTATAGCGGGCGGCCAGTCAGGATAAATGTTGTAGAAGTTGATATGAAACTTGCAAAGGATTTAGAATTAATCCCCGCCCTTTCATCAGACTCAACATTGAAAAGTAGAAGGACTATTACTACAATTGCTAAAAATAACAATGCTATAGTTGCATTAAACGGTACATATTTTAAACCTCAAACAGGTGTTCCTCTTGGAACTTTGATGATTAATCAAAAAATGTACACAGGTCCTATTTATGATAGGGTAGCTATGGGAATTTTTGATGATAGTTTTGATATTGCAAGAATTCAACTTGATGCAACAGTTAAAGGAAGTGGTAAGACTATTAAGGTTAATAACATAAATCAACCTCGTATGCTTTCTACTCATGTTCTTGTATACACACCAGAATGGGGAAAATATTCTCCAGCAGCTCCTAAATATGGTGTTGGTTTGCAAGTAATTGATAATAAAATTACTAAAGCATCTGCTAATGCTATTGAAATACCGGAAAACGGTTATGTAATTTCTGGCCCTAAAAGTATTTTATATAATCTGTTAGATAAAAAAGATGTTGATTTATCAATTAAAACTAATCCAGATTGGGATGGTGTTAAACATATAATAAGTGGAGGACCATATTTAGTAAAAAATGGTGAAGTTTTCGTTGATATGACTGCTCAAAAGCTTCAAGCAATAGGTGGACGTAATCCTAGAAGTGCTATTGGATACACTAAAGACAATAATTTTATTTTTGTAGCTGTTGATGGGCGTGAAGGAAGTTCTATCGGAATGACATTAATGGAATTAGCTAATTTTATGCAGTCTATTGGTTGTGTAGGAGCAATCAACTTAGATGGCGGAGGTTCAACAGTTATGTATGTGAATGGAAGAGTCGTAAATAAACCACAACAAACTGGAGGAATACCTTTATCAAATGCAATAATTTTATCAAAAACTAATCAATCATAATTCATAATCTTTTCATACTGACCACATCTATGCGCTTAATGCGCATTTTTTTTTAGTGATTAATATTTTGATCAATAATATCTGATACCCAAGGTATATAACTATACTTCCCTATAAATGCAGTAACAGCTAAATATATTATGAAAATGTAAATAACGGATTGTAATAATGAGTAATCAAATATTAATGGCATATTTAATAAGAATGTTATTTGTGCAACTATCCTATTAATTATTGGGATAAAACTTAAAAGATTAGAAATCCAGCTAATTAATGTTGATAGTACTGCAAATGCTAAAGATATAAAAATAGATTGAAATATATGGTATTGTAAAAATGGTTTTAACCTTGCTTTGGTGAATAGTCCTACTATTAACCATATAAAACCAACCATTCCCATAGTTAGATATGTAAGTGCTGCTATAATTTTTTCAATCATGTATGGGGTATCTTTTTGCATTTATACAGCTTCTCCATTTCTTTTTTTGTCGATATATTCATCCAGAACTTGAGTGTATACAAGTCTGAATTCATCATTTTCTGGTTCAATACTTATTGAAGCTCTATATGATGCGATTGATTCTTCTATATCGCCTTTTAAATAATGTGCATTACCTAAAAGCATATATGTTTTTGCACTGTTTGGTTTTAATCTGATGGCTTCTTTATATAAATCCATTGCTAAATCGAGATGATTAAAGTTTGTATAAAGATTTGCTAATAAAATTTGAGCTTCAATTTCTTTTGGTTGAATATTTTGTGCTCTTTTGTACATTTCTACAGCCATATCATATTCACCAAATTCAGAAAGAGCAATAGCATAACAAATATAAGTTTTGTAGTTATCACCTTCCATTGTTAATGCTTTTTCAAAATAATTATAAGCTTTTTCTCTTTCTTTCATCAAAGTAAGGGTATTACCAATACAGATAGCTACTATTTTATTATCAGGATTTAATACAAAAACTTTTTTGTATAATTCTAATGCTGTTTCATAATCAAATAGCTTAAAACAAACATTGCCCATATCAATTAAAGCTGTTATATTTTCAGGATCAAGAGATAGTGCTTTTTCATAATAAGCTTTTGATTCTATATAATCTTCGTTATCTTGGTATAAAAGAGCGATAGCATTATAAATTTCAGGGTTTGTTGAATTTAAGTCAATAGCTCTATTGTAATAAAATAAAGCTTTTGGGAAATTTTTCCATTCTGCAAAAACGTTACCCATGTTATAGTAAATTAAGTAATTTTTTGGATTAACTGTTAATGCTCTATTATAGTAAGATAATGATTTCCTAAAATCTTTTTCATAAAACCACATAGTACCCATGCCAACAAGAGCTTGTACATCGTCTGGTTTAATAGCTAACAAGCTGTCTAGTACAGACATTACTTTATCATAATCTTCAACTTGTAAATAAAGTTCTGATAATCTATGGTAATTTTCAATATTGTTTGGGTCTTTAGCCATGGCTAAGACTAATTCATTAATTTTATTATTTATCTCTTCTCTATTCATAATAACCTTATTTTACACTATTTTAGAGAATTTGCAATAGTATTTAGAAATGTTACATAAAGAAAAGACTCCACATATATTTGTGAAGCCGATTACGTTATTAAAATTCTTTATATTCTTCTGATAATTTCTTCCATTCATCTTCCGGAATACTAAATGCGTTACTCCAAAATTTTTCAATAGCATAAGTTTGTCGTTCTTCTTTATGGAGTATATGGACAACAACATCTCCATAATCAAGTAAATTCCATCTATTTTTAGCATCATTTTCAAATCTTACAGGAGATCTTGAAAATAATTCTTTAATGCGTTCTTTTGTATTGTTCATAAGGGCTTTTACTTGAGGAGTGGAGTCACCGGTAACTATTACAAAATAATCTGCAAGTGATGATACGTTGCTTATATTTAAAATTGTAATATCTTTTCCTAATTTTTCATCAAGAGCACGTGCAATAACGCTTGCTAATAATTTTGAATCTAATTCTTTTTCCATAGTAATTCCTTTTTTTATAATTATACCATGAAAACAATTATTCAATCATATCAACTCTGCGTTTGTGTCTTCCTGCTTCAAAACCAGATTTGAGCCATACATCTACTATATCTAATGCTAAGTGTTCCCCGATTACTCTTTCTCCAAGGCATAGTACATTTGCATTATTGTGAGCTCTTGATACTCTTGCCGAATATGTGTCACCACATAATGCTGCTCTTATTCCTCTTATTTTATTTGCAGCTATTGACATACCTATACCAGTACCGCATATAAGTATTCCTCTATTAGCTTCCCCTGAAATGATTTTCTCTGCAACATGTTTTGCAATAATTGGGTAATCACAAGATTCTTTAGTATATGTTCCTACATCTATATATTCAATATTTCTTGCTTTTAAATATTCAATAATTGATTCTTTGTAATTAAATCCACCATGGTCAGATCCAATGGCTATTTTTAAATCTTCCATATAACCCCTCTTTCTTTCTACACATTTATTATACATTTTTTTTTATAAATTGCCAATTTTATGTAAAGATTAATTTACCAATAAAAAACTCTCCATTATGGAGAGTTTTTTATTTATTGCCATGGAGCTTTAAAACCTTCTTCTTTTGAGTAATATTTACCATCAGAATGTTTATATGGTGTTATAAAAGAATAACTGTCACTGACTTGTGTTCCATCTGGTAGTGTTTTAATTTCATTTGTTGATGAAGGTGTAGATTGGTTTGGTGTAGCAGCTGGTTTTGTTGGTGTATTTTGAGTTGCAGTTGTAGTTCTAATACCTTGACCAAAACCGTTTTGTCCATTTTCATTAACTAATTTACCATCTTTTAATGTATATGTTGGAGCTCCGATTGTAGCTTGACCATTTTTACTTACGCATTCATATGATAATGTACCGTCATTTCCAACTTTTACTTCGTATTGGTATTTATTTCCGCTTGAACTGTCTGTTAATGTAAAGCTTTGTGGTACACCGTTTGCATCAGTTTGGACATTTGATAATGTTCCTGATATATCTCTTGTTCTGTTACTTGCATCTGTGCAGACCATTGCAGCTCCATTTTTAATAAATGAGTAGTCTGGTTTTTCTTCTTGCTGCGCTTGAGGCTGTTCTGTTTGTGGTTTTGTAACTGGTTGTTGTTGAGCTTCTTGAAATGCTTTTGCTTGTTCTTTTAATTTAGCAATTTCAGCTAAATCTTTTTCATGTTGAGCTTTCAGTTCTTGATATTCCTTACTTTGAGTAGGATCTTCTTTTTGAGTTTTAGTTTGTGGTTCTTCTTTGCCCCCAGCACCTTCTACGGAGTTAGCACTGCTCCCACCTCCACCGATGCCAAACATATTAAGTATGCCACCGAGTAGTGTTGAGCCAATGCCGATACCCATCATCCAATTCATCCATTTTGGAGTGCTATTATCACAGCAGTGATATGTTTGATAACCACCACCAATTATATTATTGTTAATAATTGTAGTTTGGCTTGGGATAACATTTACTCGTCCCATGCCTCTAAATTGACCTGCTTTTAAATTGTATGTTAATGGACGGCGTCCTCCGCCTGACCATCCGGTTATGCTATACATACCCATGGCGTCTTCTCCGTATTTATACTCTCTGTATATATATAAAGTATATACTTTTTAAATAATTGCCTTTTTTAATTTTATTTTGTAATATTTCTTTACAAATTAATTAAAATAGCAATATTTATACGAGTAAAATGACTATCCCTGCTTTTGTTTATATTCCCTAAAACCCGTATTATATAACAAAAACTACCTTCTTATATTAAGAGGTAGTTTTCTTTGTTTTACTAACTTTTACTACGAGTATTTTTCTTGAATAATTTTATTATATTCTGCTTCTGTCATTAATTTATTTTGTAGTACATATGCTTTTGAGAGTTTCTTTTGTCCATTTATGAATGCTGTTTTTAAATCTGAAATTCTTTTATTTGTTTTTGTTATTTCTCCTTGACGTGTTATTCCTTTTTGTGCATCTTGCATAAGAGCTTTTATGCCATATTCAGATACGCCTTTGGCAGTAATTGTGTCTCCTGATAAAGGATTTGCTATAAGTTTTGTTTCTGATCCTTGTGTATGTAATTTTGCTTTAGCAATTTCGAGATTTTCTTGTTCTTCGTCTGTGTAAAATCTGTTAATAATTGTATTAATGTTATCACCGTCATGTACAACTGCTTTTATATCATATTTAATATTTCCATTATCATCTATATATGCTTGTGAAATTCGACTTTTTACATAATTTTTTGCAGCATCATCAAGATTATTAAAACCTAGTTCATTTAAAACATCATCAAGAGTTTTTTGTTCTTTTTGTGGTGTATTATCAACAACTTCTTCTGTTTTTTGTGTTTTAGGAGTTCCTTCTGCGTTATTAACCTCTTCCGTTGTTGATGCAGGAGTGTTTTCTTTTGATTTTATTTCTTCTTTTTGTTTAGGTTGTTCAGTTTGTGTTGTTTGTTCTGTTTCCGTTTGTGTTTTAATTATTTCTTCGTTTGTAGAGTTTTCTTCTTCTTCTTTAACATTATTATTTTGGACTTGATTATCATTATTCAATAACTCTTGTACTTGTTTTTTATATGTTGCTAAGTCATCTTCTAATTTATTTACTTTTGCTGTTAAACTTGATAGATCTTGGTTTGAATAATTATTGTAGCTATTATAATTATTGTTATATGGATTAATGTATGGATTATATGATGTTACATTATTGTTATTTGCTTGAGTAGCTGTATTCATAATACCGCCAACAAGTGAACTTGCTAATCCAAATCCTAGCATCCATTTAAAAGCACTAGGGACTCCACCGCCGCAACAGTGGTGACCTCCAAACATTGGCATTGATTGTCCAAATCCATATGAAAATGGCATTCCTCCAATAAAATTATTATTTATTATAGTTCTGTTGCCGCTGCCCCAAAATGTTCTTGGACCACCTAGAAATCTATAAAAAGTTTCCATAAAAATGCCTCGTTTTTCTATACTCTAAATATATAAAGTATGTTTTTTTATATTAATTGCTTATTTCAATTAATTTAAGTTTATAAATGTTTACAATTAAATATCTAAACTGCTAAAAAGTTGAAGGGATGTTGCTTCTTTTAATATGGGGTAGTTTTCAATATTATTTGTTTTTACAAAATCAATTGCTTCATTTCTTGCCATTTCAAGGATTTTTGCATCACGAACAATGTCTGAAATTATTAAATCAGGTAAGCCGCTTTGTCTTGTCCCTAAAAATTCTCCAGGGCCTCTTAGTTGTAAATCTTTTTCTGCAATTACAAAGCCATCATTGGTTTGAGTCATTATGTTAAGACGTTCTTTGGTTTCTTGAGATTTAGTTGATGTATGTAAAATACAATATGATTGCAAATCATTTCTTCCGACTCTTCCTCTAAGCTGATGTAGTTGTGATAAGCCAAAACGTTCTGCATTTTCAATAAGCATAACAGTAGCATTAGGGACATCAACTCCAACTTCAACTACTGTTGTAGATACTAAAATATCATATTTTTTATTTTTAAAATCTGCCATTACTTGTTCTTTTTCATCATTTTTTAGTTTTCCATGTAAAAGTCCGATTTTAAATTGTGGGAATACTTCATTTTGCAATCTTTCTGCTTCAATAGTTGCTGCTTTAGCAGAAAGAGTTTCGCTTTCTTCAATTAGAGGGTATACAACATATGCTTGACGTCCAGATTCTATTTCTTTTTTTATTAAGTCATAAACTCCTCTATGAGAGGTTACAAGAGATGTTTTTATTGGTTTTCGTCCCTTTGGTAATTCGTCAATAATAGTTAAATCTAAATCGCCGTGAACTGTTAGTGCAAGAGTTCTTGGAATTGGAGTTGCTGTCATTGTAAGCATTTGAGGATTTTGAGACTTTTTCTTAAGAATGTTTCTTTGTTTTACTCCAAATCTATGCTGTTCATCTACTACAATTGCTCCGAGATTATTAAAATCAACATCTTCTTGGATAAGAGCATGTGTTCCAACGGCAATATTCATTTGCCCATTTCTTAAATCTGTTCTAAATTTCTCTCTGACTTTTTTCCCTTGGCTGCCTAAAAATAGTCCAACACTTACTCCTAGTGGTGTTAGCCATTGTTGCAAATTATTGTAGTGTTGTTGTGCAAGAATTTCAGTCGGTGCCATTAAAGCTCCTTGATATCCATTTTCAACTCCTGCAAGTAGCATAATTGTAGCTACTACTGTTTTACCGCTGCCTACATCACCTTGTAAAAGTCTTGCCATTGGAATATCAGAGTTTAAGTCATTTAATATTTCATTTACTGCTTTTTTCTGTCCGCCAGTTAATTCAAAAGGAAGAGTATCTATGAATTTTTTGACTAATCCTTTTTCTTTTATTTTAAGAGCTAAAGCAGAATGATTATGTGAATTTGCTTCTCTTAATCTTACTAATTTTAACTGAATTAAGAATAATTCTTCAAAAATTAATGAAAATCTTGCTTGTTCTAAAAGTTCTATGCTTTCAGGAAAATGAATTTGTTCAACTGCTATCTTTTTATCAAGGATTCCGTATTTTTCTCGGATATAATCTGGTAAAACATTTTCAATTTCATTTTTATATGTATTAATTGCATTAAAAATAGCTCTTCTTAGGACTTTTATGCTTAAGTCTTCGCATACAGTGTAAATTGGGACAATGCGTGCAAGGTTTAAGTTTGAATTTTTGTCTTCAAGAAACTCACCTGTCATGATAGAGTAATTGGGTTTATCAAATGTGAGTTTTCCATCAAAGTTATTCCTTTTGACTTTTCCTGAAAGCATAATACCTGCATTTACTGGAAACTGAGATTTAATTCTTTCTAGCATAAATCTGTTTGATTTTGCTTGGAAAAAGCTTAATTCAATTCGACCACTTTCGTCTGTAACTGAAACTTTTACAACAGATAAACTATTTTTTGTGTTGAATGCGGAAACCGATCTAATATATCCGAAAACTGTTGTATTTTCACCTTCTTTTAAGTTTCTAATTAGGGTTCTTGAAGAATAGTCAATATGTTTTTTAGGAAAATACATTATTAAATCTTGTGCAGTATAGATTCCAAGTTTATTTAATTTATATGCAATTTTGGGTCCTACACCTTTCATGTACATTACGTCAGTATCTTTTGCTGGTTTGAGTTTACCATTAGTTTTGTTAAATTTTTCTTCTTCATTTTTAGGTGCAGTTTCTGATTTTAAAATTTTAATTAATCTGTCTATACTTTTTCTTCTTTCATTAATTCCAGCAAAAGGATAGTGCTCAAAGATTTCAATAAGCACTGCCCATTTGGGATTTTTTTTAGAAAGTTTATAATATTTTTTTGCTTCATTTTTGATAAAACTTGAAAAAGCTTGTGTTTTCCCATGAACATCAATGTATTTATATTGAATTTCTATTTCAATAGCTTTTTTAAGTTGTTCTATATTATCAATCACTTAAACGTAAAACCTCATAGATATCCATTTTTTTAGCTTTACCACGAATTGTAACATCTGCTATTTTTATTACATCAACAATTTCACTTACATACGAATATGTTGAACTGCTTATTAACATGTTTGTTTTGTATACTTTATTGTAACTTTCTATACGGCTTGCTAAGTTTACCATATCTCCGATAACAGTGTATTCTAATCGCTTTTCAGAACCAATATTCCCTACAAATGCTTCTCCTGTATTAATACCTATTCCTATTTCAATTTTGGGTTTACCTTCAAATAGCCATTTTTCTTGCAATTGGTCAACTTTTTTAAGCATTTCACAAGCACATTTTACCGCATTTTGAGGGTGATTAATATCTTGAATAGGCTCTCCAAATATTGCCATTACAGCATCTCCGATGAATTTATTTATAACTCCGTTGTATTTGGTAATAATAGGCTCTATTTCTGAAAAATATTCATTTAAGATAACTGATACTTCTTCTGCTGACATTTTTTCGCTCATGCTTGTAAAACCTCTAATATCTGCAAATAATACTGTTACATTAGCTTTTTTACCGCCTAATTTAATATCATCAATATTTTGTACAACATTTTTCATAATATCTTGTGAAAGATATTTGCCCATTGCATTTTTAATTTTTTCTTTGTTGCGTCCTTCCAGTATAAATCTATAAGAATATCCAAATATCATAGTGCTTAATTGGACAGCTAGTGGAGTAATAACATATGGAATAAGATTATTTTTAAAGCAAATTATACAAAAAATAAAATATAGTATTGCAATTCCTATTAGAGTAATTAATGATGGAATGAACGCTAAAAATCTTATTATTACAAAAGTTATTATACTAAGTAGAATTATTATAGAAATATTTTGCCAATTTGCAAATTTTATCAAATATTCATTATCAATGAAGTTATTTAAAATTGTTGCTTGAATATCTACCCCTGGGTGTTTTAGGGAAATTGATGTCTCAAGTGCATCTTCAACACCAAGTGCATTAGCACCAACTAAAACTATTTTATTGTTAAATTCAGATGGATTAATAATCGGTTTTTGTCCATTATTTAAAAGTCTATTTGAATTTATAATATCTATTGCAGAGTAATTTTTGTGTGAATATTCTGAATTTTCATGTAATTTATAAAATTTTATTTTATGTCTAATATCACCTTTTTTCTGGAATGCCGGAATTTTTAGCCCTGTTTTATTCACAATTATATATTTATTAGTAAGAGTAATTTTATCGGTATTATTTGCAAGTAAATATGCTCTTAGAGCAAGAGATGGATAATAGTTATCATTATAACCAATCAAATCTGTAGATTCTCTAAGTACTCCATCTATGGCATTTGTACCTAAATTTACTGATCCTGCATATTTTTGAGCATCAAAATATGGTTTGGGAAACATTGTTAAACTGTTGTAATTACTGAATCTTGAATTGTTTTTTGTTCTCTTATCTGTAATATCTATTGCAAATTTTTGGTTAAAATCTTTATCATATTGGCTTCCAGAATTTATATCTTCATATTCTGTTCTTTGAGCCATATAGCCGCCAATGAAATTATCAGATTTTTTTACTGTTTCAAAAAAATAATTGTCAGATTCTGCCGGTCTTTCTTTGTCTAAATTGCTTAACACAGAATCAAAAATAACAACTTTTGCATTTGTATATTTGTTTAAGTATTCAAAAATTTCACCATATAACGATCTTGCCCAAGGCCATCTGTAAGTGTCGAGAGATTTATTGTCAATAACAATTAAAGATATGTCTTTGGATCCTTCCTTTATAGCAGAGGTAGAATTTATAATCATATCATAAATTGGATTTTCCCAAAAATTTATAGATATAAATGCAATTATAAAAACTAAAAATATATGTAAAAAAATTGATTTTATAAAGAAAGTTTTGCCCTTAAAAATTTTCATATCCCTTATCCCTTTATTTTATGATATAATAAATTTTGAAAAAAGGATAGTTTATGAAAGAAAATTTAATTAATTTATTGGCTGAAGAAAAGATTTTACCTATTTTAAGATGTAAAGATGCTCAATTAATGATTGATAGAGCTAAGGCACTGATTGATGCAGGTATAAAAGTTATAGAAATAAATGTAGAAAATCCTACTATTTACAAGGCTATTGAAGAAATTTCAAAATATGCAAATGTATGTGCTGGAGGTATTATTACTTCTTTGCAGGCTGAAGCAGCAATATTGTCAGGTGCAAAAATTTTATCTTCTCCAATTTTTTCAATGAATTTAGTTAAGATTTCTAAAGATAAACAAATTCCTTATATAGCTGGGACCTCAACTGCTAATGAAGCATATAATGCTTGGAAAGCAAGAATACCGTTAATAAAGATTTACCCAATTACTGCTATGGGTGGTGCTATGTATATTGAAGATTTATTAAGACCAATGCCTTTTTTGAATGTGATGCCTCTCGGAAATGTTAAGGTTGATGAAATTCAGTCTTATATTAATGCTGGAGCTTCTGTTGTTGGAATAGGTAGAGATTTGTATGATGGTTTATCTCTTTCAGAGATTACTAATCGTGCTAAGAAGGTTATTAAGGAATTAAAGGGATAGTATGGACAATAAGTTAGACATTGTAGCGATTGGGGAGAGTTTAATAGAATTATCTACAAATGCAAATTTAGCATCATCTGGTTGTTTATATAAATATTATGGTGGTGACGCTTTAGCAACAGCTATTTCAGCGTTGAGGATGGGATCAAAAGTTGGTTTTATTACGAGAGTCGGAAATGACCCTTTTAAAGATTATTTACTTGATAGTTGGCAAACTGAAGGTTTAGATGTTTCTCAGGTTAAATTATCAAATGAGTCTAATGGTTTATATATAATTGCAAGACCATCTGTTACTGAAAAAGAAGTTATTTATTACAGAAAAAAAATTGCCCCTTCAAAATTGTCTATTGATGATATTAACGAAGATTATATTAAATCAGCTGATATTGTTTATGCATCAGGGGTTACTCAATCCTTATCTCCTTCTGCTAATGAGGCTGTAGAATATGCTTTTAAATTAGCAAAAGATAACGGAATTTTAACTGCTTATGATCCGAATTATCATAGCGTCTTAACTACAGCTGAAGAGGCAAGAGAAGCTTTTGCAAGAGTTGTATCATATCTTGATATTGTATTTTTAAATACCAAACATGATTCAGCGAATATTTTAGAGATAGAGTCGCCTGAGAATATAATTAAAAAATTGTGGGATGTTGGAGTTCAGATTGTTGTATTAAAAAGTATTTCACAAAAAGGGTATTATACCGGTTACAATGGTAATATTAATTTTACTGATTTTTATACTTGTGATTATTTAGATACAACATGTTCTGGTGATACTTTTAATGGTGGCTTTTTACATGCTTTAAATCATGGTTTTACACCTTTTGAAGCTACTAAATTTGCCTCGATTACAGCTGGGCTTCAGGCTCAAGGAATTGGAGCAATAAAATCTATTCCTTATAAAGACGAAGTATATTCAATATATAGAGGTAACAATGGTTAAGGTTGCAATTTCTGGGTATTATGGATTTAAAAACTTTGGTGATGAAGCAATACTTTCTGTATTAGTTAAACATCTTAAAAGTTTAAATAATCTCGATATTACTGTTTTTTCAAGTGATACTGATTATACTTCAAAAACTTATTCAGTTAACGCTGTTAAACGTTTTGATTTGAAAAATGTTATTAAAACAATACAAGATTCTGATGTTTTAATTTCTGGCGGTGGTAGTTTATTACAAGATGTAACCAGTGTTAAAAGCGTAGTATATTATTCTTTAATAATAGCATTGGGGCTTTTATTTAATAAAAAAGTTATAATATTTGCGCAAGGGATTGGGCCTCTTAATAAAAAATTATCTCAATTTATTGTTAGAAATTTACTCAAAAATTGCTCTTTAGTTACTGTAAGAGATGAAAAAAGTTTAGCATTATTAAGAAATTGGGGTATTAATACCAATCTCGTATGTGATCCTATTTATTCTCTTGATGTTATGCAAGAATTTAGAGAAAATACTATTGGTGTTCAATTAAGAGAATTTAAAACTATGAATTATAATTTATTACATAAACTTGCATTGTTTATTGCAGATAAGTTTAGTGATAAAAAAGTTGAAATTTTTTCATTACAAGAATCTCAAGATTTAGACTTATGTAAAAGATTTGAGCATATTTTAATTACTTTAAACCCTGAAATAAAAACTGAAATAGTTACAGATGATATTGTAAATAGAATTTCACAATTAAGTTATCTTATTGCAATGCGCTTTCATGCTATTTTAGTTGCGTTAAAATGCGGGGTAAAGACATGCGCAATTAATTATGATGTAAAAGTTGAAAAGCTCGCTCATGATGCTGCTATACCTCTTATATCAATGAATGCTAATGAGAATTTTGAAGATATTTATAGAAAGCTAGAAAATCTTAATCAAGAAGACTTGTTAAGATTTTCTAAAACTAAAATATTTGATTGGGCAAAATTTGATGAATTATTGCTCAAATAATTGTTTATAATTGTTCCTTACAGTTGTATCAAAAGCATTTGTTCCTTGTTGCCCTAGTAGAGCAGACCATTTAGAAAAATCTTTTACATTTATTGTACTGTCTTTACTTGCTTTTTGTGTTTGGTTAGAATCAGTTGTTGTGTCAAATGTTGCAATTGTGGCTGCTAATTCTTTCCAATCAGCTAAACCGTCACCATTTTGATCGATTTTATTAAATGCATTTAATGCCATTTGTTTGGCTTGAGTTTTGTGTTGATCAGATGCATTTGCATCTAATTTTCCTAATTCATAATTTACAAATTCTTCAGCTGTAACTTTTCGATCACTATTGCCTGTTGAATCAATATTTGCAAGATATGATTTTCCTAGATTACTTACAGCTGTTCTATATTCTTCTGCACATTTTTTGTTATCATTTGGATCTGTGTAGTTTTCTAGAATACTAAAATCTTTAGCTTTATCATTATCTTTCATTGCATCTGTAGCTTTATCAAATGCTATACCACTTTCAGTTTCTTGATTTGCATCAATATCTCCTGCATATTGGGCGTTAGTTTTTTGTAATTGTTGGAATTGTGGATAAGCAGCAGTTTGAGCTGCCGCTTGTGCCTTAGCTTGTAGACCTATTTCTAAGCCATGTTGATATGCAATCATGTTCCCATAAGCATTATTTTGAGCATACATGTTCATTGGATTTTGAAGCCAAGTAAATCCCATAGGATCAGCCATCATTTGTGGGGTAATTCCTATGCCGCAATTCATGCCCATGCCATAACCAAAACTTCCACAACCAAAACCAAATATACTTTGACCTGAACAACAATGATTCATACTATTTAAAGCAATACCTGTCATTGCTGTTTGAGTTAAACCTGTTCCCATTTGGGTAAGTGTTTGACTTAATCTTTGCATGAAATTTACTTTATTCATTATACTCTCCAGTATTATATACTATATATATAAAGTATATTTAATATAAAAAATTGCTTTAATGATATTACTAATAAGTACTATTCCCTTGATATAATTAGGTATTGCAGGTATTTAATATTTCTTAATAAAAAAAGAACCTTTTAAAGGTTCTTTTAAAAATGCCCTGGGCCAGACTTGAACTGGCACTGGATTTAACTCCAACCGGATTTTAAGTCCGACGCGTCTACCGATTCCGCCACCAGGGCTTATTTAATTGTCATTGCTTAGTTTCAGCATAGTTATAGTAACGCAAACATAATTAAATGTCAACAATTTTATTTTAATGGATATATTTCTAAATAAGATGTTAATTCATCAAGCTTTTCTGCTAGATTAGCTATTATTCTAGCCAATTCAGTTTTTATTAATTTTTCATTATTTAAAGTAATTGCTCCAAATAATGGCGGGTAATTTATATGATTTAAGAACATGTCTTTAAATGATTTTAAATCATTATAGTCAGCCAAATCTATAATATTATTTAAGTCACATAATTCTGTAAATAATTCTCCTAATTGAATTTTAGCTTTAAGAATTTTTCTTGAATTTATTAATTTTTGAATTTTTAGCATGTGATTATAAATAATTTGATAATTATTTTTTATTTTAGCTTTTTTCTCAGGTAAAATAGAATTAAAATACTTCATTGTTTGATTGTAGCCAGATTGTATAAGATCAAGACGTTTATTTTCTGAAATATTAAAATCTACAACAACAATATCACCAGTATTTAAAACTATATAATCAAATTTATCTTTATCTGCATATATATTAGTAATAAATGCAGTAGACATCGCAGTCATGCAACTGTAAACGGCATTTGCATAATCAATACCTGAAATATCATTAGTGTCATAGTAACCTTCAAGCCTGAATTCAAGAATTCTTTCATCTGGAAGCAATAAATTTTTTGATAGTTTCCACATTGGCCAACTTTTTTGTAAATCACCATCTACTAATAAAGTTTTATTATATTCTATTGGTTTCATTAATCCAGGCATACAACAAGAAATCCTTACTGCTGAAGCAATTTCATAATCTGGAGTTTCAAATCTTGAGAACTCTTTACATTCAAAATTTGACAGATTGGTTGTAATAACAACCAGATTATTTTTAATATCTTTAAATGTAACAGCTCTGTTTAGTCCTTTTTTATATTTATCACCATAGAATTTTTTTTCAATTAATTCTCTTACCCATTCAAGAAAGACTTCGCCTTTGCTTAACGCAAAAATGGGACCTAGACCAATTGAAATATCCTTGAATAAATCAAAGTTTACTTTAAGAAATATATCTTTCATTTCTTCCGCAGTATATCCAACAGCTAACATTGCTGCAATAATTGACCCAACAGATGAGCCAGCAAAAGTTGTAGGAGAAATTCCAAGCTCCTCTAGTGCTTTAATTGCACCTATATAGGATACTCCGCGTATTGCCCCTCCACCAAATAAACATGTATATTTCAAACTTTTATTCATATTCTATATTATACTATTATTAAAATTTAATTCCTGTATTAAATAGAGTATTTTTATAATAGTCTATATCATTAGTTGGAATTATATAATCTTTTTTTGCAATCTTTTTAGAAACAAAAACTCCAAAATATTCCCCTTCATAAGCATTTTGCCAGTCATTAGACTTATTAATTACGTTGTATATCGGATAGGATTTTTCAAGAATCATAATATCCGGAGGAAAATATGTAATAAGTTGTTTCCAATTTGGATATGCCAAGAAAAATTCTTTTAATACAGGTACCATATAATCATAATATACTTCTTCATATCTGCCATCCATATAAATTAAATTATTAGGATAAAGTTTATATGATATATAGCTGCCAAATCCGAAGTTTGATAAAATATTCCCTTTTAGTTTATTTAATTTAATAAATTCAACTTCTTTTATCGGATAAACATTCATCCCTACTGGAATTGAAAAATCTTTTATTAAGAAAGTAAAAATAGAGATGCTTAAAATTGCAATGTATATAATTTTATCTTTCCATTTTGGAAATTCAATATTTTTAATTAAATTATAAAAATCTTCATAGACAAAACAAATAGTAGCAATAGCGAAGAACGGAAGAAGTTTAACATGACTTATGGCCAAATATAAAGTTGCAAGTAAAATTATATATTTTACTTTATCAGCTTTTTCGTACCATG
Organism: Clostridium sp. CAG:768; assembly: GCA_000437435.1. Classification (GTDB taxonomy): domain Bacteria; phylum Cyanobacteriota; class Vampirovibrionia; order Gastranaerophilales; family Gastranaerophilaceae; genus Stercorousia. Next base: position 46,516 of record FR899622.1, on the reverse strand, counting down.
TTTTAATTTTTTGCAGTTTTATATTTTTATAAATTGTTATGCTTTCAATTGCTATTGATGCAAACATAAACAATTTGAATTTAATTTGTTTCAAGAAATAATATTTAGAGAATAATCCCCACCATTCAATTATATAAGGTCGTTGCATTGTATTTGCCATAAAAAGGAATTGAATATATTTGTATCCCCAAGGATTTATAATAAGTGTTAATAATGATACTATTAATGTATATATATATTTTAAATAAGATTTTTTATTTAAAAATTCTCCAAGAGCATACATCCCAATCAATCCAAGACCAGAAACAACTCCACCATGAATGTTATTCCAAAGTATTGTCATAAATGGAATAATAAATAATAATTTATTATTTCCTTGTCTAACTTTTTCCAGGATATAAATGAATATTGTAAAAAATAAAAAGCTAAACATATGACATCTTATTGGATTATTAAGGTTATCCATAACAGCCATTAATGTAAAGAAATAAAAAAGTATATTATATGGAGTTTCATTGGTTCTTAATTTAACTATTTGGGAAATGGTAAAAAATATTAAAAATAGCATTATAGCCTGAAGAATAATAAGACTATATGGCCCTAAAAATTTTAAAAATGCATAAAAAATGACTCCAGCACCCCATTCATGGTCCCACCAAGTGTGAACAGGAGTATAAGATAGAAAATCTTCGGTAAGAACATGACCTCCGTTAATTACTCCCATTCCTGCTATTAACCTAGCCCATAAATCAAAATCAAAATGAGTTGCACTCATAGAAAATGCAAGTATTAATAAAAATAATGTAATTAAAAATAATAAAGTTTTCTTCCCCATAAACAAAATTTTAACATAAAAAAAAGACCGATTAAATCGATCTTTTTTTTATTATACTTTTATATTCTTATGCAGCTACTGAACCTTTAATTTCTCTAATTAAATATTCAGCTACCCATTCAAAATCTTTGTTACATTCAGCTGCTTTTTTAAGGTATTTAACAGAAGCATCTCCAATTCTAATTAGAGTCATTGCAACAACACCTCTTTTAATACCTCTTACAACTTGTAATTCATCAACTAACTGAGGTAATACAGAAGTTCCGATATTAACTAATTCATTTTCTAATTTATTTTTAGTAACATTGTCTGCATTTTCTAATTTTGAAAGAATTTCATTTACTGTTTCCATTATAATTATCTCCATTTATCTAATCTATATTATGATTATAAACTAAAAAATATATGTTTCTTGATTTCCTTACATAATCTTTATATCATATAAAGATTAAATAAAATAAAAATAAAAAACAGAGGTTAGCCTCTGTTTTGTCGTGTGTAATATAATTATTAACTATATAATTTAAATGTTCTTTCTATGTTTTTATCAATTGCAGTTTTTATTGAATCATATTCTGTTTGTAATGAATTGTGTTCTGTATCAATATTTTTTAACTCTAAATCGTACATTTTATCTTTATTTTCGATTTTGTTCATTGCTGCATTATATTCTGCTTCAGCAATAGTAATTGCAGTACTGTCAGTTTGTTCTGTAATATCACTACAACTTGAATACATCAATGTGTTCCAATTATATTTAGAATCAACTTGTTCTAATGTAACTAGGCCACTTTCAAATGCAAATTCAATCCATTCTGTACTTGATGCAAGACCATCTTGTAATACTTGATATCCACCGCTTTGCATACGATTAAATAAATTTGTGTACCATTGAGCTTTTGCATCTCCATTTTCATTGTATGAGTCAGTAACCTCACTTTTATCAATCCAAGCATATTTAATTTCGCCATATGTATTCATAACATTATCAAGCATTATAACATCAAGGATTGGCATAAATTTATTTAGTTGTGTTTCATTCATTCTGTCTAAGTTCCAAGAAACATCAAGTAGGTTTGGATACTCTTCTGCGGTTAAACTTCCAATGGTTCCAAAAATACATTCTTCTAATGCTTTTCCTGCTGTAATGTAGTTTTTATATTCATTGCTATTTGGATCAGTAAATATACTTGCACCAGGATTCCAAACATTATATATAGAAGATTTTAGGCTGGTAATAATATCATTACCGGCTTTTTTCATTCTATCTATATCTAATGGGATTTCTTCTGTAACTTTATATTCACTTATAGATGTATTATTAAAATAATTAGGAATACCTGTATATTTAGTTTGACTGTCTCCACTTCCAATAGTTAGTGAAATAGTACCATCACTAGCCCAATTTAAAGAATATTCAGATGCACTTAATGGTTTCATTGAGTCAGAAGCTTCATCATATGCTAATATTGTATATGATGAGCTACCAGAAGATGTTGTTTTGGTTATTTGGTAATCAGGGTCCTCACCTGTACCAATAGATATTGTTCCATTATCTTTATCTCCAGTAAATTGAATAAAATTGTCTGCTTCAGTATATTCGGTTTTACCGTTGCATGCTAATTCTATATCATTTTGCAAATTTTCAAAATATTTTTTTGATGTATCATCTGGAAGAGATAATTTTGCAGCTTCAGTTACAAATGCTGATAAATTAGTGAATACATTTTTCATTGCATTTATATCTTTAGCATTAGCAGCACTATCAAGGTCATTTTTTATAACATCTAATGTTTTACCATTACCTTGTATAGTACCATTTAAAACATTTTCCATTTGAGTACTTATTGTAGCAGTATATGCAGTGTATGCTTCATTAAAATTAGTTAATGCTGAAGTATAATTATAATAGTCAGTAGAGGCTTTCACTGCATTGTATCCAAGGTGACCATCTGTACCTTCATATGCAGCTTTAAGCATTTCAGCGGTATAACCAGTATTAGCAAGTATCATATTCCCATCATTGTCTTTTTCTCCAGTAGAAAAAGGAATAGTCTCATCACTATTTGCATACTTATTTAAGTTATCAAAATATGTTGTGCTATATTCTAGTCCATAATATCCTAAAAATTTATTTAAGTCGCCATTTGCAGCTTTATAATTAGTTGCATCAGTTTCTGATACAAGAACTTGTCCAGATGCATTAGATATCGCATATTGGTTATTATAAGGGTTGTATGCTGTTAATGCATTAAAAGTTAATTGCTGATAAGTTGCGTTGTTATCAGCATCATAATTTGTAAACATCATTTGAGCATCATTTAAAGCAGTAGTATAAGCTTCACTAACTTGTGAGCTTTTTGTTGCAAGACGCATCTTTTCGTTGTTGATAATTTGAGCTCTTAACTCATTATCAGACATACGGGATGTTATAGATAATAATCTTGCTTGTCCTGCTGCCATTCCCATAGTTGACGTTTACCTTTCAATTTTCCTTAGTAACTTTCACTATGGAATATCGGCTAATTTTTGTAAAATCTTTAATTTAATATGTAAAATGTTACAAATATGTTACAATTTAGATAGTACTTTTTTTAAGTAATGTAATTGTTTTTCAGATGTTCCAATTCCACATAATAGCATTGTTGAAATATCATTTGTTTTTTCATCTTCAATATTATATTTCTCAAATAATATAGAAGATAAATCATATCCAGTCATTCCATCTTTTTTGATTAGTAATTTAGTTATATCATCTCCGCCAAATTCTATATTATTTACAGTATTTTTAATATCTTCTAGAGAAGTTATTAATTTATTTATATATTTTTTCCCCTTTTTTGAATTTAAAAAATTAATATTAGCCTCGATTGTTGCTAGGAGTGGATATGATGGAGAAGTGGTATTAATCATAGATAAAGCATTTGAAGCATCAATATCACAGTTTACATGTAATAGTGCTGTTGGATTGAGACCTCCTGCGGTTTTATGAAGAGATTGAATCGTAAAATCAGCAATATTTACAGCACTTTGGGGTAATTTATCTGAAAATGGATATAAAGCTCCATGAGCTTCATCAATAATTAAGTATGCATTATTTTGTTCACAGATTACTTTTAGTGCTTTTATATCAGAAACTATACCTTCATATGTTGGAGAAGTTACAATAACAGCTTTTACACCTTTTATATCTATAATTTCTGGTAATGTTTTATCAGGAATTCCCCAAGCACTATTAATTGGTAAATCATAATATACAGCCTCACATCCTGCTAATCTTACAGCATTTGCATGACAAGGATGTGCATTTTCCCAGATTAAAACTTTATCGTCTTTATGCGTGCAGGCTAATACTGCAGCGATAATGCCACTTGTAGAACCATTGGTAAGAAAGTATGTATTCTTAGTTCCATAAATTTTTGCAGCTCTTTTTTGTGCATTTAAAAGTGCTTCTTGAGGATTATGAGTATCTGTTTCAGAAATGTCTTTTTTATAAAAATTTCTGAATTTATTGAATATAAAAAATTTTTGTCCATGTGAAGGTGTTGTGAACAAAAATTTTCTACTTTTTCTTCTTAGTAAAGTTATTAAACTCATTTAATATTGGTCTCTCATTTTCTTATAGTTAGAGCAGAATTCCCTTATTTATTCTGAATTTCAATGCTTCTTTTAGTACAATACTGAATTAGTGTCATTTTGTCTTTATTGTCATGGTATTCAAATCTTCCAGATATTGTATATCCTCCATTTTCATTTTTTTCAATTCTTATTGGACTAAACATACATTCAATAGATTGTTTTTCTGATAATGGTAGTGTAATTTTGTATAAACCTTCTATATTAATATTCTCATTTGTTTTGATTTTCATACCACCAGCAGAAATATCTAAAGTTGTAATTTTGTAGGAAGCACTATCACATAACAAATTTAATTCTTCAACAAATTTTATACGTGTATATTGACGTCTTTGTAAAAATCTATGTTTTGCTGGTGTTGCGATTTTTACAATCTTACCATCTATAGTTTCAGGATATGAATCAAAATATAATGTCCCATGAGTTGTTTGTGTATAAAATTCACAATAATTATGTCTTAACATTCCTGTTGGTTCATATTCAAGTTCAATTGTAAAATATTTAGGATCAACGTCAATTATAGTCCCTTTATTTGCACATTTAAAATCAGAAGGAACAACTGTAATTTTTCTATTTTTTTCTATTAATTCTCTCATAATAACCTCATTTGTATATTATTATATGATATTTTTTTAATTTGTCCAATATAACTATATTGTAAATTATCCTTAATAATTAGATAATAAATAATTTTTAATTATTTATACCAATGATATTGCTTAAAAAAAAATATATTATGAAAATGTAAATCCTCAACTCTTCTGATTGCTCAGTATTTGCTCCTCAATATATAAGGGGAGCTTTTTTTTTTGAATAAAAAAAGACCGCTTAATGCGGTCTTTTAAAAGATTTATAAAAATAATTTTTATTCTTTTAAGAATGATTCATAATTTCTAGCCAACAAGTGTGTTCTTACTTGGTTAATTAAATCAAGTGCAACACCAACCATGATTATTAAAGATGTAGCACCAATCCCTTGGATTGTTTTAATATTAGTAATATAACTTGCAAGAGAAGGAACTAATGCAATAATACCAAGTCCCATAGCACCAATAAATGTTGTTTTTGTTAAAATTTTATCAAGTGCTTCAGCAGTTGGTCTACCAGGTTTTACCCCTGGAATTGATGAACCATATTTTTTTAAGTTATCCGCAATATCTTTTGGCTGCATATTTGGCATAATTGAAGCATAGAAAAATGTTAATGCAACAATTAATAAGAAATATAATACATAGTATGGAATACCATCCGGACTCAAAATTTGAGTTAAATGAATAACCATAGCTTTTACAGATTCACTTTTGAAATTTGCTTGTCCTACCAAACTTAAAACAGTTGATGGAAACAATAAAATTGCAATAGCAAAGATAATTGGCATAACTCCGCCAGGGTTAAGTTTAAACGGAATAAAAGAATTCATGCCGCCATAGACCTTATTCCCGACTTGTCTTTTAGGGTTTACAATAATTACTTTTCTTACAGCTTCTTGCATAATTACAATAAATACCATTGCTGCAAAGAAAATAAGTAATAAAACTGCTAATCCTAATTGCATCATTGAATTATTGGCAACAATTTGAGCTGTCCTTGATGCGTAAATCGGGATACCTGATAAAATACCAATAAAGATGATTAATGAACCACCATTACCAATACCTTTTTCAGTAATAAGTTCTGAAATCCACATTACAAGAACAGAACCTGCAGTTAACACAACAATAGAACTTATAAAGAACATAATTGGGTTAACATTTGGTAAAACTGCTCCAGGTAAATGATGCAGGTATAACATAAAGATTAAAGACTGGAACACAGCTAATACAACTGTAAAAATACGTGTATACTGTGACAGCTTTCTTCTGCCTGCTTCACCTTCTTCTTTCTGAAGTTTTTCCAATGAAGGAATTACTACAGAAACAAGTTGGATAATAATTGATGATGTAATATATGGTCCAATACCTAAGGCAAATATTGAAACTTTTCCTAAAGCACCACCAGAAAATAAATCTAAAAATCCAATGATGTTATTTCCTTGAGCGATATTTGAGAAAATTTCATTATTAATCCCAAATAAAGGCATTTGTACACCAAATCTGAATGCTGCAATCATCAAGAATGTAAAAAGAATTTTTTCTTTTAATCCTGATGCTTGCCACATAGACATTAAATCATCAGTTGTCGGCATTTTCATTCCTTGTGCCATTATACTAACTCAACCTTTCCGCCTGCTTTTTCAATTTTTTCTTTTGCTGATGGTGTTACATAACAAGCTTTTACAGTAATTGCATCTTTTAATTCGCCATTACCTAAAACTCTTAGACCAACACAAGATGGGTGAACTCTACCTGCTTCTTTTAGAACTTCTAAAGAAACTTCTTTCATACCATATTGAGCAATTCTGCCTACATTAATTTCAGCATAATTTAGTTGGTTAATAATTTTGAAGCCTTTTAATTTTGGCATTTGTCTGTAACCAGGCATTTGACCACCTTCAAAACCTCTTTTAGCTGAGCTTCCTGAACGTTGTCCTTCACCATTATGACCGCGGCAAGATGTTTTACCTCTACCAGATGAACGGCCTCTGCCTACTCTTTTAATTTTATGTGTAGCACCTTCTGCAGGTCTTAAATCTTCTAATGTAATTGTCATTTTTAATTTCCTTTCTTATTACTCGCTTTCGCTTCCGCAATTAAGAAAAACAAAAGGTCATAATATGACCTCATGTCTCCTTATTCTACAATCTCAACTAAATGAGGTACTTTGTTTACCATACCTAAAATAGTTGCACTGTTGTAATGTTCTACAACTTGGTTTTGTTTTGTTAAGCCTAATCCAGCTACAACTCTACGTTGTTTTTCAGAAGCACCGATAAGGCTTTTAACAAGTTTAATTTTTATTTGTTTTAATTCTGTTTTTGCCATTTTTATTATCCTTTTTAAATTTATTTTTTCTCTAAATTACTTTCAATAACCGAACTGATTAGTTTAATAATTCAGCCATTGTTAAACCACGTTTTTTAGCAACTTCTGAAAATGGTGTAAGAGCTTTTAATGCTTCTAAAGTTGCGTTTGCAGCGTTAAGAGGTGCTTTAGATCCTAAAGATTTAGCTAATATGTTTTCGATACCAGCAAGTTCAAGAACTAAACGAACTGCACCACCTGCAATAATACCTGTACCTTGAGAAGCTGGTTTAAGCATTACAGCACCTGCTCCAGAACGACCTGTAATTGGGTGTGGAATAGTTGTTTTGAAAATAGGTACATTGATTAGGTTTTTTCTGCCATCTGCAATTGCTTTTTGAATAGCAATAATAACTTCAGCTGCTTTAGCACAACCTACGCCAACTTGTCCTTTTTTGTTTCCAACGATTACAATAGCTCTAAAGCTTAATTTTTTACCACCTTTAACAACTTTTGTTACACGGCTGATTTGTACAACTCGTTCAACACATTCTGATTGAGGTTTTTCTTCAGTTGTTTCAATTTTTTGTTTTTTGCCACGACCACGTCTTGAACGAGCCGGTTTTTCTTCAGCAGCATCTTCTGCAGGAGCTTCTGTTGATTCTTCAACTACTGCAACTTCTTCTACTGTCATTTCTTCTTTGTTTTCTAAATCCATTGATTTTTACCTTTCATGTTAATTAATAAATCTTGTATATAAACGAATATACCAAAATAAAGCTAATTAAAGCCTATGGTAAAATATTCGTGAGTAACTTTTCTGACAAAATCTATAATAACAACAAAAAGATTACAATGCAAGTGTTTTGTAATTTTTTGTTTAATTTCTTAATTTGTTAGTTACTTTTCTGTTAGCATTTTTGCTAATAATTCTTGTGCTGATGAAACAGATATTACATTTTTATTTTGAATAAATTTTTGATATTCCAAACGCTCTTTTTCGTATAATTCAATTGCTTTATCAACCAGTTGTAAATGCTCTGGGAGTTTTTGTTTTTCCCTATTTATATTTTTTAAAGAATTAAAAAAGTGTTTTAGTCTATTAAGAGGTGTATTTTCATTTGCTTTTAATCGTTGAATTATAAATTCAAGAAATTCTTGTAAATCTTTTTCTCCAGATATAATGTGTAAAAAATTAGTATTAGTATCAGGTAAAATTTGTCCATGATTTTTTGCATTCATTTCTAACCAAATTTTTGATGCATTATTTTTATTAGCGACTATTTCTTTTATAGTTTCAAAACCAAGTACAAAAGGGTTTTCTCCAGGAAAACCTGAAACTTTTTCATGCTTTAAATATGAGTACATCGGGATAACTTTTTCTTCAATTTCTTTTATATTTTTAGGTGTATTGGGTATTTTATATATCCCTGTAAAATTTATTTGCGAATTAATAGTCTGCATATTTTCTCCTTTATATGCAGACTATAAACCGTATAAAATTTTTTTTTGCTATCTTATTTTAAAATATTTTCTAATGTGTTAATCATACAAGATTTGAATTGTTCGCATTCTTCTTTATTTTTAGCTTCAAATCTTAATGTGAATACTGGTTCTGTATTACTTTGTCTAATAAGTGCAAATCCTCCGTCAAATACAATTCGCATACCATCAAGAGTAATTATTTCTTTTATTTCAGAACCAAACATATTTTTATTGGATTCAACGCATTGTTTGAATTTTTCAAGCACTTCTTTTTTTCTTTCGTTTGGACAAGGGAAACGAACTTCAGGTGATGAACATACTTCATCAAAAGATTTTAACATATCAGAGATTTTGAAATTTGGGTTAACTTTTTTATGTTTTGCAATAATTTCAATAATTCTGCAGCCTGCATATACTGCATCATCAAAACCATAATATCTGTCTTTAAAGAATGTGTGTCCGCTCATTTCTCCAGCTAATAAAGCATTTGTTTCTTTCATCTTATCTTTAATATATCCGTGACCGGTTTTGCACATTACTGCGTTACCACCAAGTTTATTAATTTGGTCATAAAGTACTTGAGAACATTTAACTTCGCTTACAACAGTTGGACAAGTGCCTGTTTGTTTGCAATCTTCAATTAAATCCATTGCATAAATTAAAAGCAATTTATCCCCAGTTAAAAATTTCCCATCTTGGTCAATAATTCCAATTCGATCGCTATCACCATCATATGCGATGCCTACATCAGCTTTATTTTCAACAACAACTTCTTTTAAAGTATCTAAAGTCTTTTCAACACTTGGATTTGGGTGGTGGTTAGGAAAATTTCCATCAGGAGTTGAATATAATTCAATTACATCGCATCCAAGTTTTTTGTATAATTCTGGGCCTACAACTCCACCTGTTGCATTTGCACTATCTACAACGATTTTTACACCTTCACCAATTTTGCCAAATCTATTTTCCATATCCTTTATATAGTCAGGGATAATATTATAATCAGTTACTTGACCTTTTGAATTTGTTAAATTTTCATTCTTTTCAAATTCTTTAAATGTATAATCTTTTACTTCTGCAATTTGACCTTCAGTTAAAGTTCTTTTATTATAAGTCATTTTAAGGCCGTTGTATTCTTTAGGATTATGACTAGCTGTAATAATTGCAGCTGCAATTACTTCATATCCAGGAATCCCGACTACTTCTGAATAGTAGCCAATTGGTGTTGGGGCTAAGCCTAAATGAATAACATTTGCTCCAGTTGATGTGATACCCTCTGTTAGAGCTTTTTCCAATGCAGGCGAATGTAATCTTGCATCTCTAGTAATTGTAATCCACATGTCAGATTCTTTTTTACCAGATTGTTTTTTTAGCCAATTTACAAAACCACGTCCTGTTTTAAAGTATAACTCTTCTGTTATATCTTCACCATATATGCCTCTTATATCATTTTTGCCAAATGCGTGTTCATATTTTTTCATATTAAGTTCTCCCCTTATTAATTATTGTATAATTATAGCATGAAAAATTTTCTTGATAACTTATCTAACAATCAACGTTTTGCTGGTTGGATATTTATATTTCCGGCATTAATTGGAACTATTATATTTATTATAATTCCTGTAATATGTTCTTTTGGCTTGAGCTTTGCTAAATGGGATTTATTAAACCCAATTCAATTCGTTGGGCTTGATAATTACAAGGAAATTTTTTCAGAGCCATTATTTTTTAAAATATTATGGAATACAATTGTATTTGCTGTTAGTACATCTGTCTTAGGGGTTATAATTCCTTTGATTTTAGCATGTATTTTGAATTCCAAAATAAGAGGATCTGAATTTTATAAAACGGCATATTTTTTGCCGTTTATTACTCCTATGATTGTAATTGGTGTTGTTTGGGAGTGGATTTTTGATCCTAATATAGGTTTATTAAATCATATTTTACATTTACATATTAATTGGTTATACGATACACACTATGCTATGACAGCTTTAATTATTGTATCTGTATGGAAATTGATTGGTTATAATATGGTAATTTTCTTATCATCTTTGGCGGGAATTTCTCAAAGTATGTTTGAGGCAGCGAAAATAGATGGTGCTAATGCTTTTCAAACTTTTAAAAACGTTACTGTTCCTTTATTGTCTCCAACTATATTTTTTGTTGTTATTATTACAGCAATTTCTTCTTTTCAAATATTTGATTTGATATATTTAATGACACAAGGTGGACCGTTAGATAGCACGAATGTTTTAGTTTATGCAATTTACAAAAATGCTTTTGAATATTTTAATGTAGGTAAAGCTTCTGCAATTGCGTATGTTCTATTTTTGCTAATACTTGTATTAACTCTTTGCCAATGGAATTTACGCAAAAAACTTGTATATAACGAAATTGACTAGTTATTTATTAAAAACAGCTTTATGAATATTACTAGTTTTGTCAGCCAAACTTTTCAATGCTTCGAAAGCTGCTTTACCAATAGAATCATTTCCAGGATAAGAATATTCAATTCTACCTATAAATTTATCTTTGTCTAAATAATTTTTATTTAAAATAGTTACATGCATGCACTCAATAGGATGTTTATTTGCTCTGACATTTAAAGATAAGCTGTCTCCAGCAAGAATATTTACTATATTTTGAGCATTTTTAAATATCTCTTTTTGTCCAGAGTCTTTTGCATATGCTCTAGCTTGTCTTAGACAATTATTATTTTTTAAACCATTAAAATTAGGCGCATAAGAATTTTTAATTGTACAATTCATACTAACTCCTTTATAGACTTAATAAATAAAAATATTTTTTTTTGCTTAATTTTTAAAATATGTAACAATGTCATTAAATTATTAAAGAATTTATTACAATTGTCCGAATTATATTTTGTAATTAGATTAATTTTGGAGTGTGTATCATGTTTGAAGATTTAAAAAATGAAAAAATAGTTGTAGAAATTACAAATTTAGTAGATAAAGTTGAAAAAACACAAGAAGATATTGATGCATATTGTGAATTTATGAAAGGTGTTATTTTAAATACATCAGGATTAAACTAACTGTCTAATGCAAAATTTTAAGTTTAATACTATATTAAATTTATGAAAATTGTAATTTTAGGCGGAGTAGCAGCTGGTGCTAAAGCTGCAGCAAAGGCAAGAAGATTATTGCCTGATGCAAATATTGAATTGTATACTGATGATACGCACATATCTTATTCAGCGTGTGGGCTTCCATATTTCATAGAAGGAAATTTTGAAGATTATAAACTTTTATTGGTAAGATCTCCTGAAGAATTTGAAAAAAAAAATGTGCATATTCATCTGAAAAATAGAGCCGTAAAAATTATTCCTGAGGCTAAACAAGTTTTAATTCAAGATTTGGAAACACAAAGAGCTAATCTTGTTGAATATGATAAATTAATTATTGCAACAGGTGCAAGACCTATAATTCCTAAAATAAAAAATGTTAGTTTGCCTAATGTTTTTACACTGCGAAAGATTGAAGATGGTATTGCTATTAAAGAAAAACTATTAAAATCAAAACATGGCACAATTGTTGGTGGTGGATATATCGGGATAGAGCTATTAGAAGCTCTAGTGAAGCAAAATATAAAAGCTACACTCGTTGAATATTCACCACATGTTATGCCTATTTTTGACGAAGACATGTCTCAATTAATAGAAAATCAGTTAAGTTCAATTAACAATGGACGTTTTGAAATTATAACATCAGAAATTGTTACTGAATTTTCAGGTGATATTAATGGCGTACATACCGTAAAAACAGGTTCGGGTAGAGAATTTAATACTGATTTTGTTATTTTATGCACTGGAGTTAAACCTAATGTCGAAATAGCAAAGGATGCCGGAATTGAATTAGGTGTAACAGGAGCAATAAAAGTAAATGAAAAAATGGAAACAAGTATTCCTGATATTTATGCTTGTGGAGATTGTGTCGAAGAAAATTTAGTTATATCTAATACAAAAATTTGGCTTCCGCTAGGATCAAATGCCAATAAAGAAGGTCGCACAGCTGCAATTAACGCTTGTGGAGGGGAAGATAAATTTTTAGGAGTACTAGGTTCGGCTGTTACCAGATGTTTAAATTTAACGATGTCTATGACTGGGCTAACAGAGAAAAAAGCTTCAGCTCTTGGCTATTCTCCTGTAACTGCAACTGTAACTAAAAATGATAAAGTTGGGTATATGCCTGATGTTAACAATATTACTCTTAAACTTATTGCAGACTATGATTCCGGTAAGTTGCTTGGAGCTCAAGCTATCGGAGCAGGTGATGCTGATAAAAGAATTAATGCACTAGCAGCAGCACTTTTAGCAGGAATGACTGTTGAAGAATTTTACAATAACGATTTAACTTATGCTCCGCCATTTTCTCCAACAATAGATCCTCTACTTAATGCTGCACAAATTCTTATAAATAAAGTTAAGCCAAAAGACTAGCTACATATTTAGCTATTCCTTCGCCCATTGAAAAACAGCTTGCCTGTACTCTTAAGGCTCCTTGTGCCATAAAGTCAGCTGAAATACATCTTCCTGCAACAAATAAGTTATCAATATCTGCGGACATAAGACTTTCAATTGGCAATGTGTAATCTCTTACCATTTCAAGAGTAGATGAATCTTTTTTCTCAGAATGCACATCTACAGGATAATTTGATACAACAACTGGATGTTCAAATGTTCTACCTGATTTTACATCATCAATTGTATAGATATATTTTCCTTTAATTCGTCTTGAAACGCGGATGCCTAGCATATCAGCAATGTTTGAAATATAAGATTTTTCAAACCCAGGAAAATAAATTCTGCAAAAGTTAGCAAGTCTGAAGATGTTTTTACGAGCTAATTGCAAGGCTTTTGACATATTTTCGACATCTAATGTCTTTGTGTAATCAATTATTCGAGGACAATTAAAAGCAATAGTAGAAGGCATTCCTGCGACTGTAAATATCTGAAAATAGTTTCTATCGTGGTCTTTTAGTATTCCCTTAGTTACAGCGTCCTCAAAAAGCGGCGCTAATGCCCATTTTTTGTCTTTATCCCACGTATAAGCAGTAGATAAGTGTATAAAACCATCAATATCTTCTACTGTAGTAACATTTCTATCACTATCATACTCCTCAAGCCATTTTGCAAAGCGAGGTACATTTATACCACCCATCATAAATCTTAGGCTAACAGGCTGATTTTCATTTTTTTCTTCTAAAAATTTACAACCGCAAAGTTTTCCAATTTCGCAATTCCCTGTTGCGTCAATTATATATTTCGCGTCGATAGATACTGATAATTCTCTATTCTGTTTTTCTATCAATTCGTTATATACGGATAACATTTCTTTTGATATTACAATACCTTTAATAGTCCTATTTTCAACTATTACATCTCTAATATGTGTGTCAAAAAATACATCTACATTAACTTTCGCCATAAGAGTATCTAAAGCAATTTTAGTAAGCTCTGGATTAAACCACCCTGGGTTGTCTTGATAAGTCGCTTGCCCCCCAATAGCGTGCAATTCATCAATCAGAGCTTTATAAAAGTCAGTATTAATCTGATGTTCCCCAGATTTCATAGCAGGAACAACAAGAGCAGATGTAATTGTTCCTCCTAAATGTATACTCTTTTCTATTAATAATACTTTAAGCCCTCTTATGCCAGCGTTATATGCTGCAGAACAACCTGCTGTTCCGCCACCAACAACTATTAAATCATAATTTTTCATATTAATATTATATGAACATTTAGCATAAATACAAAATAATTAATTTTTCTTTACTCACATAATAAGAATAAAAATTTTTTGAAATAAAAAATTAACAATTAAAATTAAAAAATTATTTACAACAATGCTAAAATATTATTTACATCTATCGTAGAGTTACATACTTATAATAATTTACTCTCCCTTATTTATCTTTTTATATTCTTTAATAAATTTTGAGCTTGACATTAAATTAGAATTTTGGACTTCTATTTCATGAACTTTTATAATTGCCTCATTATCAAGCGATAAATTTTCGTCACGATAAAATATACCTGCTTTTGTTTTAATAAGCCCTAAATCGTATTCTGAGAGCTCTGATATTTTTACTAATTTATTATTTTTATGTTCACAAATTAGTTTTTCGAGATTTGAATTGTTCTTTACTGCGATTGTACCAGTAAATTTTTTAGAAGATTCAGAATAAATTTTACCTACAATAAATCCGGCATTTATAAAAGCATTACGTACTTGTGCAGAATTTGAATATGTAAGAATCATTCCATCGTCTTCCAAGTGCTCATATAATAGCTTTAAAAAATCTATTGTCCACAAACAAGGGCATTTTGTTGGCGTAAATGCATCTAAAAAAACATAATTATATAATACACTGTCTTTTTGCAATGAATATCTTGCATCGTCTATTTCAAGGTTAAAATCGAAATCTATAAATTTAAGGGCTTTTAATGCGTTTTTATACCCTTTAGATATATACTTATAATATATATTATGTAAGAACGTATTTAATGACAATATGGGGATATATTTACACTCCTTGGTTCTTAAAAACTTAAATAAATTGATAGTATTTTGGGCAAAAAATTGTTTGTATTTTTTATTATTTAAAAGTTGGATTGTTTCCTCATCTATTTTATTTGCAATCTTTTTCAATAGTAAAATATTAACTTCATCTTTTAATTTATATTTTTTTACTACTTTTTTTGATAACATTCTTTCAATTTTTTCTTGATTAAAAGTGAGATTATTATTTTTAAATTTTTTCTTGTTAGAAATAAAAAAAGGAGAAAGGTATGCTAAATTTTTATCGTTGTCTAGTGCATGTATATAAATTTTATATTTTTTGTTATTTGTATCTACCTCATCGCTATATTTAATTTTATTTGTATGTATCGTTTCGTTATACAAAAAATCTAAAAAATAATTTATAAAACTTTTTGAGTTATAACCAATTCCATAACAAATATCTAAAATTTTTATTTCTGAATTTTTTTTCAAGAAATTATTTATATTTGATGGTAAAATAAATTTTTCATAGGCTTCAGTAAGTGCCCCATATGTTGAATGATATATATCATCTGCACTTGGAGAAAACAGGCCAACTGAGCCATCATTAGTAAAGTATGGATATAGTTCGTACATATATCAATTATAGAATATATCTTAATTATTGGCAAATTTTAATCTTTTTGCTATAATATATTTATTAAAAGTATACAATGACTTATAGAACAATGATGTTCTTTATGAGGGAATTATGAAAATTAGCGTAAAAGTGCCCGCAACAACGGCAAATCTAGGACCAGGTTTTGATTGCTTGGGAATGGCTTTACCCATTTATAACATAATTACAATTGAAGAAACAGTATTACCGGGCACTGGTATTGAAATTAATGTAATAAACGATAATCAAACTACTGATGATCTATTGATGGAACATATTCCAATGGATGAAAACAGTATTATATACAAAGCCGTAGAATTACTTTATAATTCTATTGGACAAACACCTAGTGAGCTTAAAATCACTGTTCAATCACAAATTCCTATAGCTAGAGGATTAGGAAGCAGTGCTTCTGTAATAGTTGGTGGTCTTCTTGCTGCAAATGAATTATTAGGACATCCTGCTGATGAAGTTGCATTATTATCTATCGCATCTGAAGTTGAAGGACACCCTGATAATGTTACTCCTGCAATTGTAGGTGGTTTGGTGCTTTCTTCTCAAGAAGATGATGGCAGTATTTTATACAGAAAATTAGATTGGCCTGAAGAATGGAATATCACTGTATGTGTTCCTGATTATGAATTATCAACAGATATTTCAAGATCTGTGCTTCCCAAAGAAGTTCCAATGGAAGATGCAGTGTTTAACGCTAAACGATTAGCTATGTTTGTCCAAGCAGTGAATACAAAAGATCCAGAATTAATGAAAGCTGCTTTAAAAGATAAATTACATCAGCCATATAGGATGAAACTTGTACCAGGCCTTGATAAGATTATTGAAAATTTAAAGCATGAAGAAAATGTTTTAGGCTGTGTATTAAGTGGGGCTGGTCCTTCTATAATTGTAATTTCACAAAAAAATGATCTAGAAAAAATTAAATCAATAATTAAAAATACTTGGGAAGATATGAATGTAAAAGTCAATATCATGACTTTGCCTGTTGAAAATCAAGGGGCTCATATCCATATCACATGAATAATTTCAGACATATAAAATAAAGGCTCCCTTAATAGAGAGCCTTTATTTTGTTATATTAACCTTGTCCAGTATAATCAGGAGTCATACCTTTTACTCCGGCTTTTTCTTCTTCTTTCTTAGCATCGTATTCTGCTTGAGCTATTTTTAATCTAGAATCTAAGTTATCTTTTTGAGTTTGTAAATCATCTTCTAAATCTTTTAAAGGTTGAAGCATTGACTCTCTTTGCATTTCAAACATATCTTGCCATGCTGATTGTGCCATTGCATATTGTTGCTGGAAGTATTGATTAGCCATAGAATATTGAGAGAATTGTTCTTGAGACATTCCATTTACAACACCTAACATGTTAGATTGATCAAATGCTCCAAATCCAGACCCTTTCATTGCACCAAATATTGAATAATTCATTTGAGACTGCATTTGAGCTTTAAGGTTTCTTTCTTGGGCCGTAAACATCTTTTCCATGTCACCAACTTCTTTGGTAACACGGCGCAATTGACTCTGGACACTTGTCATTTGATGTTGTAGATCTCTGACAAGTTTCCCGGCCATTAATTTACCATATGCGCCTGATAGAAAACCCATGTTAGTATCCTTTGTGTTTAGTCCTCGTAAATATATAAAGTATATATTTCATTTCAAATTGCTAAAATTGAACCTTTTGTTAACATATCTTTACAAAAAAAATTACCCGATTTTACAAATTGCATTAATAATTATTTCTTGATAAAATGCATTGTAAAGGAGAATTTATGTTAGGGAAACGTTTTTTTACAACAAAAAATTTAATTTTTGCAATTTTAGTTATAATATTACTTTTAATATTCCCAAAAATTGTAGGCATATTAATGTTATTTTTTGGTGCATATGTTATTGCTTGTGCACTAAATCCTTATGTAACAAAATTAATGGTTAAAATGAAAAATAGGACAGCTGCATCATCAGTTGTTTTGCTTGGTTCAATTTTATCAATAATCGCATTATTTATTCCAATAATTTTTGTTGCTTACAAAGAAATCAAAACTTTTCTAATAACTCTGCCTGACAAAGTAAATGACGTTACAAATTTTCTATTTAATACAGAAATTTATGGACATAAATTACCAGAAATGTTTGATCCTCAGACAATTTTAGGCAATTCTTCTTCTTTTGCACAAGGATTAGTTAATCAGTCTTGGAACTTTACAGTAAGTGCTTTTCAGCTAGTTATGGTATCAGTAGCACTAACTATGATTGTATATTACATTCTTGTCGATAAAGTTTACTTAAAGAAGAAATTTTTAGAATTTTTTCCACCTGATCTAAAAGATAAAGCTGATGAAATCTTATCAAATATAAGTAATAAAGTTGGTGGATATGTAAGAGCTCAAATAATATCAATGGCTGCTGTTGGTCTAATGATGGCAATTGTTCTTGTTATTTTAGGGATTGAGTATTCTACTCTATTAGGACTAATTACAGGTATTCTCGATATAGTACCAATTTTAGGTCCAACTATAGCTCTTGGAATAATCATATTAGTTGCATATCCAACTGGTCTAGTAAAAATAATATTGATAATATTAGGTTTCTTGTTAGTTCAACAAATATCAAACTATGTAGTAAGACCTGTACTATTTGGGAAACTAATGGAATTACATCCTTTAATGATATTTTTAGCCCTATTTTTAGCAGAACAATTTTTAGGATTTTGGGGTGTAATTTTATCTCCCGCACTAGCTGCAACTGTTTGTGTATTAATTGACGAATTATATTTAGCACCTATGAATTTAAAGGCAAAAGAAACTGATGAATAATGAAAGATACTTGTACAATCGAATAAATTCAAAAAACTCAGACTTTGTCATGTGGATGGGGTTTCCTGGAATTTATTCTTTTTCGATGTCTTCATTAGGATATTTATGGATGTTTAAAACTATTGACGAAATTGATGGCGTTAATATTGAAAGAATATGTTCAGATACCGAAAATACACAATATAATATATCTGAGGTAAAAGTATTCGGTTTTTCGTTTTCTTTTGATATGGATTTTTTAACAATATTTTCAATGTTAGAAAAGTATAATTTACCACTTAAAGCGAAAAATAGAGAAAAGTTTCCTCTAATTTTTGCAGGTGGACCAGTTGTTTCTGCGAATCCAGAACCGTACAAGGAATTTTTTGACTTTTTTATTATTGGTGATGGGGAAGATGTAAATTTAAAAGTCATTGATATTTGCAAAGTTAACCAAGCTAGAACTAAAGATTATATCTTAAAACAATTATCTGAAATTGAAGGGGTATATGTTCCCCAATATCCTAAAAAAGTAAAAAAACTTACTAAAAAACTTTCTGAATGTATATATACTCCTGTTTTAAGTAAAAATGCTTTCTTTAAAGATACATTTATTTTAGAAATGTCAAGAGGTTGCGCTAACAGATGCGGGTTTTGTTTGGCATCATATTTAAACTTACCGCTACGTTGTGTACCTTATGACGAATTATTAAAAACAATTGATTTAGGACTTAAATATACAAACAAAATAGCTCTTTTAGGTGCTCAAATTAGTGCTCATCCTCATTTTCACGATGTTTGCAAATATATTTATGACAAAATACAGAATGGTGAACAAATAGAAATGAGCGTATCATCACTAAGGGTTGATGCAATCACTCCAGATGTAGTAAAAACACTGGTTGCAGGTGGTCAGAAAAATTCAACATTAGCAATAGAAGCAGGGAGTGATAGACTTAGAAAAGTTATAAATAAAAATTTAACAGAAAATCAAATATTTGAAGCAGTTAAAATTGCCAGAGCAAATGGTCTTAAAGGGCTAAAATTCTACGGAATGATTGGTCTACCTACAGAAACACAATCTGATTTAGATGAAATTGTTAATCTAGCTAAAAAATTAAAAAAAGAAAATAAAGGTTTTGATATTTCATTTGGATTTTCAAGTTTTGTACCAAAACCTAATACTCCATTCCAATGGATTGGACGTGAAAACACAAAATTACTAGAAGAAAAAAGTAATTTTCTAAAAAAAGAGTTACACAAACTTGGAATTACTGCACATATATCAAGTATAAAATGGGATTATTGGCAAGCTGTACTTTCTCGAGGAGATTCTTCTTTAAATGACTTTGTATTAAAAGTATACCAATATGGGGGAAAACTAGGCGCATTTAAAAAAGCAGCAAAAGAATTAAAAATAAACACAGATTCTTTTGCTACTGATAATTATTCTTTTACTCAAGATCTTCCTTGGGATTTTATTGATATAAAACCAGATAAAGAATTCTTAATACAAGAAAATCAAAGATTAATCGCGACTAAACAACCGGAGTATAGTCTGAATATACAAGACTAGACCATTTTTCATAATAACTTATTTGAGTTGCACTACCTGATTTTACATAAATTCGATGTAAAGAACTATGTGGAATATTTAAGGCAGATATTATTGCAGCCTTTATTATATCTTTATGAGTTACTATAATAATTCTATTGCCTAAATTGTCTTCAATTATTTTATTTAGTGTACAATTAATACGATTAATAAAATCTGTCACACTTTCAGCATTTTCTGGAACCGCTATTTCTGGGCAATTAATCAATTTATCAAGTGCATCTGGGTATTTTTCGTCAACTTGCTCAAAAGTTAAACCATTAAAATCACCACATTTTCTTGGATGTAAGTCTTCAACAATTTCAAAATCTTGTTTAAATAATTTTGCTATCATCGCTGCAGACTGAGTTGAACGTAATGCTGGAGATGTATAAATTTTATCATTTTTGATTCCCCTTTTCTTTAAAAAGTCACAAATCCTTTCGATTTCATCTTGGCCAGCATCATTAAGTGGCGGATATGCTTCAGAATCAGTAAATCTATCATCTTCACTATATATAGTTGCACCATTGCATATAAAAGTTATTTTACATTTTCTATCAAAATACATAAGTTTACCTCACTTTTTGTATTATATCACTATTTTGTAGTATAATCAAGAAGAAAGAAAACTGATTGTTATTATAAGGAGAATATTATGAGAGGAAAAGCATTCAAATTTGGGGATAATATTTCAACAGATCACATAGCACCAGGTAGACTATTCCATTTACGTTCAAATTTACCTGAATTTGCAAAACATGTATTAGAAGATGCTGATCCTAATTTTGCAAGTTCTATGCAAAAAGGAGATTTTGTTGTTGGGGGGTCTAATTTTGGTCTTGGATCTTCTCGAGAACACGCTCCTCAAATTATTAAAATTGCTGGAGTGGGTGCTGTAATTGCAAAATCTTTTGCTAGAATTTTTTACAGAAATGCTATTAATATAGGGCTGTTAGCAATCGAGGCTGATACAGAAGCTATTGATGCTGGTGATGAACTTGATTTAGATATTGAAAAAGGAATTTTAACAGACCTAACTAATGGAGCAATTATACCAATTGAACCATTACCTCCTGTAATGATTAAGTTATTAAATGATGGAGGCCTAGTCGAACATATCAAAAAAAATGGAGATTTTAAATTAACAGACTAAGCTTACCAATTTCTTAAATCAAAAATCATTTTAACAGCTTGACCAGAATTTTTATTCCGCAACTTAACATATTGTTTTTGTTGCGGATTTATTATGCACATGTAACGTCCACATTGTTTCAGAAACTCTGATAATGCAGAATAATCTGCAGCCTTTTTTCTAACAGCATTACATTCTTCGATACTATCACAAATTTTTGATGGACCTATATCTCCTAAACGCATACTATCAAAACTACTCTCTGTATAAGCAATAAGATTATAATATTTCCCTTTAGTTTCAGAACTTAAATAATTGGTAATTGAATTATGAAAATCTGTTTGTGAATTATTATAAATATAAAATACTACTTTTTTGTTAGAATAAAAAACATTTTCCCAAGCTCTAGAAGAATCTACTCCGCGTAAAACGGATTCAGGAATTCTCATTGGATGATAATCTTTATATGTTGTTATTTTTTTATTATTTGAATTATTAGTATCAAATAAATTAGAATCTAATTTGCTTTTAGAAGCAGAATTAGCAAAATTATATACTAATTTATTATAAGAATCTTGGAAATCTAAAACTGTAAAACCTTTTATAAACCCTGTAAAATATGCAATTGCTAAAAGAACAACTACACATATACAAAAACTAGCAACCTCAATTAACTTATCTTTTATTTCTTTTTTCATAAAATAATTATATAGCATTATTAACATCTTTGCAAGATTTGTTGACAATAAATTTTGGCTGTTGTTTAATAGAATTACACTTATAGCCGAAATTTTCGTGCTGAATTTTCGGTAAGTGAGGCAAAAATAGGGCGTAAGGGAATAAATTTTATTCCAATAGTCCAGTCATAACCGGAATGCGTAAGGGTTTCAGGATATGATTTTGCCGATGTAGTTACTAAAAAAAGGAGAAAAAAATGCCTACAATTAACCAGCTTGTTCGTAGAGAACGCAAAAAGCTAATCGACAAAACAAAATCTCCAGCATTGATGGATTGTCCTCAAAGACGTGGAGTATGCACAAGGGTTTATACAACAACCCCTAAAAAACCAAACTCAGCTTTAAGAAAAGTTGCAAGGGTTAGATTAACTAACGGATTTGAAGTTACTTCATATATCCCAGGTATTGGCCACAACCTACAAGAACACAGTGTTGTTCTAATCAGAGGTGGAAGGGTTAAAGACCTTCCTGGTGTAAGATACCACATCGTTAGAGGTACTTTAGATACTGCAGGTGTTGCAAACAGAGCTCAAAGCAGATCTAAATACGGTGCTAAGAAAAATGCTAAAGGAGGTAAGAAATAATGTCTAGACGTTCTAAACCAGCTAAAAGAATACCTTTAGCAGATCCAGTATACAATAGTGTTGATATTTCAAAATTTATCAACAGAATTATGAGACGTGGTAAAAAGTCTCTAGCTGAAAAAATCTTCTATGCTACATTAGTAAAAATAGAAGAAAGAACTGGCGAAAAAGCTCTTGATATCTTCCAAAAAGCAATGACAAATGCAACTCCATTATTAGAAGTAAAAGCTAGACGTATCGGTGGTTCTACTTATCAAGTACCTATCGAAGTTAAAGCTGATAGAGGATTTGCACTTGCATCATCTTGGCTAATTGAAGCTGCTAAAAAACGTGGTGGAAAATCATTCATCGATAAATTAACTAACGAGTTAATTGATGCTTCAAACGGTTCAGGTGCAGCTTGTAAAAAACGTGAAGATACTCACAAAATGGCTGAAGCTAACAAAGCTTTTGCTCATTACAGATATTAATTTTAAATTTAATATTCTAAAAACAGAGACTTCAAAAATTTGGAGTCTCTGTTTTTTTTATTTAGTAACCTAATAGTGCTAGATCATCCTTTGGATTTGTAATTTTATTAATTTCAAATAATTTTGTAAAAGCGTGTAAAATTGCCGGGTTAATAACTAGTGGAGGACAATCTGATAAAAAGATATTTTTTGCACCCCTATTTTTTAGATTAATAATATTTGACAAAGAATTAACATCGCATTTAGTAAGAAAAAATGCTAATTTATCAGAATCAAGAGGAATCTTTTCAAATATCTGATTGAGTGTTCTGTAGATTAGAGCATAGTCATTTGCAAGATTAATAGTTAGAACATTATTTAGTTTAGGGTCATAAGAAAACGAAATTGCATAAGTATTTGGAGGCATGATTGAGAAGAATTTTTTAAAATAATCTTTAACATTTATTGTTATTTCAGTATGCCCAATAATAAAAATCTTATCAGGATTTGCATTAACAATTTTATTTACTTCTTTTTCGAATGACTTATCATTGTAACCAACAATTATAGAATTTCTCTGTTGACCTTTAGCAAACCCCTTTGCTTGTTTTGCAGATTCAATTAAAGGTGTAAGATTGTTATTTTCGATCTTTACAACTCCTTTAGGGGCAATATCGTCAGTAGTAAAAAGTCTTCCTCTATATAGATATTCTATATTTTTCGCTTCATTTTTAGTTAATAAAATTGCACCTGGGAAAGTTGCAAAATCTAAAATTGTATTAAAAGAACCATTACTATAATGTCCAATTAAATTTTTAGAATTATTAAAATAAGGAAAAGCATGTGCTATTAATAAATTTCCATTAGTATAAACATCTATTTCTTCGTTTTTTACACTTTCTAAAACTAGTTTTAAATCTTCTAAATTAGAACCAGATACTAATATTGCTTTATTTGGTCTCGTTGAAAATGAAACTTTTGCCTGTATTAATTCGCCGAAATATTCGACTTGTGCTGTACTTATTAAATCTAATAGTCTTACATCACATTTTGCAAGCGCAAGCATTTCTTCTTTAAACTTTTCTGTAGATATTCTATTAGCATTAAATAAATTTAGCGCAATTAAAACCTCTTTTGAAATACCGTAAAAATCTGAATTAAATTCATACAAATTACTTAAATTAATAGATACACTCTTAATTAGTGCAAGTAGTATTTCCGCATAATATTTCTGATTAAAATTAAGTTTTTTGTATTTGTGTATAAATTCTTTATCACCTTTTTTTAAAATAGCAGCAAGACTTGTTTTAGGAGATAATTTTATAAGATTTTTTAAATCATCACAATTTGTTCTATTTTCTTTGCAAATATTCAAATATTCTTTTCTGCAACTTACTAAATTCAAGTATTGCTTTGAAAAAGAATTTAGAATTTGTGCTTCTGATAAGTCTTTTGCGCCATCAATTACAGAAATTTCAAGAATTAAATCCTTGATTATTTCATTTTTATAAATATTAAAATCAATTAATTTAAGCAAATAGTAAGAAATTTGTCTAAGTATTATAAACATAACTTCTTGCATTGAAGATATGTTAGGGGAAATTGAACAAGCTCCTTTAGCTGTACAATTATTGTATTCATTACTTTTAAAAGAATTATAAAACATATTATACCTTATTTTTCACATATTCAATAATATCATCAGACTCATACATAAATTTATCATTGTCATTATCAACTAAAAATGGCACTTGTTGCTTACCACCTAGTTTAATTAGCTCATCTAAATTTTCTTTTTCGAGAATATTTTTTTTATTATATTCAATATTACTTTCATCAAATATATCCATTACTTTTCTGCAAAATGGACAAGTTTCGAGTATATATAGGTCTAACATCTATTTTTCTCCTTTGTCTTAATTATAAATCTTGATGTAAATTATT
>FR899622.1:0-21183 GCA_000437435.1 Clostridium sp. CAG:768 | reverse complement strand
CCTATTCGGCAATAAATATTGTTACATAATTGCATAAGAATATTTTTATACTAAAATTATAATTATGAAAAATATATTATTTGTTTTTGGTACACGACCAGAAGTTATTAAACTTGCTCCAATTATTTTGGAATTAAAAAAATATCCTGAAAAATATAATGTTATAGTTTGTAATACAGAACAACAAAAAGAGTTATCTAATCAAACTCTTGCGTATTTTGGGCTTCAAGCTGATTTAAATTTGGATTGTATGAAGCCTAATCAGACATTATCTGGAGTACAGACTAGAATTTTGAATGCTCTTGACAAAGTATTTGAGGAGCATAGTATTGATGCTACAATTGTACAAGGCGATACAATGACTGTATTATGTGGGGCTTTGGCTAGCTTTTACAGAAAAATACCAGTATATCATGTAGAAGCAGGTCTTAGATCTTATGATATCTATGAGCCTTTCCCAGAAGAAGTTATGCGCCAAATGACATCAAGAGTTGCAGCACTTAATTTTGCACCAACAGAAAAAAATAGACAAGCTCTATTAAAAGAAAATATTTCTGATGACAAAATTTTTGTAGTTGGTAACACTGTAATTGATGCCTTATTCTGTCTTTCTGATAGAACCTTAGATAGTGCAAGATTATATTTTGAAAATGAAAATATAAAAGTCGATGACAAACTTGTACTAATTACAGCTCATAGACGAGAAAATCATGGAGAAAGAATTGATAGAATACTAGATGCAATCGAATATTTGACAGAAAAATATAAGGATCACACTTTTGTAATACCAGTGCATCCTAATCCAAATGTTAAAGATAAAATTCATTCAAGATTACGAAAATATAAAAATGTTAAACTTTTAAAACCATTAGATTATCCATATTTGGTGTATTTAATGAAAAATGCAAAATTAATATTGACAGATTCCGGTGGTATACAAGAAGAAGCTCCATCTTTTGGATGCCCAACACTCGTTATGCGCTACGAAACAGAACGTCAAGAGGGAATAGATGCTGGTGTTTCAATTTTAGTTGGAGCTAATTATGATAAAATAATTTCACATAGCGAAGATGTTTTATCTAAATCAAGACAAGAAACAAGATTAAAAGCTCAAAATCCATATGGAGATGGTACTTCTGCTAAAAAGATTGAAGAAATAATCAGCAAATTTTGATAATAATTAATAACAAAAAAAAATCCGCTTTACTAGCGGATTTTTTTAAACTTTTGTATAAGTTGAATATGATCTTAAAGTTTCCCCTTTAATTACATGCTTGTTATAAGCTTTTAATTTATATCCAATACTCGGCATAGCTGCTACTTCTTTTTGGAAACTACGATAAAGTGCTTTTTCACGCTCTTTAATAATTTCATTTATATCCTTTTTAGGCGGTTCTGTACATATATTTTTAGCCGAACGCATTACAAGTAATAATATTGCAATTGATATAACACTCCATAAAACTCTCTCCTCATCAGTAGAATCACTTACAGTAATTGGAGCTGAATTTGGCGTATCAAAAATTATATCAGCTTTAGCAATGTTAGGGGCTTCAATGTACACTTTTAAATCATTGTTTCCATCATTTTGAATGATTAAACCATTTACATCTTTAGCATTTTTATACAATGTATTTATGTTTGGAGATTGAGCTATTCCTTTTAAAGTAAGAATTACTTTATCAGATGATTCAACTTCTTTTTTTACTTTAGTAACTTCGTCTGATCTTAATATAACAGACATATCTCCATCATTATTATCAATTACAACTGAGTTAAGAAAATTATCCCCAGCATAGGCTGAAAGTCCAGTAAATATAATTAATGTAAATAAAATCTTTTTCAACATATCCTTTTAATCCTCTACACTTACACAATACTAGATATTCTTGAAACTCGCATCAACCAAGAGTTTTAATTGGATAAATCCATAGATCTATATATTATGTTAAGGTTTGTAACAAAAGAAACACATGCCGAAATTCGTTAAAATTAAATTTGTTTATATAAATGTAAGACACGAGATATTAATAGGAGCAGATAATGAATAACATCGCATCAAAATCATCTGAAACAAGAACTAATAATATCAGAAGCACAAAACCTTCAGAATCAGTAGAAACAGCAGGTTCATTAGCTATGTATCAACAACATAGTTTATTTGAAACAAGAGTATATGACATGTTTTCTACAAGCAATCCTTTTGCTGTTGATTATACACAATATTCTGATTCGGGAGAAACTGTTGCATATACTGGTGGTTTTTTAAGCAGTTTTTCTAATGCAGTATCTACATTAACATCTAGCGGAAGTTTTTCAGATAGTTCATCTTCAGCTTCTACAGCAAGCTGCGGCGGTGGATTTTCAGGAGCATCTTGCGGAGCATCTTCAGGTGGATTTACATCTGTTTGCTAATACAAATTTTTGAGAATAAAGAAAAAGAAGAAATACATTAAAAGACGGTTATAAAAATCGTCTTTTTTATTTATAAATATGTTATGGATAAAAAATATTATACATATATGATTTTAACAGAGAAAAACACATTCTATTGTGGCTACACAGATGATGTTAAAAAACGATTTCAAGCTCACCTTGAAGGGAAAGGAGCTAAATATACAAGAGCAAATAAACCTGTTAAATTGGTATATCAAAAGGAATTTGATACAAAATCAAATGCAATGAAAGAAGAAGCACGCATAAAAAAACTAACTCACCAAGAAAAATTAAAACTTATTAATTGTTAGATTTCTCTAATTCTTTTTGCTGCTTTTTCTCTTCTTTTTGTTTTTGTTTTTCTAGCGCTTTTAATTCTTTTTCTCTTTGTTTTTCCAATTGCTGTTGTTTTTTAGCTTCTTGTTCTGCTTTTATTTCTTTGTATTTAATTAAAACTTCATCGCCTGATGTAGATCCTTGGATTTTTCTGCGTAAATTATAATCCTTTTGAGATTCCTTAAATTCTGCATCCATTTCTTTAATTTTTGCTTTATATGATTTTTCTAGAGCTTTTACTTCTTCTTTATCTTCTTTTTTCTTTTGTTTAACTTTAGCCTTTTCTATTTTTTCAAGTTCTTTTTGTTCTTTTTCAGTAATTGCAGAAGGGACAATTCCATCTTTTACTAGTTTATATCCATTCATGCTTACCTGAACTTCAGAATTTGTAAAAGTAATTAATCTTGACTGTTCCCCTTTTGAACTTACTTTCCAAGTACCTAAATTAACTGGAGTGCTACCAGTATATGCAACAGCATTAACAATTACCCAATCAGAATTATCAGCTGCAAAACCTAAAGGATATACATCCCATCTTTTATCATCTAAATTTAAGCCTTTATTCTCTTTCCAGTAATAAATTATTGCTTCTCTCACTTCAATCAAATCATAAGAAACACCTGTTGAAAAATCATACACAACAGGTGTTGTTTTCCAAATACCATCTCTAGTATTACCTATTTTTTCTTTTACAAGCAATTTTGAACCATCAGAATTAAAATCAATTGGAGTAAGAGTTCGAAATGTATAATAATTATCATTTGTCTTATCTGTTGACAGAATTGGATCTGAAAGCTTATGGATAGTGTTAGCAGTTAAAATTTTATCCATATTAGATTTAGCTTCTTCTAAATTAATTACAAACAAATCACAAGCTGTGGAGCCACTATTTGGGTAATAATATACAGCAGGATATACAAGTTTTGTAAAATCCGGAGATACAATTCCTTGAGCATTTTGCTGACGTTTTTGATAAAACATTTTTGATAGTTCTATTTCTGGACTACCTGGAGGATTATTATATCTCACAATTTTATAAGCTGGTTGAGGGACGTATACCATATCAGCAGGAATAGGTGTTTTAGGGACATCAACTTCGACTGTCATTCTATCTTTTGGAGTTGATAATAATTCATATTCCTCAATTGTCATATAACCACTTGGATTTCTATTAAGTTTTGCTCTTTCAAATTTTTCTTTTTCGGCTTTTTTATTAACCTCGTGAATGTATTTTGCCTCTTTTTTATTTATATCGTGATCAAAATTAGGAATAGGAATTTCATCTCCCCACTGAATATAAGCACAAAAAGCAGCAGCAATCCCTAAAAGAGCATAAATCATACTATACTAAACCCTCTTTCATTGCCATTGATATAGCTTTGGAACGAGTGTTTACATATAATTTTTGCAAAATACTATGAACATGAGTTTTTGTAGTAGAAATTGTTATCACAAGTTTTTCAGCAATTTGTGGATTTGTAAGTCCATCAACAATTAAAGCTAAAACTTCCATTTCACGTTCAGTTAAACCATATAAATTTTTACCTAATTTATAATTAATTTCGCCTTTTCTTTCTGTATTTGTATTTGTACGACGAATATTAGTTAAAACAACTTTTGCAATAGCGGGGTCAAGCCAACCTGCACCTTCAGAAACTGCAAGAACTGCAGATACAGTTTGTTCAGAAGTTGCTCCTTTTGTAATGTATCCATCAGCACCAGCTTGGAAAGAATCAAAGATATCATCTTCATCTTCCCTTGAAGTGTACATCAAAACTTTAATTTTATTATTCGAAGCTTTAATTCTTTTTGTAGCTTCAATACCATCAATAGTAGGTAAACCAATATCCATAACTACAACATCAGGGATTAATTCAAGAGCCTTATCTACGCCATCTTGACCATCCGCACACATTGCTACAACTTCAATATTAGGGTGGTTGCCTAGGACTACAGATAGTCCCATGCGAGCCATATCATGGTCTTCGACAATTAATACTCTGATATTTTTAGCCATTAGAAACCTGTCTTTCTTTAATACTTGGATCTTTTACTACATCTGTTAATAGGAATGAAAATTCACTACCTTTATCTACTTTGCTATCTACCCAAATTTTACCATTATGAGCTTCAATAATTTGTCTTGAAAGATAAAGGCCTAGACCGGTACCAGTAGATCTTTTTCTTGTTGTTCCTTGAGAAAATCTCTTAAATAAATTTGGAATATCAGCTTGAGGAATACCATTCCCGTTATCTGTTACAGAAAATATAAAATCTCCGCTTTGAGCTTTTGCTAGAACCTTTATTTCTCCACCTTTATTTGTATAATTTAGAGCATTGCCACATAAATTTGTTATAACCCTTTTAATTTCTGCTCTATCTGCTAAAATATGCAAATTATCAGACATATCAAAGGTTACTCCAAATTTCAGATTTTTCTTTACTGCAAGCGGTTTTAGTTCAGTATAACACTGTTCTACTAAATCTTTTACAGGGAATACAGTCTTACAAAGAGTTAATTTACCGCTTTCAAAGCGGTACACTTCTAAAAGAGCGTTAACAAGCCCTAATAAATCCTCATTACTTTGAAGCATTGTAGATAATAAAACTTTTTGTTTTTCATCAAGTTCGCCAATTGCTCCTTCTAAGAAGAATTTTAAAGTTTGAATAGCGGCTAATAAAGGAGTTCTCATATCATGAGTAAGAGTTGCGATAAAATCATCTCTTAATCTCTCTGTTTCTTTTTGAACACTTACATCTCTTATTACACCAACAAATTTATCAAAATTGTTATTTTCACCCGAAATTGCAGCAAAGCTAATTTCTACAGGAGTATGAATTCCGCTCAATTCATTTACAATAAAATAATCACGCAATAAAATCTCTGAATTTTCTTCACTTAAACCAAAAATTTCACCGGATTTATTATCTTTGGCAGAATTAAATTCTTTTACATTCGAATATGCAATTTCTTGGAATTTCTTTTTACATAGAGCTTTTTCAGATAATCCAACCATATTTTCACAAGCAGGATTAACTTGTTGAATATTACCTTTACCGTCGACAATAATAATGCCGTCTGCGCAATAATTAATAATTCCTGAAAGCTTTTTATTAGCTTCTGATAAATCTGCTGTACGTTCTGCTACTATTTTTTCTAAATTAGTTGAATAATCTTGTAATTTTTTCTTAGCTTCTTCCAACTCACAAATTTTATTTCTCAAATTTTCCAGTAAATGACTTCTTTCAATACCATTTTTTATATTCATTAGTAAGTCATCATTATCCCAAGGCTTTTCAATAT
The DNA here is from genome assembly GCA_000437435.1 of Clostridium sp. CAG:768. Lineage (GTDB taxonomy): Bacteria > Cyanobacteriota > Vampirovibrionia > Gastranaerophilales > Gastranaerophilaceae > Stercorousia. Next base: position 15,107 of record FR899622.1, on the reverse strand, counting down.
ATTTATATAAACCAATTTCATTGATAGCTTTTATAGCATTTTCTTTATCAGCATAACCTGTCAAAAGAATCATACTTACTTCAGGATAAAGCTTTTTAGCCTCAGTTAAAAATTCTAATCCGTTCATCTCAGGCATAATAAAATCTGAAATAATTAAGTCTGGGGTGTTTTCATTTAGAAACTCAATTGCTTCTTTGGGGCTATTAAATAAATGTACATCAGAATATCCCTCAACTTTAAATAAAGTTTTAAATGCTGAGGTAACCATTTTTTCATCGTCAACTACTACAATTTTACCATTATTCATACTTACCATAATAATATATTTTTTTATTCAGGACAAATTAGTTACAAATTCGCAATATAAATAAAAAAGAGGAATTAAAAATTCCTCTTTTAAGAAATAAGATAAATAATTTATATTTTATATGAATGAGCTTTATATTCACGTTTACCCAAATCTTGATCCAGATGGTATAAAGAAGCTTTATCATCTCCAAACATCTTTAATTTAGTGATTACATCACGAGCATTAGCTTCTTCTTCAACTTGCTCTGAGATATACCAATTTATAAAATGACGCGTAGCTAAATCGCATTCGTCTTCACTCAAAGATGCTACACAATTAACGCTTTCAGTCACATAAATTTCATGTTCTAGTATTTTTTCAAATACCTGCAGAGGATTTTCAAAATTTCTCTCAGGTGAATTTATTTGTTCAAGTTTTACCTTCCCATCACGTTCAATAATGTAATCGAAAATAATCATGCCATGTTCAACTTCTTCTCTAGCTTGGATTTTTGTCCAATTTGAAAAGCCATATAGCCCAATTTCATCAAAATAAGCAGACATAGCTAGATATAGGTATGCAGAATAAAATTCTTTATTGATTTGAGAATTTAAAATATTCTCTACTTTTTCGCTAATCACTTTTGCCCTCCCATAGACCATGTAAATTACAAAATTCTCTTGCTAAAGTTTTGCCTAATTTATGTTCTAATAGCATTTTAGGTTCGTCTCCAGGTGATAAATATTGTAATTGAGCATGTTTTTTATCTTCAGAAATAGTTTCTATAAACATAATATAATGGTCATCTGTCATAGGATGCAGAACTTCTCCCACTCTTACTTCATCTGTTCCGTTTTCTTGTTTTACAAAAACTGGGATATGTTTTTCAAAAACTGCTTCCTCTTTATTTTTTCCATCAATTTTGTGCATTGGCTGACCGCAACATACAAGCTCTCCGCCACCTGCTAAAATGACTTCAACAAGATTTCCACAGATTTCACATCTATATAAATCTAAACGTTCCATTATTTCTCCTTTCTAACTATTATTATCCTTTTTTAGATAATTTTTGCATTAGTAGAATGGCTATAAAATTAAATAAAAAAACGTAGACTAATTAATAATTTTATGTTAATATCAAATCAGCCGTGCTCCACGGGGAATTGCAATCTCTTGACCCGAAGCTAATGCGGGGTGCAGAGCCTGTTGTGAGGGTTCGGTAAATAACTTTGATAAATATATTATTGTTGACGTTTAAGTGCATGATGGCGTAAGCTATCGAACCGTGTCAGGATGGAAACATAGCAGCACTAAGATAATACTTGCGGGTGTTATGTAATTAAAAAGAGATAATATTTTTAAAGATTTTATTTACTTAATTCGATAGACAGTGGCACGGCTAAATAAAAAAAGTGGGTTTATATCCACTTTTTTTATGCAAATTATTATACATTAATATAAACTTGCCCAATATCCTTTTGAATTATCATCAGGATTTATATCTTTAATAGCATAATCATAACATCCACGTCCATTATAGACATCACCATCCTGATTTTTTGAACATAATTTATACCACTCTCCCGTGTTATATAAAAATATATCGTAACCATATCTATTAGGACCTCTTACAGGACCATTAGTGTCAAATGTTAAAGAAATACCATCTGCAGGATTGTGATAAAAAAATAAAAGAGTTGTAATACAAGTTCCATCAGCTAAACAATATATATTATTTACACCATAAATATTGGTATAACTAGTTTTAGTTAAATTTGAATAATTGCTAAAAGAATATTTCCTTACATCTTCATTCCTCAATGTATTAACAATACGAAATCTCGAAGCATAAAAATCATTGATATCATCAAACAGAGCATTATATTTTGCTTTACAAGCACCATTTTCAGCAGCAGATAACCCAGAACATAAGGAATTAATGTCTTTAAAACTTGTATACCCAAATTCAACAGCTGTTTCATTTAATACATTTTGAATAATACTACTTGAACGAGTAAAAGCTGTGTGTAACTGCTTAATTTTATATTTATTAATTAAACTAGGAAGAGTTAATGCTGCAACAACTCCAATTACTCCTAATGTTATTAAAATCTCTGCGAGTGTAAACCCTTTTTCTTTTTTATAGTGATGTATCATATCACTAATATAACATTTTGTTATCTCTTTTTCAACCCATTGATAATCAAGACAGGAAAGCTTTAAATTGCCCCCCCCCCGACTGCTATGCAGGTAGACAATTCAAGACAAGCTTTATTATTCTTACAAGATTTTTGGGCTTGATCAGCTTGACATCTTTTCATAATTTGCTCCTTTCATAAATATTTACCTTAGTTCAATATCTTTAACATAGCGAGGTCTTGCTTTTACCTCTCTAAATACTTGACCTACATATTCACCAATTAGACCTAAACAAAATAGTTGAATACCACCAAATACACATAATAAAATAATTGTAGTAGCCCAGCCATTAGGAGAATTATGCCAAAATATTTTTTCAATAACTGTTTCAACACCAACTAAAAAACCAAATAATGCCATAAAAAAGCCTAATACAGCTACAAATCTGAGAGGAACAACACTGTAAGATGTTATTCCGTTTAATGCTAATACCATAAGTGACATAAAATTAAATTTAGATTCTCCTGCCATTCTTGGTTTTACATTAAAATGAACATAAGCAGTTTTTAGTCCTAATTCGTTAAAAAAACCTCTTAAGAATAGATATTTTTCAGGATACAACTCCATTACATCTAAAGTTCTTTTGCTTACTAATCTATAATCAGAATGGTTTGGAGGTATTTTGGCTCCTAATATATTCATAGTTTTATAAAACATCAAAGCTGTTACTTTTTTGAAAAAAGAATCAGTTTTTCTGTCATTTCTAATACCTGATACAATATCTGCACCCTTCATATACTCATCTATAAAAAGTTCTATTGCATTTTCGTCCTGCTGCAAATCCGCATCAATTGATACAGCACAATCACAACCGAGTTCCCTAACTCCTTCTAATCCCGCAATAAGAGCCTTCTGGTTTCCAAAATTTCTTATAAATTTCAATGCTTTAACTCGTTTATCATTTTTGTGTGCATCTTCTATAAGATTCCATGTTTTATCTACAGATCCATCATCTACAAGATATAAGTAACTATCGTTTTTTATTTTATTTTTATCAACAAGTGTATTTAACAAAATCAACAATTTTTCTATGGTTGATTTTACGCATAGTTCTTCATTAAAACAAGGAACAATTATAGCTAATGTCGGTTTATCCATAAATTTTCTCTCTCATTTGCCAAAATAGACAACTTTATACTATAATATACATATTATTAAAGCAAGGATTTTTTTAGAATATGGTAGAAAAAAAATTTATTTTAAATGCAGACGATTTTGGAATGTCTAAAGCATTCAACAGAGCAGTACTAGATGGTTATCACAATGGTTTTTTAACAAGTGCAAGCCTTTGTGCTAACGGAAAAGCATTTAATGCAGCAGTAAATGAGATAATTCCTGAATGTCCCAATTTAGGTCTTGGAGTGCATTTAAACATTATAGAAGGACGATCTTTGACAAAAGCTCCTCTTTTAACTAATAAAAAAGGAAAATTTAATAACGGATTTTTAAGTATTCTTTTAAAATCCCATGATGAAAGTTTTTTAAATCAGGTAGAATTTGAATTTAGAACTCAAATTGAAACTGTTATGAATTATACAAAAGTAGACCATATTGATTCTCATGTTCATACGCATTCAATACCTAACTTATTCAAGATAACTGCAAAACTTGCTAAAGAATACAATATTCCATATATTAGAACTCAATATGAAGAAATGTATTTTGTACCAAGCATAAGAAAACACCTTAACTTGAAATATCCGCCTAATATTCTAAAAATCTTATTATTAAATTACTTCACTTCTATCAACAAAAAAGTTGTTGAGGAATATGGGCTTAAAACTAATGATAACCTGATAGGTGTCGGGTATACAGGATTAATGGATGATTTAACAATCGAATATGGTCTTAGAGCAATTGAAGATTCACATATTACAGAAGCATTAATACATCCTTGTCACTATGCAACATCAAATAAAAATCAACATTATACGGAATTTTTAATAACTCAAAACAAAGCTTTGAAAGATAAAATCGCAAGACTTGGATTTGAAATAACAAATTATAAAAAAGAATATGCAAACAAATAAAATATTTGCAATCTTATCTATTATTGGAATATTCACTATTTTTTCGATTTTTGATGTTTTTCAAAAATCAGATAAAGTTGTGCTGAGAATTTTTACTCCTACAAAAATTGGGGTTGACTTAAATAGTAATAAAATTCTTGAAGACGATGAAATAATATGTATTCCAAACACAGAAACTTTTACAGCTAATCTATCAGAGTTAGATGACAATTTATATAAAAAAATTGAGATTTCGAAAACTGATGCTATAAAATTAGGCTATATTACTGATAATTTTGCAGAAAATACATTATTAGAAAGAAATGTAAAATTAAAATTCACAAAAGAGCAAAATCAAGACTGCAAATTTGCAGATATTAATGTTGATAATATTTCTTATAAAAAACAATTATTAATTTCAGGTTTAGGATTTGAAAACGGCAATATAACTTACCTTAACAACTATAAAAAACAATTAGACAAAGCAAAAAGACTCAAACTTGTAATTCTTAATCATAAAAGCAATAAATATCATACACTTGACTGTAAATACGGTCTTGTAGCAAGTGATGCTGTAGTAATTGAAGAAAAACAACTTCCAAAAGAATCTGTACCTTGCAAATTTTGCCATATAACAAAACAAAAAAATATAAAAAAAATTATTCCACAATATCCGCTAATGATTTCAAATGGCAGCGTAAAATTGTTTCTGACAGATTTAACTACAAAACTTAAACCGGATAATAAATGCTCATCTCTTGCCTGCAAAGAAATTGTAAATCAAATAAAAAACTCTAAATCATCAATTGATATAGCATTATACGGCTGGAGCAATACTCCAGAAATCATTAATGCACTGATTAATGCAAAATCAAGAGGAGTAAAAATTAGGTTAGTCTATGATACAAGCAAAGGGAATTATTACCCTGACATAAATTTAATAATTAATTTAGCTGATGAAAAATCTACTGATACACCTAAAATAATAATGCATAATAAATTTATTATCTTTGATAACTCAAAAGTAATTACAGGTTCTATGAACTTTGCGAACACAGGACTTTCAGGCTTTAACTCTGATTGTTTAATTCTAATTAATTCAGAACAGTTAGCTCAAATATATGAACAAGAATTTAACCAAATGCTCTCAGGAAAATTCCACAATGAAAAAGAAAAATTTCGAACAAAAACAATTACCCTAAAAAATGCAAGAATTCTGCCACTTTTTTCACCTAAAGATAAAATTATATCTACAAATATTATTCCACTAATTAATAAAGCTGAAAAATATATTTACATACCAACTTTTGTACTCACACATGAAGAATTAAAAAATTCACTGATTAATGCTAGAAAAAGAGGAGTACAAATTAAAATAATACACGACTCAACAAATTATAAAGCATCAAATATAAAAATACTCAGAGATAATGGAATTTTAGTTAAAGTCGAAAATTATGCAGGAAAAGTACATTCAAAAACTATGATAATAGATGACAAGTATTTAATAATTGGATCAATGAATTTTTCTAAAAACGGCGAAAACAAAAATGACGAAAATGTATTGATAATAGAAAATAAAATACTTGCAAAATACTATAGAGGCTTTTTTGAATACTTATGGCAAAAAATTCCTGAAAGATATCTAAATCAAGGTGTAAGATCAGAAGGGAAATATTCAATAGGTTCTTGTTCGGATGGGATTGATAACAATTTTGACGGAAAAATTGATAAAGATGACTTTGGGTGTAAATAAATAATTAATTACCAGGGATAGTCTTTAGAAATATTCCAACCATCAACTTGGATTAGTCTTGTACAGGCATGGCGAGTAGATTTATTACCATTTGGAGGATTTTTACACTCTTCTAATAATTTCGATCTGCTTTTTAAAATATGAGAATTTGTTGATGGGATAAACTTTCCATTAACAAGAGAAAATAAAAAAGTATGTCTTCCATCATAACTTTCAAGAGAACAGTATTTATATTCTACACAATAAAAAAAGTGCATAACATCATTCGAAGCTACATAAGCAACAAATCCAGAGCCATCATTAAACTTTGAGTCAAAATATGAATCTGCATTAGAAATATTATTAATTGAACTTTGATTTATATATTTTCCTATTGAAGAATTAAACCAATTTTTTGATTGATTACCATTCCTTACAATATCATCATCAAACAAAAAATCTGGAGGAGTAATAGATTCTTCATTTTGCCAACGAATTACAGCTTGACTCATAATTGTATAAAATTTTTCAAGTCTTACAGCTGTTACCTTTTTTTGATAATTATTGATTAATACAGGCATTGTCATAGCTGCAACAACTCCTATAATTCCAAGTGTTATTAATACCTCAGCTAAAGTAAAAGCCCTTCTCATATATATCCCCTATATTACTAATTAGTCATACCTTATTAATATTATAACATACTATTAAAAATATGCAACGGAAGCGATTAAAAAATATAAATAAAGAAAAAAAAGATATATTGTTGAGTGCTATTGGTGAAATTATTCATGAAAAAAGAGAAAAAATAGGCAAAGGTATTTTATTACATTCATATGAATACGATTTATCAAGTAGTTCTCTTTCTTTAATAGAAAAAGGAAAAAGAGACCCTCAAATTACTACTCTTTGGAAAATAGTTAATTCTCTTGATATGGATTTTTTGGAGTTTATTGAACTATTAATTAAAAAACTTCCAAAAGATTTTAAGATGACAGATGATTAATGATTAATAGGGATTGTAACTAAACGTTTATAAAATTGGCTTTCAAGGTAACTATCAGGCATTCTTTCCCAATATCGATAAATCGTTAATCCATTATTTTTTAATTTTTCAACTAATTTATCTGCATCTTCTTCACTTTTTGCTAAATATGGATAGCAAAACGGTACATCTTCAGCATTCATATCAAAATTTAAACAATTTGTATCATTATATATTTTTTCCAAATTTTGAAAACCAAATTTTCTTTTTGCTTTTTCAAAATCTAAATCCAAAGTTTTAAATAATTTATAAGTTGTTTCAGACATAAATTTCATATCAAGATTGTCTATTCTTCTTTCATTTTTGCATATTTCATCATAATTTAAAGCTTTTGGAACATATGTATATTCATCTTTATCAATATCAAAAGAAACTTTTTCATTGATGTTCAATAAAGCTCCATCTCTAATATACGGGAAAAACTTCCTCAAAGAATTAAAAGATGCAATACCACTTTGTTCTGCATAAAAAGAATGTGCATTATCAACTATTAAATTAGGATAAATTTTTGCTAATTTTTCAACTATTTTTGAACAAACACCAAAATAATTAGGATATAAAATATAAGCATTTTCTGGGAAAGTGCAAGCTGGAGAAAAATCTAAATTTATATGATAAAAATTAATCTTACACTCTTCTGCAAAAGCAATATGACGCAGGCATGAACACAAATAATAAGGAATATAAATTTCTTTAATTCCAAACGCTTTGATTACATACCTAAAGCAATTTCTTGCAGAATTCAAATACACTAATTCCATAAAAAAAATTATAATATAAATTTTTTAAACATCTACAATAAATTTAGGCTTAATATTAGCTTTTTCTATTGCTTTTATACAGTTTGCTTCAGGCTGATCTTTTAATAGCTTTAACAAAGTATCAAAATGCTTTTCAGTTATATATTTCAAAACATCTGCTTCTGTTTTTAAATCTAGCCTTAATTCTCCTATTTTCTCAGCATCAGATATATTTATATTATTTGAATAAATATATTCTATAGCATCTTTTCTCCTTGTATGTAATCTTTGAAAAATTGCATTTTCACCGTTTGGTCTATAGCTTGCTTTATTAGTATCTTGAATTCTTACAGATAACTTATTTATGTCAAATTTATTTGTAGGGAAACGCAAAAGTACAAGGTCACTTGATTTATCAGCTCCTTGTTGTATCAATGAATTTTTACCTAATAAAACAGAGCCAATATTATACTTTTGTCCAGGCTCACCATAATCCACCCAAGTATTTGACCAGCGCTTTGCAAAATTTTTCATATCAAACATAAAGACACCATTCAAATTACTCATTGGAGAAACATCTTTTGATGTTTTAATAACTCCAGACTCAAGCATTGAATTATAATTAGATTTCGTTGTAATGTGGTACAAATATTTAGGGATCTTTGAATTATTTTTCCCCAAAGCTTTTTGAGCACTTTGGATTAGAGTGTCCCCGTATTTAGAAAGCAATTTTATTGTCACAATTTTCCCCTTTTATATTATAAAACATTTTAACTAAAAAAATTGCCTCTAATTTTCTATTATTTTTGCCTCAACTTTTTTAAAAGAATTAACACTGTTATTTAAACTATTTGCAAGCTGTGCTGCAGTTTTGGCATTATAAAATTTACCACTTGTCACAAGTGATGTACATTCTAATTGGTCTAAATCATCTTCATCATCAATGTTAAATGCAATAACATCAATAGTCACATCTTTCCTTACTTTTATCAACTCTAAAACAAAAGAACAAGGACTTTCATCACAATTTTCCCCACCATCAGTCAACAAAATTATATGTTTTTTACCAGAAAATCCTAAAAAATCATTTTTTACTGCTTGCTTTAATGAATAAGTAATAGGGGTCATTCCTCTTGGTTTAATATCAAATAGAGAATTTCTAATATTTATTCCATTTGCAACAGAAATTGGAGAAACAAGCGAAGATGCTCTACAAGCCTCAAAAGGAGTTAGACCCATTCTATGCCCATAAACTCTTAATCCGACTGATATATTAGGATTTAAATTCGGTAAAATCGATTTCATAGTGTCAACCATCAAATCAACTTTTCTTTTCCCTTCTAAATACTCAGACATGCTATTTGAATAATCTAGAATAAATAATATTCTCTCATTTTCTTCAGGATTATCCAGTTCGTACTTATCAGGAGAATAAACTCCGTAATTTGAAGCAAATACAGGTATTGTTAAACTAAGCATTAAAAATATAATTAAAATTTTATTCATAACAAATATATAATTAACTCATGAATAATCATATTACCCTTTACAACAGGACATATAAAGTTGACGATTATTTTTTGTTGCAATATTATAAAAGTAATCAGAAATTGGCGGAGAAATTATGAATAGCACTGAAATTATTAAACAAGCTGAAAAAGCAATCAGAAATGAATTTGAAAGAATTGAAGATATAAGAGATTTTAACCAAGAAAAAGTTTTAAATGCTTTTATAGAAAATAAAGTAGCACCGGAACATTTTTATACAGTATCAGGCTACGGACATGATGACTTAGGACGAGAAGTATTAGACAAAGTTTTTGCTGATGTATTCAAAGCAGAAAAAGCTCTTGTAAGAATTCATTTTGCATCAGGCACACACACTCTTGCCTGCTGTCTTTTTGGGAATTTAAAATATGGAGACAAATTAATTTCAGTAGCAGGTGCCCCATATGACACAATGCAAGAAGTAATTGGCACTGCCGGAGATGATTTAACCAAAGAAGACTCTCTTATTGGAAACGGTGTTTTGTATGATGAAGTACCTCTAAAAAATGGCACAGATATTGATTTTGAAAAACTTGATGAAATGATAGATAAAACCGTAAAAATGGTATTAATCCAACGTTCAAAAGGTTATTCAACAAGAAAATCTTTATCAATTGAAACAATTGGAAAAATATGTGAGATAGTAAAAAAGAATAATCCAAATTGTATTTGTTTCGTAGATAATTGCTACGGAGAATTTGTGGATACAAAAGAGCCTCTTGAAGTAGGTGCTGATTTAATAGCAGGTTCATTAATTAAAAATCCTGGAGGCGGACTAGTAGAAGCCGGAGGCTATATTGCAGGTAAAGCAAAATATGTAGATAAATGTGCAAACAGATTAACTGCACCTGGCATAGGTTCAGAAGGAGGTGCAATGTTTAATCAACACAGATTAATATTCCAAGGATTGTTTATGGCACCATCAGTAGTTTGTGACGCTGTAAAAGGTGCAGTTCTAGCAGCTAAAATCTTTGATGAAATAGGATATGATTCATATCCTAAATACAATAAAAAAAGAACTGATATTATCCAAAACATAACATTTGGTTCGCCTGAACCACTAGAACATTTTTGCAGAACTATACAATCATTATCACCAGTCAATGGCTATGTAACTCCAATTCCTGAATATATTCCAGGATATGAAGATCAAGTTATAATGGCAGGAGGAACATTTATTGAAGGTTCAACTATTGAATTGTCTGCAGATGGCCCAATGAGAGCTCCATATGTTGCTTATATGCAAGGTGGTTTAACTTATGCACACATAAAAATTGCATTAAGAAAAATCTTGGACAGAGTAACTAATTTATAATATACCTTCCATCATTTGATTTAAAACAACTTTTGCTGCACGAATAGAAACGGCAAAAGATGTTCCTTCAAGGTTATTGATTAATTTAAACTTATTACTTTTATAAGGAATATCAATATCTCCAGTACCAGTAAACATAAAGCCTTCAGGAAGCTGAATTACAGGGAATTCGCCTTTTTCATAATGTTGTGTAAAATAAGAATTTCGAGACGCAGTAAATTCAGATAATTTTTTCTTATCATTTAAACAACCAACACCTTCTACACGTTTAAACGAAAGATACTTGTTGTAATATTTTCTTCCACCATTACCAGATGTCATAAATATTCTTACATTTGAAGGAACCTTTTCAAAAAATTTTTCATTTTCATCTGTCATATCAATCAATTTATTTGCTAATTCCTTAGGATTAAATTTTAATTTCTTATGAAAAATTTTATTATATAAATTTTTTAATTTTGATGAAGTATCAACTAAAACATTTGAAGAAAATGCGCATGAAATAGCAGAAACATTATCATTTATTTGATTTAATAAATTTCGATTAGCCTCAAATTTATCTTTCCATAAACATATTTTAATATCTGCAAAAGGATTAAAACGCCTAATAAAAATTGATGTTAAATCAGAATGAGAAACATTATTAATATTTTGAAATTTTTTATCAGTATCCAATTCAAAAACAATAATAGTTTTCTTCTTAATTGCTGCATTTTTGATAAATCTACCTGTGCTATCTAATATACGAATATTTTGTATACCATCATCTGACTCACCATCTTTTAATAAGAAATATGCTTTGTTATCTTTTGGATTAACCCACCGAACCCTTGAGAAATTTGCTTCTACTCTATCATCTTTTAAAATTAAATAATCATTGTAGTCAGCATTTTTAAAAGATTTATCATAAAAGCAATCAATATCCCTTAAAGCTATTTTATCCATTTTTCTAGCTTCAATCATTTCTGGTGTTGAGAATCTAGGCAAATAAAAAAAATCATTCTTTTTATATGATAATCTAGGATTTATTCCATGCAATTTCTGCGACTTAAGTGGAGCTATATTTTTACCAATTGAATTATAAAACTTATTTAAAATCATATTTTTTACAAATTCTAAAAAAAATAATGCATGTAATAATAAAAATTTGACACAATGTTAAGAATCATTAAGAGTAAAATAGCTACTTATAACTAATTCTTAAGGATTAGTAAAAAAAAATTAGTAAAATAGAGTTGAATGAAAAATTTTTGTGTTATGCTGTTGAAGTACCCCGAAATTTGGGTGAAATAGTTTACATAGTATAAGAAGAGGAAGGTTAATATGTCATTACCAAATGTAGCATATTTCTCAATGGAAATCGCATTAGATCAATCATTAAAAATCTATTCAGGTGGTTTAGGATTTTTAGCTGGTTCACATATGCTATCAGCAGGATATTTGCAAATGCCTATGGTTGGTGTAACTATGTTATGGTCATACGGTTATTATGATCAAAGAATTGCACAAGATGGTCAAGTTGAAGTAGCTTATATTAGAAAATATTATGATTTTCTTAAAGATACAAACGCTACTACAGAAGTTGAAATTTTTGGAGAAAAAGTAAAAGTTAAAGCATATTTAGTTGAACCAGAACTATTCGGTGCTTGCCCTGTATATCTATTAACAACAGATATCGAAGGAAACAGCGATTGGGCAAAAAGCATTTCACATAAATTGTATGACGGAAATGAAAAAATCAGAATCGCTCAGGAAACAGTATTAGGTGTCGCAGGTGTAAGAATTCTTCAACAAATTGGTTACAACTTTGATGTTGTTCATATGAATGAAGGACACGCTCTTCCAGCTGCATTCGAATTACTAAGACAATACAATGGTAATTTAGAAGAAGTTAAAAAGAAAACTGTATTTACAACACACACACCAGTTGCTGCTGGTAACGAAGTTCACTGGGTAGATACATTAATGGAAGGTGGATTCTTTGCTGGATGTTCAAGAGAAAAGGCAGTTGAACTTGGTGGAGAAAACTTCTCTCTAACAGTTGCAGCTTTAAGAATGTCAAGAATTGCAAACGCTGTATCACAATTACACGGATTAGTTGCTAACAAAATGTGGGAATGGGTTGACGGCAGATGTCCAATCAGAGCTATTACAAATGCCGTAAACTTACATTACTGGCAAGATGAAAGAATTAAAAAAGCTGATACCCCAGAAAAATTATTAGCAGTTAAACGTGAAATGAAAGAAGAATTGTTTGAATACGTAGCAAACGTAGCAGGCAAAAGATTTGATCCAGATGTATTAACAATCACTTGGGCAAGAAGATTTGCAGATTACAAACGTGCTTGGTTAATTCTTATGGATAATGATAGAATTACAAGACTTCTTGATGAAAATAAAATCCAAATTATTTTTGCAGGTAAATTCCACCCAGATGATGTTATGGGTAAAGAAATGTTTAACAAACTTCTTAACCGTTCACACAGCTTGAAAAACGTTGTAGTATTACCTGGTTATGAATTAGAATTATCTGGAAAATTAAAACGTGGTTCAGATATATGGTTAAATACACCATTAAGACCATTCGAAGCATCTGGAACTTCTGGAATGTCAGCAAATGCAAATGGAGCTCTTCACTTATCAACATATGATGGATGGACAGTTGAAGGTACATTTGACGGTATTAACGGATACACTATTGAATACCCAGAATTAGATGATGAAATGCCTTGGGAAGAACGTCATTGGAAAGATCATGAATGTATGATGAATAAAATTGAAAATGAAATTATCCCAACATACTATGAAAATAAAGCAGAATGGGCTCGTCTAATGCAACAAGCAATTAGAACATCTGAAGCTTATTTCAACTCTGATAGAATGGTTGTAGAATACTATAACAGATTATACAAACCAATTGCTCATAATGACTCAAGCTCTGGAGAAAAGAAAAAAGAAATGAATATTTCTGAAACTCCTACATTTGATGCTTGGACATTCGCAAATATTAAATAAACTTATAATCAAAAGTTTTTCAAGGGATTACGAAATTCGTAATCCCTTGTTTTTAACTTAAATATGAAGAAATATTACAAATAACTAATCAAATATTAAAGATTATTTAGAATAATGTCGTCTATTAGAACAAGGAAACAAATGAGAAAGGAAACAAGTCATGGGTATGGCAGCTTCGCAAGCTCGGTTCTTAGGACTGACTGCGAGAAAGACAAATGTTGAATATGAAGGACAACAGATTAACCAACAAAGAACAACTTTGTCTAACCAATCTGCTAACTACTACAATGATTTGTTAGGAATGTCTGTTCCGGTTCCTCCTTCTGTTGATGATTACACTAAAACTGTTTATACTTTTGAAGATGGTGCTTTAAGCAATTCTATTTCTTCTATGATTGCTCAAGCTGACGGGTCTTATTTAATTAGCTACACTTCTTCTTGGACTGATGATTTTGCTGCTGTTGCGGCTGGTTCTTCTGTTATTACTAGAAGTGGAGATGCTCCCAATTACAAATATAATGTTGGCGCTAAAGAACTTAGACTTATGCAAACTAGAGATGATGCTGATATTGATGCGATGACTGATGAAGAATTAGAAGCTTTCAAAGGTAATGATGAATATTTAAAAACGCTATCTAATGATCAATTAAAAAAATTACTTAAAGAAGAAAACGAATATATAAACATTCTTAACAACCAATATGGTAATGCTAATTGGATGGTGAGATATGTACAAAATACAACTACTGGAACTTGGTCTCCATACTTCTATAAAAAAGAAGTGTTAGATTCTGCTATTTATTCTGATACTGGTTCTTCTCAAAGCAATATTCCGGCATACACTATCGGTTCTACTAAGAAAACTGAAGAAGTTAAAGGGGTTACTGCGAGATTAGAACAAGATGCTACTGGTAGAATTATTAACATTACTCTTAACCCTGGACAACAAGATGAAGTAACTTATGCGGTTACTACGAACACTGTTACTGACCAAGAAGCATATGATGATGCTATGAATCAATACGAATACGACAAGTATCAATATGATCAATCTATTCAGGAAATTAATGCGAAAATTGAAATTGTTCAAGCTCAAGATAAAAACTTAGAATTAAGATTAAAACAACTTGATACTGAACAAGATGCGATTTCTACTGAAATGGATGCAGTGCAAAAAGTTATTGAAAAAAATACTGAATCTACTTTCAAAAC
>FR899621.1 GCA_000437435.1 Clostridium sp. CAG:768 | reverse complement strand
GTGAGATAAGCTCTAAATTGCCCCCCCCCCGACATTCTTAAATCTTTTCATTTCTCGCTCCTTTCTTTATTGAATATTATATACAATTTTCAAAAATTTCTCAATATTTAAAAATATTAACAATTAAGCAATTTTTTAATATTAAAAACGTTTATAAATAATATAAGGGATATTTATAAAAGGGGATATTATGACAGAACCAATTAAGACAGTAGGAAACATTTCTGCATCAACTTATCAATCAATGGATGGCTCAAATTTTACAGTCACAGGTATTGAAGAAAAATACAAATTAGGCAAAGGTTATGCATCTGCATTTGTAGGAGCTGCAACAAATTTTAAAGATGATGGAATGTTTGTTGTTGATTTAAAAGGCGGATATAATTACGATAAAAATGGAATTTTTAACCAAAATTTACGAATTAGAAATAAAATGGGCAAAAATACAGAATCAACTCAAATAAGATATTCTCCATTAACTGTAGATGTTCCTGTTGGCAAAAATACAAACATATATGTAAATCCACATTATTCTGGGCAATATGACTACAAAAAAGATAAATGGACAAACAGCATAGGAGCATTTGCGGGTGTTACTCAAAAAATAAATGATAACACGACAATATCACTCGAAGGTCAAAGATATAATTTACAAGATATAAAAGATAACAGTGGTAAAAATTGGAGTATTAACGCAATTGTTTCTTACAAATTTTAATCTTTAATTTCATGCTGAAAAGCCCAAGCTGAATGATTGTGAATACTTTCAAATGCTTCACATTCGACTTCAAACTCTTTTATTATATTATGATTTCGAAGTTTTACTACAACATCACGCAGAACATCTTCAACAAACTTCGGATTATCCCAAGCCTTTTCTGTTACAAACTTTTCATCTTCTCTTTTTAAAAGAGGATACACCGGACAAGATGCACAAGATTCAATTAATTCAATTAAATCCTCAATCCATACTTGTTCGCTTTCATCATAAGATACTCTAACTTTTATAAAAGCTCTTTGATTATGAGCTCCATTTTCTGAAATTTCTTTTGAGCAAGGACATAGAGTTGTAACAGGCACTTCTACTCCTAAGATAAATTTATAATCGCCATCTTCTATCCTACCCTCAAATGAACAATGATAACTCATAGGAGCAACCATTCCCTTCACAGGAGATTTTTTGTCTATAAAATAAGTAAATTTGAATTCTAACTCTCCACTTTGAGCATCCAAATTTTTAATAATTTTTTCCAAACACCCTTTTATATCAACACCTAGTAAATTTTTATGCTGCCATTCTGTCAAAACTTCTACAAATCTTGACATATGTGTTCCCTTATAATCACGAGGCAATGAAACATTAACACGTGCTTTAGCACAAACTACTTGATTTGAGCTATTTTTTCTTTGAATTATCAAAGGTAATTCCAGATGCTTAATCCCAACTTTTTGAATATCTACATTTCTATTATCTTTTAAATTTTGAATATCTTTCATAATTAAATTCTAACATAAATATAAAGATAAGCATAAAAAAAAGACCTTGATAATTGTATTCAAGGCCTATCCGTTTAAATAAGAAGAGAGAGCTTTATATTTATATAAAGTACTCTCTCTTTAAAAAATTGCTATTTTTATGTTGTTTTATTAAGAAATATTACAACTATTTTTGTTCTTGTGCAGTAGCTTTGTCTAATAGCCCTCTAATTCTAAGGTATCTATCTAATTCAACTCTAAATTTAGGTAAATTTTGGTATAATCCATTAGACATTAAAACCCTGTTATCATATTTAGGGTCTAAAATATAAACAGTAGGGAAGCCACTAATACCAACATCTTCTACTAAAGCATTATTTTCAGGTGCTTCTACATTTACCATTACAAAATTAAATTTATTTTTGTAATTACCACTTAATGTTTTAAATTTAGGCATAAATTTCATGCAATATCCACACCAATCAACATAAAATAAAGCCACCATTGGTTTATCAGACTCTAAAGCCTTTTGATAAGTAATACCGATTTTATAATCTGATGGATGTTTTGGGGCATTCATTGCTGCATAAGCAAAACCCAAAATAGATGATACTGCTACTGCAATAATAATTCCTAATGTTATTAAGATCTTTTTCTTCATAATATCCTCCATTATTAATTATACATCAAAACTTTTATCTGACAAATTTTTAAATATGAAATAAAACTTAACAAACAACTTGAATTTTTATATATAATAGTATATACTAAGTATATACTAAGTAATCTTAAATATATATTTACCCCAAAGTGTTGTATCTTGTGTCACTAAAAATAAGAAGGAGTTTAAAAAGGTATGAAAAAAAATGCACTTGTAAAAATGAAACAAACAAGTCAATCTTCAAATCCTGCAAAAAACGAAATTTTAGACGGTTCAAATGATAGCACTCTTTCAAATTACATAAGAGAAATATCTGACTACCGTTCACTATCTGCATCCGAAGAAAAAGAATTAGCTAGAAACGCAAAGAATGGAGATACTGAAGCAAAAAATAAATTAATAAAAGCTAATTTAAAACTTGTAGTTACTATTGCCAAAAAAGCAATCCATATGTCTAATTTACCTATGATTGACTTGATTCAAGAAGGAAACCTTGGACTTATGGTCGCTGCAGAAAAATTCAACTATAAACTTGGATATAAATTTGCAACATACGCAAGCTGGTGGATTAAACAATCAATGTTTAAAGCTATATCTGAACAATCTCACTGCATGAAAATACCTGTATATATTCAAGAAACACTATCAAGATTTTCAAAACTTAAACGAGAAATGGAACGAGAAAATAACTGTCAAGTAAAAAATGAAGAAGTAGCCAAAAGAATGAATATTCCTGCAAATAAAATAGATGCATTCTTAAATGCTTACACAAAAACAATTTCTATCGAAAGCGGTATTGAAAATAATAATGGCAAAGAAATGAATATCGCAGATATTATTGAAGATAAAAAAGCATCTGCGACAGAAGATGTTGAATATGAACATTTAAAATCAGACATCTTAAACGTTATTTCAACACTAAAAGATAGAGAACAAGCTGTTGTTAAAATGCGCTACGGCATTGAAAACGATACCAAAATGACACTTGAAGAAATCGGAAACATCTATGGAGTAACAAAAGAATGTATCCGCCAAACAGAATTAAGAGCTTTAAAGAAAATGAGATTCTCCGTGTTAGGTCAAGAAGTTTTAGCAACTTATATTGACTAAGAAGGTGTATATTTATATCTAATTAAATTTATAAAAAGTTAAAAAGTGATATAAAATATTTATATCACTTTTTATTTTTTATTTATACAAACTTTCCCAATATCCTTTAGAAGAATCACTTGGGTTTTGATTTGCTTTAGCATAGTTATAACAACCGTAAAAAACGTGAGAAGGGCAACCGCTCTTATTGTTATCACAACAAGAAGCCCAATAATATCCGCTATCAAAATCAAAGATATCATAACCATATCTATTTGGACCTTTAAAAGGTCCATTTGTATCAATAGTTACTTTTACCCCATCTTTTGGACCATGGTGTTGAAAATTTATTTGTCCAACAGCTGATCCATCAAATAAGAGATAAAAATCAACCACTGACTGCCCATGATCATATGCTGAAGGAAAGGCATTGATCTGATAATTTCCAATTAAATTTCCAGAATAATCATACAATTTATTTTTACTAATAAGATTGCACGTAAATTGATTTGCACATGCACCTGCTCTTATAGTCGCAACATTTATTATTTTTAATTTTTCGGCGAACAATTCATTTATAGCTGCTCTATCTTCATTGGGAACATTTGTCAATTGTTCTAATGCACCTTTTTTATTAGCCATGTATTCTAATGAATATTCACTTAAAACCGCTACTAAGGTATCTTCTAAGACTGCAGAACTTTTTTTAAAAGCTGTCTCAAGTTGTTTTACTTTAAATTTATTAATTACACTTGGTAATGTTAATGCAGCAACAACACCTATTATCCCTAATGTTATCAA
>FR899620.1:123366-140307 GCA_000437435.1 Clostridium sp. CAG:768 | reverse complement strand
GGAGATAGTGTATCTTCAAGTGGGGAAAGTGCAATTGCAATAGGTAGTTATGCCGCATCAAATGGCACTACTACAGCATCCGGAAGTGCTTCAATTGCAATTGGCGATGGAGCTAAGTCACAAAATACAAACACAATAGCAATCGGAACAATTGCAAATGCATCAAGTTCAGATGCTATAGGTATTGGTAATAATTCAAAAGCCATATCTTCAAATACAACAGCATTAGGAGCTTATTCAAATGCATCAGGTTATAATTCCACATCAATAGGAGCAAGCTCCTCTGCAGAATATACAACTTCTGTCGCTTTAGGTTATAATGCTAAAGCAAAAAACCAAGATGCTGTTTCAATTGGTAGTAATGTCACAGCAAGTGGAGAAAGTGCTATTGCAATAGGTAGTGCAGGAGATACAAATAATACCACAGCATCAGGTTCAAGATCAATTGCAATTGGCGATGGAGCTGTCGCTAGTGGAGATCATAGTGTAGCTTTAGGAAGAAAATCAATAGCTAGAGGTACAAAAAATATTGCGATAGGTGATAATGCTTGTGCAAGCGTTACTGGTTCCAATAAAATCTGTATCGGAGCTAATTCTGGTCCAACAAGTGGAACTTGGACTAGTGATAGTCAAGAAAGAATTTTTATCGGGAGTAAACCAACTATGAAAAATAGACCAGGTTATAGTGGAGGGACAGCACCGTTAGAAATTCACAATGATTCTTCTAGAGGATCAGCTGTTGTAATAAATGGTACGTTATTAGTAAGAGGTCATATTGCTTTTTCATCTCCTTTAATAGGTGATCCAAGATTATCTATTATATCTAATAAAAAAGCTGGTTCTGATGATACATTTAATGTCGGTGGTTGGTTAAATGCATCAGATCCTTATACTAGTAATGGAAATCCTGGATATTTAACTAATAGTTGGATATCTGATCGTCGTTTAAAATATGTAGGAAAAGAATTTACATCAGGTCTTGATAAAATAAAAGCGTTAAAAGTATATAATTATACATTCAAAAAAGACACAACAAAAACACCTCATGTAGGTGTAATCGCTCAAGATTTACAAAAAGTTTTTCCAGATGCTGTAAAAAAAGGAGCAGAAGGATTTTTAACAATTCGAATGGAAGATATGTTTTATGCAATGATTAATGCGATAAAAGAATTGGATTTGAAATATCAAGCTCAAGAAAAACGTATTAATGATTTAGAAAAACGTATTCAAAAACTCGAAGCTAAAATTAAATAAGTTTCATACTGAAAAATAAGTGTGCTTAATTAGCACACTTACTTTCATTCCTTCTCCCGCATATCTGCGGGAGTTTTCCTTTTAGTTAAAATTATCTATAATTTGTAAATTGCAAAGGATAATCATATTTTTCTTCATTTCCGCGAAGTAGTCTGATAATTTCTTGTAAATCATCTTTATCTTTACCGGAAACTCTTACTTGATCACCCTGAATTGATGCTTGGACTTTCTTTTTAGAGTCCTTTATATCTGCAACAATTTTTTTAGCAAGTTCTTGATTTAAGCCTTTTCTTAATTTATAAACTTGTCTTACTTTACCGCCTAAAGCATTTTCTATCGGTTGAGGATCTAAAATCCTTATACTTAAATTTCTTTTTACTAACTTTGATTGTAAAATATCATAGATATTTCTTAATTTCATTTCATCACTTGTTGTAATAGTAATAGTCTTATCTGCCTCTAATTCAACAGAAGAACCTGAATCTTTTAAATCAAATCTTGATGATACATCTCTTTTAACTTGATCAACAGCATTAACTAATTCTTGTCTATCAAATTCTGATACAATATCAAAACTACAATCTTTAGCCATTTTCCCCTCTTTCTTTATTTTTTAATAAACCTTTATTACCAATATAACATAGAAAAGTGCAAGAGAAAAGACCTTGCACTAAGATTATTTTGGGGTTGTATATTTTAGGGGTAAATTAAGGTTTTACTTTTTTTCCTTTTATTGAATTTATAATATTAGTCCATTGATTTTTTAAATAAACTTTCACTCCTCCTGCTTTTTTTATACTTTTACGCAACGGAGCAATTGAGCCAAGTCCTATTACTACTGCCAAAGTTATAAGAGCTTTTTTCAATGTACTTTTATCTTCTTTTTCTTTTTTATTAATAAGGTCAAGTTTATCTTGATCTAATTGCCTTTGCATTTTTACACCGCCAAGATAAGGAGAAGTTCCGATACCATAACCTGTAACACCTCCAAATGGCATATACATAGGTCCCATTGAACTATTTATCAAATCTTGATGAACTATAGGTGTACTAAAATCACCGCCCAACATAACGATTTCTCCAAAATTATTAACCTAACCTTACATTTATATAAAGTATTTTTGCATTTAAAAATTTACATTTTTATTAAGAAATGTAAAAAGACCCCGAATAATCGGAGCCTTTAAATCGTTATAATAGACTTTAAATTTAACTACATAGCAGCTTTTGCAGCTTCAAATACTACTGAAAATGCTTCTGGATCTCTAACTGCTAAATCAGCTAACATTTTTCTGTTTACTGTAATATTAGCTTTTTTGCAAGCATTTACAAATCTTGAATAGCTCATTCCACGTTCTCTAACTGCTGCATTAATTCTTACAATCCACAAACGACGCATATTACGTTTTGTAGCACGTCTGTCTCTGTAAGCATATTTTAAAGCTTTCATAACTGCGATATTAGCAACTTTGAAGATTCTGCTTCTTGCGCCAATAAAGCCTTTAGCTAATTTTAAGATTTTTTTATGTCTTTTGCGTAATACATTTCCACGTTTTACTCTCATTTATCTGCCTCCTATCTAGAATACTTTCTGTATGGTAACTCTTTTGAAATCAATTTGAAATGTGATTCAGAAATTGAAATCATTTTGAAAATTCTGCGTTTTCTAGAAGCAGATTTGTGTTGAAGTAAGTGGCCTATGCCTGCTTGTCTTCTAACGATTTTGCCTGTTGCTGTAACTTTATAACGTTTTGCAGCAGACTTGTGTGTTTTCATCTTTGGCATTTTGTCCTCTTTCTGTGCATCGCACGGTTAAGTCACTATAGAAGCTTTAGGCATACCAAAGCCATAAAACTTCTGCATACTAATTATAGTATGCAAAATATTCATTTGCAAGCATTTAGTTACAAAAAATTAATCAAAACTTAATTTCAATCCGGAATATACTTCTTTTATTTTAATATATTCAGAAAGAATAACTTTAGAATTCAAGTCACAACAATGACAAGGATAGAAATTTTTAATATTCAAATCCCTCAAATAAATTCCTAATTCTCTAATTTTATACTCTGTTTTATTAACAAGATGAACTCCACCAATAAAAATGTTAACTCTTGGATCATCTGCAACTTTTTTAGCATATTCAATTATATTAGGCAAACTTACATGCGAACATCCTGCAATAATAACCAAACCATCAAATGATTTATATACAAGAGCTGTTTCATCTTTGTAGCGATAATCAGTATTAAAATATTTTGGAATTTCTCCTAAAAATAGAAGTTTAGGAGTTAACCACTTTGGTTCTCTGGAGTATTCAATTTCAAATACATCACAAAGATTACTTGGATCTCCAGGGTAACCAATATTTTCAGAACGTTCATTCAATTTTGTTTCAAAGACATCTGGATGGGCAATTACTGTTTTTAAATTAAGACTTATACCAGCTTTTAACATTTTTCTATACAAATCTTCTAAACGTAAAAGTCCACCAGTATGATCATTATGACCATGGGATAAAATAATATCAGTTACATCGCTTAAATCTAAACCTAATTTATATGCATTTTTAATAAATACATCACTGTAACCACAGTCAAATAAAGCCTTTTGATAATCATTTTCAAGTAGAAAAGACAATCCAGGTTCGCCTAGCAAATAATAATTAGTTTTACAATTATTGTCAACTAAAACTGTAAGATCCATTAATTCCTCAATACGATAAGATATATATTTATATTATAACAATATTTTCAAAAAATTGCAATAATTCAAAATAATTAATTTTACTATATGCAGAAGGTCTCATATATTGAGACCTTCACACTAGTAGAAATTTTGAACAATAGGCAAATCAACACCATTTAAGAAAGAACGTTCTGTTAATCTTACACCCAAACAACATTGATAACGCTTAAATTGCATTCTACAAATTTTTTTAATTGTTTCATCCACTAAAGACTTATCATATTTTTCATATATTTCATCAATTGGTCTATTTTGTTCAATATACATTTCTATAATATCATCTAAAACCGCATATTCAGGCAATCTATCTTGATCCTTTTGCCCAGGGTGTAATTCTGCAGATGGAGCTTTATCGATAATCGCCTGAGGAATTACCTCTTTATCTTTATTTAAATAATTTGCTAATTTATACACATTAGTCTTTGTTAAATCACAAATTAAATTGTAACCTCCTGCTAAATCTCCATACAAAGTACCAAATCCCATAGCACTTTCAGATTTATTACCAGTAGATAAAAGCAACATATTTTCACGATTTGAATAAAACATCAAAATTAAACCTCTCAAGCGAGCTTGCAAATTTTCTTCTGCTAAATCGTGTAATCTTTCTCTCCCTTGCATAAATGCATCAAATAAAGGAGTAATAGGTTCTGTTATTGTTCTAATTCCAAGATTTTTAGCTAATTGAACACTGTCTGTAATACTACCTTCTGATGAAAACATACTAGGCATAAGGATTCCAAGAACATTTTCAGCGCCTAATGCTTTTACTGCCAAAGTAGCTGTCAATGCACTGTCAATTCCCCCAGATAGTCCTAATACAACTTTTTTAAACCCTGTATTTTCGCAATATTCTTTCAACGCAAAAACAGAAGCTGCTAAAACCTGAGCTTCCTCAAGCTCTTCATTAAATTCTACTTTTTTAGAGAAATCAACATGTTCAACAACTTCTTTACACATTGGCATTTGCAGAACTAGTTCATTATTTGCATTTTTAGCAAAACTACCACCTGCAAAAATATTTTCATCAGCTAAGCCTATAGCATTTACATATACTAAATTGTATTTTGTCTCAATACTATCTACAAAATTTTTATAAGTATTCATTGCAAAATATCTGTTTTTAGACAATACATATAAATCACAATCAACATCTTCTAAATAAGTATCAGATACGTATACCTTTTTACCGGAAATATCAAAAAATCCGTAATCAGATACTTCAATTTCGCCATTTCTTATTAAAATATCACCAATTAAAATATTTGATTTATAATTTTTATCTGCAATAGCTTGATAAAATTCATGTTGTTTCTTCCTACAAGTTTCATCAAGAACCAAATCTTTTCCCCCTAAGTCATCTATATCTGCTTGCGGGAAAATTATTAAATCACAGTCTACATTATCCAATTTTTCAAATATATTTTTTTTATTAAAATCAAAATCTGCTGTTTTTAATTTTATCTGGGCTAGCAATATTTTCATAATATCTCCTTATTCCAATTTCAAATAATTAACCTTATCCCATTTCAAATCTAAATATTTAATTTTAGAATCAATCAACTTAACTTGAGGTAATAACGAAGGAATTCTCTCAATTCTTTTATATACATTTTCGTCAAGCTGTCCTATTCTGATATTTACTGTTTTAATTTTTACGTATACATCAAAAGGATTCCTTAAATCAATATATTCTACCGATTCTCCAGAATAAGTCTCTACATATTTTGCAATCTTTTCAATCTGATGAATCTTATTCAAATCCCATTTATGATAATCATCCCCCTTATTTCCGTATGATAAAACTAGTATAGTTTTAAAAGATTTATCTAAAGGCAAAAATTCCCGTCCTATTAACTTTCCATCAGTTGTAAAAAATGCAACAGGAGCAACTTTCGCATCTGGAGAAATTGTAATAAGAGGTATTCTTTCTCTCAATATAATTTGAATTCTTGCCGGAAATGCATAACGCCTAATATATACGTTTTCAACAGGAGCTAGTTTCAACAATTCTTTTTTTATAGAATCTGTTTTAGCCATATATATAGGGACATTCGGAACATTACTATTTTTAAGTAATACAAGAATTTTATGTGAAGGCACTATTCTATTATTAATTATTTCAACAGATCTGCCTCCAACATGATTAAATGCATTTTTATCCATGAACCAACCGTGAGATTTGAATGCATATATTAAGCCAAAAATAAATAGAATAGACAAAATAAAACGCATAAAAGCTCGAAAACGTTCTTGTTTCATTCTACCTTTTCTTACCAAACGTTCTCTACGCTTCTTTTTTACCAAATGCTTTCCATCAGGTATAGGATCATCTGTATTTATTTCAATTGACTCTGAAAATTCCCTATACTCAACATATTCAGCATTTTCATTTTCATTTTGATTAAAATCATCAATCATCTATTTATTTAAACCTGCACTATTCAAAATTAATTGTACCAAATTATCATAATTTATATCCATAGCAGCAGCCTGAGCAGGCAAATCACTAACAGTTGTCATCCCTGGACTTGTATTAATTTCTAAAAGATAAGGAATATCATCTTTCATCATAAAGTCAATCCTTGAAACACTTCTACAACCAGCAGTTTCAAAAGCATCAACTGCTGCTTTTTTTACTCTTTTAGTCACTTCTTCGGAAAGTCTTGCAGGGCAAATAAATTCAGACATTCCTTGAGTGTATTTTGCCTCAAAATCATACCATTCAGTCTTTGGTCTAATTTCTAAAATTTCTGTTGCAAAAGGCTCTCCATTACATTCTAAGACACCAACTGTAACAAAAAATCCATCAATAAATTCTTCAATTAAAACATCATCATTATATTTTACAGCAACGTCATAAGCGGCCTGCAAATCTTCTTTTTTATCAACTTTTGTCATACCAAAGCTTGATCCCTCACTTACAGGTTTAACAAAAAGAGGATAAGTTAAATCTTTAGTTTTTTCAAATAAATCATCACCTTTTCTCACAAAAGCTGATTTTGCCATAATTATATCTGCATTAGTAGATAAAATTCTTTTAGTGAATTCTTTATTCATACATAAAGAACTTGCCATAACACCACATCCTGTATATGGAATTTTTAAAATTTCTAAAATACCTTGAATACAACCATCCTCACCATATTTTCCATGAAGAGCGTTAAATGCATAATCATAATTACCTTCTTTTAATTTCAATGCAATATCCTGATCTACAACAACCATTTCTGAATTTTTATATCCAAGTCTTTGTAAAGCATCAAAACAACCTTTACCAGAACGCATTGAAACTTCTGCTTCCGAAGACATTCCCCCGCAAAGAACTGCGATTTTTGCATTTTTATCTATAACATTTTTAATTTCTTGCATATCATAACCTCTTCTTCATTATTTCCACCAAGGAATCTTACCTCTGGTTTTAATTCTATATTAAATTTCTCTTTTACTTTTGAATACATTTTATCCATAAGACGCAAAACATCTAAAGATGTCCCATTGCCATCATTTATGATAAAGTTAGCATGATTTTCCCAAACTCTTACCCCTCCTGACACCATACCTTTTACACCAGCTTCATCAAGCAGTCTGCCGGCAGAATCTCCTTGCGGATTTCTAAAAGTACTTCCACAATTAGGTAAAGTCAATGCTGGCTGTTTATTCTGTCTAAAAGAAAGATTTTCATTCATTTTTTCTTGTATAGCTTCTTTATTTGAAAGAGTTAATTCAAATTCTGCTTCAAGAACAGAATAAGGCTTTCTTTGACAAATTGAAGTCCTATAACTGAATTCTAATTCTTCATTAGACAATGAAATAATCCCTTTTTTAGGACAAAAAACTTTTGCAGTCTTCAAAACATCAGCAATCATCTGTCCATGAGCACCTGCATTCATAAAAACTTCTCCACCAACAGAACCAGGAAAAGCTATCATAAATTCTAAACCACTTAAATTATTTTCCAAAGCCAGTTTGGATAATTTTGTACCTCGAACTCCAGCTCCAGCAATAACTCTGTTGCCGTTAAAACTAATATTATCCATCTTTTTAGTACAAATTACAGCACCATTATAACCGTCAGATGATACCAAAATATTGGATAAATTACCTGCAACAAAAGCATCAGGCTCTTTTGATTTAATCTCAACAAACTCTTCAACACTGGTCGGGAAATACATTCTTGCAATCTGACCACCAATCTTGAACGATGTTAAATTTTTAATATCAAAATTAATGTCCAATACTTGCCACCTCTTTATTTTGAGCCAATAATTCTTTGCTTAAATTTGTAATAGTACCGGCACCTAGTCCAATTACAACATCATTTTCTTTTAATTCAGGATAAAGTTTTTGAGCGACATCAGTAATTGAACCCCCAATATATTCACAAGGGATATCAATATGTTCTGCTAATTCCTTTGCAAATTTTTCAGAATTTACACCTTCGATTTCATCTTCAGAAGCAGCGTATACATCTGTCACAACAACTTTATCTACTCCTTGGAAAGCACCTAAAAATTCATTCCATAAATTTTTTAGTCTTGTATATCTGTGAGGTTGGAATACAGCAATAACTCTTTTATCATTCATTCCCTCTGCAGAAGAAAGAGTTGCCTTAATTTCAGTTGGATGATGCGCATAATCATCATATACAGTTACTCCATCAAATTCTGCAACTTTTTGAAATCTTCTGCCCATTCCAGAAAATGTTGCGAAATGAGGTTTTACAAGATTTACATCTACCCCTGCTTGATGCAAACTTGCAAGAACTGATAAAGCATTATAAACATTATGTTTTCCGCGTAAAATTATTGTTAAATCAGTTAAAAATTCATTTTTATAATAAACATCAAATGTCGTACAATCAGACATAAAACGAACATTTCTAGCTGTATAATCAGCATCTTCCATTCCAAATGTCAATGTTTTATGACTATGAAGACTCATTGTAGCCTTACAATCTTTATTTACTAGAACAATTGAATTTTCTGGGATATTTGAAATAAATTTCTCAAAAGTTTCTAAAATAGACTTCAATCCGTCTTTATAAAAATCAAGATGATCAGGCTCCAAATTATTTATCACACATACATTTGGTGCATATTTAACAATTGTACCATCACTTTCATCTAATTCTGCTGCGAAATATTTACCATCTTGAGAATGTGCATTTATTCCTAATTCTGGAATAATTCCACCGACAACAAATGACGGTTTCAATCCAGCTTTTTCCATTACATATGACGAAAGCCCGCTAGTTGTAGTTTTTCCATGTGTTCCTGAATATCCTAAGAAAAATTTACCCCATCTTGATATTTCAGCCAATATATCTGAACGATGATAAACTTTTAGTCCTAATTCTCTTGCTCTTACCATTTCTGGGTTATTTTCCCTAATAGCAGTACTTGCTACAACAACTGCATCAGAAGGAACATTTTCTTTTTTCTGTCCAATATATACTGTTGCGCCTAATTTTCTTAATTTATCAATATATTTACTATCCACAATATCAGAGCCTGAAACTTCGCATCCGTTTTCCAACAAATACTTTGCAAGCCCACTCATTCCTACACCGCCAATAGCGATAAAATAATATTTCTTCTTTTCCAAAGTTTTATCCCTAAATTAATCTTATATAACAATTTAATTATAATACAAAAAACTTTTAAGATTAAATGAATTAAATATAAATATACAAATTTTAGCAAATTTTAAAATTCACAGATTTTATAAAAAAATATGATTAATAATAACTATTTTGGACCAATAAATTACAATAATAAAAATATACCTGAAACACTTTTTTATAAAACACTTAGAAGTGATGATGAGTACGGAAAACCATACGAACATTATGTGGCTTTTAACAAAAAAGGAAAAATAACAGGGATAATAGATGGAACTATGGAAACAATACATCCATTAGTCGGCTCCCCATTTTTCCCAGGATTTAAAAAATTCAAATCATTCTATGTATACTACTTAAGATCTCATGAACATAATTTTGGTAACAACTTACTTGATTTTGTACAGAAAATAAGCAAACAAAATGGTGGGAAAGGTAGGTTCCACCTAATTGCAAGTGATTGTTATAACATTAAAAAACCTCCACATATCTTTTATAGAAAATATGGAATGAACTCACTATATACTGAAATTATTGGAGAAATAGATAAACATATTAAAGGGGAAGTAAAATTAGAAAATATGAATTTAATTGATACACCAATGTATTTTATTCCCAAAGAATCTAAACCAAAACCAAATAATAATATAAAAATTCAGAACATTATAAAAAAAATAATCTCTACAATTAAAAAATTTTAACATGTTAAAATTTCCTCCTATAAAATACAAAATACCCCAAAATATTGTAAGCAAAAAATTTGATTACAATAATTTTGTATGGAATTATAAATTATACACATTTAAAGATAAAAATGCATATGTAGCGGCAATAATGAACGCACAAATAAGACATTTAGAGCCTTACAATAAATATAATCCAACCTCGAAAAATATAACCTCTTTTTATATTTCTTTTATAAGATCATTTGAAGAAGGTAAAGGCTATGGACTAAAAATGCTAAAATTAGCCAAAATAGAAAGCAAAAAATTAGGTTGTAACGGTAACCTGCATTTAGAAGCAACAAGTTTATTCAGTGAAAAAAGACATTCTCCTCATAGGATGTACAGAAAATTTGGATTTTCGTCAACAGATAATGAAAAATTAAAAATTATAGATAAATGGATAAAAACAAACAAAACACCAAGCTGGATTTCACTAGAAACCACTCCAATGTATTATCACCCAAAAGAAAAACAGCCTAATTATAAAATTAGACTGTTTAACATATTTAATAAAATTAAAAAACTGTTTACTTAACAACGATATTAACTAACTTTTTAGGTACAACAATTGTTTTTACAATAGTTTTACCCTGAGTTAATTCTTTTACTTTTTCGCTATTTAAAGCCAAAGCCTTCAATTCATCTTGAGACAATGCTTCATCAGCTTCAATTTTATCTTTTACTTTACCGTTGATTTGAACAACAAGAGTAATTGAGCTGGCTTTTGCTAAATTTTCATCCCATTTAGGCCATTCAACATCATGAATAGAACCTTCAGCACCTAAATCATGCCAAGCCTCTTCTGTTAAATGAACTGCAACAGGTGACATTAATTTAATTAATGAAACAATTGCAAAGCTCAAAATATTCTTATCTTCATCATCTAATTCAGGCTTTTTATTCTGCCAATCATATATTGCATTGACAAGTTCTCTGTATTTTGAAATTACAGTATTAAACTGAAAATCATTAGAAATGTCATTTGTAATTCCTTTTATAGCCATGTGAATTACACGGAGCAAGTCATCATTATCTTTTTTCTTCAATGAACCTGCTTTTAATTCAGGGTAATTCAATGAAATATTGTCAGCATTAGAAGAAATTAATCTCCAAACTCTGTTAAGGAATTTATAACAACCTTCTACGCCTGCATCAGACCAATCAAAGTCACGAGCTGGAGGTGAATCTGAAAGGATAAATAGTCTTGCAGTATCAGCTCCGTAATTTTCAAAGATTTCGTCAGGATCAACTGTATTTCCTTTAGACTTAGACATTTTTGAGCCGTCTTTTAATACCATACCTTGAGTTAATAGATTTTTAAACGGTTCATCAAAGTCAAGTAATCCCATATCTCTAAGAGCTTTTGTGAAAAATCTTGAATATAACAAGTGCAAAATAGCGTGTTCAATACCACCAACATACTGATCAACTGGTAACCATTTATTTACCTTATCTTTAGCAAACGGCATTTTATCATTTTTTGCATCTGAATATCTTAAATAATACCAGCTTGAACATACAAACGTATCCATTGTATCAGTTTCACGTCTTGCAGGACCGCCACAACAAGGACAAGTTGTATTCACGAAAGTTTTAGATGTTGTGATAGGAGATTTTCCGACAACTGAAAAATCAACATCTTTTGGTAACAATACAGGAAGCTGATCTTCAGGCACAGGTTGAATACCGCATTTTTCACAATACACAACAGGAATTGGAGCTCCCCAGTATCTTTGTCTTGAAACAAGCCAGTCTCGAAGTCTGTACTGAGTTTTAAATTCTCCAAATCCGCCATCTACAGCTTTTTGAGTAATAGCTTTTTTAGCTTCTTCATTACCCATACCGTTAAATTCATTTGAATTTACTAAAACTCCTGGTTCAGTATAAGCAGCATCTTTGCAATCTGAAGGATTTTGAGAATCTTGAATTACAACCTTTAATGGAAGATTATATTTCTTTGCAAAATCAAAATCTCTTGTATCGTGAGCAGGTACAGCCATTACAGCACCTGTACCGTATTCAACTAAAGCATAATCTGCAGTCCATAGAGGGAATTTTTCACCAGTGAAAGGATTTATACAGTGAGTTCCTAAATGTACACCAGTTTTCACTCTATCTGTAGATAATCTTTCGATTTCTGTCATCTTACGAGCATTAGCTCGATATGCCTCAACAGCCTCTTTATTTTCAGGAGTTGTCAACTCTTCAATATCTTTATATTCAGGAGCTACAACCAAATATGTAATACCGTGAACGGTATCAGGGCGTGTTGTATATACAGGAACTTCTAAATCTTTTTCAACAACTTTAAATCTTAAAATTGCACCTTGAGATTTCCCGATCCAATTAGCCTGCATAGTCTTTACATTATCACCCCAGCCAGGCAATTTATCTAAGTCTTCTAGTAATACTTCAGCGTAATCTGTAATCTTTAAAAACCATTGAGATAGATATTTTTTCTCAACAACATGATCACATCTCCAACACTTACCATCAATTACCTGTTCATTAGCAAGTACTGTTCCGCATTCTTCGCACCAGTTAACAGCTGCTTCTTTTTTATATGCCAAACCTTTTTTATACAATTGCAAAAATAACCATTGAGTCCATTTATAATAATCAGGCTTGCAAGTTGTAACCTCTCTATCCCAATCATATGAAAGACCCAGCATTTTCAATTGCTTAGTCATATATGCAATATTTTCATCTGTCCAATTTTCTGGATTAGCACCATGTTTCATCGCAGCATTCTCTGCAGGCAATCCGAAACTATCCCAACCCATTGGATGAAGGACATTAAATCCATTCATTTTTTTGAATCGAGCTATTACATCGGTGATAGTGTAATTTCTAACGTGCCCCATATGAAGTTTTCCTGAAGGATATGGGAACATTGATAAGGCATAATATTTAGGTTTATCACTTGAATCAGGTGTTTTAAAAGTACCTTTTTCTTCCCAAATTTTTTGCCATTTTTTTTCTATTTCTTGCGGGAAATATGCATCTTTCATCTTTTTCTCTCCTAATCTTCAAAAAAATAATAGCATAAAAAAAGTTTTTATGTATAATATAAATTATGAAAAAGAAGTTATCCGTTTTATTAATTACAGCTTTATTATTTTCTATTACATCAACTTTGCCTGGTCAAGCAAATATTTTGACTACTCAAAAAGCAAGAATTGAACAAAATAGAATAAATAGAGCAACTTATAATGATATTAAAAAAGTAATTGATCAACAATCTGCATATACTAATAAATATGATTTAAAAGGGCTTGCCAGCCTTTATGCAAACAATTTTGTTAATTCTGACGGATTTAACAAAGATGTGTATTTTAAATTAATTGAAGAAACTTGGAAAACTTATCCTGATATCACATATAAAACAGAAATTAAAAATATTGAATTCAGTGACAACTATGCTACAGTTTTCACCAATGAAGTTGCAATAGCTACCTCTCAAGAAGAAATTGGAGATTTAACAGCAATCGGAGAATTATATTCCACATCTCAATGTGTTTATTATCTTGAAAAACAAGGCGCAAAATGGCTTATTAATTCAGAAAAAATTATAGAAGAAACATCTACACTTAAATATGGAGATGCCAGATATATTAACATTGAGCTGAACGCTCCTAAACAAATCGGTGCAAATAAAGATTATACAACAACACTAAAAGTAGATGCACCCAAAGATAGCGTTGTAATAGCATCTATTAATAAAGAAAATATCGTATATCCGCAAACAAAATCAGATGACGCATTCAGAAAAATGCCTGATGATAATATTTTAGAAAGAGTTTTCTTATCTAACAAAGACAACGTAAATGAATATGCAGTTGCATCAATAGGAATTACAAGAGCTGAAAACTACACTGACAATCAAATAAGAGTATATATGGGTGGATTAGCTTTTATAATGACAAGAATAAACGTAATTCCCGAAAACAAATTTATTAAATTAGAAGACAAAAAAGAAAGCACTGAAAATGGAAAAAACAAGTAAGTTTATATATTTTGTAATCTGTTATGTATTTTTTATTTTTACAGATTTATATTTATCAAATATTCTTGTTGACAAATTAATTCATGGCTATAAACTTTCTAATCCTGTATTTTCACTTAATTACATTAAAAATACAGGTGCAGCATTCAGTATTTTACAAAATTCACGAGAATTATTAATAATCCTATCAATGATTGCACTTGTTTTGCTTGCATTGCATGTAATTCATAATCTAAAATCAATTTCATTAAAATCCTGCTTTTTTATTGCTCTTTTATCAGCAGGGATTGCAGGGAATTTACATGAAAGAATTATATACGGATATGTTAGAGATTATTTTCAATTAAATTTTATTAACTTTCCAGTATTTAACATTTCTGATATACTCATAAATGTTGGAGTCATTGCTCTAATCATTATGATATTAATAAAGAAAACAAAATGATAATTTACATTGACGAAAATGATGAAAATAAACGATTGGACAGTTATTTATCTGAAATAACTCCTGATTTATCACGTTCTAAAATTCAAAACTTTATAAAATCAGGGAATGTAAAAATTAACGATTCAATAAAAAAGCCTTCATATATTTTAAAAGAAAACGATAAAATTGACTTTGAAATACCTGAAGAAGAAAAACTTGAAATTAAACCTCAAGATATTCCAATTGAAATTGTATATGAAGATGAGAATATGCTTGTTGTAAACAAACCATCAGGAATGCTTACACATCCTACTACAATAGAAAGAGAAAATACACTTGTAAATGCCCTTTTATACAAGTTTAATAATAATCTTTCAGATATTAACGGAGAATTCAGACGAGGCATTTTGCATAGGTTAGACCGCAACACATCTGGATTATTAATGATTGCAAAAAATAATAAAGCTCACGAATTTTTAGCAGAACAAATCAAAAATCACACTATTACAAAAAAATATAGAGCAGTTGTAAAAGGTGTAATAAAAGAAGATGAATTTGAAATAAATTCTCCAATAGGCAGAAACCCTAACCAACCTCACAAAATGATGACAAGAGATGATGGGAAACCAAGCAGGACAATCGTAAAAGTTCTTGAAAGATTTAAAGAATACACATATATAGAACTTACCTTGATCACAGGCAGAACTCACCAAATAAGAGTACATATGAAAAGCATTAATCACCCTGTATACAATGACACTTTATACGGAGCCGGACAAGGTAAAGTTAAAACCGATGAACAAGTTTTACAGTCATACTATTTGAGGTTTACAAAACCTTTTGGAAATGAAATAATAGAATTACAAATCGAACCTGATGAAAAGATTAACAAGGTTCTAAAATACTTAAGGAGCTAGATAAAATGCAAATTATATCAATTATAGCAACATTAATTTTATGTTTTTTAATCATAATGAACTACCAAGATACAGCAGGTATTACTCTTCTTAGCAGTAAAATAGGGCAAATTTTACATATTACGCCATTCTCAATAAATCTGAATATGGCACTTTATACATTGATTGTATTCATTTTAGGTGAAATTTCTGCAATATTTTTCTTTGCGCCTTTATACACTTCATTAAAAGAAAAATTTAATGCTTATAAAAGAGAATTAGAAAAAGGCTCAATCTCAAATACATCTGCAGAAGCAAAAATTCAAGTATTAGAAAATAAAATTACTGTTCTTGAAAAAGCTCTTGATGATGCACTAAATAATAATAATAACTAAAACAAAATAGTGCATCATCAAGAATAGTAGATCTGATAAAAATTTATTTACATTTTGTTTTAGTTTGCCAATTCAAATCATCGCAATATAAATAATCTAGATTTTCATTTTGTAACACCCAATTAGCACAACTATATCCTCTTGATGCCCCATCCTTATTTTGAAAAGGAGAACAAATATTAATCATATCACCTGTAGATACAGTACTATAAGGTTCGAATTTATTATTTTTTATTGCAAACATAAAAACATCTTTTCCTAAAGTATTAGGAGATTTACTACCATTTATATCCGCCCATATTTCAAAATTTGAGGTTGCAGCCAATTCTTCTCCACTTAAAGCAAGCATAGTACCATCAGATAATATAACCTTATAATATCTAGTCTGACGTTCTATATTTCTATCATTAGTACCATCAAGTCTTTTAATCATACCATCTGGGAAACATCCATCCGCTTTTCGTCCACAATCTTTTAATAATTTCAACTCTTTGATAAAAGGGGTAATATTCGCTCTTACCATATCTTTATTATTTGCATCATCTGTAGAAGCATCCCCAGTATCACTATCACCTGAATTTACAAAATTATCAGCACCCCAAGATTCAGTTTCTCCATTTTTAGCAATTGCAGCATTTAAAGCCTGCGACATAGAAGAATAAAATTTTTTTAATGCAATAGCTGTTTGTTTATCTTTATAATGAACAACTAAAGAAGGCATTGTCAATGCTGCTACAACACCTATTATTCCTAATGTTATCAAGACCTCAGCTAAAGTAAATCCCAAACGTGCTGCTTGAATCAACACTAAATACTTAAATACTTCACTTAAGTTTTGAGGAATAAGCTCTAAACTGCCCCCCCCCC
>FR899620.1:109582-123360 GCA_000437435.1 Clostridium sp. CAG:768 | reverse complement strand
TAAGCTCTAAACTGCCCCCCCCCCGACACTTCTAAATCTTTTCATTTGCTATCTCCTTTCTATAAAATAATCAAAAAAAATATAGGTAGAAATCAATTTTCTAAATTTCTACCTATATTAGTAACTAAGCTTCTTGTTTTGCTTCTTTTTGCTGATTAATAAGATTTTGAAGTTTTTCTTTAATCTCATCACCTTTTTTCTGCATATCAGAAACAACATCATCTGCTTTTGATTGAATTTCTTTAACGGTTTCATCAGCTCTTTTCATAGCTTCTTTAGCACCATCAGCTAACATTGCACGAGTTTCTTCTCCTGATTTTGGAGCTAACAAAATCCCTGCAATAGCACCGATTGCGCCACCTACAATAAAACCTGCTAAAAATTTAGTTGCTGACATAATTTATTACTCCTTTACTGTTTCATATACATTCTAACAATTTAGTTTTAAGAATTAATCACCGGAAACTACTATTTTCTAAAAAGATTATAAGCAGTTGTAAAACCTTTTATTAATCCACCAAATAGTGTTCCTGAAACAATCTTCGTCTTATCGATAAAGTTTCCAACAGCAGATTTAAAATCACCGACTCCCTTATCTGTGTTTTTTACAATCTCATTTATTGAGCTTAATGTTTCATTTAATTCTTTAAGTGTCGGTTTTAATTCTGTATTTACAATAAGTGAAGTTTGATTCAAATTCTTTGTAAGAATTGAAAGGTCAATCAATAGTTTAACTAAAAAGCCTGCAACAACAATTACAACAATACCTGTAGCCCAAGCTAAGAAAGTTAACCCTTGATTTAACGCTATTTGTGACATCTCCATTTAATAAGTTCCTTTTTTAGTAGTTGTTATACTCGTCATCCATTTCTTCTAATTCTTTTGCTTTTAGAAGTTTCTTTGATTTTATCATATTATTAAATTTTCTGAATTGCCTTTCAAGCTTATATTTCATTAAATCAATATTTTCAAGAGCTTGCTTTTTAGCTTCTTTAATTGCAGGAGAATTTTTTTCATACAATTCACAAGCTGCATCTTTAATTTGACGTCTTGATTCCTCTCCTGATTTTGGAGCATAAAGAACTCCTGCGATGAGTCCGCCAACAACACCTGCAAGCAAACCCATACCAAACATTAATGATTTGTTTTTACTCATAACATAACCTCATCTTTCGTTTTTTATTTTAACATATTTTTTTCAAGATTACAAGCTAAACAAGGAAATCCGTTGCTACATCACGGATTGCGCCGATTAATTTATAAATATTAGAGAAATTAGTTGTCTTTATTTTGAATATAATTAAAAACAAATATAATGCTGTCATTATAATAAATTTATAAAATATTTGCTCTCTTTTCTTTCTAATAAACACAAATACTTTTTCAAATGACTGATTTACATTTGTAACCACACATCTTATATATTGCAGACAAGTTTCACATAACGGATTAAAAGCCTCAACATAAGAGTTGTATCGGCATACTAATTTATCTGCTTTTACTATATAATTTATAATAGTTATGGCAATTATTAATTCTGCTATAAAAATTATTGCGATAAATAAATACATTTTTATTATTCTTACTTTTGTATTATATTAGAGAAGTATAAAATAATGTCAATAAAAATAGAATACGTCTAAAGGACTATTTATGATTAGTAAACTAAAATTCTACCTGTCTTTAATAATTGCAAGATGCGCATATATTGGAATAAGATTATTAAACAAATCATCAGGCACTTCTTTTGTAGGAATGCTTGTTTTAAAAATTTGCCCAGATTTTTTAAAGTATTGTTCTAAATATATCAAAAAAAGAATTATCACAATCACAGGAACAAACGGCAAATCAACAACTTCCGGACTTATTGCACATATCCTTGAAACAGCTCATCAAAAAGTTGTACACAATTTAAAAGGTGCTAATATGCTCACAGGTGTCGCAAATGTATTTGCACTATCAATTGCACCGCTAAAAAGATATGATTACGCCGTAATTGAATCTGATGAAGCATATTTAACTAAATTATATGATTATATGAAATCAGATTACCTTGTAGTTACAAACCTATTCAGGGATCAACTTGACAGATACGGTGAATTAAATACTACTGCAGAATTTATCAAGAATGCAATTGATAAAAATCCTGATTTAAAACTAATTTTAAACGCAGACGACCCAATTGTAGCAACATTTGACAGAACAAAATACGCAGTATATTACGGTTTTGAAAACGTTGAATATGATTGCAGCTATGAACACAAATCAAATGCTCCAACAGAAGTTTTTAATTGTATGTGTGGAGAAGAATTAAAATATTCAAAACAATTCTTTGCTCAACAAGGACACTACTATTGTCCAAAATGCGGATATAAAAGACACGAATGTAATTATTCTGCAGATGTAAAAGTTTATAATGACTACTCAGTTCTTACTGTAAGAAACAGAGGAATAAGTTTTGAATTCAAAGTTAATCTTGCAGGACTTTATAATGCATACAATGCACTTGCAGCAATTTCTTTGGGATTTGAAACAGGAATGAATCAAGAAGAAATTCAAAAATCTCTTGATACTTATCAAGCAATTTTCGGAAGAACTGAAAAACGAACAATTAACGGAAATCCGGCAGTAATTCAACTTATTAAAAATCCTACAGGAGCAAGTGAAGTATTAAAAACCGTTGACTTAAAATCAAATATTGTAATAGCTATCAATGATAATTATGCAGACGGTCGCGATATCTCTTGGTTATGGGATAGTGATTTTGAGCAATTAAAAAATGCCGAAAAACTTGTTATCACATCAGGCTGTCGTGCAAATGATATGGCTACAAGATTAAAATATGCAGGAATCCCTCAAGAAAAAATTATTGTAGAACCAAATATAAAAAAAGCTATTGATAAGGCTACAACTGCAGGCAAAACAACAATTTTACCTTCATACACAGCCCTTTTAAAAATCAATAAAGAACACCTGAAAAAATAAAAAGAAAAGAGGTTAAATTATGTTATTAGGCGTAAATATAGATCATATAGCAACTCTAAGAAATGCAAGAGGCGGAGTAGAACCAAGTGTTGAAAAAGCCGCAGAAATTGCAGAAGCAAACGGAGCTTCTTCAATTACAACACATTTGAGAGAAGACAGAAGACATATAAAAGATGAAGATGTATATTCTCTTATCAATATGCTAAAAACAAGACTTAACCTTGAAATGGCAATGGCTGAAGATATTCAAAAAATAGCTCTTGATATAAAACCTTATTCAATCTGTCTTGTACCAGAAAAACGACAAGAAGTTACAACAGAAGGCGGACTTGATGTCGCTGGGCAATTAGATAAAGTCACTGAATTTATAAAACCGCTAATTGATGCAGGAATTATTGTAAGTCTATTTATTGATCCTGAAGAAGAACAAGTAAAAGCTTCTGCAAAAACAGGGGCTCAATTTATAGAAATGCACACAGGAGCTTATGCAGAATCTTTCGGATATCAAGAGGAAGAAGAAGAATTCCAAAAATTAAAAAAATCAGCGGAATTAGCTCAATCACTAGGTTTAAAAGTCAATGCTGGACATGGATTAAATTATGAAAATGTTCACAGAATGCACGAAATTAAAGGTTTACACGAACTAAATATTGGTCACAGCATTATTTCTCGTGCAGTATTTACAGGACTACCAGAAGCTGTTACAAAAATGAATGAATTAATTAAATAGGAATAAAAATGAAAACAGAAAAAGAAATTATAGAAGAAATGTCACAAGTTGTTGAACAAATGCGATTAGACGACATTGAAGACAACCCAGATATTATAGATGAATATTTTGATTGCGACTGCTGTGGCGAAAATAAATGCCTTGCAGGGTCAATTGAATATGAAGGATACAGATTATGTAATGATTGTGTGTTATTAGCAGAAACAGGATTTGCTCTAAATCGATTAAAATCAGTAAAAGATCTTATTGATGCTATAGAAGACAAACATTTAGAACAACTCGCAAATTTTGTCAAGGAAGAAGAAAGCCGTTCTAATAATTAATCCTTTAGGCTGCTAAATATTAAAAACTAATTCTAAAGAATTAGTAATATTTCTTTACATATAGTTAAAAAGAATTAGTTATAGGGTATATATATAATATAGAGAAAAAATCGAATCGAATAGAAAGAGCTGGAGCTAACACAACAATACATATATAATTCATAAGATTTGACGAAGATTGGATTGCAACCTCGTCATTTTTTTTGCTCTTTTATATAATACTCCTTCCACATTATTAAAAACTAATCCTTTAGATTAAAAAACTTCTAAAACCTAATTCTTTAGAATTAGTAACATTTCTTTATACATAGTTAAAAAGAATTAGTTATTGGGTATATATTAAATAGAGAAAAAATCAAATCGTTTAGAAAGAATTGGAGCTAACACAACAATACATATATAATTCATAAGCTTTGACGAAGTTAGATTGCAACCTCGTCATTTTTTTTGATTAATTATTCAAGATTAAACTTCGTGATATAATTATATTATGGATAAAAAAATACCCGAAAAAGTTATAAACAGATTAACCCTATATCATTGTATTTTATCTGATTTTATAAACAATAAGACAGAATTTATTTCAAGCAAACAAATTGCCCAATTATTGAATATAGATGATTCTCAAGTCAGAAAAGATATAAATTACCTTGATAATTCAGGTAAAAGTAGAGTTGGTTATATCGTAAAAGAACTAAAAATAGCCATAGAAAAAACACTAGGTTTCAAAAAAAATAAAAAAGCTTTCATAATCGGAGCTGGAAATTTAGGAACAGCAATTGCAAATTACGGAAATTTCACAGATTATGGTTTGAATATTATCGCACTATTTGATAATGACCCTAAAAAAATAGGCAAAATAATCAATGGAATGGAAATTAAAAATATATCAGAATTACCACAAATCGCAGAAGATAATGATGTCGATATCGCAATTTTGACAGTTCCAAGACAATTTGCACAAACAACTGCAGATTTCTTAGTAAAATCAAACATTAGCTACATTTGGAATTTTGCTCCGGTTGTCCTATCTGTCCCTAATAATGTTCAAGTTTGGAACGAAAATTTAATGGGAAACTTTTTGCAATTCACCTACGACATCTAATTTGTTAATTTGATATAAATATCTGAGTCCTTCAAGAGTTAAAGTCGGATTTATAAAATCAAAAGGTCTTTTCAAATAATTTGAAATCAAACCAGAATATCCGCCTGTTGCAACAACAATAACTTTGGCTCCAAGTTCTTTTTCACATTGTTCAATTAAACCGTCAATCATAGATGCAGTGCCTCTCAAAACTCCTGACAGAATTGCATCATTTGTGTTATGCCCTATTGCATTATTAGAAAGAGAAACTTCTATTCTAGGCAATTTTGATGTGAATTTATTCAATGCTTTTAATTGAGATGTCACTCCTAAAGTTATAATTCCGCCGATAAAATCACCATTAGAATCAACAACATCAAAAGTAGTTGCGGTACCTAAATCAACAACAATAACAGGATGTTTATATAAAACATAAGCACCAACAGCATTTGCAATTCTATCAGCACCAGCTTCCTTTGGATTATCCAAAGCAATTTTTATACCTGTATTAATATCTGTGGATAAAATCATAGAATCAATTTTAAATACATTATCAACAGATGTTTTAAATTTTTTAGTCAATTCTTCAACAACAGATGATATAATGCAGCCATCGACATTATAATTACGGAATAACGATTTTAACAAAACCTCATATTCTTCCAAAGACAAATCTTTATCTGCAGCTAATCTATATTCTTCAATCAACGCATCATCGTCAAATAAACCTAGTGTAATACTTGTATTTCCAATATCGGCTGTTAATAACATAAATAAACTAATCCTCTTTCGAAGATTAGTTTATTACAAAGAAAAACTTTTTGCAAAAAATCTAAGCTTTAAACGCCCCGACTTCTTGAGTACCGCCTTGCTTTCCAACAGTAAATGCACTATTAAAATTATCCGGCAAATTATTAATATATGAACCAAAACCGTTCATTAAAGCACCGATATTCTCCCAAGGATTTTTCTTTTTAACTTGAGTTGAATAAGAAGTTTTATTTGCCTTATCTTCAAATCCGATTGCATCAACACGTCCGACTGTCATAATTATATCTCCTTAGTATTATACTCATATCTCTTATATATATACTAAGGATATAAATTCCACAAAATTGCTTTTTTTCTTCAATTTTGTTACATATGTTTACAAAACAATTATTTTAAAATATTTTTTTCAAGAGCAATGGCAGTCTTTGTCTTTGCAAGTCCACCTTGAGAGCTTTCTTTTAATAAAGGCGACATTAATTTTCCTGTTTGCTCCATTGCATCTACAACTTCATCAATAGGAATTTTAGAAATTATATCCGCCATAGCAAGCTCTGACGCTGTTACAGCATGAATTGCCAAAAACGGATTTCTTTTTACACAAGGTATTTCAAC
This sequence comes from Clostridium sp. CAG:768, assembly GCA_000437435.1. Taxonomy (GTDB): domain Bacteria; phylum Cyanobacteriota; class Vampirovibrionia; order Gastranaerophilales; family Gastranaerophilaceae; genus Stercorousia. The sequence goes on along the minus strand of FR899620.1, from coordinate 116,855 downwards.
CAAACCACATACTGGATCACATGTAAGACCTAAAATATTTTTTAAAGCCAATGCAACAGCATTAATAATTTGTTTTACACTTCCGCCTCTCATTTGAGTCAAAGCAGCCGTAGCCATAGCTGCAGCTACACCACATTCTGCCTGACAGCCACCAACGGCACCAGCTAAAGCCATTTTATTTGAAACAAGTCTACCAACTTCTCCTGCTGTGATTAAAGCATTTATCTGATCCCCTTCTGGAATGTTATTATCTTCTGCAAAAGCAATTAAAACAGATGGAACAATACCACACGAACCAGCAGTCGGACAAGCAACAATCGTACCCATTCTAAGATTTTGCTCACTTGTTGCCAATGCATATATCATAATTTTTCTTGCAGTATCACCTAAAATAGAAGAACAATTAGAATTTTGTAACTTATTACAATCATCTCCACTCATACCGCTTGGAGATTTTTCTGTAGACTTTAGTCCAATTTTAATAGCCTCTTTCATTGCATCTAAACTTTTTTTAGCCTGTAATCTTACAGAGTATTCTGAATACTCACCCTTTCCAACTTCATTTTCAAGAGCTACCTCATATATTTTTTTATTTGAAGCTTTACAAGTATAATATAATTGTCTAAAAGTAGTTATTACTTGATCCATATCTTATTAACTTTCTAATTTCTTAATATATCTGACAATATACATCTTTTTTAAATCACTTACTGCGTTTAAACATCTTTTGGATAATTCACCATCTACACAAATACACATAGAAGCATCTTTACCTTTACCGCTTCTATCACAATGTAATGATGCAATATTTACATTATCTTCTTGAATAATATGAGTAACAGCAGATATTACACCTGGCACATCTTCATAGACAACAAGTAATGTATTATATTTTCCGTCTAAATTCACCGAGAAATTATTAATTTTAGTCAGCAAAATTTCCCCAGCACCAATAGAATCCCCAGATACTGTCATATTCAATCCGCCTTCAAATATAAAATCAACAGCATTAGGGTGTCTATTAAAATCATCTAAAAACTCAAAACTATAATTTAATTCTTTAGCCTCAGGAGTTTCAAAAACATTTTTAATTCTCACATCATCAACAGGAAACCCTAAAATTCCAGCAAGCAAGCCTTTATCAGTACCATGGCCTTTCCCTGTATGCGCATAAGAATTATATAATTTAAAGGTAATTTTATCAGGCTTAGTATTATAAACATTCCTAGCCAAAAGTCCCAACCTAACAGCTCCTGCAGTATGAGAACTTGATGGACCTGCCATAATCGGGGAAATTATATCTATAATTGAAGATTGACGCATAACTAAAATCCTTATATATAAAAATTATAACATCTCATTAATTATTGTAAATAATTTGTAAATTTATGACAATAATTAACTTTTTTGTGGTTTTATATATATACAAAGTGTGTAGGGAATTTTAGTGTAGTAAAGGAGTAAGATGTTTAGTCCTGAATTCATGAAATACTTAATCAATTATCAAAAATCAGAGTTTACCCCAGAAAATACGAAAAAAGAAATTAAATTTAAAAACAATAAATCAGGTAAACTTGCTGAAGTTTTAGCTGTTGTTTTAAAATAACAAATTATTTTGGTTAATTTAAAATAAATAAAAAAAACGCCGTTCCCTTTCGAAAACGACGTTGGAATTCTTTGAATAATTCCTCGTAATAGTGTGAAGTGTAGTGTGCAATAAAACGTGTTTTTGATTCCTCGTTTTATGCTTTTCCTCGTGTCATGTATATAAAAAATTTTTAGTATATATAATTGCTATATTTTTAATATCAACCTTATATTTTGTTACAAAAGTTAATACTTTTAACTTTTAAATAGTTATAGTATTATATAATAACTGGATTTAATAAGGTTTTAAAGGAGAGATATGAAAATATTAGTATCAAATGATGACGGTATAGCAGCTAACGGAATAAGATGCCTTACAGAGACTTTAGCACAGGAACACGAAGTATATGTGATAGCTCCAGATAGAGAACGAAGTGCTGCAGGTCATTCTCTAACACTTCATACTCCATTACGTGTAGAAGAAGTGGAAGCATATCATGGGGTAAAAAGAGCTTGGGTAACAACAGGAACACCTGGAGACTGCGTTAAAATAGGTATCAATGCGATTTTATCAAAAGAAGAACAACCTGATATTGTAATTTCAGGGATTAACCACGGCCCCAATTTAGGTGCTGATATTTTATATTCAGGAACAGTAAGCTGTGCAATGGAAGGAGCTATGCTTGGAGTTCCTAGTATTGCAATGTCTTTAGCTAGTATGAATTATGAATATGAACATTTCAAATATGCTGCAAAATTTGTAAATCTGTTACTTCCAAAACTGAAAGAATTTAGTTTCCCTAAAAAAAGTATTTTAAATATTAATGTTCCAGCTCTTGATGAAGAAGATATTGCAGGAGTAGCAATAACAGAGCTTGGAAGAAAAATGTTCACAGATAACTACGAAAAAAGAATAGATCCTAGAGGTAAAGTATATTACTGGATGGCAGGAGAATTAATAACAGAAGCTGAAGACTCAAATACAGATATTGCAGCTGTAAAAAATAATAAAATTTCAATTACGCCTGTAACATATGAAATGACTAAAGAAGATGTAATGTCTAGCCTTGAAAATATTCTTTGCAAAGGCGATGCTTGCAATTGGTTTAATTAAATTTTTAAAAATTAATATATGCAAAAAGATCTTTAATCATTAGATTAAAGATCTTTTTATTTATTTTGTATCAACATTTATTCCATAATAATTCTTGCAGGATAATTATTTCTTAATAAATCATTTGCAACACTTTGAGCTTTCTCACGTGTTGAATAAGAACCTACTTGAATAGTATATGCCCCACCTATATTTCTAACATAGGGAGAAATATTCATACCTGATTCAGCAATAATTCCCTTCGCAACTTCAGCCTGTTCTTTTGTTGCATAATAACCTACAACAACTTTCGCAGATGCAGCCTGCTGCTGAACTTGAACAGGTTTTGGCGCAGGAGAAGCAGTTTCTGCAGGTTTAGGATTTGCATCTTTATCAGGTAAAGTAACCGTATCTTCTGTTTTTCCTAAATTATTAGAACTATTTTTATCATCATTTTTATGATCAGGTAACACAACTTTTTCATCTAATTCCGTTGCAAAAGTTTCATCTTCTTTTTTAGCTCCATTATCTTCTTCCTGAAGCAACTTTAATCTTTCATCAACAGATGATTTATCCAATTCTGAATCTGAACTTGTAACAGCATTATTTTCATCACCAATAGATACATCTACTTCAGGAGAAATTTGTTTTGCAATACCTAAAAAGAGCAGCAGCAAAATAAAAAATGCTGATACAAAAATAATAATCCCTTCATTTGGATTTTTAGTAACTTTTTTTTGATATTCTTTATAACTTATATGCGAAGGTCTTCTTGAATCTTCTTCCATTATACACCTCTTACCTTTGTAGATGCTAAAATTATATCATCTATCTCTTCTGAATATTTTTTTAAAATTTCATCAGCCAAAGACTTAATATCAGTAATACCAAGTTCGCTAGTCAAACCACTTGCTTTTACTGGAGCTCCTGTAGAATCAATGTTTATACCTGTATGAATTAATATTGAATTTACTGATTTTGTAGCAATTGAAACAGTTAATTTCTTATCCTCAAAAAATAAATCATCACCATTTCTTCTAATTACAAAACCTCTTTTTTCAAGAGCTTCTTTTATTATACAAATCAAAAGTCTTTGTCTAAAAACTCCTTCAACTAACCCAACATTAAATTGTTCAGAAATAAAACTCAACATCGATTTACTATAAATAGGTTCATTGTTTATAACATCTTCAATATCTACCATTTCAGTAAGTTTTACTTCGCATTCTCCAATAAATGCAACAGTTGCATCCCCTTGAATTTTAAAATTTTTGTAAATCCAATGAGGAGATAGCTGCCAGCCTTCATATTTAATTTCTTGATCTAAAAATTGTGTCTTCAAAAAAGTTTCCTTATATAATATGTGTCATGGTTATACTCTAAAGCATTTTTTAATCTAGTACAAGATTCGCACTTCCCGCAATGTTTTTCGCCTCCTGCATAACAGCTTCTTACGTATTCAAGCGGAATTTTATTATCCAATGCCAGCTTTACTATATCATTTTTGTCAGAATTTATCAAGGGTGCAACAACTTTAGGTTGTTTTTGAGTAGAATATTCAAACTCTGCATTAATTTTATCTATAAAATTTTGAGTATTATCAGAAAAAGTCTGAGCTTCCTCTTTATTTGCACCTATCAATATATAATCATAATTTTCACTATCAGCAAAACATCCTGCAATATTCAAAAATAATCCGTTTCGGTTAGGCACCCATACACTTTTTGCGGATTTAACAGAATCCTCAAGTTCTTTTCCCTCTGGAATTTCTTTATCACTTACAAGAGATGTATGAGTAATATTTTTAAGCCAATCCAAATTTATTACTTTATGTTCAATTTTGTAATAATCACAAATTGCTCTCGATGCATCTATTTCATATTTTGCAGACTTTTGACCATAGTCAAAAGTTAAAGCAAGAGATACTCCATAATCTTTTATACCTAATCCTAAACTTACAAGAGAATCTAGTCCTCCTGAAAGAAGAACAATTCCTCGGCTACTCATCTTCACTATTTTCCTCATCTTCTTCATATTCAGATATCATTGAAACAGCTTCCAATTTTAAAGCATCAGGATAATTTGACCCATTTGCAACCTCATCTAAGATTTCTCTTCCGACAAGATTATACAAAGCGATCAAAGCATTTTTCTTAACTTTTTCATCTTCATCTTCTAAAAGGCAAGTTTTTATAGTATCTACAGCCTGAGGATTTTCACTATCCATAATTGCCTCTATTGCATTTATACGGATTTGAGGAGATTCGTCCATTAGAGAATTTTTTAAGGCATTAAAAACTCGTTCATTATCATCTAGTCTTAATTTTCCTAAAGCCTCAATTACACGTTCTTTCAAAAAAGTAAATTTATTCCAAATCCCTTTTTGAGTTTCTAAAATACTTACCAAAGGATCAACTGCTCTCAAATCCCCAAGCATTCCAAGAGCTGAAGCTGCAGTTTCTCTCAAATATACAGATTTTTCATCTTCATCTTTTACAACTTCTATCAAAGGAGCTACTGCATATCTATCCCCAATACGTCCTAGAGCCTCAGCACAAGCAAGTCTTACCTTATAATTTTCATCTTTGTTATTTAAGCAATATAAAAGTGGAGTAACGGCAGAAGTATCTTTTAAATTTGCAATTGCTTTTGCACACATTGCCCTAACATTTATAAAAGATTCTTTTTCTGTATCAATATTTTTCATTAACAACAAATCTAAAAGAGGACCAAGAGTGTCATTATCTCTAATTCTATCCATACATTGAATAATGTTCATTAAAATTTCAGGATTTTTACAAATACTCAAAAAATAATTATAAATTTTAACAAGATTACATCTTTCATAAACCTCATCAAGGGCCTGAATTTTTTGAACAACAGAATTTACATCAGACTCATCTAACAGGTTACATTCTTTAGCTATTAAATCTAAATCCAAGTAATCTTTTTCCACTGTCTTACCCCATCTACACTCGAAAATATAACATAAAAGTCTTTTTTTTTCAATAAAAAACAGAATTATTACTACATATATAGTAATAATTCCGTTTTATGTATTGTTTTATTACGCATTTTGTTTATTTTCAGTTTTTGCTTTTTTATGAGCTAAATATTTTTCGCAAAGAATATTAGCTGGTTTAGTTACAACTACCGGTACAAAGTATCTGTATACAAAACCAAATACTATCATTGTTCTTAAAGGGCTCATACCTTTAACTTTTGTCATTAAAGTCTTAGCATCATCCCCTGCATTTGACAACAATGATTTATAAAAAGAATTATTTTCTATCGATTTTATTACACTTGGCATTTCTTTTAATTCAGGTTTTATATTACTTCCTTTTGAAGCTGCTAATAATTCTTTATTTTCTTTTATTACAGCAGCCTTGTTAGCTAAATAATCTGAATAAAATTTATTATCACCTAATAAATGTCCAGCAAATCTTGCTGTAACATTATCCCACCAGCCTTTTACATATTTATCTAATGCATAAGCACCAACTGTAGATACTGCAAAAGTTAAACCTTGGTTTACGGCTAATGTATTTTTTCTGTCTTTATCCAATTCTTTATTTGTCAAAGTTCTTTGCATATACAAACCACTTGTAATTACAGAACCTACTGTTAAACAATGCTGGAAAAGATTTTTACTATTTTTTAACTTATCTGCTAGCCAATCCAAAGGTTTAGAATCAACAAACTTGGAAGTAAATTTATCCGCAATAGAATCAGTCATTTTTTCATATGCATCTGTAATAGGTTTAAATAAACTAGATTCTGATTTTGATGCTTTTTCTAAAATTTGTTCTGCTGCATCTGATACTGTACTTGCTGCGTTTGCTTTAAAATTTGGTTTATAGCTATTATTATTTTGTTTTTGGTTGTATAATCTATTATTTGCATAGGTGTTAGAATTAATTGTTATATTCATTATTTAACACCTCCTTTGAATTGCTGAAAAGCAGGTTTTTCGATAAAATCCATTTGTGGGGTTTCCATTTTATTTACTGTATTATTCACATTATTTTCTTGTTCAGGTTTAGGTTTCTTTTTCTTTTCTACTCCAAATACATATTTCAAAATTGGAGGGATTAATGCAATTGTTAAAATTGCTCTTGGAACACCTATTACCCAATCCGGAATATTTTTTACTAATGTACTTAATGCTGCTCTTTTTTTCATCATTGCTTTTAGAGTAGCTTTTGCCTCTTTTGTAATTGTTCCGGCATCTTTTTCTGCCTTCAATCTTGCAATTTCTGCATCCATTGCTTTAAATTTTTCTGATCCAAATTTTTTACTATCAAATATTTTCTTAATTGATTCATCAAAAGGACTTGTAATTGCTGTAGAAACTAAAAATCCTATAATACCAGATGCCATTGAGTGACCTGCTGCATAAATTTTATCTTCTTTATCCTTTTTACCAGGTAAAGCTAAAATAGTTGCCGGTCTCATTACTCCTGCTAAAACTAAAGCAATTAACGCACTAGCTGAAATATTGTGTTCTTCAGAATATTTTGCAAATTTACCGAACCAATTACTTGCAAGAATTTTATCTAAAAAATTCTTTTTTATAACAGTTGTGGCAGG
>FR899620.1:55480-109547 GCA_000437435.1 Clostridium sp. CAG:768 | reverse complement strand
TTCCCGTAAAACTGCCACAATAATCTGCATTATATCCTCTATTATTTTTATACACGCCCGCATAATTCTTCTCTCTAATGTTCGGAGATTCCGAATGGAGCCTTAAGTTACCCTGTTTAAGGGTCAAATCTTGTTGTATTGAGTTTACCTTCATTTTTTCACCAAATTTATAAATGTATATCTTCTACATTTATTTTAAAACAAAGAAAAAAATTTTTTGCCATGTATTTTAAGAAAGTTTACAAAAAATTTATAAAAAATTTCAAATTTTGCTAAAAACGCCTAGATAATAAATAGTCCAGACGTTTTTATAATAAACTTATCACTCTTGATTTACATATCTAAAGCCAAATCCAAAGTAGGAGCTTTCGCAACAATAGCGCTTGATGATATTATATCAACACCAGTTGATGCAATTGCATTAACTGTATCTAATTTTACATTTCCACTAGCTTCTACTATTGCTTGATGATTAATTATATCTACAGCCTGTTTCATTTGTTCTACAGACATATTATCAAGCATAATTATATCGGCTTTTACAGCTACTGCCTCTTTAACTTGCTCAAGAGTATCACATTCAACTTCAATTTTATGTGCATGAGAAATACTTTCGCGCAATTTATTTACAGCCTTAGTTAATGAACCTGCAAGTCTTATATGATTGTCTTTTATCATTGCACAATCTGATAAATTAAATCTATGTAATGCTCCACCACCAACTTTTACAGAATATTTTTCAAAAGCTCTAAAGTTTGGGGTAGTTTTTCTTGTATCAACAATTTTTGCAGAATAAGGAGCAATCGCATCTTGATATTTACGAGTTTCTGTTGCAATCCCTGACATTCTTTGGATATAATTTAATGCAACTCTTTCTCCCATAAGCAAGTCTTTTGCAGGAGCTGAAATATCAGCGATTTTATCTCCTTTCTTAATTCTATCGCCATCTTTAAAATAGAATTTTATATCAACTTTATCTGATAATGTTTCATATACAGTCTTAAATACATCACACCCACAAAGTACACCTTCGCTTCTTGTATTTAATTCTCCTTTTAGAAAATCATTTTCGCCTGCTAAATTTTCAGTAGTAATATCTCCGTATCCAATATCTTCCATTAACGCCATTTTTACATGGTCTTTTACATAAAAATTACTTAACAAGTTCTGGTACTCCTTCTCTTTTTGAAATTCTACTGTGCACACACTCATCCAAAGTTTCAGGATAATCTAATCTTGCATGAGCTCCACGCGATTCTTTACGCATTAGTGCAGAATTAGTTATTAACATTGCAACAGTCAACATATTTCTAAATTCATATTCATCTCTACTCAAACATTTTGACTTCCTTGGGAATTCTATTTTTAATTTATTTAACTCATTTATGGCATTTATTAAAGAGGTTTTATCTCTTAAAATACCTACATTATTCCACATTATGTTTTGTAACTGTTTTTTCATTTCCGGAATATCTAATTCTTCAAGAACAGAATCTTCCTCGGAATACATATCCAAAATAGATTTTATATTTTCATCAATTTGTTTAGGTGTTCTTAATTCAACAGATTTTAAATAATCAGCAACAGAATAAGCACAAACAACACATTCTAATAACGAATTACTAGCAAGCCTATTACCACCATGCAATCCAGTAGAAGACACTTCACCTATTGCATACAAACCATTAATAGATGTTTCACCTTTCAAATTTGTTTTTATCCCGCCCATATAATAATGAGCAGCCGGTGAAACCGGAATAAAATCTCTTGAAATATCAATACCATTTTCTTGACATTTTTTAGAAATAGTCGGAAAACGTTTTGCCAATTTTTTAGCATCAATACAAGCTGCGTTCAAGTAGACATTATCAACATTATTTTCTTTCATTTCATTAAAAATAGCACGTGTGACAATATCTCTAGGGGCTAATTCTTTTCTTTCATCGTATTTAGCCATGAATTCAACTCCATCGCCATCACACAATTTAGCACCTTCTCCTCTTACAGCTTCAGAGATTAAAAATCTATTTTCTCCACAATCAATAGCTAAAGAAGTTGGATGGAATTGAACAAACTCCATATCCTGCATTTCAGCTCCGGCATTATAAGCCAATGCTAAACCGTCACCTGTAGCACCTATTGGATTTGTAGTATATTTATATAATTGTCCAATACCACCTGTTGCAAGAATAACTGCAGGAGAATAAATAGTTTCATATTCTTGTGTTTCATCATTAAATGCAAGTACACCTTTACATTGACCTTCACTTACCAATAATTCTACAGCATCTGTATCTTCATAAATTTCTATATTTTTATTTTCACTAACTTTTTTACATAATGCTAATTCTATCATTCTGCCTGTTGCATCTCCGCCAGAATGAAGAATTCTTCTTACACTATGGGCTGCTTCTTTGGTAAAACATAAGTTATTATTTTCATCTCTATCGAATTCAACACCGAATTTTAATAAATCTTTTACTACAGCATCTGAATGTTCTGAAATATATTTTACTGTATTAAATTCACTCAAACCGGCGCCAGCTTTTATAGTATCTGAAATATGAGAAGCAGTAGAATCAGCTTTATTTTCTTTCATTACTGCAACCATGCCTCCTTGAGCATACATTGAATTACTTTCACCTAATTTTGACTTCGTAATCAATAACAAACCATCAGGAAGATTGACCTGTTGATCTATTTTTAATGCAGCATATAATCCTGCAATGCCGCTCCCGATAATTACTGCTGAATAATTTGAATATTTCATATGATACACCTTATGTATATTTACCATTTACATAATAACTCAAAATAATTTATTTTGCTATCAAAAAAATATTAAGATTTAATTAAAATAACAACAAAAAAGCCTCTAAAAATAGAGGCTTTTAAAATATTATGCTTTTGGAGCAGGAGCTTTAGGAGCATCTTTTTTTACTGGAGCTTTAACATCTTTTGCTTTTGGACCTGGTGCATCTAATCTATGATGTCTATGAGGTCTATCAGGTCTAAAATCTCCTCTTGGAGGAACTCCTTGATAAACATCAAAATGTCTTACTGCTTCAAATCTTGGTGGAGGTGGAGGGCAATGTCTATGGTTAGGCTTTATTGCTGCACTGTATAGGCAAAGTGCAACTAAACAGCCTAAAAAAGAAGCTAAAATAGTTAACAAAAATTGTTTAAATTCAGGACTTACTGTCCATTTTTCACAATTACAAGTTTCTTGTTTAATTTCTTCTGTCATAATCTCTCCTTTTAGATTTCATCATTATATTTACAAGCTTTATATCAATATAACGAAATTTAAAAATTTTTGTTCATTTTAAATTTATAATACAAATTTTATTTCCAAATTAACACACTATAATATTGTCATAATTAGTTCATATAAAAGGGATTAATTACACTCATAAAAATTTTATAAGTAATATAGGGAGAAATTATTATGACAATAAACATATTACTTGTAGAAGATCAAAAACTAATTCGAGTAGGACTTAAATCTCTATTTGAAGGTCAAGATGAAATAATAGTATCATCAGAAGCTCAAAGCGGGAAAGAAGCCATTGAAAAATTCAAAACAACACACCCAAATGTTATTTTAATGGATATTGGATTACCTGATATTTCAGGAATCGAAGCCACTAAAAAAATTCTTGAATTTGATAATAAAGCAAAAGTAATAATCCTCACATCTCACTTAAGCGAACAAGAAATTATAGATGCACTCCATGCCGGAGCTTGTGCTTATGTAATGAAAGATATAAGTACAGATGCCCTAAAAATGATTATAAAAACAGTAGAACAAGGTGCAATGTGGCTTGATCCTCAGGTCGTTCCAATATTAAGAGAAAAAAATTGCGGGGTAATTCCTCCAAGACAAATGTCTAGAGCTATGTTTAAAGAACAACATGCAAATCTTACACAAAGAGAATACGAAGTGTTAAAACTTGTAGTTGAAGGACTATCAAATAATGAAATAGCCCAAGAATTAACAATTTCAGAACACACCGCAAAAGCACACGTTTGTAATATTATCCAAAAACTTGTAGTCGATGACAGAACTCAAGCTGCAGTAAAAGCTCTTAAAGAAGGACTTGTCTAAAAAATAATAATAAACATAAGTCCCCTTGTAAAATTTTAAATATTCTGATATAAAAATATTTGAAAGACTATAAGGGGATTTATATTATGAAAACAGGGATACTATCAAACTTTAAAGGAGATTTATTAGGCGGAATCACTGCAGGAGTAATTGCATTACCTCTTGCAATAGCCCTAGGCGTATCTAGCGGATTAGGAGCAACAGCTGGAATATACGGTTCAATTATTGTAGGTATGCTCGCCTCAATATTTGGCGGGACTCCAACTCAGATTTCTGGACCAACAGGACCGCTTACCGTCGTAATTGCCTCTGTTGTTGCTATACATTCTGATAATGCCAATTTAATTTTTGCGGCAATATTATTATCTGGAATATTCCAAATAATCCTAGGACTTTTTAAAGTTGGTAAACTCGTTAATTTTATTCCATACCCGGTAATCTCAGGATTTATGAGCGGTATTGGAGCAATAATTATTTTATTACAATTAAATTCATTTTTAGGGCTTGAATTTAACGGCACACCTGTAGAAGCTTTAATTAACGTGTTCAAATCAATACCTAATTCAGATTTACACAGTGTAATTATTGGCGGTTTAACCTTGCTTATAGTATTTTTCACACCTAAAAAACTTGCCAAAATAATTCCACCACCATTAATAGCTCTTATCTTAGGGACTTTAACCGCAATAATATTTAACTTTGATGTAAAAACTATCGGAGAAATCCCTCAAGCATTCCCTAACCTTACAATTCCGACATTCAAATTATCAGAAATTGAGATAATAATTCCTATTGCATTAACACTCGCAATCGTAGGCTCAATTGACTCTCTTTTAACAGCTTTAGTAGCAGATTCTTTGACTAAGACAAAACACGAATCAAATCAGGAATTAATAGGACAAGGTATAGGAAATATCGTTGCAGCATTATTTGGAGGAGTTGTTTCTTGTGGTGCAATGATGAGAACAGCTGTTAACATCAAAAGTGGGGGAAGAACAAGGCTTTCTGGGATAATCCATTCTGTATTATTAATTTTAATTATTGTTTTTCTTGCTCCAGTAGCAGCAAAAATACCATTGGCTGTACTTGCAGGGATTTTAATCAAAGTTGGAATTGGTATCATTGATTACAAATTTATAAAACTTATAAAAGCAGCTCCTAGAAACGATTTATTAGTAATGCTTTTAGTATTTTTAATCACAATATTTGATGATTTAATTTTGGCAGTAGGAGTAGGAGTCGTTCTTTCATCAGTTCTATTCGCAGCAAATGTCGCTAAACAAACCGATATAAAAATTGTAGGACTTTCTGAAGTTTCTCAAGGAAACTATATTGACGAAGATTTGAAAAACAAAACAATGATTATGCACATTGACGGAACACTATTTTTCGGCTCCGCTTCCCAAATTGCATCAAGAATTGATGATGTATTGGATAATCGTAACGTAATATTGGATTGTTCAAATCTTAAAAGTATAGATATATCAGCAGTATTTGCGATGGAAGACCTAATCTTAACATTAAAAGGTCAAAATGTAAGAGTTATTATAATATTTAATAACCGCGATGTTGCAGCATCAACCCTTAAATTAGGATTAAGAAAACTTATAAGACATAAAGATATTGCATTTTCAACAGAAGAAGCAATAAATAGTATACAAAAATAAAAAAAAATGCTATTATAAAATTCTAAATATAGGAGGGAATATGAAAAAGATACTATCACTTTTATTTATTTTAATAGCAATCCAAACAGCTGTATACGCTGATGCTGAAACTGATATGCACCAAGCATACATAGCTAAAATCCAAGCACAAGACATTAAATACAATACCTATAACTTCTTTAGTGCCATAAGCAACGGTAATGTTCAACTTGTAGACTTATTTCTTAAATCTGGAATGAGCCCTGACTCTACATTTATGAAAACACCTGCAATATATGTAGCAATTGCAAGCAATCAAAATGAAGTTGTAAAAATGCTTTTAGATAATAAAGTTGACCCGAATAAAGAATTAGCAGGTATAACTCCATTATTAATGGCAATTAGACAAAAAGATGCAAAAATTGTAGAAACATTAATTGCGTACGGTGCAGATGTAAATCAATCAGCAGGATACACAAAACCTCTTGCATATGCAATTCAAAAGAAACAGCCTAAAATTGTAGAATTACTTATTAATGCGGGAGCTAAACCTGATAACGAAGTTTTAATCAAAGCTTTAAAATCAGATGATAACTACATAAAAGATACTGTTTTAAAAAGATACAAAACAATGGATTAAAAAAAGAGAGCTTAAAGCTCTCTTTTTTTTACTAAAAAATTATTTAATACTATTTTCCAATATTTTATTCAAACAACTAAAAAAATCTTTCAAACAACAAATTTTTAAAGAATAATAAACATTCAGCCCCTCTTTTCTATCTTTAATAAGTCCTGCTTCTTTCAATTTTATTAAACTCTTTGAAATATGTGGCTGTTCATATTGCAAATTTTCGACAATTTCGCAAACACATTTTTCACCATTCGACAAAAAATCAATAATTTCTAATCTTACAGGATTTGATAACGCTTTTAATATTTTAACTTTTTCTTCGTAATAATTATTTTTCATAAGAACATCCTTTTGCAATTGATAATATTCCATAAATGGCATATAATAAAATTACTATATGTATATTTTGGCATATATATTAAAAACTGTCAATTCATATGGAGAAAAAACTATGTTTATAAAACTTGCAGATATAATTGTTTACCAAATATTTGGACTAGCATCAGAAACTAAATTAGGTAGTTCATTACATTTTTTTGTATACGATGTTTTTAAAATTTTATTTTTATTATTTTCTATAATTCTTATTATTTCTTTTTTAAGAAGTTACATAGACAATAACAAATTTAAAAAATATATAGAAAAACAACCAAAACTATTAGCACATCTACTAGCATCAGTTTTTGGAGCAGTAACCCCTTTTTGTTCCTGCTCATCAATCCCTTTGTTTATTGGATTTATTGAAGCAGGAATTCCTTTTGGAGTAGCAATGAGTTTTTTAATCACATCACCAATAATTAACGAAATCGCAATGCTTGTATTAGCAGGGATATTGGGAGTAAAAATCACATTAATCTACATTTCAACAGGTATTTTGGTTGGAACAATAGGCGGATTTATAATGGAAAAATTAGGATTTCAAAAATACCTTCAAGAATACTTAAAAATACTAGAAAAAAATCCAAATTCATGTGCTTGCTCTTGCAAATCAAATATTGATGGAATAACAATAAAGACAAGAATTAAAAATTCTTTAATATACACAATTGACTTAATAAAAAAGATTTGGCTATTTATAATAATCGGAGTAGGTGTCGGAGCTTTTTTACACGGTTATGTACCTCAAGAATTTTTCATAAAATATATGGGAGAAAACAATTTATTAGCAATACCAATGGCAGTCATAGCAGGAATTCCTTTATATGCAGACGCAACAACAATTATACCAATTGCACAAGTACTGATTCAAAAAGGAGCAGCAATAGGTACAGTTTTGGTATTCATGATGGCTGTTGTCGGTCTATCTTTACCTGAAATGATTATTTTATCGCGTGTAATGAAAAAAGAATTAATAATAAGATATGTAATCTTTATGTTTACAACATTTACTATTATCGGGTATTTTTACAATTTTGTTTTATGCTGACACACTACTTAATTTATTTATAAGAGATTTAACATTTGTACAAGCTTACAAAAATATAAAGACACTGAATAAAATTCATATTAATTTATTATTTGCAATTTTTAAATAATTTATCTAATATAAAAATATGTATTAATGTTTGGGGGTAAATATGAAATTTTTATGTTTGAATATAAATTTTGCGACATTCAAGCATTAAAATTCGCTGTGCAAAAAACTTAAACTTGAACTGAATCAAATAAAAAATTTTGTAACACAATATAAACTTAAAACATTATCAGAAGAAGAGAAAGGATTATAGGAAGTGACGATTGTTGGAGCAATTATAGGACAAATAAGAAAATACATAACAAAGAAAAATTTACATAATATATGGAAAAAAATATGGGGGAAAGATGCTCCTCCGGCTGAAGACTTATTTCCTGACGACCTTTATGCCTATTATAATCCTATTTATATAAAATTAGTAAATAAAATAAAACTACGAAGATTCTTTGTTAGTATTATAATTTCAATTCTCGGGATATACTTCCTAATAAATATATCTGATAGAATAAAGAATACCCCATTTCTTGCGTGTTTAGGCAAAGAAGTTTGTATTACCAAAGGGCCCAAATTAGTCGCACCTGATTTACTTGCAATAACGATAAGACTTAATAATGGAGATATTTTTGTAATAAACCCAACAGGTAATAAAGGTTATAAATATTTATATCATAAATTGACTTATATTCCACGAAATATTTTAAATATTATTCCTTATTCATCATATCATATAAAACGATTTGATAAAAAATATTCAAATTTTCTCAACCGTGACCCATATTACTTAGTATTTCAAATGTATATACATAAAAATAATAAATTTATAAAAATAAAAAATTTGTTAGATATAAAAGGCTATAGAGGTATATACAAGGATGCATATGATAATATTTATATAATATCATATAATGGAACAAAAGTCTTTAATCTTAAATCAAGACAATTTTCCGAAGGTCCAAAATATACAAATAAAAATCATAAACATACTTTTATTGCACAATATGATGAAAATCAAGTATTTGGATACGAATATAAAAATATAATTAGTAATATCAATACTATAAAAAGTATTCCTGTTAGAGCAAATTTATATAATTTATCAAATGGTACAAAAAAGGAACTTCCTAAATTTGCTATTCCACCAAAGTTTTTCCCTATGGCAGAAGATTATAAATTTTTGAGTAATGGAAAAATTATTATTCCAATAAGAAACTGTAATTCTAAAGTGCGTGGAATAAATCTATATTGTGACTACATATGGGATCATATTGAAATTTATGATCCATATCTTAATAAGTTTATTGCTGAAACTAATACTGATGTCTTAGATAAAAATCTCTTTGACATAGATTTACCAGACGGTAATGTTTTATTTATTAATAAAGAATCAAGTTATATTTTTAATAATAAGACTAATACATTTGAAAAACCTGATATTCAAGACCAAGTAAAATATGCGAAGGATGTAGCTACTATCCAAGACATGTCTGCAAGATTATTAGGGATTGAATTGAATAATCATATCACAAATACTTCAAAAATAATAAAAATAGCTCCTGACCAATTTTTAATTACCTGCGGTAATCAATGCTATTATAAATATTCAAAAAAGCCAACAAAAGTATGCAATCAAACTATTT
The DNA here is from genome assembly GCA_000437435.1 of Clostridium sp. CAG:768. GTDB lineage: Bacteria > Cyanobacteriota > Vampirovibrionia > Gastranaerophilales > Gastranaerophilaceae > Stercorousia. The sequence continues at coordinate 100,051 of FR899620.1, read as the reverse complement.
ATTACAACTTTACTAAAGGTAAAATAACAAAGGGACCAAACTTTTTGTACCCGCATTATTTTTCAAGTATTGAAAAAATTACAAATAGTAATTTTATGGTAATAGGAGGTACATCAGGATTTGAATCTTTCGATACATATTTTAATAAACTTCCGAATGAATATACACAATTTATTTGGGTAAAAAGTAATAGCAGGAAGTGATAAAAATGGAGGTAACGGCAACTATGAAAGTCCATATAAAATTTTACAGGATACTTTTAATGAAGCAACAACTACAGAGCCAATTAAAATAGACCCCTTACTAATCGATTTAGATGGTGATGGTATAGAAACAACAACAATAAAAAATGGCGTCTATTTTGATCATGAAAATGACGGTTTTGCGGAATCTTCATCCTGGGTTGAGAAGATAATGGCATTGTAAATAAGAACTTAATAATCAGACAATCAAGACCGGTAAAAGACCGTTTGTAACATATATAACAACCACTTTCGACTGCTAAAGCTCAAACACAAAGCCAACTTTACCGAATAATCTTTTTATGCGTACAGATAAAATGTCCCGTTAAATTACAGTCAAATTACAAAAAGGTTGTAAAAGAACACATGGTTTGATTTCTTGTTACAGAAGATTTGACTATTTTGTTGAGCTAAAAGTCAACCATACTCTAATAAAAGAGTAGTTTGTAAAAATAAAATTTATTGTGGCAAAATCTCTATTCAATTATGTTAAAATTGGTATATGAAAGTAAACTTAAAGACAAATTGCAGAATAACTTTCATTTGTTTACATCCAAAAGATTTAGCTTACAAAAAATTATTGCAAAAGGGCTTGCAAGACAGTTTTTGCATTTCGTGCAACCCGGAGGATTTAAATGCCGTTGCAGGGCCGTTTGAATTAAAGCAAATTATTAACAAACTAAAACCGGAACACTATCAAGTAGGGGAAAAACTCAGAGCTAATTTTCATCTGCATACGATCTCGTCTGATGGCAGATTAACTCCTAAGGAATTTCTAGAACAGTGCACCAGCTACGCAAACAGAGTTTTTAAGTCAGGAAAAGCAAATGACGATCTGCCTGCATTTTCTGCCGCAATTACTGATCATGACAGGGTAAAAAGTTCTCAGGAAGTAATTGCACTGATATCTCAAGAACCCGGCAAGTATAAAAACTTCAAATTCGTTGCCGGTTGTGAATTTTTGCTGCATGGTTATAAAGAACCTCACCCGGCGTTTGAAGCTGTTGGTTTGGGTTTTAATCCTTTTGATAAATCTCTTGAGACGCTGATGAAAGGTTTTGCATCAAACAATCAGGTCTCAGATATTCCCAAAATAAAAAATGCCGGCGGAATTTTATCCTGGGCTCATCCCATAGTTACCCCGGATAAAATAAATGATGATTTTTTTGAGTTTTTGAAAAAACACGGTATAGACGGAGTGGAAGGAAATTATCAATATAACAGATGGGATAAAGAATATGTCGATTCGATAAAACCAATGCGGGAAAAACTTATTAAAAAATTCAAAATGTTTGTAACTGGCGGAACAGACTGCCATACAAAATCCTTGTTCTAGAGCTTGTAGGTTGGACTTTCTGAAGTGTCCCCTAAAAACAGTAGACAATCAGTAGGACGTATTTAAATTAGCAAAAATTTTTATTTACAGGTTTTAAATTCTAAATTGAGCATTATGGATTTATAAATTGTAATACATATTTTGCACTGGTCAAAAAAAAATGCTAAAATAATTCTGTTGTAGAGACTAAGGAGATGAAATGAACAGCATTGGAAAGCAGATTGGGGTATTAGTAAATTTAGAGTTTTCTAAACTCTTTGTTGGTCAGCTATTTTCACATTTGGCAGATGCAATTATACAATTTTTATTAGCCGGAATACTTTTACAAATTTCGGAAAATCCAGGGAAATCAGTTGCAACAATGTTTTTTGTGTTTTTACTTCCGCAATTTTTATTAAGTTTATTTTCCGGAGCCTTGAGTGACAGGTTTTCAAGAAAAGTTCTCTTGACCGTTAGTTGTCTGTTTAGGGCTTTTATTATTGGAGTATTGATTTTATTACTCCCTCAATTATCTACAAGTTTAATTTATATTTTTGCATTTGTATTAGGAATCGGTGCTGCATTCTTTTATCCTGCAAAAATGTCTGCTGTGACCAATGTTGTCAAAAGGAATCAGTTTAAATTTGCAAATGCCCTTACTTCTCCAGTCGGTGCGGTTTCGCTCCTGTTCGGCGCCTTAGCAGCAAATCATCTTATAAATTTAAGTGTTGTAAAAGCATTATATATTGTTACAGCAATGTATTTTATCGGAGCGTTTTCAACTTCAATAATAAAGTTCTTAATCCCGCAAAACTACTTTACAGGAACACAGAAATCAAATGATATGTGCATAGCATTCGATTATTTGAAAAAACATAAAAAAGCTCTCTATCTTGTCGGGTTGTCTGTTTGTCTGCAATTTATCGTTGCTGCGTTTTCAAACGGTTTAAATGCACTTATTACGGAGCATTACGGGTTGAGCTATCCTGAGTTGACCTATTTGAGAATCATTCTTGGTATCGGAATAATTGCCGGTATGGGGGCTGCAATTTATTTTGCAAGAATTATGAGAATTCCGCACCTGTTCGCAAGCAGTTTTATTATTTTATGTGCAGCTTTAATTACGGCTCCGCTGTGCAAAAGTGTTGACACTGCATGGTTATGGCTTATTCCAGTCGGAATGGCTGACGCTGTTGTTCTTGTAATGCTTGATACTATTTTGCAAAAGGTAACACCGGATAAAATGCGCGGAAAAATATTCGGACTTATGCTGACATTTAATACGCTGAGTTTCTTAATAGGCACAGCTATTATCGCTCATATTGCCGGTTTTATTAATCCTTTAAACATCTTTAAAGGAATAGCTGTAATATCATTCATTCTGGCGGCTCTTATCCTTATCCTTGACAAATCATTCAGATATTTTCTGCTCAAAGCTACTCTTGGACATATATTCCTGCTGTTGTTCCGCTATAAAGTCGAAGGCGTTGAAAATATTCCGCGTAACGGCAAAGTAATCCTTGCAGGAAACCATACCGGCCATCTTGATCCTTTTATCGTTCAAATGGCTACTCACAGACAACTCTGGTTTGTCACCGGACCGGCTGCATTCAAAGTTCCGATTGTCAAACATTTTCTGAAATATTTTAATGTACTGCCTCTCAAATTTAGTAAAGGTCTTGAGGCTATTGACGCGGCAAAAACAAAATTAAATGCAGGTGAAGCCGTTATAATCTTTCCGGAAGGCAAATTTACACCTGACGGAGAATTATGTAAATTCAACCGAGGTGTTGGATTAATGGCAAAAGGCACAAATACCCCGATAATACCTTTTGCTATAAAAGGCGGCTTTGAAACGTGGGGACAGACACGCAAATTGCCCAAACTTTTTAATACAATCGTAATCCAGTTCGGACAACCGATTACGGACTTTGACCGTGATGAAAAAGAGATAGCTCATGAATTACAGGCATGTGTAAATTTCATGAAAAAATCTCTTGAACGCCGCGTTTTTTACAATATTAACCATAAACTCCATTCAAACTTTCTTGATTTAATGCAGGAAAAAAGTGATATTTATGGTCAGGTAAATGCTCTTTCTCTAAAAACCAAAAACGGATATGAAGAATTGAGTTATATAGAGCTGTCACGCAGAGCAAAAAAATTCGCCAATTATTTAATCGAAACAGCCGGACTCCAACGCGGCGAAAGAGTCGCTATAATTTGCGAATCCAGACCGGAATTTGCTGTAGGAATTTTTGCATCAATCCAAACAGGTGCAATAACTGTTCCGCTGGATGTCAAACTTACTGTGCCCGAGCATACGCATATTTTGAATGACTGCAATCCGCGAATTTTGCTTTGTTCAAGTCATTATTTGGAGCATGCGATTGAAGTTAAAAATAATGTTAAGTCAATCGAACAGATTTTTGTTCTGGATGATGAGGAGCGGAATCATCCGGAAATACCTTCAGTGTCAGCATTGGATGCAGATATTGAAAAAGATCTGGGCAGACCACGCTCATTGGATGAAACCGCATTAATTGTTTACACCTCGGGAACAACAGGCAATCCAAAAGGTGTAATGATTAGTTTCGGAAACATATATTCTCAATTAAGAGATTTTGAAGCAATGTTTAAGCTTACACATGAGCATACTCTTTTGTCTATCTTGCCGCTAAATCATTTGTTGGAACTTGATTGCGGATTTTTCGGCATGCTTTACATGGGCGCGAAAATTGTTTATATCAAAACACTTAACCCGAAAGAACTTACAACTGTTATGAAAGAAAAGGGAATTACAAATATGATTGTAGTTCCGCTTGTGGCTAAAATGCTTAAAAACAGTATTGATAAACAAATTAAAAAGCAGTCTGCAAGCACGCAAAAGATTTTCAAATGTTTATACGGAATTTCTAAATTTATGCCGCGCAAAATTCGTCGGTTGATGTTCAAGTCAGTAATTGACGGTTTAGGCGGAAGATTGGAATGTTTCATATGCGGCGGGGCACCTTTGGAAGACAGTGTTGCCGAATTTTTTGAACGAATCGGTGTTCCTGTATTTCAAGGTTACGGCTTAACAGAAACTTCTCCTACAATTTCTACAAACAGATACGGACATTCTAAAATCGGAACGGTAGGGCAGCCTCTGCCTTCTGTACAGGTAAAAATAGCTGACAACGGTGAAATCCTTGCGACAGGACCAAATGTTATGCAGGGTTACTACAACAAACCCGAAATGACGTCCGAAGTAATCGATGAAAACGGTTGGTTTCACACAGGTGATATCGGTGAAATCGACAAAGACGGCTTTATTAAAATTACGGGCAGAATTAAGAATATGATAGTTCTGGGCGGCGGCAAAAAAATCTTTCCTGAAGAAGTTGAAGCAGTATTGGAAACTTCTGAGCTTATTAAAGAAGTATGTGTAATGTCTTTGACAATAAAATCCGGCAATAAAGCAGGGACAGAAGAAGTCGGCGCAATTATTTCACCCTGTGATGAACTATTAAGCAAAACAGATGATGAAATTAATCAAATATTAGAACAAGAGGTGAAAAGACTTTCAGAGGCAAATCTGGCTCCGTATAAAGCACCAACTGTTGTTGTTCTTCATCGTGACGAACTTCCGAAAACGTCTACTAGAAAAGTCAAACGTAAAGAGTTAAAAGATTGGTATGAAATGCTAAAAGTTTAATCTTATAAATTTTCTTTCTTTTTATGAGTAAGATATAAATTCTCTACAATGGATTTTACCTTTGATGTAAATTCTTTTGTAGAAGTATTGTCATAATAAATGGGATCAGCAATATAAATATCTGATATAAACGGAACTAAAATAGCATCAATTTTAGGAAGAATTTTATCCGGACCGTTAATGTATAAAGGAATTACCGGAACATTTGGATTCATTTTTGCAATATGGGCAATTCCTGTTTTAAATTCTTTTATTTGATTATCTTCTCCGCGTGTGCCTTCAGGATAGATTATTATTATTTCATTATTCTTCAATGCTGTATTTATATCAGCAAAAACTTCCTCTTTTGACTGCCTGGTTATGTGCCTGCTTATAGGGATAATTCCTATAAGTGTTTTGAATATAAAAGATTTAAATTTCGTATTACAAAAATAATCTGCCGCCGCTACGGGATGAATCTTTAAAATAGTCAATATCGGAAAAAGGCTCATAATAAGAAGAGTATCTATATGGCTGTTATGATTGGCAACAATTATGGCAGCCCCCTTGTTCTGTAAAAGTTTTTCCAAATTACGTACATTTATTCCAAGAACGAAAAAAATAAAAGGTTTTACAAACAATAGAAAAAATAAAAACTTTGCTGTATTGTTTAAATATTTCTTGTCCATAAACTAATTTAAGATACCTATGTTATAGTAATATGCTACATAATGGAAAAATAATGGTACAGTAAATATCATGCTGTCTAATCTATCAAGAATGCCGCCGTGTCCAGGCAGTAGCGCCCCTGTGTCTTTAACACCTATATCTCTTTTAATTGCAGACATTGTAATATCTCCGAAAAATCCTGCAATTGCAAGTATTGCACCTAAAATAAATGCCTGCCAAAAAGAAAACGGAGTTAAAAATTTAGCAAGAATACCAGCAATAACTGCTGTAGATACCACCCCGCCCAAAAACCCTTCTACAGTTTTGTTAGGACTGACTTTGGGTGTAATCTTATGTTTGCCGAAGGTCTTACCAAACAAATATTGCATAAAATCATTTGAAATTGTTAATATCAATATATATAAAAGGAATCCCAATGCTCCGCCTATTGGATTAACAGTTTCCGGAATTGAAAAATATACTGCAAAATAACCTATCGCATATACGCAGGTCATTAATGCCCAGTGTATTGTTCCGCAAGATTTTAAAAAGCCGTCAGTATCACCAATTAAAACCATTCTTAAAGGGATTAAAAGGAATAAATACAAAGGTATAAATAAATAAAACATTGCAATCCAGCCGGTATAAATAAAATAAAATTGAATTGGAATTGACAGATATGCCCATAAAAGAACACGCCTGTCAGAACGTCTTGTCGGTATCATTGAAAAGAATTCTTTTAATGCAAGATAGCTTATAAGCATTATAAATATTATTGCGGCAAGTTTATTAAACATAAACGCCGCAGTAAATAAAATGACAATTATCCAGAAGGATTTCATTCTTGTTTTGAAATTTTCAACATTCTTTTTCATAAAGCCAAGAATATATGCAGCTATCGTAATAAGTGCCAAAACCAGATATAAAAGTAAAATACAGAATTTTACATTATATGTTAAAGTAATTGTATTCATGATACCTCTTTTTCATACTGATGTTTTAACAGATTAAACTTTTTTAGCTAAAATTACAGGATAATGTCCTGCATCATCAGATCTTAAAACGATTACCGAAAAACCTGTTTCTTTTAAAATAGAATTGATTACATCCATATCCCAAGTTACCATTTTTAGCTGATGGTTGTTAAAATCTTTGAAAATTTTATTTGTTAAACTTAATGCAAAATGACCGGCCTGTACTGAAAAAACAAAATATCCGCCTTTTGCTAAAGCATTATATATCAGCTGCATAGATTTCTTTACGGTTTCTCTGTCGTCAAACCAGTCATAAAATCCTGATGCAACAAATATATCGGGCTGTTTGTCAAATTGAAAATCTTCTTCTTTAAGCGCATCTGCAACTTTGTAATCTACATCTACACTATTTGCAAGAGCTTTGTCTTTAGCCTCAAGAAGCCATCTTATATCAAGATCTCTTAGTTCCGCACTTACCGGTTTTCCTTTAAACTTTGTAAGAATATCAATTATATATCTGGCAGGACCTGATGCTATATCACAAATTCTTGCACTATCTTTGGTTTCCAAAGTTAAATTTACCGCTTCTTCTATATTTTTTACAAGATTATTCTTTCTGTTTCTGACATCCTGCCAGCCCGGATGATTCAAATAAATCTTATCTATTATTTTGCCGATAAAAAATTCTCCGCCGGGTTCATTTTTGTATATATAATCAAGCATCTTTCCTGAGGTAAAGCCTTCCTTTGATGCCAGCTTAATCCCGTTACTCAATTGTCCCAACGTATCTACTACAACTTTAAGTATAGATATTTGTACATTTTCTATAAAATTTTTCATTACTTTAACCTTTCATATGTAGTTGTTGCAAATAAATATGCATCAAGCAAATCGTCTTCATTGGGTCTGTTTTTGTAAGTCTTTGCTATGCTGTGATACCCCTTAATATTTATTGTTAAAACAGGTTTTTGATTAAGTTTATTTACAAAGTAATCAGTGCATCTTTTATTTGAAAATATGCGGACTACAGGCATACCGGAGGTAAATAAAAGTGCATAATTTTTAATATTATGATTACTTTCAAGAAACTTAAGCATATTTTCAGGCATTATTTTTCGTCCTAAATGAGGAGCAGCCAGTATGACTAAATCATATGCAGATAAATCCTGTTCTTCTAAATTTTTAACGTTTACTGCTTTACATTCCAGAGCTTCTGCGGCTTCATTTGCAGCTTTTTCGGTATTTCCTGTCAAAGTGTCATATATTACAATTATTTTTTTATCGATATTTCTATATTTAATCCAGTCAAGTTTTTTGCACTCTTTCAATTGAGCTTTAAGTCTATTAAAGACAGTAACCTGTCCAAAGATAATGAATAATATCATTAACCATTCAAAATATGTTAATGTATAAAAATCCCCGATTTTACCTGTTAGTCTTAAATATTCAGGGATTGTAAAAAGCATTATTAAAATAAGCCGTTCAACTTTACCCAGAGGACCATGGTGCTGCCACTTTGCCCCGATGGCTTTAGACAGCATTCCCGTATAACTTACAAGAAACATTGATGCCATACCTAACATTCCGAGTAACGGAGTGCACATAGGGGAGAGAGCAATACCGATTAAAATAAAAATATCAGAATATCTATCAGGTAAAGCATTAACGATTTCGCCTTTTAGACGTAAATTTCCTCTTTCAATAGCAATAACACCGTCAATCGTATTTAATGTCATTCTAAATAATGTTAATATTATCGAAATCAATAATAAGACAGGTTTGTCAGGTGCATAAATATAACAAAACATTGTAATAAATGCAATTAAAGTCGCTAAATAACCGAGCCAGTCAGGATTGAGCCAAACCATTTTTTTAGCTAACGGTAACAGAATTTTCCTATATGGGTATTTTAAAAGATATAGTGCCATATAAATATTCCCCTTATTAACAATAGAATTTTACATCTAAATATAACTTATGTAAATATATTAAGTAGATGAAATATACTAATTCTTATCGTAAATAGGTATTATAAGAATGTTTGCTTTTGTTCGTATTTTGTAAAATGTTTTGTTATTGTTTTGTTAAAATTTCCTATCGCTCAATCACTCTAAACGTCTAAATCTCGCAAAAATAATCGAGCTGTCCGGTGATAATACATCTGACCATTAAAGTACAGTGTAAAAGGCCACATGAATTTTTTCGGTTGGGCATACCTGCCCAACGATAAATTTGGACATTAACTGGATATTGAAATTTCTTTAATTTGATTAAATTACAACCTGATTTAAAAATACTCTTTGTAATTCTATGTCCTAATAAAGTCCATTTTTGTCCGATTTGATTTTTTATAATCAAGCAACTTCCGACCATCTGTAATTTAGTGTTGTCGGGCAAGTATGCCCAACCGAAAATTTATTCTATAGACAACGAACTGGACATTAAAATACAAAAATATTTAAAGTTCATCTACAAAAAAGTGTTTCAAAATCTTGAAACACTTTTTTATAAAACCTACGCGTGGAGGGATTCGAACCCCCGACCTTTTGGTTCGTAGCCAAACACTCTATCCAGCTGAGCTACACACGCATATTTAACTGTCACAATTTATATATTACCAAAAAAAGATTTATTTTCAAGTTATTTTATAAAAAATTAAAAACAGAAATATTATTAAAACATTTTTTATTACATATGCTATTTTCATAATGTGAGGTAAGATTATGGAAAAATTAACAAAAAGAGAAGTTGCAATTTTAAAATTAATTACAAAAGGATATGGAAATAGTCAAATCAGTGAGAGCATTTATATCAGTATCCATACTGTAAAAGCCCATATCAGTTCAATTATTAGAAAGCTTGAAGCCAAAAATAGGACAAATGCTGTATATATAGCAATTAAAAATCACTTGCTTGATGAATAAAATTGTTACAATTTGATAGCTTTTCTTACTCGTTATATAATTATAATGAGCGAGATTTTATTTATGAAAAAAATACTTTTATTCATTACATTATTTATTATAACTTTTTTTACATTTGTCCAAAGAGCTTGTGCAGAACAGCTTTATAAGTTTACTGCCGCAAATTTTGACACATCAAATTCAATTATTGTCCTATCAGGACAAGATACACCATCTGGTGCGGTTATGCAAAATATTAAACTTGTAAAAATGCAAAACCCATCGAGAGCTTATTTTGATATAAATTCATCAATTATAACATTTCCAAAGCAACATTGGACATTCCAAAGCGGAGGAATAAAAGATATTAAAATAAATCAATTCTCTACAAATCCAAATGTAGTTAGAGTTGTAATGACTTTTGATGATAGTTTTAATCCTGATAATATTAAATTTTTTAGGATAAAAAATAATATTATTATCAAATTAAAAAATGGCACAATGTGTGATAATGATTATTTTCATAACACATTCAGAGATGAGCATTCTTCTTCTAGCGATTTTTATGAATACTTAACAATTATGATGCCTATTTCGAGCGCAAATGACACAATTGTTGATCAAATTCAAGATGCTTTTAATACTCAAGCTCAAGAGTTAATGGCTAGAAAAGAATTAAAACTTAATACAAAATATTATCTTAATAATATATCTACAAGACCTAACGGGGTGTTAATAAACGGATTTGGAGCAGTCACAATTGAAAGACCAATGATATTGACAAATCCGTCTAGAATCATTTACGACCTGCCAAACACTCTTGTTGATATGAAAATAAGAAATAAAGAATATCGTATAAGTGAAACAGAAACAGTAAAAGTTGGTCAGTTTTCTGTAAACAAAGCACGTATTGTAATCACAACAGATGCTGTAAGTGATTATATTCCAATTTATTCAAGCGACAACCAGTCATTAATAATTGCAAATTACAAGAAAACAAATAATTCAACACTATTTAACAGTAGCAGCAATGCAATAGCTTACAATAAAGAAAAAAATGATTCTCTAACAGAATCTATGATATTAAAATTCGATGCACCGATAGTGCACGGACTTGACAGATACCAAGATAAAGTAATTCTTTATCTATATAATGTATCTAAATATCATGATGAGAATTTTAAAGCTGCTTATAAAAATACATTCTTTAACAACGCTCAAATATCATTAATGCCAAAAATTGGTTTAAAACTTACAATCCCTGTAGAACCGGATACAATGGTAAGTACATATTTAGGAGCAGATGGAAGAAGTCTTAAAATAAAATTAAAACAAGCTAAAAAGAAAGAAGAACCAAAAGTTACAACACCACCTGCAATTATATTTAACCCACCTGCTAATAAAAGATCTACAACAGGAAAGAAAAAAGTAATAATTGATGCCGGACATGGTGGAACTGATGTTGGTGCTACAAGCGGTGGAATTTATGAAAAAGATATTACTCTTGATATTTCAAAAAGAGTAGAAAAATTACTCAACCAAAAAGGATATCAAGTTGTAATGACAAGACCTAATGACACATATGTATCATTACAAGACAGAGTGGCAATAAGTGCAAAAAATGATCCTGATATATTTGTAAGTATACACGTAAATTCAAGCGTAAGACCAGAAATTACAGGGGTAGAAACTCATTATTACCATCAGGAAAGTATGGCACTTGCTCAAACTGTACACGCATCTCTTGCTAGTGCAGTGCAATCTCCTAATCGTGGATTGTTTAAATCTAAATTTTATGTTATAAATCATACTACAGTACCTGCAATTTTAGTCGAAATTGGATTTATTTCAAACAGCGGAGAAAGAGAACAACTCGTTGGAGAAAAAAGAAAGCAGGCTACAGCAAAAGCAATAGCAGACGGAGTAGAGAACTATTTTAAACAATATAAATAAACAACCGATAGCATTTTTTGATTCAGGCGTAGGTGGTCTGACAGTTTTTGCAAAAGTAAAAAAACTTTTGCCAGATGAAAACTACCTATATTTTGGTGATACAAAAAATATGCCATACGGAGAAAAAACAGAAGAACAATTAATTGAATTTGCAGATAAGATTTTTCGATTCTTTGAAGAAAAACAAGCAAAAGCTGTTGTAATGGCTTGCAATACAACTTCAGCAATCACTTATGAAAAACTAAAAGATAATTACAACTTTAAAGTTTATCCTATAATTCAATCGGTTTGTTCTACACTTGCAAAGTTAGAGAACGTACAAAAATTAGGAGTAATAGCAACCCCTGCAACAATCAAATCCCATACATATTCAAAAGAAATAAAAAAATATAATGAAAATATGGAAGTTTTCGAATTGGCAGCTCCGAATTGGGTAAGAATAGTCGAAGAACACAGGATTAATCAACCTGAAAGTATCTTACAGGTACAAGAAATTTTAGATGTTATGAAAGAATTTAATCCTGATAAAATTGTGCTTGCTTGTACTCATTACCCTTATTTGACAGGAATACTAAAAAGATTTATGTCCGAGGATAAATTTATTGATCCTGCATTATATTTTGCACAAAATATCAAACAAGACCTAGAAAAAAATAACTTGTTAAACAATAAATCTGAATATGAAGAATTTTATGTAAGTTCAAATCCAGAAAACTTCAAAACAGCTTCAGAATTATTTTATAAATTAAAGCAATTACCAAAATTAAAAGCGGTCTGAGTTTCCTCAGACCGCTTTTATTAGTAGTTAATTAATATAAGTTACATCACTCATAGTTCCATCAGAGTTTCGGTATATTTGAGCAGCGACTTCTCCTTTTTTATTATAAACATAATCAATATAGTAATCTACAGAACCATCAGATTTTCGTTTTATTTCACTAGTCTTATTACCATTTGCATCAAGTTTATATTCTATATAATAGTACACGGAATTATCGGGATTACGATCAACTATTAATATTTCTCGACCATTTTTATCATATTGAACATTTATATATCCGTTTTCATCATATGAATAAGAAGTTCCATCTGGATTTAAGACTGTTTGATTTGCATATTTTTTTTGAGGAAGAAGAAAATTCATACCATATTTTGACACAGGTTTAGATAAATCTGGTCCTTTTTGGGGAATATCTAGTTCTTCGCCTTTTGGTTCTTCTTTAGGTTGTTCTACTGGCTGAGCTGAGCCAGCTTGTCCAACACCATTTCTTGGATTAAATCTTGCTTTTGGATCAGGGATTCCCGGTAATGAACTATCTATTGGAGTATTAGTTCTAGGTACAGGATTTTCAGGTTTAGCTTCATCTTTACCTGCAGGAGTTTTACCATACTGAGCTTTAAGATCTTTTGGCAAATCTAATCTATCCCATTTTGCATCAGCTTTTAACTTACCAGCTTTGTCAAATAAACTTGGATTAAATTTAATTAAATCAGCTTTTAATTTGTCTGCATCAACATCAGCTGCTTTAATATTTCTTGCATCTAATAATGCCTTTAATGCAGCATCAACATCTTTCGCTTCTACAATACCTGAAGAATGTCTAAAACTTGTCGGGACTCTACCCCAATCATCAGGAACATGTACCTTTTGAGTCGGTTGTCCCTTAACAGGATGTGTTTGTTGTTTTGCTTGAGATTTAATATCTTCCGGTTTCAATTGAACTATTTGTTCTCTTGACACAAATTCCCCATTATTATAAGTTACTCTTTCTTTTGAGCCATCTGGTTTTGTAGTAGTAACTTCAGAAGGAGTAGTTGCTGTACCGTTATATTTATACTCGTTTATTGTCATATTATCAGAACCTAATGGCGATTCAAATTGTTTTAAAGGTCTTTCTAGTTCATCATATACAACCTCTGTTTTTTGTCCATTAGCAACTGATATAGAACGCATTCTTTTTCCTTCTGTATTATATTCAATATCAGTTGTCTTTTTATTACCATTAATATTATGCTCTATTTTTAAAGGTTTATTTTGATCGCCATTTAGAAATGTCATTTTGACTTCTTCAAAAGCACCATCATCACCATATGTTTTCTCACTACACCTATATAAAGTTCCATCATTATTATATTCATTCATTGTTCCTGAAACTTTTGTCATTGTTCCATCTTCATTCTTTTTCTGAACAAATTGAGCTACTATTTGTTTATTTTTTCCATAATAATTTTGAATATGCTGTTCGTTATCTTCATAAACAGAACTAACTAATACATTATTTTTAGTATAATATTCAGTTTCATTTTCATTTGTTTTTACAGGGTAAAAATCTTCACCTTGCAAATCTGTTAAAGCAATTTCATCAATAGCTTTTAATGCTTTTTTAAGATCTTTTCTGGAAACATCTTCACCAAAAATTGCACGAGCCTCTTTCTTTGATAATTTCCCGTTATCATTTGTATCGTATGCTTCTTTCAATTTTTCAATATCTGTTGAATAAACATATGAATTTTCATTAAGTCCTGCTTGTTTAAAATAATTAAACAGCAACTGATTTTTTTCTTTCAAATCAGATAATTTAACACCTTTTGTACTAAATTGTTGATTTCCTAAAGGTCCTACACCATTTGTTGCATCAATCATCTTTACCGCCTTTCTTTATTTACACACGTACATCTAAATAGTCGATAGTGCAAATATCGGAAATTGAAGTAATAATCTTTAATAATTAATAAAATTTCATTAACATTTATTTACAATAAATTCTAAACAACTGTCATAGTCAAGAATTTCTATAATATCATTACTGATTTTATCTGATGTTATATTTAGAGCTGTTACATTTTCTTTAATAGCAAAAACTTTTATGCCTCTTTTCAAAGCTTCAAATACAGGAGTAGAACCTAAAGCATCATAAGGCATTACAAGATAATCTAATTCAGCAATCGAGATTCCTTCGTTCGGGGATAATAAAGGAGCATTATCCAACCCTAAAAGAATACAAGGTAAAAATGTTGGTGTAATATACTCAGATGCTGCACGAGCATCCACAATATCTGATGAAATACTATAATCTGCAAATGCAGGAGAATGAGCACAAGGGACTTTTAGCTCTTTTGAAATATAATGAGAAAGAACAGCCTCTACACCACCTACCGGATCAGTACCAATTCCATTAGCATAATCAGGATTATCCTCTTCCGGTTCATCAAAAAGGCAAACTAATGCAATAGCATTACATCCTCGATTAATAAGTTCTTTTGAAGCAGAAAGTAATGTTTCAATATTTTTAACACTCCCCGTTGAAATTCCACTATCTTCTAACGCAAATTCAACTCCAACTTCTTCTTTAGTAATAATATAATCTGAAACATTCACACCATATACGCATTTTACAGCATTAATTGTATTTATATGAATATTTAAAACATCTTGAGGAATTGCTTTATCAAAAACCACACCTATTCTATTTTTTTTAGCAGGAATTAATTTTATATTTCCCTTAAAAAATTCATCAAGCGTATATCCTTCTACATAAAGCATATTTTTATTAATACCCGAAAAACACCCTGCATTTACGACATTTGGATTTACAATAAGTTTTGATATTTCTGAGAATCTTGCAGCATATTGACTAGCAT
Organism: Clostridium sp. CAG:768; assembly: GCA_000437435.1. Lineage (GTDB taxonomy): Bacteria > Cyanobacteriota > Vampirovibrionia > Gastranaerophilales > Gastranaerophilaceae > Stercorousia. The sequence goes on along the minus strand of FR899620.1, from coordinate 84,677 downwards.
CGCCTGCATACCCGCCAATTGATGCTCCAATACCAGTTGGGACAATAAAAGCTCCAAGTTTTTCACCATTTTTCAACATATCTTTATAATACAACAAAAAAGCAGCTTGAACGCTGCTTTTTTGAAATTTACTATTTAATTGTGCTACGTTACTGTTGTACACCTCCGTATGAAAAGTCACTTTTAATATTTGTTTGTAATAATTTAGTCCAAGTTGATTCAAATGTATTGATTTCATTTAACTGTGTTTCTAAATTATTTTTTTCTAATTCTAATTCTTGTTCCCAAGAATTTAAGTTAGCTAATTCTAATTCATGTTCTTGTTCTAATTGTTCTGTCAACAATTCATAAGTTTCAGGATCATCTTCATAATAATTATAATAGATATCATCCATCTGATCATTATATTTAGCTTGATTTTCAGCTGTCTGTTTTGAAGCACTCAAAGTATTCATCATATTTGTAGATAACTTATCATTAATCAAAGCTTTTTGTTTTGTGTACATTAACAATGTTTCATGAATATTTGAAATTGCCATCTCTCTCGTCCTCTTTTTTACTTCTCTTACATATATAAACAATTTAGAAAAAGTCTAATTTCAACAATATAGCAATTCTTTACAATTGTTAACAATCCAATTTAATGCTTTAATAGGATTGATTTTATTTTTGTAATATAATAAATATATATTATATAGGAGAGAAAAATGGATCAAGAAACTTATATGAAAATAATGGGCTATGTCCCAACAGTAATCGAAGCATCTTCAAGAGGAGAAAGATCTTTTGATATATTCTCAAGATTATTGAGAGAAAGAATTATATTTCTTGGAACAGAAATTGACGATGATGTTGCAAATTCTGTCGTAGCACAACTATTATTATTAGACAGTGAAAACTCAGAAAAAGATATTATGTTATATATCAATAGTCCAGGCGGTGTAATTACTGCAGGTATGGCTATTTATGATACTATGCAACTAATTAAATCTGACGTATCTACAATTTGTCTTGGAGATGCAGCATCAATGGGTGCATTTTTACTATGTTCAGGAGCTAAAGGCAAAAGAATGGCTCTTCCAAATTCAAGAGTAATGATTCACCAACCACTAGGCGGAGCTAAAGGTCAAGCTACAGATATTGAAATTGAAGCAAAAGAAATTTTGAGAATGAAAGATATGTTGATTGGAATTATTGCTGAAAATTCAGGTCAACCTATTGAAAAAGTTAAAGAAGATTGTGAAAGAGATCACTTCTTAACAGCTCAACAAGCTCTAGAATACGGCCTTATTGATAAAGTTATCACAAAAGAAAATAGATAATTTAACAATTCTTAACAAAATACTCAAAAACATGCAATTCCAAGGAGTTGCATGTTTTTATATTCATGTAAGGTTAAAAAAGGTTAGTTATAAATTAAAAGGTAGGAGAAACGACAATGGGTCTATTAATTTTCGCATACCGAAAATTAGACATTATACGTCAAAGGAACGACATCCAATATCGTTTAATGAATTTGACCAGAAAGTTATCTGACTTGCAACAATATGCATCAAACATAGCTGATGGTTCTGTATCAATGAGCGATATGATGAACACTCCAAGTTCAATGTTTGGTCGTCAAATGATGTATATGCAATATGCTCATAATGGAGCAATATTCGGAGCGCAACAAAAATTTGGAATGATGCAACCAATGATTGCAGCACAAATGCAACAAATGCAAGATCCTAACATGCAAGCGATGTATCAACAATGGATCTTTAAAAATCTTTATGATCAAGAACGCGAAAGAATGGGAAAACAAGAAGCTAAACTTCTTAATGAACAGGAAAAACAAATTCAACAGGAAAAAGCGAAACTTGAAACTCAATTAAAAATGTTAGAACAAGAATATGAAGCTTGTAAACAAGGTGAAGATGCTGGAATTAAAGCAATGAAACCTGAATATACAGCTTAAAAATAAAATAACCATAAACTCATAAATCCTATCCTTAACTAACCTGTAAGGAGTTCACTTGATAGTGGGCTCCTTTTTAACATCTTTTATAGAGTTATAACAACATCAATTTTTTTATCAAAAATCTCAACAGGTAACTTTTCAACAAACAATTCTTTTGGAATTGGCACAATAGTTTTTATAAATGAGTTTTCACCTAAAAATCTATCATAAAATCCGCCACCATACCCCAGACGATAACCATTTTTATCAACCATTAAAGCCGGAACTATAATCAAATCCAAAACATTTGGATCTACAGGTGAAGTACAAGGTTCATTTACATTAAAACAGGATTTTTCTAACTTATCCCCTTTTTTAAAAGGACATATAAAAAGCTTTTTATCAAAAACCTTAGGCAAATAAAAATTTTTATCGTCATCTAATAATGCCAATAAATCTATTTCATAACGCATTGGATAAAAAATTAAAACATTTCTAGCTTCTTTATATATATCAACATCTCTTATTTTAGAAACTGCCAATGAACTTATTTTACTTATATTCAAATATTTTCTTATACTCTTAGCTTTAATCCGTAAGTCAATTTTACTATCCATGTTTTTAATATATAATAAATACAAATGATGGACAAATGTGAAAATAATAATTTAATAAACCCTAATTGGGCAAAACACGGCTACATACAGGTCTATACAGGTGACGGGAAAGGAAAAACCACAGCATCTTTAGGTCTTGCAATGAGAGCACTCGGTCGTTGTTGGAAAGTTTTAATAATTATGTTCACAAAAGGTGGAGATGACTATGGGGAACTAAATTCATTTAGGAATCTATCCCCTGAAATATCTCAAAATTTAACAATTGTACAAGCAGGTCTTGATAGAATTGTATATTCAACTAACAAAACTAAATCAGATGCAGATGAAATAAAAAAAGGTTGGGAATTAGCTAAAAAAGCAATCAAAAATGATGAATATAATTTGATAATCCTTGATGAAGCAAATATTGCAATTGATTTAGGATTAATAGATTTAGATGAAATGCTTGAAACACTCAAAAATAAACCAGAAGAAATGGAAATAGTCTTAACTGGTAGAAATGCAAGGCAGGAAATAATAGATATTGCCCACCTTGTCTCTGAAATAAAACCTATAAAACACTATTGGGATACTGGCATTGCAGCTAGAAAAGGGATTGAATATTAATTATTTACCAAGGATAGTCAGGTTTAATTTCCCAATTATCCAACATAATTACAGCAGCACATGCATCGCCTGGCATCCAATAACCACTACCTCCAGCAGATTTATTACAAGCTCCCGCCCACATTGTTCTATCTGCTAACAAATCTTCTCTTGAAGTTCCCATACCATAAGGCTGAAACATAGGATTTTCTTTACTTTTATTAAATACAAAAGTAAAAATATCTTTTCCGACAAAAGCGTAAGCTTTTTTCCCAAATGACGGATATTTCATAGAATTTCTTATATATACTCTTACACGAGTTTCTGACTCATATACACTACCATATCTATAAAATGCATAACCAAAAGAATCTCCAGTCTTAGTCAAAACATAATGTCCAACTGTTGAATTAGCCCCACCAGGTTTTGATTTTAAAGCTGCAGGCAGAGCCAACCCAAGACATTTTACATTTGTGGGACAAGAATCTGTGTGCTGAACAACTTTAATATACGGCTCTATATAAGTTTGAACCCATTTTGCTAAATTATCTTGCTCATAATAATTCCAACCTGATGGATCCCCATAATCCGCTTTTGCTCTTTCTATTATTTGATTTAACTCACTGTAAGCTTTTTTTACACTTGTTGCTGTTGCTTTCTTTTGATAATTTTGAATTAATGCTGGTAAAGTTAAAGCTGCAACAACACCGATTATTCCTAAAGTTATTAATACCTCTGCTAACGTAAAACCCAAGCGTGCCGCTTGACCCGACACAAATTTTTTAAATACTCCTCTTCGAAATCCTTGTGGGATAAGCTCTAAATCGCCCCCCCCCCGAGCACTACGTGCGTAGACATTTCTACACAATTATCTTTTAATTTGGAAGATTTTTGTGTTTGTCTTGTAGTAAATCCTTTCATACTTTGCTCCTTTCTCTTATACATATTAATTATAACAATATTTTTATTATATTTCAATTCTATGCACTTCTGCGCATCAAATCAGACAATTTCACTTCTTTCTGGATTTTTGAAACTTTTTTAATCTTTTTTTTCTCTACAGATTTTTCATCCTTAAATTGGGACAAGCCTATTTTTACTTTTGAATTTTCATCACTTATCATAAAAATATCTTTAAAAAATGATATAAGTTCTTTCATAATATTCTCCTTTTTTAATTATAATCTTTATTATTAATTTTATATCATACATTAAAACTATTTTGAGTCAAAAAAACATTGTAGTTTATGTTATATTATAGATATAACTAGCAAAGGTGCAAAATTTGAACAATAATAATTCAGAAATTCTTACAGATAAATATAATGAAGATTTTAATACAGCTTTAAATATATATGAAAATTCATATTCTCATGATTATTTAATAGAGTTATTGAAAAATGGTTCTGTGGTAGAAAAACAAGTTGCAACTCTAAAAATTGATAAAATAAATAATAAAAAAGAAGCTGAAATATTTATCAATAACTTGACCGGTTGTGACGGAAAAATTAGAGAAGCTGTATCTTTTAGATTAAAAGAATTTATTCCAGAAAATCCTGATTTTTTCAAAGATTATGCACATATTATAATTGATGCAATAATTGATATTAATGGTAATATCTGTAGAAATACAATTGAAGCAATAAAAAATCTAAAACAATATAACGAGTTTACAAATAATTTCTGCAAAATGATTATAGATAGAGCTAATACACTTATTGAACCTATAAAAAGTTTTGACATTCAAGATGGAAAATATAAAATCAATAAAGAAATATTCAAACTATATTGGTACCTTGAAACAATATCAGAATTTTATGAATACATTGATATAAAAGATTTAATTCAACTGTTAAATGAAACTAAAAATATTCAAGAATACACAATCAGAGAAAAAACTGCAAAAATTCTCTCTAAATTTGAAAACAACAAAGAACTATCTTTAATTAAAGAAGAATTAAAAAATGACAAAAACTACTATGTAAGAAGGTTTTAGGTAAAATATATTAACTTTTATTAAGATATTAATAAAAAATATATACACTTTACGCAATTTTTAATTAATAATTTCCTTTATATAAATACAAGGGGAATTTACAAAGGGAATAATTAATTAAAAGGAGAACAATATGGCTAGAGTTTTAATATCAATGCCCGAAAGATTTTTAAACGAAATAGATCAAGTAGCAGGAAATGAAAATCGTACACGTTCTGAATTAATCAGAGAAGCTCTAAGAACTTATATGTACAGAAACCAAATAAGAAACACTCAAAAAGCTAATAAAAATGCAGAAATCTTAGATGCTCTTTTAAGTTAAAAAAAAGAAACAAATTGAACATTAAAAAAAAATTGAGTTATAATAATCACAAAGGGGAAAAGAAATGGAAAATACAGAATACATTATGTCATCACTTGATGAATACTTTGAAATCTTAGATAGAGAAAATAAAAAACGTTCTGAATTAGTTGCAAAATCTTTAGTAAAATACTTACAAAAATCTAAAGAAGCAACAAAATTCCAAACTCTTCAAATCGCAAAATAACTCTAGTCAATATTTTAAAGGTCAAGGTCAATATTATTTTTGGGAAAAGGAAAAATTTTATAGGGGAAAAAGAATTGTAAAGGTCTGTCATATTTTTGACAGCCTTTTTTGTATCTAAGAAAAAAAACGAGCCTGTTACCAAGCTCGTTTTTAAAATTATAATGTTGTATTAAAATTACTCAATAATTTTGTCAACAACACCAGCACCAACTGTGTGGCCACCTTCACGGATTGCAAATCTCATACCTTCTTCGATTGCAACAGGAGCGATTAATTCAACTTCCATTACAACGTTATCACCAGGCATTACCATTTGACCGTCAAATTTGATTGAACCAGTTACGTCAGTAGTTCTGATGTAGAACTGTGGTCTGTAACCTGGGAAGAATGGAGTGTGACGTCCGCCTTCTTCTTTAGTCAATACGTAAACGTTAGCTGTGAATTTTGTATGTGGGTGAATTGTACCAGGTTTAGCAAGTACTTGACCACGTTGGATTTCAGTTTTATCAATACCACGTAATAAAGCACCAATGTTGTCACCAGCTTGACCTTGATCAAGAGATTTTCTGAACATTTCAACACCAGTAACTGTAGTTTTCTTAGTTTCACCTAAACCAACTAATTCAACTTCGTCACCAACTTTAACGATACCACGTTCAACTCTACCAGTTGCAACTGTACCACGACCTGTGATTGAGAATACGTCTTCAACAGGCATCAAGAATGGTTTGTCTAAATCACGTTCTGGAGTTGGGAAGTAAGAATCGATAGCATCCATTAATTCCCAAATTTTATCAACCCATTTATCTTCACCACGTTTAATTGATGGGTTAGCTTGAGCAGCTTCTAAAGCTTTCAAAGCAGAACCGTGGATGAATGGAATGTTGTCTCCGTCGAATTCGTATGAAGAAAGAAGTTCTCTTACTTCCATTTCAACTAATTCTAATAATTCAGGGTCATCAACCATATCACATTTATTTAAGAATACAACTAAGTTAGGAACGCCAACTTGACGAGCTAACAAGATGTGTTCACGAGTTTGAGGCATTGCACCATCAGTAGCTGCAACTACAAGAATTGCACCGTCCATTTGAGCAGCACCTGTAATCATGTTTTTAACATAGTCAGCGTGGCCCGGGCAGTCAACGTGTGCATAGTGTCTAGCTGCTGTTTCGTATTCTACGTGAGCTGTAGAAATTGTAATACCTCTTGCTTTTTCTTCAGGAGCAGCATCGATTTCATCGAATTTTTTCAATGCAGCTTGACCTGCAGCAGCCAATACAGCTGTGATAGCTGCTGTTAATGTTGTTTTACCGTGGTCAACGTGGCCAATTGTACCGATGTTAACGTGCGGTTTGGTACGTTCGTACTTTTCTCTTGCCATGAGATTAATCTCCTTTTTTTCTACTTATACTACAATACTAATTTGGTATTTTAAGCCATATAATATATAATATTTGCTCAATATTTTTTGTCAACCAATATAAAAAAGGGACTTTTAGCTAAAAAATCCCTTTTTTATTGTTATATTTTATTGGAATTACTCTTCAACTTCAGAAGATTCTTCTGCTACATCTTCATGGAAATCTTCTTCATCTAGAGCTTGTTGATTCATCTCTTCTTCAATTTCTTGCTGCAATTCATCAACTTCTTCTTCTGAATCATCATAATTATCTTCTTCTGGCTCTACATAGTTATGAATATTTTGAGCTTCTGCTTTTTCCATTTGAGAAACACTCTTGATATCGATTTTCCAACCAGTAAGTTTATGTGCTAATCTTACGTTTTGACCTTCACGACCAATTGCTAGGCTTAATTGATCATCAGGAACTACAACCATTGCATCATGAGCATATTCGTCGTCTGCCAAAATATCAACAGAAACAACTCTTGCAGGAGATAAAGCATTTACAATATATTCAACAGGATCTTCAGAATATCTTACAATATCTATTTTTTCATTTTTTAATTCTGATACAATTGTTTGAATTCTGCTTCCACGTGGTCCAATACAAGCTCCAACAGAATCGACTTCAGGGTCATTTGACCAAACTGCTATTTTAGTTCTGTAACCAGCTTCACGAGAAATTGATTTAATTTCTACAATTCCATCTTCGATTTCCGGAACTTCTAATTCAAACAATTCTCTTACAATCTCAGCATGTGCATGAGATACAATTACTTGAGGTAATCTTGTTGTTTCTTTAACATTAAGAACAAAAACTCTAATTCTGTTACCAGGTTTATAGTATTCTCCCGGAATTTGTTCTTTCTGAGGCATAATAGCGTCAGTTTTTCCAATATTTACAATTACATTACGATTTTCAACACGTTGGATAATACCTGTAGTAAGTGTTCCTTTTTTATCCATAAATTCTTGCAATACAAGATTTCTTTCAGCTTCTCTAATCCTTTGAGTGATAACTTGTTTTGCGGATTGAGCAGCAATACGTCCGAATTGTTCTGGGGTAACTTCTATTTTAATTTCGTCACCAACTTCTACATCTTCAACAATTTCTTGAGCATCTGCAAGTGTAATTTGAGTATCAGGATCTTCAACATCATCTACAACAAGTTTTGTTCTAAATACACCAATTTCTCCTGATTGTTCGTCTAAAATTGCTTCGATATTTGTTGCTTCTTTAATATGCATATGTTTTTTATATGCAGCAACCATAGCATCACAAAGAGATGCAATTAATACATCTTTAGCAATTCCTCTTTCTCTTTCCAATTCTTCACAAGCTTCAAATAATGCTGTTCCGATTTTAATCATAATGTTATCCTTTCATATTTTTAATTTTTTATAATTAATCAATATATAATTTAGCTGATTGAATATTAGATTTTGGAATTTGTAACTCTTTCCCATCATCAAATCTAAAAAACTTTAAACCCTCATTTTCATCATAATCTAAGATTTCACCTTTGAAAATTTTTTCAGATTCCCCTTCTAAAGGTTCTTTAAGCTTTAAACTAATTCTTCTTCCATTGAAAATTATAAATTCTTTTTCTGACTTAAATTTCCTTTCCAATCCTGGTGAAGAAACCTCTAAATAATATTTTACAGGTATTAATTCATCAAGAAAATCAGACAAGCTTCTTGTCACATTTTCACAATCATCTAATGTAACTTCTTTATCTTTAGAATATAAATAAATTCTTAAAAACCATCTATGATTTTCTTTTACAAATTCTATTTCAATAGGAATATAACCGAAACGCATGGCTGTATTTTCGATCAACGGTGTAATTTTTTCCAAGACATCATGTCTGTTAATTTCCTGTTTCATAAAATAAACCTTACCCTTTCTTTTAGCCCTATTAGATAAAAAAGAACGGGAAATCCCGTTCTTTTTTGAATGACAATACTGTCTATGCGATTATTATAAATTATACAAATTTAAAAGTAAAGTTATTGTAAAGTAATTATAAATATTTTCTATTCATTTTCCTGTAATGCCGCTTTAACTAAGGCTTGATACTCTTCTGCAGAAACTTTTTTAGCACCAACCATATACAATGTGCCTCCGCCAAATTCTGCTTGCCTAAATTCTGTTCCATTAAATGTATATGTTGGAACCATTTTGCTTAATTTTGTATAATTAACTCGTGTTTGTAAATCATCTCTTGTATTTGTTAAATCATTGTATTTTTCTGAATTCTTTTCATTCTTTTTCATACGGAATTTTTCAATAAAATTCAAACCATCTTTAGTATCTATTTTGCCATTTCTTGTATCTATTTTTCCTGCTAAAGAATTCATCTCATTGTTAGTATCCGCTAATTCTTTTTCTTCTTTTTGTTCTAATTCTGTTAATCTAGCCTTTTGCTCTGTTATCTCACTATCATATTTTCCAATATTTTTTGTTAATTGCTTTTGCTTATCCAATGCATCTTCATATGCTTTAACCTTACCATTTGCATCAGATTCCTGCTTTTTCAATTCATTCAATTCTTTTTGAGCATTCTCTAAATCAGTGGTTGCAGCTTTTAATTCATCTTTTGCATTCTGAACATCTTTTGCAGCATTTTCATATGCAGTTATAGATTTTTCATAGTTTTCTACTGCTTTTTCATGATTTGCTTTTGCTTCATCTAATTTAGTTTGTGCTTCTTCTTTTTGCTGTTCAGCAATTTCTACAGCCTGCTTAGCATTTGAATAAGCTGGCTCGTTTGGAATTTCTGTTCCATCAGGACCAATTATTGTTTCAGGTGTACTTGCTAAAGTAGCTTCAGCATTAACTAATGCTTCAGATGCTTTTGTATAATTTGTAGCAGCTTCACCTACAGCAGCTTCCATATTTTTTGCTACTTCTAACTTAGAATTTTTATCTTTTTCTGCAGCACTTAACGCTGATTCTTTATCAGATACAGTATTTTCTTTTTGTTTAACTTCTTTTTCTTTTGCATCAACTTTTGGCTCTAATTCTTGTAATTGTTTTTTAGCAGCTTCAGATGCCTCTTTCATAGACGGAAGTTTGCCTTCCAATGTAGTCAATTCAGACTGCATAGAAGCTTTATCTGCCTCAGCTGTTTCTATTGCTGCTCTTAAAGTTGTTGAATCATTTGCGTTTTTCATAGAATCTAAAGACATCAATTCTTTAGATGAATTATTCACATTTTCTGTTCCATTGTTTTTTACACTGCTTGATTTTACATTAGAAGTTGAAGTAAGACTTCCTAATTGACCTAATGTTTGCGCCAACATTCCAGTAACAGCAAGAGCTGCAGCATATTTATTCATCGCATTATTGCCAGAACAATTATGCATTACAGGCATCCCGACAATATTATTATTTTTAATAACTGTCCTATTATCATTTAAAGCATGTCTTTGAGCACTTATAGAATCGCTATTATACGTTTTCACATTAAATATAGCACCAGTACCAACCTTCGTACGTTGAGCCATAATTCCATAACCAGTACGAGTAGAAGAAGCAAGCTTAGTAGCAGTGCTTGTTTTAAAAGATGCACTGCCTAAAGTTTTTTGTTGCATATTCAGTTTTGGTAATCCTGGTTTGTTTACACTCATATGCTCTTCTCTTTTTTTATACTCTTAAACATGTAAACGCTTTAAAAATCACTGAATTTCAGTAATATGGTTTTTTGTTACATAAGTTAACATATTTTATCGACCTTATTTTATTATACCCGTATTTTTATAAAAAAAATCAGTTAATATATTAACAATATTAATAATTTAAAAAAAGCCATGAATCCAGGAAGCAAGACTTTATTCAAAATATGCAAGCTTTTTTAACAAATACTTTACAAAAATTATGTAAATTTTTTAGGTTAAAATAAAAAATCCTAAAAAATAGTCAAACTGTCAGTTAATGGATTTTAGAAAAAATTAATTGTAAAAAGATTGGCATGGAAACACTTAAAGTTATTTATTTTTTTTAATTAAGTTCTATGATGAATATACAAATCTTGGGAGCGGGGATAGATACATTTATCCATCTTTTGCTCGATATACTTATCCAACTTTAGAACGATTAAATAGTGAGAAAAATTCGTTAAAATAAGGATAGAGGAACTTATCAGTTTTATTTGGAGGTAGTGAGTCGTGTTAGAACATGGTTATATTCAAATTTACACAGGAGATGGAAAAGGGAAAACTACAGCATCTCTAGGATTAGCTCTAAGAGCATTAGGACACGGCTGGAAGGTACTCATTATTCAATTTACAAAAGGGGATAGCGCTACATCTTATGGAGAAATTGTTTCTTCTTCAAAATTTCTCCCTAACTTAGATGTTGTACAATTCGGAATGGATAGAGTATGTTATTCTCATAACGTTTGTATGGAAGATTTTAAAGAAGCTAAAAAAGGTTGGGAATTTGCTAAAGAAGCTATCAATTCAGGTAAATACCAATTAATCATTTTAGATGAAATTAACATCTGCACTGCAATGAATATGATTAAGGTATCAGATGTAAAAGAAGCATTACTTAACAAACCTGAGAACCTTGAAATTGTATTAACTGGACGTTATGCACACCCAGAATTAAAAGCAATGGCTCATCTTGTTACAGAAATGAAACCTATCAAACATTACTTTGATACAGGTGTTATGGCAAGACAAGGCATTGAATACTAGATTTTAAAAACACAATATAAGTTAATGTAAATCCTTTTTGTTTCAGAAAATGAAATACCGGACAATCTATTTAATAGAAAGTCCGTTTTTTTTATGTAATAAAACGCAATAATAAATTTGCATAAAGGCATGTTTGTATTATCATATAATTGGTTACACTAGTCTGATAGGTTTTGCCCTAGTTTTTATGAATATAAAAATGAGACAGTATAGCCCGTAGTACAATAAGTTAAAACAAAAGGAGAAAACCGATGCCAGTAGCATCTATGATTGAACTTTTAGAAGCAGGCGTTCACTTCGGACACCAAACTCAAAGATGGAACCCTAAAATGAAACCGTATATTTACGGTGCAAGAAATGGTATTTACGTTTTAGATTTGCGTAAAACTACAGACTTGCTTGATGAAGCATATGCTGTTGTTAGAGATTTCGCTGCTAAAAATAAAAATATCTTATTCGTTGGAACAAAAAAACAAGCTGCAGAAGTAGTTGCAGAAGAAGCTGTTAGATCTGGAGCTTATTATATCAACAGAAGATGGTTAGGCGGTATGCTTACTAACTTCGAAACTATCAGAGGTCGTGTAAACAAATTAAGAGAATTAGAAGATTTCATGAACTCTGGTCACGCTGAAAAATTACCTAAAAAAGAAATTGCTAAATTAAACAGAGAATTAGGTAAATTAAGCAAAACTTTAGGCGGTATCAAAGATATGAGAGGTTTACCTGATTTAATCTTTATCGTAGATCAGAAAAAAGAAGATATTGCTATTCAAGAAGCTAACAAACTTAACATCCCTGTTATTTGTTTAGCTGATACAAACGCTGATCCAGATGGCATCAACTACATTATCCCTGGTAATGATGATGCAATCAGATCTATTAAATTAATCACTTCAAAATTAGCTGATGCTATTTTAGAAGGAAAACAATTAAGAGAAGCTAATGCTAACGCTAAAAAACTAGAAAGCATTAAACCAGAAGATGCAGGCGTTACAGCAGAAGCTGCAGAAACAGTTGCAGAATAATTATAACTTTAATGAAAGAGAGTGGGGAATATATCGCCCATTCTCTCTTTCACTATAAAAAAGGAGAGAATTATAATGAACATTACAGCTCAAATGGTAAAAGAACTCCGCGACAAAACAGGTGCAGGTATGATGGATGCTAAAAAAGCACTTGTTGAAACTGACGGAGATATGGAAAAAGCAATGGAAGTTCTTCGCCAAAAAGGTATTGCTTCTGCTGATAAAAAAATGGGAAGAATCGCTGCTGAAGGTTTAGTAGCTTCTTCTATCCAAGCTGATTGCGGAGCTATGGTTGAAGTTAACTGCGAAACAGACTTCGTTGCAAAAAATGAAGAATTCAAAGAATTAACAAATGGTTTAGCAGAAGTTGTTGCAAAAACAAACCCTGCAGACAATGATGCTCTATTAGCTTCTACTTGCGAAAAATGCGGTAAAGTTATTTCTGAAGTAATTAAAGAAAAAATCGCTTCTATTGGAGAAAAAATTACATTCAGAAGATTTGTTCGTTATGAAGGCAACACAGCATCTTATATCCACAACGGCAAAATCGGTGTATTAATCCAAACAGATAAAAAAGATGAAGAATTGATGAACGACATTTGTTTACATATCGCTTCATCAGCTCCTGAATTTATTTCAAGAGATGAAATCCCTCAATCTGTAATTGACCATGAAACAGAAATTGAAATGGGAAAAGAAGACCTTCAAAAGAAACCTGAACAAATCAGAGCTAAAATTGTTGAAGGTCGTGTAAACAAACTTTTATCAGGAAAAGTATTGTTAGAACAACCATTCATCAAAAACCCTGACGTTACAGTAGGACAACTTATTGATGGAAAATTAACAGTTAAAGCATTCACTAGATATATGCTTGGAGAAGGCTTAGAAAAACGCCAAGAAAACTTTGCTGATGAAGTTATGAGTCAAATTAAAGGTTAATTACTTTAATTTCTTAATATAAAATATAAAAAAGACCGATAAATATTTATCGGTCTTTTTCAATATGTTAATAATGCCTTTATTTTCAAATTATACTTGTTATAATTTTTTAAATCATTTGTCTTTTTATAACACTCAGCTAATTTAACAACAGCATTATAGTAATATGGTCTATACTCTAAAACTTTTTGAAAATATTTTATTGCTTCCTTATAATTAGCTTTTTCTATGTTTAAAGCTCCTAAACCATAAAAACCATATAATACTTTTGATATCCTGTCAGAATCTAGATCTTTATTAGAAATATTACTCATGTCTCTAAAAATATTTTCTGATTTTTTATAATCTTTTAGAGCCATATAATATAAAGCTTTGGAATAGTTATCCATAAAATTTTGAGATCTTTCATATTTATTCAAAATTTTATAATATTTCTCTGCATTTTTCAAATCTCCCATTGCGGTATATATTCTTAAAAATAAAGAAACAGGGATATTATTTGAATTTTTTAATAATTCATTCAAACAATATAAAGCGTTCTCATAATCACCTTTTTCATAATAGACAATAGCTTTAGCATGTAAAATCATATTTTTTGCATATGATCCATCATCAAATGATGATAAAATATTATACCAAAATTCCAAACGCATGCGAGAAAACATATCAGGCTCTGCACTAGCTAACGACCAAAAATCATTTTTTTCAAAAGAATCTAAAACATATATTGCTTCATCATACCTGCCAATTGTCTGTAAAATATTAGCCAATAAAATATTTGTTGTTAAATTATTCTTTATAAGAATTGGATTTGAATAATATTCAACAGCTTCAACTACATTTCCATTTTTCAAATAAGCTGCAGCGATATATTCATCCATAGCTGCTTCAAATTTCTTGTTGTTTACAATCTCTACAGCTTTTTTATAATTAAATGCAGCCTTTTCTGGAATAGATTTCCCATATTTTTCTCCTAATAATATATATGCTTCCGGATAATTGGGATATTCTTTTACCAAAGCTTCCAATTCTACTAAATTACTTTGCCGCATCTTGGAATAATACTGCATTTTAGGAATTGTTTGGACACACAAAGTTAAAAGAATAAAAATTATAATTGCAATTAAAACAAAGCTTTTTTTTATTCTAAACATAAAGCCCTTTCAATAATAAATTATTGTTTTAATGAATTTATATTATTATCTTTTTTTTCAACCGGAATAATTAATTTTCTGGGAATATTAAAGTTACTACCATTATCAAAAGAATTCAACTTTATTCCTGGAAAATCTTTCATTGTTTGAGGAATAGAACCGTCATAAATAACCGGATCTGACTTATTAACTAAAGAAGAAATTCCACTTTCCGGAGTTTGAACATTTTGATATTTTGCACCAATTTCATTATTTGGAGCTTCTTCAACCATTACAAAATCTAGTAAAAATTTTGAATCTTTAGGTATTAAACCTTGAGCAGGGGTTCTGCTAGAAGAATCAATCATTTCCACAAATTTAGCAGGATAATTACCTTTTATATCATAAACTTCATTATGAAAATTTTGGTATTTAATAGGCATAAAAACAAATGTAGAATTAGAAACATCCATTATTTGACCAAGAACATAATAACCTTCATGCAACATTACATCTTTATTTAATTGAATATTGGATAAAACTTTAACAAGCAAAGTCTGAGAAGGTTTTGCAATAGAAAAATCTTGCAAAGTTTGTACAGGTGCAGTTTTAGCCAATGCAGGTACTGTTGTCAAACCCATTAATAATGCAATTCCAAATAATATCTTTTTCATTAATATATCTCCATTTGTTATAAGAGGATAATAACATACTTTTAAAATTCCGTCAATTCTCTTATATATAGGTTATATAAGTTAATTTTCGGTTTTAGAATCAAGTTCTACATAATTATAATTTGGCAAATTTTCTTCATTTTCAACATCATCTTTTACTTTAAAATTAAGAAAGAAATTTTGCTCTTTCTGAATTACAATTTCGCCACCCTTTTCAACATATGAAAATGGGGAATCTTCATATACAGAATTTACACTTGACTTAAAACGATTATCCTTTTCATTTTTAACAGCACCTTCAATTGCACTGTACCCTAAAGAAAGACCTTTTACAAAAAAGCTACCGACTCCAAGAGCTGCAGTTTTGGCTAATTCCCCTTTATTTAATTTTGTTGTGTACTTAGCCGGATAATAACCTTTTACATCATATGTCTTTCCGTTCAAATCTGTATAATTCAATGGAACAAAAGTAAAAGATGCATTCCTTTTTAGTCTTTTAGGGCTTACAACATCAACTATTTTACCCTCTACAACGCAACCAGAAGCAAGAGTGGTTTCTTCATTTATCACAACATCTTCAAGAACTTTTATGCGCATAGTAGAAGAAGGATTTTCGGTAGAAAAATCATCTAATGCTTGAACAGCAATAGCTTTAGCCCAAACAGGCTGAGTAATCATACATAAAATCAATATAGTATATAAAAATATTTTACGCATTTTTAACCAACTTTCTTTATTATTAATGATTTTTTACTTTGCAGAATTTTCCAAAATAGGTTTTAAATATTGACCAGTATATGACTTTTTGCATTTAGATACTTCTAAAGGTGTACCTTGAGCAATCACTTCTCCACCGCCAATACCTCCTTCAGGACCTAAATCAATTATATGATCTGCAACTTTTATAAAATCGAGATTATGTTCAATAACTAAAATTGTATTTCCCTGATCAGCCAATTGTTGCAAGATTTTTATAAGTTTATCTAAATCATACCAATGAAGCCCTACTGACGGTTCATCAAGCAAGTAAAGAGTTTTACCGGTAGAACGTTTATTTAGCTCTGCAGCAAGTTTAATCCTTTGGGCTTCGCCACCAGAAAGAGTTGTCGCACTTTGACCTAGTTTCATATAATCAAGTCCGACATCATTCAAAGTTTGGAGTTTATTTTTGATAGACGGAATACTATCGAAAAATTCAAGAGCTTCTTTTACACTCATATCTAGCACATCAGAAATCGTTTTTCCTTTATATTTTACTTCTAAAGTTTCACGATTATAACGTTTTCCCTTGCATACATCACATTTTACATATACATCGGATAAGAAATTCATCTCGATTTTTATAACACCATCACCTTTGCAAGCCTCACATCTTCCGCCTTTTACATTAAAACTAAACCTGCCAGGTTTATAACCGCGAAGTTTTGCTTCATTTGTTTTTGAATATAAATCTCTAATATGTGTGAATAAATCCGTATAAGTTGCTGGATTTGATCTTGGAGTTCTACCAATAGGAGATTGGTCTATTGCAATAATTTTATCAATATTTTCAAATCCCGTAATTTCATCTACCCCTTGAGGTTTTGGTTTGTTACCTCTTAACTTATGCACTGCATATTCATATATCAAATCCTGCATTAAAGAAGATTTTCCAGAACCTGAGACCCCTGTAAGACATACAATTTTGCCTAGCGGAATATCTACATCAATATTTTTTAAATTATTAATATGTGCATTTTTAACGTGTAGAAAATTCCCGTTACCTTCTCTAACTTTTTCTGGAATTGGGATAAATTTTTCACCGCTCAAATATTTTCCAGTAATTGAGCCTTTTGCATTTATAATATCTTGAACAGATCCGCAGCCTATAACTTTTCCTCCGTTCACGCCTGCCTTAGGCCCGATATCTACAATATAGTCAGCGTTTCTTATTGTATCTTCATCATGCTCAACTACAATTAATGTATTTCCAAGATTTCGCAATTTTATAAGTGTTTTAATCAACCTATCATTATCTCTTTGATGCAGACCAATTGATGGTTCATCAAGTACATACAAAACACCTGAAAGGCCACTGCCTATTTGGGTTGCTAATCTTATTCGTTGAGCTTCTCCTCCAGATAATGTCCCTGCACGACGAGCTAAGTCAAGATAACTTAGTCCAACATCTTTCAAAAATCTTAAACGAGCTCTTATTTCATCTAAAATTTGTTTTGCGATATGCATTTGGAATTCATTCAATTCCAAATATAAATCAGACACAAAATCTAGTGCCTCATCAATCGGCATCAATGTAAATTCATAAATATTTTTATCTTTAATCCTTACAGCAAGAGGAAAAGGTTTAAGCCTTGCCCCATGACATGCCGGACAAGGAGTAGTTGTCATATATTTTTCAATTTCTTCACGCCAATATTCACCGTTAGATTCATTATATCGTTTTTCCAAAAACGGAATTACACCATCAAATTTTCGATATTTTGTTTCATAACGATGTGTACCAAAACGCATTACCGTAAATTTTACAATATCATCACTACCATAAAGAATTGTTTTTTGCTCTTTTTCAGATAATTCCTCAAATGGCTTATCCATATCAATATTAAAATGATGACAAACTGATTTCAAAACATCTTCATAATAAGATGTAGAAGTCTTTGACCAAGGATAAATTGCCCCATCTTTAAGTGATTTTTTTCTGTCAGGTACAATTAAATTCGGATCAATTACAAAATCAGCACCAAGCCCTGAACATCTTTCGCAAGCACCGTAAGGAGCGTTAAAAGAAAATATTCTCGGAGCTAGTTCTTCAAAACTCAAGTTACACTTAGGGCAAGCTAATTTTTCACTATATATAATTTCTTTATCACCGATTACGTCTACAACTGCAATTCCATCAGCTTTTTTTAACGCAATTTGAACACTATCTGCAATTCTTGATTGTGCAGATTCTTTTACTACAATTCTATCTACAACTACTGAAATATCATGTTTTTTAGTCTTTGCTAAAGATATTTCATCTTCGTCAAGGTTAAAAATTTCGCCATCAACTTTTACACGAACAAAGCCCTCTTGTCTTAGTTCTTCAAATGTTGACGAAAACTCTCCTTTTTTACCTCTTGCAATCGGAGCTAGAATTTGAATTTTTGTTCCTTCTCCCAATTTCATTATACTAGATACAATTTCATCAATAGTTTGAGGTTTAATCTTTTCTCCGCACACAGGGCAATAAGGAGTTCCGACACGAGCATATAAAAGTCTTAAATAATCATAAATTTCAGTAACAGTTCCGACTGTAGATCGAGGGTTGTTGCTAGTAGATTTTTGGTCAATAGAAATTGCAGGAGAAAGCCCGTCAATATAATCTACATTTGGCTTATCCATTTGTCCGAGAAATTGTCTTGCGTAAGTAGATAAACTTTCTATATAACGTCTTTGACCTTCAGCAAAAATAGTATCAAAAGCAAGCGAAGATTTCCCAGACCCAGAAACTCCCGTAAAAACGATTAATTCATTTTTCGGCAATTCCAGCGAAACATCTTTTAAATTATGCTCTTTAGCTCCCTTTACGGTAATTGTATCTAACATACCAATATTATTGCATGTAAAAAACTGATTTCAAGAATACCAGATGAGATGAGAATTATTTGGTTTTTCGCTTATTTGCAGTCAATTCAAAACTTTCTTTAATCAACGCATCTAGTAAATCCTTAGGCGACTTATTCACATCAACCATAATCCAATGAGTTTTATTCATATGCCAAGCAGGTGTAATAAATTTATATTCATCCCTTAAAATAGCCGAATCAACAGGATTACATTTTAAATTAATACATAAACGATTATTCAAATAAAAAACTAAGCCAAACCATTTGCCATTAGTTTTATGCCTTAAAACAGCATACTCATCGTAAGTCTTATCTTTGAAAGGATAAGTTTCTACAGCATCTTGAAATTTCAAACAACGCTTAATTAAGTCATTCTTATCCATAAAAACACCTTTGCAATCCGAGTTATTTATGATAGTATGATTATACAAATTGAAAATTAAATCAAGGCTTATGTTGATGAGGTGCTCTACCGAAGGAAATATGACTAAATGGCATATTGTAGAAAAAGGTGCAAAGCTCATCCAAAGCATATGATTTAACTGTTCCGTGAAAATTAAATCAAGGTTTATGTCGATGTGGTACTCTGCCGACGAGAATGTGACTAAATGTCACATTGGAAGAGAGGGTGCGAAGCTCATCCAAAGCAAATGATTTAACTGTTCTGTGAAAATTAAATCAAGATTTATGTCGATGTGGTACTCTGCCGACGAGAATGTGACTAAATGTCACATTAGAGGAGAGGGTGCGAAGCACATCCACCACAAACGATATAACATGTTCCGTGAAAACTTAATAATTTTTTGTGTCGATGTGGTGGAATGGTAGACACGCATGCTTGAGGTGCATGTGGCGAGAGCTGTGGGGGTTCAAGTCCCCCCGTCGACAATAAAAAAGAGTCCTTTGGGGCTCTTTTTTATTGGTGATAAGAGGACGCAGAACCCCACAAGGCGAAGCCTTGTACAGGTTCAAGCGGGAGCGAGCTGAGGCTGGAGTGCTTTTGTTTGATGTGATGAAATCACAGAAAACAAAACACGAAATTGCCGTTAAATGCGAGCGACCAAGACGGTCCCGCCATCGACACCATAAAACAGACGATGACTTTTGTTATCGTCTGTTTTATTACCTTCTTACTAAAATTACAAAGTCTTATAATTAAACAATTTGCTAAAAATTTTAAATATTTATATTTTAATATGTTTGAGTGCCGTACATATAATTTTAGAGATATTTTGACTTCCCGGAGCAGTAGCTTTTACAACAGGTGTTTTATTAACTTTCTTTAAAGCAGCTGAGATAACGTCTTCTAAAACTGGAGTTGTTGGTTTAACCACTCTTGGTTGAGCTTCTCCATGAGTTAATGTTGAAAAGACTTTATCAATATCAACATTAGCAATTTGCGTATATCCAGTTGGCTTATTAAATCCAAGTATCTGCTGATGTGCAGAAGGTGTTTGCAATGATACAATACTAGATGTTGGATTTGGTGTTTTTATATTTGCTTTCCATTTTGCTACCACATCATCAATCCAAGATGTTGGGTTTTGAACAATAGGTTTAGCTTGTGGTTTTATTTGTTGGTTTAATTGCCCAAGCATTTTTGTATTATTAAGAACAGAAAATGCGGGAATTTTCCTTTGAATATCTGGCAACATTTGTTTAAACTGATTATAAACGTCCTCATCTGCCTCTTTTAAATATTTTAATGCATCATCTAATCTTTCAGGAGCTAATGTTGTTAGCCAAGGCTCTGCGCTACCTAGTAACAGGGAATTATTACCTTTTTTAACAATATCATTAAACATTCCAGCTACAAACTTACTCGTTCCTTTGTTTATTCTCTGTTCCAATGTACTAAGTAAATTTGGATTTCGTTCTAGAAATTCTTGTGGTAAACCATCTAATATATGCTGAGGTATTTTCCCATCTACAATCTTCCCAGTAAACATTTCACCAAAATCATCAATACATTGTAATGTTGATGTTCCATATAATAACTTTAAATCTGTTGAGCTCAAACTCTTTAAATCTATACCTGCAACATGTTTGAAATTTCCATTGCTTGTACGGAACATTGATGCTGTTGGAGCATTGGAAGGATTATGTCCTATATCATAATCAACATAACGAATACGAAAACCAGATGAACCAGGAGCCCATCTATCATAAACACTGTATCCACTAAATCGACTAGTAATGTGTTGTGTCATCAAAACATCACTATCTCTGAATGTTATATTATTCTTTTTCATACATTCTGCAATTTTATCACCAAATCTAGCTTCAAGTTCTTTCGCAATTTTTTCTAACTCATTGCGAGATCCCGTTTTACCATATACAGTAATACCACTTCCGTCTATAGTACAACCACCAGCTCCTACTTTATAAAGATTTCCAGTACCATTCGTGCTAACTCGACCTTGTCCATTTGTTCCATAGCTTGACGAAGTACCAAATTGTTCGTCTAAAAACTGTGTAATTTCTAATGTTAATTGATCCTTAATATCTGCAACAACTGGAATATGAAGTTTAAACCCATTATTCTTAAAGTCATAGTGCCTACCATTTAGTAATATTTCTTCTGACATGTTATACCCTTAATTTCCTTTAAAATTCCCCTATGCCTATATAAAGTATTTTTCAGTTTTAGAATTGCCTAATTTCAATATTCAGTGAAAAAAATCTTAACATTTCAAACCTAAAACACTTCTAATATTGTAATACTCTTGAGTTGACTGTTTCATTATTGATATTAATTCGCTATATAATGTTTTTGTACTGTAGCTAAAAGGTTCCATATTTGGGAGCTTATCGACATTTATATAGGAGGTTTAAATGAAAATAACTAAATTAAAAACACCTTATGGAGTAATTAACAATCCTTCAGAAATGGTTACTAAAATGGTTTTAAGAAATCCTTACAATGCAAAGTCAATTGTTAACAAATCATTTGAAAAAAGTATGCAATACATTAAAGAAAATGGGATAAAACTGGTATCTGTTACAGACAATAAGCTAAATATTAAAGTCTAGTTAAATACCAAGAGAATTAAATATTTTTAATTCTCTTGAGTTGGATATTTCTTTAATTATATCTTTGCAATAAATTGTTTAATTTTTAAATTCCAATAACCATCGTTTTCTTTCGGGTTAAATTTAGTCCACCAACCAAAAGGATATTCCATTTTTACATGGTCTAAAAGTTTTGTATATTCAAGGTAATATTCATGTTTCAAATCGTCTTGAAATTTCCCGAGCCAAGATGTTGCTTTTGAAAAATATCTATTTACAAAAATAGTTTTGTAATCATCTAACAGATTTTCTGATTTCAACATTTCTTCTATTCCATAGAAAACATATATCGGGGAAAAATTCTTTTTCTTTCTAGCTGATGTCACAGCACCTTTTCTATTTTTTCTATAACAATATAAATTTTCAGGCAAAATTGCAATTCTTTCTGCTTTTATCATTGAATGGAAAAACGGAAATTGATCTTGTCCTACTTTTATATTTTGGAATTTTATATTATTTCTTATTAAAAAATCTCTTTTATACAATTTTGTCCAAGCTGTAGATGGAAATTTAAAAATATCTTTTTTTATATCGTTAGCAGAAAAGACTTTATCTAAATATTTTTGAGGCAATTTATTTTTACTGTAAGCCCCATTTTGCCCTTTACCGTTGTAATATGAAAGCCCGCTAAAGATTAATATATCAGTATTTAACTCATCTGCTTTCGCTACAATTTTTTCTAAAGCTCCATCTTCTAACCAGTCATCTCCATCGACAAAATAAACATAATCACCTTTTGCGATAGCTAAAGCTGTATTTCTTGCAACACCTGAACCTTCATTTTTTTTATCAATAATTAGAACTCGATCATCTTTTGCCTTATAACTTTGCAAAACAGATAAAGAATCATCAGAAGATCCATCGTTTACGCATATAACCTCTAAATCTTTAAACGACTGATTTAAAATACTATCCAAACATTGTGGAATATATTTTTCAACATTATAAATCGGAATTATTATAGATAACTTTGTCATAAATTGATTATAACATAAAACATAAATATAGATTCTGAAACAAGTTCAGAATGACAATTTGTCATTGCGAACGAAAGTGAAACAATCCAGCTTTTAAATTTTATTTCCTATAGGCTGGATTCTTTCGGGCTAATGCCCTCAGAATGACTAAAATAAAATACTATTATCTACCAATTTCTGTTGCTTTTTGAGCCATTGATTTCGTAATATTAATAAGAGCTAAGTTAGCTTCATATGCTCTTTGAGCCAAAATAGCATCAGCCATATCCACAGCAGGATTTACATTTGAAGCTCTAATATAACCGTTTGCATCAGCATCAGGGTGTCCCGGTCGATAAATTTTATCACCCAAAGTTGGGTCTTCAACACAACCGTTGAATACAACACCACCTTGCAAATAAGGAAGAGTTCCTACTCCGAATACATCTTCTTTCATCGAATTCATCAATCCATGAAAAGATATATCCTCAGTCGCATTTAAAACAGGGATTTTTCTTACATAATTTGGAGTATCAACGTTCGCTACGTTTTTCGCATGAATATCAAGCCTTAAGCCATGTGCTTTTAAAGCATTTGCTCCAATATTCATTGATTCCATTATACTCATTTTTATACCCTTTCTAACGGTTATTAAAATTTGTGTTAACTTAGACAGGAATATGCTAAACTTCTATTTACCTACATTGATAACTGTTTTCATCTCAGTAATTATATTAGACATTCTTCTTGTTGCCATCGTATAAAGAAGTGCATTTTGTTGTAATTCCATTAACTCATTTGCAGGATCAATTTCTTCATATTGACGTTCTTCTATTACACCTGAAGGGCCTAATTTTTCTGACAATTTTGTTTCTAAAGGACTGTTCATTGACCCTAAATAATCACCGAAATTTATGTCACGACGGACATACCCAGGGGTATCAATATTCGCAAGGTTTGAGCCTAACGCCCTTTGTCTTTGCGTTATCAAGTCCATCATTAATGTAACTTTGCCCATATTATCGAGTGATGTGAACATTTTTGTCCTTCCTTTTTATTTTTAAATACTTATACTATTACTCTCTGATATTAATTGCTTTGTTGTACATATCATCTACAACTTTCATCATACGCGTACTTGCCAGTAATGACGCATTCAAACGCAACATATCAGAAGTTGATGCATAAATATTTGTATTTGAATTTTCTAAATTATTTTGACAGAAACAATCATGATCTTTAACTAATTGAGGTTCTCCTGATTCTTCTGTTGGAACTAATTTATTCATGCCTGCTTGTTCTAAATTTTCTTGAGATGGGAATCTCACTAATGGAATCGTTCCTAATTTTTTAGGTTTTGTATTTTTACCGTCATAAGCAAAAACTTCACCGTTAGATTTAATTTCAAATTTATAGCAATTCATCGGAATTTGAATACCTTCTCCAACAATCCAACCATCAGTTGTTTCAAGGTATCCGTCTTTTCCTTGTCTAAATGCACCATCTCGAGTATAAGCAACTTCACCCTCGGGAGATACTACAGGAATAAAACCGGTACCATTAATAGCAACATCATAAGGATTACTTGTAATCTGAATAGATCCTTGTTTGTAATCAGTTCTAATAGCACCTGTCAAATAACCTTCTTCATTAAGCATCTGTTCAAAACTAACAGATTTATAACCTTTTGTATTCATATTCGCAAGACTGTTTGCAACGTAACCCAATTTTTCAAATTGAGTAGTTACGTTATTTACACTTTTTCTTACTATACCTTGCATACTATACATAGTTTATTCCTCACCTTTTATTATGATGTTGTTCCTAATTGTGAAATTACTTTTTGCAAATTTTGGTTTTGTATCATGAAAATTTGTCTATTGGCTTCAAAATTTCTGATAATTGGCATCATTGAAATAAATTCATTTTGTAAAGATACATTTGAATATTCATTGTATCCTTGTTTTACTTGAGGATCCATTACAACAACACCATTTGAATCTACAATTCCTAGAAATGCAACATTTTCAAGCTTGTTTGTATTTTTATTGAATACACTCACAAGCCCTTTTGAATTTACTTTAATATCCTCAATTTTTTCAGGTACGACATGTAACTTTATGGGTACACCCGCGCTTGATAGGACATTTGCATCATCAAGAGTTAATAAGTTTCCCTCTTTATCAATTTTAAATCTGCCATCTCTTGTAAGTTTTATACCATCAGCACTTTGAGTTTGAAAATACCCCTGTTTTGCAAGTGCTAAATCCAAAGGATTGTCTGACATCGCGATACGCCCGACTTTATCATCTACTGTTTGAGAAAGGCCATGTACCCCGATATATTCGGTAAACGATGATACTACAGGATCTTTTCTTTGATAACCGATTTTATCAAATCCTGTAACATTTTCATTATACATACCGATTAACTCACTTTGAACATGCATAGCTCGAAGTGATGTTGTTAATCCTTTTTCACAGTAC
This sequence comes from Clostridium sp. CAG:768, assembly GCA_000437435.1. Classification (GTDB taxonomy): domain Bacteria; phylum Cyanobacteriota; class Vampirovibrionia; order Gastranaerophilales; family Gastranaerophilaceae; genus Stercorousia. The sequence continues at coordinate 58,987 of FR899620.1, read as the reverse complement.
CTGATTCCGCCGTTAATTATCATGACTACCTCTTTTTTCTAACACAATCGGACAATTTCAAAATATAATCAATTATTTTGTATAAAATCATCCATTTGTACTAGATGTGTCATGAAATTAATGATTTTTAGAGAAAAGTCAATATTAATATGTCATTTCCCAATTATCATTTAGTATTTTCCCAAAACAACCTCTTCTACTATTTTCAGATGCCAGGCAATGACTAGTAAACATTCTTTCTCTATAATCATGTTCTAATGGGACATTGACAACAGTATTTCCCCCACTGCTTTGTTCTTCCCAGTTTATATCATCAATAACTCCATTTTTATATATATACATTATAAAATGATCTCTTCCAATAATATTCGGACCTTGTTGTCCATTTACATCTACCCAAACTTCCATTACTAGATTATTAGAATTAATAGTAGTTTTACTTGTTGTCGCGATAGCTGAACCATTTGCTAAAACAAAATAATTATCAGCATCACTGACTGTTGCTGTTGTACCTGCTAACTTTTTATAACTATTACTAAAACAAGGAGTCAAATTTTCGCCACAATCCTGAACAACTTTAAAATATTTTTTTACAAATGCTATTTGAGCATCTGCACCAACAAGGCCTGCCTCTTTTAAATCAACAGCATTTCTATCTGTCTGATATTGTAACAAAGCTTGCTGAACTTCATTATAAACTTTATGCAATTGAGTTACATATGATTTTCTTTGATAATTTTGCATTAAAGTAGGTACGGTCATTGCAGATACAACACCAATAATACCCAAAGTTACCAACACTTCTGCAAGGGTAAAACCTTTAAATGGAGCTGCTAAACTGCCCCCCCCCCGACTTTCTCAAATCTTTTCATATATAGCTCCTTTCTTAATATCTTTTTTTTATTATAACAAATTTTTACATAATTTTCAATCTTAAATAGCAAATTTTTTTTTTAGGATCATTAATATACTAGATAAAAAATTTTAAGGCGCGCATATGAGTACACAAATTACACCTTCAATGACATATTACCAACCAAATCCTTCTGCTGCTCGTAAAAGAAAAATCGGAGCAACAATGGCAGGAGCACTTATTGGTATGAATGCATACTATTTACCGGTTTCTAAAGATATATTTATACAAAGAGCTTTCGATATTACTAAAAATCAAACTCAATCACAAATTGCAACTCTTGCGAAAATTGCAAAAGAAGTAGATAAAAAATCAGTCTCCACTGAAAGCAAAATGATTTTACAAGAAATGGGATTAACAGAAGATGTAAGTGTTATTACTCAAAAATGCATTGAGCTTGATAAAAAAATTACAGACAAAACAACTGTAAAAAATCTAAAAGACAATTTCGCTAATAATTTTGACACCTTTAAAAAGCAGCCAAGCTTAATGGAAAATACTTGTAATGAAGCATTCAGACGTGTTAAAAAGACAAAACTTTATTGGGGCTTAGGCTTAGGTGCTGCAATTGGTCTTGCATTAGGTCTGCTAAGTAGTAGAGAATAATTATACTGCAAGCATTTTAGGATTATTTATTACATCAATTACATTCGCATCTCTAAAATGAGATAATACTTTTATATTCTTAGGATTTTTAGCATTTTCCTTTGCCAAAATCGCACCGACAATTGCCTCTAATTGTGACATTGGCATCATATTCGAAGGCAAATCAATATGCCATTCATTTCTCAAAGTTTGCTGTAAAAACTTACAATCAGCAGGAGATCTTTCTTTATAACAAGAATTCAAATGCAGGCTCTGTCGCGTCAAGTACAATTCAAATCTATTAATCTCAATACCTTTTTCCATTAAAGATTTAAAATACTCACAACCTCTTGTAGAATATCTTTGAGTCCATCCTTCTCTATTCGGAATTAGAGGATTAGTTGCAACCATTTGATATGGTTTACCTAATATCCTCCATTTACCGTTAAGCATTGTCCTATCCCATACAAGAGATACACAAATTTTTGAGTATTTTAATGACGGATAATTGTCGAAAAAGAACATAACATCATTCATTGTGTATAATTTATCCACAAGAATTAAGTTATTTTCTTCATCTAAAATTGCAAGCCCACTGTCCATACCTGATGATGCAGCAAGTGATAAGCCCACATAATAATTCATAAATAATTCTCCTTACGCCAGCAATTGCGTAATTATTAAAGGTTCATCATCTGTCACAAGCACTGTATGCTCAAAATGAGCTGAAGGCATATTATCACTTGTGCTAACTGTCCATTCATCATCAGCTACAACAACTTCGTCTCCGCCCAAATTCAACATAGGCTCAATTGCTATTGCGTAACCTGATTTTAATAAAGTTCTATCACCAACTTTATAGTTAAATAAAAATGGATCTTCATGCATTTCATGACCTACACCATGGCCGCCATATTGACGAACAATACCTAATTTTTCTCTCAATGCAACAGCCTCTACTGCTCCAGATACATCATCTAAAACATTTCCTGCTTTCATCTGTGCAATACCTGCAAAAAGAGCTTCTTCCGTTGTTTTTAAAAGTCTTTGACATTCTTCACTGACTTTTCCGACAGGATAAGTCCAAGCACCATCACCAACCATTCCTGCATAAGTAGCTCCGACATCAATACTTATGATATCACCCTCTTTTACTTTTACATTTTCATTAGGAATACCATGTACGACCTGCTCATTAATTGATGCACAAATACATCCAGGAAAACCATGATAGCCAAGAAATGTAGGAATTGCTCTTTCTTTACGAATAATATCATGAGCAATACTATCTAATTCTTTTGTACTTATACCAGGTTCAATCACTTCTCTCATTTTTTGATGAACAAGAGCAACGATATGCCCAGCATGACGCATTCTTTTTATTTCATCACGAGACTTTTTATGAATCATAATTCTATTTTACGATAATTTATATGCAGAGGGACTTTTAGAATTTAAAACTAATTGTCCCTCTTTATAATTTATAAATTATCGCACCTTTCTTTTTTTATTTAATTACTTGTAACAATCTTTCCCAAACTTCATCAATTGATCCGTTTGCATCGATAGATTTTAGAACTCCTTTATTTGTATAATATTCTACTAAAGGAGCAGTTTCTTTATTGTAAGTATCAAATCTTGATTGAGCAACTTCTCTTGTATCATCTTTACGTTGAGTAAGTTCAGCACCATCTTTGTCACAATGACCTGCAACTTTTGGCGGCTTAAATTCAAGATTGTAAATCTCACCACAAACAGGGCAAGAACGGCGATTTACAATTCTTTCAACAAGAATACTTGTATCGATATCAAAGTATACTGCAATAAATTTAGTATCAATACCGTTATCAATTTCAGCATTCATCTTTTCAAGTTCTGCAGCTTGTTCTACACTTCTTGGGAAACCATCTAAAATATAGCCGTTTTTGCAGTCATCTTGAGATAATCTGTTTTTGATAATTCTTGTAACTAATTCAACAGGAACTAATTGACCTTTGTCAATATAAGCC
>FR899620.1:50433-55442 GCA_000437435.1 Clostridium sp. CAG:768 | reverse complement strand
TGCTTCTGTTTCACCTTTGATTTCAGCTCTTAAAAGAGAGCCTGTATCAATGTGTGGGAAATGTAAATATTCTGCTAATTTGTTTGTTTGTGTACCTTTACCACAAGCCGGTGGTCCTAAAAAAATTAATTCTTTTTTTGTCATTTTAAATCTCTCTTTCGTATAACTTATGTAATAATATTACAACAAGCAAAAAAATTGTTCAAATAAAAAGCCCCATAAAGGGCTTTTTATATAAAAATTCATCCAATACTTAAAGTTTACTGTTAAAAAACTGCACTCTATGTATCAATATTTGTAGCATATACCGCGTTAGCTTCAATAAAGTTTCTTCTAGGATCAACTTTATCGCCCATCAATATATCAAACAATTGATCACATAACATTGCATCTTCTACATTTACTTTTAATAAAGTTCTTGTTGCTGGATCCATAGTTGTTTCCCATAATTGTTGAGGCATCATTTCACCTAACCCTTTGAAACGTTGGATTTGCAAACCTTTTGACCCTCTATCGTCAATAAATTTTTGAAGTTTTTCAAAAGAATTTATTTCATACTGTTCAGTATCAGTCTCAAGAATTAAAGTATCTTCTTCTTCAATCAAGTAATCTCTGATTAATGGGTAAGAAGCTTTTAATCTCTTATATTCTGAACTTTTCACGATATTTTGAGTAATCAATACATGTTCTTCTTCATTGAAATTCAATTGAATAGCATATTTTGCATTTTCAGGATTATATTTCAATGAGCATACATAATTTGCAGCCTCTTGAATATTATAATTCTTAGCGTGGTCTTGTAAATAATGATTTAAGTATTCAACAACTTCATTCATTTTAGCCTGATCTTCAAAATATTCAGGTTCAATATTAGAACGAACTAATCCTCTTAATACAACAGCAGGATACAAATTCAAAATAGGATTATTATAAGAATTATAAAATGCTGACATATTTTTGATTAATTCTAATAATTCATCACCAGTTTTAACTCTTGATTTAGTTTTATCAGATAAGCTTAAATTTTTGATACCACGTTCTTTAAGCATTTTATCCAATGCATGTTCATCATATAGATATTCAGAAGTTTTTCCTTGAGTAACCTTAAATAAAGGCGGTTGAGCAATATAAACATAACCGTTTTCAATCAAAGGTCTTGCATATCTAAAGAAGAATGTTAAAAGAAGTGTTCTGATGTGAGCACCGTCAACATCAGCATCGGTCATGATAATAATTTTATGATAACGAAGTTTTTCCAAATCTACTTCATCAGGATTTCGGCTAATATTTATACCGAATGCCTGAACCATTGATTGAATTTCGTTATTACCATAAATTTTATCAAGTCTTGCTTTTTCAACGTTTAAGATTTTACCTCTCAAAGGCAAAATAGCTTGGAACATTCTGTTTCTGCCTTGTTTTGCAGAACCACCGGCAGAATCACCCTCAACGATATAGATTTCGCATTTTTCAGGTTCTCTATTAGAACAATCTGCAAGTTTACCAGGTAATGTAGAATTTTCCAAAACAGATTTTCTTCTTGTTAATTCTCTTGCTTTTCTTGCAGCTTCACGAGCTCGTTGAGCTTGCAATGTTTTTTCAATAATAATTTTTGCTATTTTTGGATTGAATTCTAACCACTCTTGCAATTTATCACGAACTGCATCTTGAGTAGCACCCATTGCTTCAGCATTACCTAATTTTTCTTTTGTTTGACCTTCAAATTCTGGGTTCGGGATTTTAACACTTACAATTGCTGTCAAACCTTCTCTTACGTCTTCACCAGATAAGTTTTGGTCAGAATCTTTTAAAATATTATTTTTTCTTGCGTAATCATTAAATACACGAGTTAGAGAGTTTCTGAACCCTGTTAAATGAGTACCGCCTGAATGTGTATTAATATTATTTGCAAAAGATAAAACACTTTCACTGTATGCATCTGTATATTGCATAGCTACTTCAATCTGCATACCATCTACTACTTTATCAATATAAATAGGTTTATCATGCAATACATTTCTATTCTGGTTTAAAAACTCAACATAGCTTCCAATACCACCTACATAGTGGAAAGTTTCAGTTGTATCAGCATGTGCATTTGTGAAAATAATTTTCAAACCTTTGTTTAAAAACGCCATTTCACGCAATCTGTTTGCAATTACATCACAGTCAATTTCTGTAGTTTCTGTAAAGATTTCAGGATCAGGCCAAAAAGTAGTCTTTGTACCAGTTTTATCTGTAGCTTCACCTTTTTCAACAGGAGAAAGAGGTTCACCTCTCATATATTCCTGACGCCATACAAAACCTTGACGAGAAACTTCTACACGATATTTTTCAGACAAAGCGTTTACAACAGATGCACCAACGCCGTGAAGACCGCCAGATACCTTATAACCGCCATCTCCAAATTTTCCACCTGCGTGTAATACAGTATGAACGATTTCCAAAGCTGATTTGCCTGTTTCCGGTTTAATATCAACAGGAATTCCACGACCGTTATCTTCAACAGTTACACTGTTATCTTTATTTACAGTTACATGAATATCAGTACAAAAACCAGCTAGAGATTCATCAATTGAATTATCTACAATCTCATAGATACAGTGGTGAAGACCTCTTTGAGAAGTTGAACCGATATACATACCAGGTCTCATTCTTACCGCTTCTAGCCCTTCTAAAACTCTAATATTACTTGCATCATAAGATTGGGAAGTTTTAGTTTCAATGGCTTCGTCATTATCCGGAAGCTCATTAACTTCAATCTTTTCTACAGGCTGAGCCTGTGCGTTGTTCTCATTAGTTACTTCTGTAATTCCATCAGCCATATTATTTATATTCTCCCCTTAATTAGACTAATTCCCTTGCAAATATTGTAACACAAACATATTAAAAAAACAAAATTCTTTATTTTTTGTAACTTTGATAAATTAGATTTTTAAGAAAATACAGAATTATAATTAGCTACATTGACTGATTATATTTATAATAAATTTTCCTATACTGCAATTGAAAATTATTACATAGGAGATTTATTATGACAAAACATCTAATTAAATCAATTGCAAAAATCATTGAAGAAAGCGGAACTAACAAAATTACCATATTCACAGGTCATTTAAAAATTGATGGAGAACTATTTTTACCTGAAGGCAAATGCGAAGAATGCCATGATGACTTTATTACGTTAGAAAATGCTTTAGTTTGCAGACTTTCAGACTATTGTACCTGCGATGGAGATAATTGCGATTGCAATGATTATGTCTGTTTCAAATACGATTGGCTAAATATTGGAATTCATAACATTGTTGCATTCAGTATTATAAAATAATTTATATACAACAGAGCCGCCAAATTATTTTTGACGGCTCTTTCAATATATAAAATGGTTGATTATTTTACAGTAGCTGCTAATGCATTAATAACTACAGGATCCCATTTTGTCCCGGCTTCAGACTGCATTATTTCTAATGCTTTATCAACCGGCATTGCTTTTCTATATGGTCTGTCAGATGTCATTGCAGAATAAGCATCTGCTACTGCAATAATTCTTGAACCAAACGGAATTGATTGACCTTTCAAACCTTCAGGAGAGCCTGTTCCGTCATATCTTTCCTTTTGATAAGTTATATATGGGACAACTTCTGACAAGAAATTGATATTCATTAATAAATGAACTCCAATATTTGAGTGTTCCTGAATTTTTTGCAATTCTTCTGCAGATAATTTTCCATTTGTAGCAAAGATTTTTTCCGGAAGCGCAATTTTACCAATATTTTGCAATAGACCTGCATAATATATCAAATCAGTTGTTTTTTCATTTAATCCTAATTGTTTACACAGTTTTCTTGCTAGTTTTGCTGTATTTTTAGAATGAGAAACTTTATATCCGCCTTTTGTATCCACAGCATTTGCAAGATTTTCAACAAAACTTTGCTGATAATCACATAGATCTCCGATTAACGCTGTAAGTTCTGCTCTCATATGCTGCAAATCTGAAGCAGATGAATTTTCATCATCAATCAATTTGTCAGTTTCATCGATAGTATGTTGTAAAGTCATTGATGTCGCAAATAGAATAGCAATACTTTCTACAAGATCAATATACTCACGATTAATTTGTTCTGAATTTTCTAAGAGAATTACACCAGTAGATTTTATATTACAATGCATTGGAATAACTGTTACATCTTTATCAAATACAGATTCTTTAGCCAAAAATGCTCTACCTGCCGGCGTATTTTCATCTATTTGAAATTTTTCAATACTACTTGATGTTGTACCTACAAGATCTAATTCATTATTTTTTTCAAGGTAAATATGACATGCCTGAATTTCTAACATTTGTTTTACAGAATGAGCAATAGATGTATAAATAGCCTGCTCTTCTGATTTGTCAAAACTCAAAACACATAAAGTATTTTGTAAAGAATATATAGAAATCAATTCTTTTAATTGATTTATCAAACCTGATTTTTTATCTTTTACACTATTACCAATTTTTCTTGCCAAATCTTCTGAAATAAGATTTTCAGCAATAAAATCTCCTAAATTGAGCGCAAAAATTTCTTCAATAGGATCTTGTCCTATCAAATAATCAGATTGTGAAAAGAGGGACACACCATTTTTATTCTCTTCGTTTTTCATGAAATTTTCCTTACATACATGCCTTCATAATTATTTACGGCACAACTAAAAAAAAACTTTAATGAATTTTACAAAAATTCATACTTTAGTATGGGATAATTCATTCTTTAGTTATAGATTTTCATTTTCTATTCGAAAAAATTCTTTTAATACATTCTCCTGCTTCTGATTTATGTTGATTTGAAGCGTTTTTCCATTTTCAATATCTATTTCAAATATTTTTATCAGAATACTTCCATACAATTTAAAATTTTTAAATTCTTTATCTAAAAAATATTCTTTTCCGCCATCTAATAGAATTATAAAATCAGAATAAATATACATCCCAACAGATGTACCTCGCATAGGAACAGTATTAAAGCACT
>FR899620.1:0-50335 GCA_000437435.1 Clostridium sp. CAG:768 | reverse complement strand
GAAATTAACTGAATTGAAACTAAGACAAAAAATAAAATAAACGGGATGGCATAGAGTATTATATTTTCCATAAATTAATAACCAATAGCCCAGTTAAATGCAGCTGTTTTTTCCGGTTTTTTATCAACTGTAACAGCAGAATGAACAGCTTGAACTTCAATTACTTTAGCAGCTTTTTGAAGCATGTTATACTGCATCATCTTGCTATCTACATTGTTAAATGATTTTAAACGATCTAACTGGTTTTGTAATTCAGCATTTTCATCATTCAAAGTAGTAATCTGACGGCTAAGTTTATTCAAAGTAAGTTCATTAGACATCGCAAAATAATAACCGATAAAAGCTACAATTACGGCAATTCCTAATAATCCACATAATGTTTTATTAACTTTTCTGATAGCCATAGCTTTTTGTGAAATCTCCTTTTGAAAATAACCTTCAATTACTTGATTGTCTTCTCTTATCGGATTATTTACATATGATTTACTATAATAATTTTCTTCCGATACTACTAATTCTGATGTTCTTACTCTTGCTGTATTCAATTTTCTACCCCAGGTTCTAACCTCACCCTAGTGCCTGATACATCTAGCTATTCTGAGTTTGGCACTTCTTGAAGGAGGATTTATTTTTATCTCCTCATCGCTCGCTATTATCGGTTTTTTATTTACCAGTTCTAATATTGGAGGCGGACAATGACATATCATTTGAGACTTATCACAATGGCACCTCTGCGAGTGATATTTAAATAAGTGTTTCACTATTCTATCCTCTAAAGAGTGAAAACTTATTACACTTATTATAGCACCAAAGTCCAACAAATCCAACACATCATTCAGAGTATTTTTTACATTTGTTAACTCTTGATTAACTTCTATGCGAATTGCTTGGAATACGCGGGTTGCAGGGTGAATCGTAGACTTAACATGAGGAGTACAATTCACTATTAAATCAGCCAACTCTATTGTTGTTTCAAGCTTTTTCAACTTTCTTTGTTCTACAATTTTTTTTGCAATTCTTTTTGAAAATCTTTCCTCGCCATACTCAGAAAAAATTCTCACTAAATCTTCTTCACTATATGAATTCACAACATCATAAGCTGAAAAATCAGCATCCTGATTAAATCTCATATCCAAAGGAGCTTCCTTAGAAAAAGAAAAACCTCTTTCTCCTTTATGAAATTGATGGTATGATGCTCCAAGATCAAAAAGAACTCCACCTGTAATTTTTTCAATACCAAGATTATGTAAAACTTTTTTAATATTTACATAAGAATCTTTTACAATTGTTAAATTTTGATAATCCTTTAATCTTTCAGAAGCAGCACGAATAGCATCATCATCAACATCAAAAGCGATTAATCTTCCATCAGGTTGAATTCTGCTCAAAATTAATCCGCTATGACCGCCACCGCCTAATGTGCAATCAACATAAATCTTTCCATTCTCACACTGAAGCGCATCGACAGCCTCATTTTTCATTACCGTATAATGTGTAAATTCTTCCATAAAAAAATTTTAACATGAAAAGAGCAGACGTGGAGCGTCCGCTCAAAAATTTTCATACTTCCATACAAATTGTTAAGAAACTCATAGACTATACATTTAACCATTAAATGTATAGTTAGAAATATAATATTACATCTAATACTATATTGTCAAGTACAATGTAAGTATAAGGAATTAAAATGTATAGAAAACTAATGAGAAACGGCAACGGCTGGGCACTTACCGTAAATAAAACAATCCTTGAATTACTAAAAGTAAACCCTGAAACAGATTTAGTTGAATATACTATTGAAGCAGGGAAATTAATTATCACAAAAAGTGATAAAAAACGCTCCGATATTTAATTTTATTTTATTCTGCTATTTGATTTAATCCATAAATATCATATCGTGCAATAAAATTGTCATAGCACATTCTATTAACATTTGTAGAATCTTCTGCATCTTCAATTGTAATCATCATTCCGCTTTGTTCTAACACTTTCGGGAAAATTGCATTAAACAAAACGATCATAAAAATATATTTTTTTATCTCATCAGAAGTAATGTAAATATCAACCATTAGCTTTATCCCCAAATTATAAGAAAACAATACATATATATAAATATTTACGACAGAAATCAAAATAACTTTAAAAATTATTAGAGGATTATTAATATTTATTAAAAATTAAAAACGAGTCCGACTTTTTAGTCAAACTCGTTTTATACTATTTGTTTTTAATCGAAAACTATACTGCTTGTTTCATAGCATTTTTTACACGATTAAATGTTTTATCTTTACCGATAATTGCAAGGATTGCAGTCATATCGGCGCCACAAGTTCTACCAGTTACAGCAGCTCTGATAGCCCACATTGTAACTTTTGGTTTAACACCTTTTTCTTTATAAAATGCTCTGAATGCTTCTAATTTTTCGTGAAGATTTTCTTCTGTCCATTCCCAATCTTTAGCTTGTTCCATAAATGTTTTTAGAACATCTTGAGATACTTCAGTAGATAGAGTTTCTTTTGCTTTTTCATCAAACTCTACATCTTCACCAAAGAAATATGTAACAGCATCTGTAATATCTGACAATAATGTCAATGGTTCGTATGTAATTTCTACCATACGAGTATATTGAGCATCTGTTAATTCATTCAAGTTATATTTTGTCAAATATGGTTTTAATCTTTCTTTTAATTCTGGAATAGAAAGCATTTTTATATAATGACTGTTCATCCAATTCAATTTATCATATTCAAAAATTGAATTTGAAGAAGAAATTTCATTAATTCTGAAATCTTGAGCAATTTCATCAACTGTTTTAATTTCCTGACCGTCAGATGGTGCCCAACCTAATAATGCTACAAAGTTAATTAAAGCATCAGTCAAATATCCTTTTTCAACGAATTCTGATACTGCAGTAGCACCGTGACGTTTTGACAATTTACTTCTATCTGGAGCCAAAATCATACCTAAATGACCGAATTTTGGGACTTCTGCACCTAATGCTTCAAATATCAAAATTTGTTTGAATGTATTTGAAATATGGTCTTCTCCTCTGATTACGTGAGAAATTTTCATCAACATATCATCGATTACAACTGCGAAATTGTAAGTAGGAGTTCCATTAGATTTCATAATTACGAAATCTCCTAAAAGATTTGTATCTACATGCAATTCGCCTTTTACCATATCATTAAAAGTCAACATTGATGTTTCATGGAAAGCTTTTTGAGCTTTTTCAATATTAAATCTGATAGCAGGTTTTCTACCTTCTGCTTTTAATTTTGCTTTTTCTTCTTCAGTTAAATTTAAGCATTTTTTAGTATAAACATAAGGTTTTTTATTTTCTGCAGCTTCTTTTTTCTCAGCTTCCAATTCTTCAGGAGTACAATAGCATTCATAAGCAAAACCTTTGTCTAAAAGCATTTGTACATATTTTGGATAAATATCAAATCTTTCAGATTGAGTATAAGGGCCATAAGGACCACCTACATCAGGACCTTCGTCCCAATTTAATCCTAAAGCCTTTAAGCTGTCAAAAATATTATCGATATAAGCCTGACTTGTACGTTCAGCATCAGTATCTTCAATTCTTAAAACAAATTTCCCGTTATTTTTCTTAGCAAACAAATAGTTGAATAATGCGGTTCTTGCTGTTCCGATGTGTAAATTTCCGCTTGGTGACGGAGCAATTCTGACTCTAACTTCTGTCATTTTTTCCTTCTTTCTTATTTATAAATCAGCATAAAAAGGATAACATGAGAAAAAATTATTTTCAATATTATTCGAGAATATATAAAGGAGAACAACCCCAACCGGTTCCATTTTTACAATCTTCTTCATAATTTTCTTTTGTAAGTTCTGTACAATTATTTGGACAATCATATCCATTTACACTAACTTTACCATTCGTTTCAAAAAAAGATGTCGTGATTGATTGATCTCTTAACATTATATAAAAAATATCCCTTCCTACAGTATTTGGAGCCTTAAATCCATTTACATCAATAAATATTTGATTTACACTGTTAAAATTAATAAGAGCCCCATCAGGCAAATAAAAAGTATACCGCATAAAAGCTCCATTAGTACCCATTGGCTTGCCAGTTTTATCATACCATTTAGTACTTTGATGCCACTCAACATTAGGATTACTAAAAATACTACTGGTATTAGGATCAACTGTTTCTTCAAGTTGTAAAATTTCACTACAATTAAGACCTGAACCAACAGTTTTCATATACATACCAACTTCACACACAAATTTGGACATATCTTTCCAATTTACTTTTGTATAAGAGGCACCATCTTTTGCATACACCATTTGAATAGCTTGAGAAATAACAGACACTTGTTTTTTGAACATTGACTTAAACTGTCTATCCCTTGCATTATTTATTACAGTAGGTAGTGTCATCGCAGATACAATACCTATTATTCCTAATGTTATTAACACTTCAGCAAGAGTAAAACCCAATTTCATATCTACCTCCAAATTTATTATTTCATATTTACACTTATTTTTCAAGTGTAAAATGCACTTTATTATATATATAATTAAAGAGTATAGAAATCAGTGTGAATTATTGTATATTGGAATTATGTTTAAAGTTGAAAAAGAAGAAATGGTAAACAAAACATTTAGACTTCCATTAAAACTGGTAGAGCAATTATACAAAGTTGCACAAAATAAAGGGGTATCCTTAAACAATCTTGTAAAACAATGCTGTGAATACGCATTAGATAATCTCGATACAAACTCTGAAGAATAAATTTTCCATAATTTGACTAAGATTTATAAAGTTTTAAAATATTTATATGAGGAAGTTTTTATTACTGTTATTATCATTAATGGTTATACAAATTCCGGCATTTTCAATTAATAAAAAAATGCTTCCAACTTCAGGCGGAGAAAATGCTCTTCCTAATATTTTTATATACACAATTCCAGATGACAATGTCCCAGAAAGACCATTAAATAATTCTGAAATAGAAGAAAATAATAATTATATAGAAGAAAAAGCTACAACTTCAAAAAATAATAATGAAGAAGAAGCTGTTATGCTCGACATCTCAGAAGAAAATAATGAAAACGTTATGCTTGGCGCTACAGTTTTAAAAGGTTACGCTGAATATATTGAGGATAGCGAAGCAATATACCTGAAAGATGACAATGATAATTTTGTCATAAACCTAAAAACTCCACAAAAAATAACAGCGTCAAAAGGACTTGATTTAGCTAGCCACGCTAGAACAAAAGAAATTTCTAAACATACAAATACTGAATATAATATTGCACCTAAATCTGTTATTTCCTCAAGTACAAAAGGAAATTTTACAATAGGTGCATTATATGAAAACGAAGTAGATAACATTGCAATGTTGGAATCAGAAACCGGCTTATTTACAAGATATGAAAAAGACAAATTTGCAGTTAGTTCTTCGTTTAAAAAATCACTAAATACAACATATGCCCAAGATTACAACACAATATCAGTGACCCCTGAGTTAAAATTAAATAACTACATATCCTTGAAAAATAAATTATCTGCAGACATAACAAGAAATAGACGATCCACAGAACTAATATTTTCATTAAACCCATTCGGGAAAAAAGATCGCGATAGAATGCTGCTTGAAGCTGGTGCAAAACAAACATTCTTTATGGACACTGGAGAAAACAAAACTCAATTAAATTTTTCTGCAACTTTTAAATTGTAAATTTATACAAAAATTGTTGTTTTAATAGTTTATTTAGATTATAATTCTTTTGTGAGGATCTATGGCTGAAAACATTGAACAGGAAAACTCTACGGAAGAAACGACCAGACCAACTCCCGTAAAATCAAATAATAAAACAGGCTTTTATTATTCTTTTTTAACGCTTGTTCTATTACTTTGTCTTATCCAAATAGGTTTTGGTGCTATTTTAAATATCTCCAAAACAATTTCTTATCGTGCCAAAATTTCAACCCTCACAAAAATTCGAGATGAAGCTGAAAATCAAAATCAAGAATTAAAACAAGATATAAAAATGTTTTCATCTATGTCCAGCTTGGAAGGTATTGCAAGAAATAACTTAAAAATGGCAGGTGAAGACGAAGTTCTTATTCTTATTAATAATAATCAACAACAAAACAATTCTAAAAAGAAAAAATTTAAACATAAAAAAAATAAAAAGAAGAAATAACGGAGCTTAAATGCAAGAAACCTTAGAATATATAAAACAAGCATTTGATTTAAAATCACAAAAATGTTACAAACAAGCTATCGAAATGCTTTACAAAGCACTAGAAGCAGAAAATGATAACATCGAAATTTTATTCCAACTTGGAGAATTATATTTTCTATTAAACAATTTTCCAAGAGCCGTTCAATATCTAGAAAAAGTTCTTTTAAAAAACGGAGAGCATATTGAATCTTTAAAAATTCTTGAAAAAATTTACATATATTCTAAAGATTATAAAAACGCATATTTTATTGCCGAAAAATTATTTAATATCCAACAAAACCCTGAAAATTTGATAGAATTAATTAACATTTCATCATTAAAAAATGATTTAGAAAAAATTAAATCATTTGAAAACTCTGAGCTTTTAAACGATAAAGTTTTATATGCCATAGCAAAAGCATATTATGAAAATAATAAATCAGAAGATGCTAAAGAAAATCTTGAAAAAGCATTAAATATAAACCCTGAAAATGAAGATTCTTTAGTATTATTAGGGAAAATATATTTTGACGAAAGTGAATTTGAAAAATCAAAAAATATTTTTAATACATTCTCAAAAACATCTGAAAATCCTGAAGTATTAAATTATTTAGGCTTGTTTGCTCTTGAAGATATGAAATTTATTGATGCAATAAAATATTTTTCAAAAGCATCATCATTAAACAAACAAAATCCACGTTATTTCTATAATTTAGGAAATGCCTATTTTTATAATGGCTGGTTCAAAGAAGCTATTCAAGCATATTTACAAGCAATATGTATGGCTTCTGAAAATTCAGGATACAGATATTCTCTTGCATATTTGTATTTCGAACAAAAAAACTTTGATA
Organism: Clostridium sp. CAG:768; assembly: GCA_000437435.1. Classification (GTDB taxonomy): domain Bacteria; phylum Cyanobacteriota; class Vampirovibrionia; order Gastranaerophilales; family Gastranaerophilaceae; genus Stercorousia. The sequence continues at coordinate 43,279 of FR899620.1, read as the reverse complement.
AAGCTCAAAAAGAAGTTGACTATATCTTAGAACATAACCCTGAATATGGATTAGCTCATGTTCTAAATGCTCTATTAAAGTTTGAGAAAAAAGATTTTCTAGGAGCACAAGTTGAACTTGAAAATAACTTAAAAGCAAATCCTGAAGATAACTTCACATTGGTTGCGATATCTAAAGTTTATAGAGAACTTTCTATGTATGAAAAAGCACAAAATGCTATTTCAAAAGTTATATCTCAAAATCCAGAGAGTTTGAATTATCAATGTCAACTTGCTGAAATTTTTATTGCAGAAAAAAAATACAACGAAGCATTAGAAGTCATTAAAAAAGTGTTAGACAAAAATGAAAACTACATTTCTGCATACACTATTGCGGCAAAAGCTTGTTTTAATATGGAAGATTATGATAACGCAAAATCTTACGCTCAAGAAGCTATTTCTTTAGATATGAATTTTGCTGAAGGATATTATTATTTAGCGTTAGTTAGATTTAAAGAAAAAGATTTTGAAGAAGCTATTGAATGTATGAAAAGAGCAATTATGTATGATGTAAGTAACGCATCATACTATGCCAAAATGAGTGAAATCTATAAAGAAAAAGAAGATTACAAAACAGCACTTGAATATATTAAAGAAGCTGAAAGTATTTCAGGTGATACTGAATACAAAATCATGTATAAAGAACTTGCTTCTTTAAACAGAAAAATAAAATAAAATTTGACGATGGAATTAATATAATTATAATATTAAATAGTTACTACATTTGTAGTTTTATTAATATTATAGGAGAAGATTAGTGGATAGTAAAAAATTACAAAAGATTTTATTAATAACAACAGTAATTTTATCATTTCAATTACCTGCATTTTCTGCAAAGAAAAATGAAGAATTGATAGAATTACCTAAAACATACCCTGCAAAATATTCTTCAGAATACATTAAGCAAATCACTCCAATATATAAAGCTGTAGGGAAAGAAGAAGTATTTTATGTTGCACTTGATATGCTTAAAGGAACAAACGGAGAATTTTCAAGAAATGCAATTTTAGGAAACAATTTATCAGGTCGTCCGGTAAAAATAGAATTCAGAGATCTTGCAACTATCAATCCAGATTATGAGAAATTTGATGCACTTGGCTGGAAGAAAAATAAACAACTTTTCATTTATATAAACCCACGCCATAAAGATGCACCTCCAGGAGCACTTGCAGCATTATTATCTCATGAAGCATTGCACCAAGATGAATTTAACTCTCTAGCTGAAGAAACTTATGCTTGGACAATGGAAGCATCTGTTTGGTACGAAATTGTAAAAATGTACCCGGAAAGTAACGATGAATTACACCCTCTTGTCATAAGAGAAAATACTTTAAAAAAATTGTTTGAAAGAGGCGGATATTCAAATAAATATATTAAAAAGACAGTAATGTCTAACGAAGGATATAAAAACCTTCCTTCAACCTCTCCAGGATTTGAAGATTTATAAAAATCTTATTTAAAAATATCAAGAATTAACCTGATATACTACTTAAAAAGTATATTGATTATAAAAAATTCTTGATGTTAAATATTCGTATGAAGAAAAGTCAGGCAATCATATTTATACTTTTAATATTAACACTTTTTACACTTAACAGCATTTTTATGAATGCAAATAAATTTGAAGTGTCTGAAATGCCTGAAATGATTGATCACGATCATATTTCTTCCCAAAAGCTTTTTGATAACAGTTGGAAAATAATTCGTGATAATTATTATGACGAAGACTTAAACAATCAAGCATGGGGTAGATGGAAAGAACATTATCATGGAAAAATAAAAACTGATGATGATGCAAAAGTTGCCATTGATACAATGCTTGCAAGTTTAAATGATCCATATTCTAGATATATGTCAAAAACAGAATACCTGGATCAAAATAATTCTATAAATTCAAAAATAACAGGTATTGGAGTAAATATCACATCAATTGCAGGGAAAATCCATATTGTAAATGTTATGGACGGAACTCCTGCGCAATTTGCAAATTTATTACCTGATGACATAATCCTCGCAATTGATGGCAAAGAAGTAAACGGACTAACACTATCAGAAGTTGCAAACTTAGTAAGAGGTCCAGAAAATAGCTTTGTGAATATCACAATTCTAAGAAACAAAGATAAGTTAATCAAACGCGTAATGCGAAAAGAAATAAAAATTAAAACTGTAAAAAGTGCCATTGTAGATAAAAATATAGGCTATATTCAAATTACAAGTTTTATAGGATCAACAACTCCTAATGAATTTTTAGAAGCACTTGAAAAAACAAAAGACACAAAAGGGTTAATTCTAGACTTACGCGGTAACACCGGCGGCCTTTTACCGAATGCAATATTTATCGCAAACTTGTTTTTACCTGAAGGTAGTAATATTGTAAGTATCGTAGGCAGAAACGGATATAAATATGACATTAATGCTCAAGATACAGAATTTGGTGTTAAAAAACCAACCATAGTTTTAGTTGATGGAAATTCAGCAAGTGCAAGTGAAATTTTATCTGGAGCACTAAAAGATTATAACAAAGCAAAATTGCTTGGAACAAAAACTTACGGAAAAGGAATGGTACAAAAAATTATTCCAATGCCAAATGAAACTGGCTTAAACCTAACTATTGCAAAATATTTAACACCCAAAGGAACCGATATTAATAAAAAAGGAATTACACCTGATATAAAAGTTGAATTTAGCATTAAAGATGTAAAAACAAATAATGATGCTCAATTACAAGCTGCAAAAAACATCTTATCAAAAATGCTAATTAGCAAAAAATAATTTACCTTTTAAATATATTTACATCTTTGAGATCTTTTTTGTTTACAACAAGACCACATTTTGAACAAGCAAGAACTTCTCCTGAACTATCAATAGGTAAAAATATATGCTCACAGTTATCTGAATTTTCGATATCATCTTGAGCAAAAGGATCAAAATAGGAATCTTTTCTATATTTTTTCCCCATTATATATCTTGTTATTAATTCAAATAAATACATATTTATAACGTGAAAGATTCAGGCAAAAGTTCTTCGATAGAACAAACTTTTATTCCATCAGCGACCTTAGTTATTACATCCAAGCCTTCTTTAGACTTAAATTCATTTAAAACTTGTCTGCAAGCTCCACAAGGAGTACAATTATCCATTTTTGGAGAGAATATCGCAACAGCTCTAACTTTTTTTTCACCGTCTGCTATCGCAGAGCCAACTGCATTTCTTTCAGCACAAATTGTAAGCCCGAAACTTGAATTTTCAAAATTGCAGCCTGTATAAACTTTTCCACTATCAGTAAGCACACAAGCTCCTACAGGGAATTTTGAATATGGGACATAAGCATTTTCTGAGGCTTTTTCTGCCAATTTTATCATTTCTTCGTAATTCATAATCAAATTTTATAATATAAAATAAAAAATATAATCCTATAATCAAATGATATTATGCTATAATAAAATTATGAAGTTGTTGATAAAAATTCTATTGGTTATGATATTAATTATTTCACCGGCTAAAGCTGTAAGTTTTGATGTACTCGTATTGCCGACTGATTTATTATCTACAAAAGAAAATTATTATAATTTCAACGAAATGTCAGAAATTATATCAAATGATATTATAAAAAATTTCAATAGCTCTAATGGAAAAATTAAATCCCCAAATTTATATGAAGTGAGACAAAAATTAAACCAAAATTCTGAACAAAAAACTTTAACTCAAAATGTCCTAAATAAATTTAAAACATCACAAAATATTGATTATACAGCTTTAAAAAAAATCGGACAAAATTTTTCATGCAAATCTGTTTTGCTAATCTCTAGTTATGTCACAACAAATAAAAATTCAACAAAACGAGGCTTATGGGAAGTTATTGAAGTATCATCAGATTTTGACACTGTCTATCCATATAGATTAGAAACGTCAATTGTATTAATTGACACCGTAAATGACATAGTTATGTGGAGCAATCACTACTCTACAAAATTAGGCAACAATGAAAATATTTTTTCAGCACAAAATTACGTAGAAGCAAACGAATGGCTAAAAAAAATGAGCTTATATTCTAAAACAATAATCGCCCCAAGCGCTTCACAAAATATCACCCTAAGATTTTTTCCAAAAGCAATAAGACCAATAGAAAACAAGCAAACAGAAAATACAGGCGGTGCTTTAAAATTCGATAAAACAATTCCTGAAAAACCTCAAAATAAAAACAAAAAAGACGACGATTTCTTTGGGGAAATGATTTACGGAATTTAATTTACAGGATTACTAATTGTATCACGTCTTTTATCTACATTATTAACATTATTTTGCAGCAATTTTTTATCCTGCATAATTTTTTGATTTGTACTGTCAGAATTTTCAATTAAATTCTTTTTTATATCATTCGTGTTATATTTCATTTGAGCATTAGGCTTTTGAATAGATTGATTCATTTCAACTTGAGCAGGTGTATTTGCAGCGACTTCATCTAATTCTTTAATTCTATCTTTAGCATCAAAAATTGCAATAAAACTCACAATTAATATTGAGAGAAACATTAAAGATTTTTTCATATCAAAATATCCTTTCACAATATAATAAATTCTAACTCGCAGAGTTAAATAATAAATTCAACAGTCAATCAATCTTTACGGACTTGCACAAAAATAGTTAGAATGCTAAAATATTCTTGTAATACAGAATTATTAAGAGGAAAGTTTTATGGCAAGATTAATAAGACCAAGTTGGGCAATAAGATGCGTACAATCAGGTTGCAAAACATTATTTGAAGTAGCTAAATTAGAAGACGGAAAACAACAAGAAGTTGTATGCCCAAATTGTGGCGAACATTACGTTTATCCAATTTATGATGAAGAAGAAAATAAAAATTCATAATTATGTTTAATAATACTGATAAGCGCTACAATCAATACAGCGCTCATTTAAAAAATAAATTCGGCGTTAAGGTATATAAAATTACTCTTGATGCTGGTTTTTCATGCCCGAACAGAGATGGAACAATATCTACAGGCGGTTGTATATTCTGTGACGAAGGCGGGAGTTTTTCTCAAGCTCATTCAAATCTTTTACCGATTGAACAACAAGTTTCAGTCGGAGCTGAAAATTTAAAAAAAAGGTTTAAAGCTGAAAAATTTATGTCATATTTTCAAGCGTATTCAAATACTTACAAACCAGTACAAGAACTTGAAAAAATATACAATTCGGCTCTCAACCAACCTGACATTGTCGGGATTTCAATAGGTACAAGACCTGATTGTATTGATAATGAAAAAATTAAACTCATTTCATCATACAAAGATAACTACTATACTTGGATTGAATATGGTCTCCAATCAATCCACAATAAAACATTAAAAAAAATCAATCGTGGACATGATTTCGATTGTTTTTTAAGAGCTTATGAAAAAACAAAATCAGCAGGTATAAATGTTTGTGTTCATGTAATTTTCGGACTCTGGGAAACTCATGACGAAATAATGGAGACAGCACAAAAATTAGCAGAACTTGGTGTCGATGGCGTAAAAATTCACATGCTCTGTGCCCTAAAAAACACAAAGCTTGCTCAAATTTATGACAATGGTGGCATTGATTTTATGGGGGAAGATGAATATGTTCAAACCGTTTGTGATTTTCTGGAATATTTACCTCCAAGCACAACAATTCATAGACTTGCAGGCAATGGTTTAAGTTCTGAATTAATAGCTCCGCAATGGTTAGGTAAAAAATTTGATTGCCTCAATAAAATCGATAGAGAATTTATTAAAAGGTCTTCACATCAAGGTAGTAAATTTGTTTACAAATAAAACTTTATATGCAATAATATCTACCGTAAAAGTGTGAAAAATAATGTAACAAAACATTAACAAAAATTAATTTTACCAGCAAAAAATTTTCTTTACGCTTGTTAGGTATCTTGAAAATTACTTTAATGGAGAAAATTATGTTATCAGTACAGCCTAAACTTTCTAACAATTATGGTCTTACATTCGGAGCTAGAAACCAAAATCATCGATTAACTCCTGAAGAAATTGAAGAAAAAAAATACCAAGAATCAAGACGAGAATTAATTTCTCAAAAAGAAGACTTAGAAGAACTTCTTGAAAATGACGAATTCAAACTACCAAAACCGGCTGAAAAAATTATTAAAGGCGGAGCAGTAGTAACAACAGGTTTATTAGGCGGAATGGCAACAGGCTGGGGTGCAAAAAAATCAATCCAAGCATTCTCTAAAATTGCAAAATCTGCACCAGTACAAGGTATAAAAAAACAAATAAAAGCCACTAATACATTTATTAAAGATGCTTTTGCAACGATTAGCACAAAATTCAAGAAATCAGAAGCTTATAAAATGCCTCTAGCTCAAATTAATAAATTTGAAAAAACAAAAGTAGGCGCTCCAATTGTAAAATTTGCAAAAGCAGTTGGCAACGGAATTAAAGCTGTTTATAACACTGTTAAAAAAGGTATAAAATTTATTTATAACAAAATTACAGGTGTAAAAAAAGAAACTTATGAAAAAGCTACCGTTAATTTTGTAGGAGCATCAGGCGGTGTAGCTGCTGGTGTTACAACATTAAAAGAACAAAGTGAAGCAGGAGATAAATAATAATGGCTATTTCTTTAAACGAAAGAATAACATTTACATCACAACCTGCTAACAACAATAACTCTGATAACAAAGATGCCGAAAAAAAAGTTGTAACAGGTGGCGGAGCTATAGCTGCAACAACAGCTGCTGCTAGAACTAAAGCTGCTAAATCAGGCTTTGATATGTTTGATTCTGCATCAAAAGTATCTAAAGGAATGAAAGGTTTAACAGAAACAACTAAAACAGCTTCTGATGTTGCAAAAAAATCAAAAGGTTTATTTGCGAAAGTTGCAGAAAATGCAAAATGGGCTAAAAATGCGATATTAAACTGGGGCACTAAATTCAAATCAATGAAATATGTAAAACCTTTAGTCGAAAGCAAAATTTTCAGAGCCGGAGCAGGTGCTTTAGGTTATGGCTTCGGGTTCATTACTCTAATATCCGGAGTATCTGATATCGCAAAAGTTACAAGCGAAACTATTGAAAGCAAAGTTGCAAACTAAAATAATTAAGTTGTTAAATACATAAAATCGTGCTAAGCTAAGCTTATGCACGATTTTATTTTACGAGAACTAAAAAACTGTGATATTAAAAACGAATTAAAACAAGTAGGATTTGACAAATCATACATACACAAAGCTGTTGAAAAATTTGATTATAAAAATATTAAAATATATTCACTAACTCCAGCCCAAGCAAATATATTAAAACAAACCGCAATTTCTGTCGGAGCAGATTGTGCTACTCATAGAGAAGTTATTACTGGAAAAATTGAAAAGTCCAACTGCATTTTAGGTGCAAGTAAGAGTCAAATAAAAAAAATTGCAGAAAAATTAAAATTTCAACCTTTTAAGTTAAAAGAACTTGGAGAATTATTGGTTAGCGAAAATAACAATGAAGATAAAGTAAAATTAGTTGGGATTTTAAATATTACAGAGAATTCTTTTTCAGATGGTGGTCTATATAACGATTTTGAAAAAGCAAAAGAACATCTTTTACAAATGATAAATGACGGTGCAGATATTATTGACATAGGTGCTGAATCAACAAAGCCATATTCTTCACCAATATCTGATAATGAACAATTAGGAAAATTATTACCAATCATAGAATTTGCAAAAGATAAAATAACAATAAGCATTGATACAAGAAGTTCAATTGTTGCAGAAGAATGTCTAAAAGCAGGAGCTAATATTATAAATGATGTATCAGGTTTTGATTATGATAACAAAATGGCTGATGTAATTGCAAAATATAATATTCCTGTAATTATACAACATTCAAAAGGGACTCCTGAAAACATGCAAAATTCACCTCAATATAATGACTTAATGGAAGAAATTTTTCTTAACCTAAAACAAAAAATTGAATTTGCAAATTCTAAAGGAATAGAAAATATAATAATTGACCCTGGAATTGGTTTTGGAAAATCTAGAGAAGATAATTTTGAAATTATCAAAAGAATAGAAGAACTAAAGTCACTAAATTGTCCAATAATGCTTGGAATTTCAAGAAAAAGTCTATTAGACATGCAAAATGAAACGAATGAAATAAAAGATATTTATACATTAGCACTAAATTCAATTGCAATAGAACATAAAGTTAATTATTTGAGAGTCCACAATATAACACTACACAATAAACTAATTAAATTACTTGAAAATTTCAAAAAATAGTTTATAATAAAAATGTAATTTGATTGGAGCCTGGTTTGAAAAGAAAAGCATTTAACTTTGCTGAAGTTATGATAACTATGACTGTAATAGGAGTTGTAGCAGCTCTTACTATGCCAGGCCTTGTTGCTCACTACCACGAAAAAGAATATGTTTCACAACTTGCAAAAGCTTTAAGCCAATATGAACAAGCTATGCAAAACATCATGTTTCGACATGAATGCACTGATATTGAATGCACTGGTGTATATAGCAGTACAACTTCTGATAATGATTGGAATAATAAATTTGAAGAAGAAATGACAAAATCAATTAAAATAGTTAAAATTGCTAAATCCGGAACAGCCATTATGCCTTCTATCAGATCTAAATATCTTAAGCCAAAAGATACATACCTTACAACAGATGAAGATTGGCGTTCTACAAGCGGATTTAAATTTATGACCCCTGATGGAGTTATGTATCTCGTTGAACCAAAAGGCTGTGTTCAAGTAGCACACCAATACATAAGTACAATTAATACTTTCTGTGCCGAAGTTTTAATAGATGTAAATAGTGAACGTAGGCCTAATCAATATGGCAGAGATATATTTAAGTTTATAGTTGGACAAAACGGTCACTTATATCCTTTATATGGAAGAGATTATGCAAAAGCTTTTTCTGGCAATACATCAGGAAGTGAATATTGGAGAAATGACGATTCTCTTTGCGCTGGAGACGGGAAACTATATGATGCTCCAGAAAATGTTAGCGGAGATGGTTGCGCTGCCAGAATTATGGAAGAAGGCTGGAAAATGAACTACTAAATTTCCCTTTGCTATAAATCTTTGTTTATGGTAAAATAGTGCCATAAATAAGGAGATAAACTGTTAAAAATTTAGCCTACTTGCCAAATAAATAAAATTTATCTATCTGACAAATGACTAAGAATTTTAAACTAATAAGAAAATCTATAAAGAGGGAAAAAATGGAAAATTTAAGAGATAAATATGAAGTAGTTATAGGTTTAGAAGTTCACGCACAATTAAAAACCAAATCAAAAATTTTCGCACCAGATGGATGTGAATTTGGGAAAGAGCCAAACTCTGAAACAAGCCCTATTACATTAGGAATGCCAGGAGTACTACCAGTATTAAACAAAGAAGTTGTTAATATGGGAATTTTGACAGGACTTGCATTAAATTGCGAAATTCCAGAAAGATGTAAATTTGACAGAAAACAATATTTTTATCCGGATCTTCCAAAAGGCTACCAAATTTCACAATATGATGAACCTATTTGTGTTAACGGCTATTTAGATGTAAAAGGTAAGAGAATAGGTATCACTCGTGCTCACCTAGAAGAAGATGCTGGAAAACTTGTTCACGCAGGTGCAGATGGACTTGCTGGTTCTTCTTACTCTTTAGTAGACTTAAACAGAGCTGGAACTCCATTATTAGAAATCGTATCAGAACCTGATATGAGATCATCTGAAGAAGCAAGAAATTATATGGAAGAATTAAGAAATATCGTACGTTATATCGGTGTATGCGATGGGAACTTAGAAGAAGGATCTATGAGATGTGACGCAAATATTTCTATTATGCCTAAAGGCTCTAAAACATTCGGTACACGTGCTGAAATTAAAAACGTAAACAGTTTTTCAGCTCTTCAAAGAGCAATTGAATACGAAATCGACAGACAAATCGAAATCGTTGAAGAAGGTGGCGAAGTAGTTCAAGAAACAAGATTGTGGGACGACAACTCTAGAGAAACTCGTTCTATGAGAGGTAAAGAAGACGCTCACGATTACAGATATTTCCCTGAACCTGACTTAATGCCGTTAAAAATTTCAAGAGAATGGGTACAAGAAATTAAAGATAAAATGCCTGAATTACCTCAAGCAAAACGCGAACGTTATATGAGCTTAGGATTAAGCGAATATGATGCTTCAGTAATTGTAGAACAAATGGGTCTTGCATTATTCTTTGATGAAGTATTAAAATTAGGCGCTTCTCCAAAAATTGCAGTAAACTTTATTATGGGTGAAATTGCAGCTTACTTGAAAGAAGAAAAATTAGAAATTACTGATACAAAATTAACTCCAGAAAATCTTGTAGAATTAATTTCACTTATCGAAAAAAATACAATTTCTAATAATATCGGAAAACAAATTATTATTGATATGATGAAAGATGGAACTAAAGCATCTAAAATCGTTGAAGATAGAGGATTAAGCCAAATTTCAGATACAGGTGCTATTAAAGAAATTGTACAAAAAGTAATTGATTCTAATCCAAACCAAGTTAATGCTTATAAAAACGGAAAAGTCCAACTTTTAGGCTTCTTTGTAGGACAAGTAATGAAAGAAACTAAAGGCAGAGCTAACCCTAAAGCTGTTAACGAAATTTTGAAAGAATTATTGGGTTAAAATTAATTAGCCAAGAGAGGTCAAATGTTTTTCAAAGATAGACAAAAAACCAGCATGGAAACTGAAATATTTGAACAGGCAGAAGTTCTTGATAACTTACTAAGAACTCATGTGAATGATAATAATTACATATTATTTGATATTCCGACAGATGTTCAAAAAATAGTTTTCGTAGCAAGCGGTTCATCCTATCATTGTGCAAGATTTGCAGCAGATTTATTCGGGAATATCGCAGGAATAGAAGCTAGAGCTATTTATTCAAGCGAGTTCCTGCTAAAATCTGCAGTACCTCATGATAATGATATTTTGTATGTCTTTATTACACAATCAGGCGAAACATCTGACACTAATTCTGCTTTGAAAAAAGCTAAAGAATTAGGCATGAAAACTCTTTGTATTACAAATAAAAAAGGCTCTACAATTTGGGAAGCATCTGATTTCAAAATTGATTGTTGCGCAGGAGAAGAAAAAAGTATTGCAGCAACAAAATCATTGACGACTCAAATGCTTTGCTGTACATTGCTTGTATTAAAATATGCAGCCCATAAAGGTCAAGATATTTCAATATATCTTAATGAATTAAAAACATTATCTTCATTTATATCAAAAACATATGAATTACAGCCTGAAATAAAAGAGATAGCTAAATTCCTATCTAAATATAAAAATATAGTAATAACAGCTGATGGAATATCTTATGCAATTGCAAAAGAAGCTTCATTAAAAATTAAAGAAACATCATATATTAACGTATATTCTAATATTTTAGGTGAATTTATGCACGGACATGTTGCAATTCTAAACAACAAACCTGCTCTAGTTCATATTTCAGTAAATGAATTAAATTACACAGCAATAAAAAATTTATGCAAAATAGAAGAAGATTATAATCCTCCTCTTTGCATAATAGGCTGCACAAATGATAAAATTAACCCAAAATTTAATATCGACATAAATTGTGAAAGTGAAATAGTAAAATCATTCTGTTTAGTTGTAATTGCACAATTACTAGCACTAGAAATAGCAACTGACTTAGGCAGAAACGTTGACAAACCTCATGGACTTCATAAAGTCGTAAAATAAACACTTGAAAAAATTAAAATAAAAGTTTATAATAATAAACAAAGGAGGCTAAAATGATTGATTTCAAAGCGTTAAGGGTTGCCCCCCCCCCGCGAAGGTCGCTTATTTTAAGGGGTTAAAGGGTTTTACATTAGCAGAAGTCCTAATCACATTAGGAATTATTGGCATAGTTGCTGCGATGACAATGCCTGCGCTCGTTGGGAAATATAGAGATCAGGTACTTATTACACAATCAAAAAAAACATTTTCAACAATATCAAATGCTTTTAATTCGTTAAAAGCAGAATCAGGATACAGTGACTATTCTGTGATTTTTGAAAATTCAAGCGAACAGGTATTAAATGATTTAACAAAATATATACAAGTTACACAAAATTGTGGAACAAAAAACGGATGTTGGGCAAAAGGGACAAAACCTCAAAAAAATTCAGGCGAGAGTTATAATTTTTACACTTCTCATGCACAAGCAAAAGCAATACTTCTTGATGGTGCAACAATAGCAATTATGTCATATAATACAAGGAATGTTGGAGGAAATTGTCTGTCTAAATTTGATTCCGGCACAACCGATGCAGATGGAAATCCAATTTATAATTATAGTAATCAATGTGGATTAATATTTTTCGACACTAATGGAGAAAAAGGCCCGAACCAATATGGTGCGGACACTTTTTCTTTTATTGTAAACCCAGAAAAATTTGTTCAATTCCAAGGTGATTTTTATGATGCGATAACTGGCAATACTTTAAATTATGAAATGATAACAAAATAAATTTTTAGAATTGTTTTAAAAATCTTTCATCATTATTAAAGAATAGGCGAATATCATCAACTGCATATTTTAACATTGCAAGTCTTTCTACGCCCATACCAAATGCAAAGCCTGAATATACATCTGGATCAATTCCTACACCTTTTAATACGTTAGGGTCAACCATTCCACAACCAAGGATTTCTAACCAGCCTGTTCCTGAACATGTTCTGCATCCTTTACCTTCGCACATAATACATTGAACATCAACTTCTGCTGATGGTTCTGTAAATGGGAAAAAGCTGCTTCTAAATCTTGTAGGACGGCTTGTTCCAAAGTATACTCGAATAAATTCATTCAAAACACCTTTTAAATCACCGAAAGTTATATCTTTATCCACATACAAACCTTCAATTTGGTGGAACAAATTATTTTTGCGGGCATTAATATTCTCATTTCTATAAACTCTACCAGGAGAAATAACTCTGATAGGAGGATTTTTACCTTCCATAGCATGAATTTGTGCACCAGAAGTCTGACTTCTTAATACAACATTTTTAGCTATTTCGGTATAGAAAGTATCCTGAACATCACGTGCAGGGTGATCTTTTGGAACATTTAAAGCATCAAAGTTATAATACTCAGTTTCAACTTCGGGAGAGTTTTCCTGAGGAACAACAGAAAATCCCAAACTTTGGAAAATTTGAACAATTTCATTTGTAGTAGATGTTAAAAGATGTACTCTTCCTTGAGGAGTGAACTTACCTGGCAAAGTAACATCAATTCTTTCTTTCATCAACTTTTCATTTAATTCTTTTTTATAAAATTCATTATGCTTATCCTTTAAAGCATTTTCCAACTTTTGAGTAATCTCATTTGCAAGTGCTCCTACCACTCTTTTATCTTCATCTGAAAGGTTTTTAAGATTTTTCTTAATCTCATTAAATTCCCCTTTACGGCTTAAATATTTACCTCTAATTTCTTCAATATTAGCAATAGATGAAGCTTTTGATAAATCTTCAGTTGCACAAGCATATATTTTTTCTAATTGTTCTTTCATTTGTTATGTCCTCATATTGTCATTTAATGACTTTATAATATTTCATTATATTTTTTTTCGTATCCTATAGTAGTCATAGGACCATGCCCCGGAAAAACTTTAATATCATTATCAAGTTTAAACAATTTATTTTTAATACTATCAGAAAGTTTTGAAAAATTACCGCCAAATAAATCAGTTCTTCCAACACTTCCTCTGAACAAAGTATCACCAGAGAATAAATTATCTTCGATTAAATAACAGACACCACCTTCTGTATGCCCTGGTGTATGAATAACTTTTATATTCATATTTCCAACAGGAATAATATCTCCGTCTTTAATATATTTTTCATAAACAGGCGGAACACTATCTGGCCAATTAAAAAGTCTTGTAAACTCATTGATATTATCAGAAATTACAAGATCATCTTTGCAAATTAAAGCCTCAGCATTCAATTCTTTTTTCAATGCATTAAGTCCCATAATATGGTCAAAATGACCATGAGTCAGCAAAATATATTGAACATCTGCACCTAATTGTTTAACTGTATCTGTAATTTCTGGGATTAACTCTGTAGCATCAATTAATACAGCTTTTTTAGTATCTTCATCCATGACAAGATACATATTATTTTCTAACTGACCTGCTATAAATTGTTTTATTTTAATTCCCATTCGACTACAACTCTATTTTCTTACAAGTTCAAAAATTTCTTTACATATGCTAAATACATCTTCTGCCTTGTCTAATGGAATCATATTTGGCCCATCGGATTTTGCATTTTCTGGATCAGGATGAACTTCAAAGAATAAAGCATTAACTCCAGCAGCAACCGCTGCTTTTGCTAAAACTGGAACATATCTTCTATCACCGCCAGATGAAGTACCATTAGCACCTGGCAACTGAACGCTATGAGTAGCATCAAATACAACAGGATACCCAAATGATTGCATAATAGGTATTCCTCTATAATCAACAACTAAATTATTATAACCAAAAGAAGAACCTCTCTCAGTCAATAATATTTGATTATTTTTACATTCTTCTAATTTTTTAACTATATTACTCATTTGTTCAGGGGCTAAAAATTGTCCTTTTTTCACATTTACAATTTTTCCAGTATTTGCAGCAGCTACTAACAAATCAGTCTGACGACATAAAAATGCAGGAATTTGTAAAATATCTGCAACCATACTTACAGGTTCAGCTTGATCAGGAGTATGAATATCTGTCACAATAGGAATATCAAATTTATCCTTTACAGACTGTAGCATTTCTAATCCCTTATCAAGCCCAGGGCCTCTATATGAATATATAGAAGATCTGTTAGCCTTATCAAATGATGATTTAAATATAAAATTAATACCTAATTTTTTTGTAATTTCTTTCAAACCTTTTGCAGTTTCATCAAGAATTTCTTGGCTTTCTGCTGCACAAGGACCAGCGATGATTGTAAGCTTATCACCGCCTATTTCAAAGTCTCTCAATTTAATAGTTTTCATATCCATAACTAAATTATATGCAAAATATAATACAAATACAAGACTCTGATTACATTAATATACAAACGATATTCTAAAATAAAAAAGCCCCTCTTAGAAAAGAGGAGCTTTTTTATTTTAAATAGCTTATGCCATTAATTCTTTAACTTCTGCTGCAAAGTTTTTAGGGTCTAATTTGATACCAGGTCCCATTGTTGTTGAAAGGTATACTGATTTAACAAATGTTCCTTTTGCAGAAGCTGGTTTTGCTCTCAATACTGCATCTGCAAGAGTTGCGTAGTTTTTAAGCAAGTCTTCTTCGCTGAATTCAATTTTACCAACAGGGCAGTGAATCATACCTTGTTTGTCAGCTCTGTATTCAACTTTACCAGCTTTAGCATCTTTAACAGCTTTAGCTACATCCATTGTAACTGTTCCAGTTTTTGGGTTTGGCATTAAACCTTTAGGTCCTAAAACACGACCTAATTTACCCAACATACCCATACAATCAGGAGTTGCAATTAATGTATCGAAATCAAACCAACCGCCAGAAATTTTATCAATAATTTCTTCAGCTCCTGCGTAATCAGCTCCAGCTTCTTTAGCTTCTGTAGCTTTAGGCCCTTTTGCGATTACACAAACTTTAACAGTTTTACCTAGACCTGCAGGTAATACAACTGTTGATCTGATTTGTTGATCTGCTTGACGAACATCAATACCTAATCTCATGTGGCATTCTACTGTTTCGTTAAATTTTGAAACTTCTTTTGAAATTTCTTTTAATTTTTTAATTGTATCTACTGCAGTAGCTGGTTGTGTAAAACCTTCCAACATTTCCTGCATTTTCTTTTGTTTTTTAGTTAATTTTGACATTTTTTAAATTCCTTTCGTGGTAATAACGGACATTTCGTCCTTCCATCTAACCTTCTTTAACTGTAACACCCATAGCTCTGCAAGAACCTTTAATCATGTTTACTGCAGCTTCCATAGTTGTTGCATTTAAGTCATTCATTTTAATTTTAGCGATTTCTTCAAGTTGTGCTTGAGTAATTTCACCAACTTTGTCTTTATTAGGAACTGCTGAACCTTTTGGAAGGTTTAATGCTTTCTTAATAAGTACAGGTGCCGGTGGTGATTTTACGATGAATGAAAAACTTCTATCTTCGTATACATCAATTACTACCGGAATAATATATCCAGCTTGAGATTCTGTTTTAGCATTGAATTGCTTACAGAAATCCATGATGTTAACACCATGTTGACCTAATGCAGGACCAACTGGTGGTGATGGATTTGCTTTTCCTGCTTCGATTTGAAGCTTGATTTTTCCTACTACTTTTTTAGCCATTTTTTTCTCCTTTTGTGGTACTAACGGTCTCCACGCCTTTACTCTTTTCTAGGGGAGGGTCCTTCCACATCTTTTGTACTAATTATTATAATTTGTTAATCTGCTTATATTCGTGCTACGCACGTAGACATCTTTAACAAGTTTTGATTACAGCTTGTTAATTTGCTTATATTCTAATTCAACAGGAGTTTCACGTCCGAAGATTGAAACATTTGCACGAAGTTTTGATTTATCTGGGTAAACTTCGATAATATCAGCGATAAAGTCTGCGAATGGTCCAGATGTAATTCTAACTTTATCACCAGCTTTAACATCAAGTTCAATTTTTTGAGAAGTTGAAGATGAGCGGTTAATAATCTTTTTAATTTCACTATCACGTGCAGGGATAGGCTTTTTAGCTGAACCTACAAATTTTGTAACACCTGATGTGTGTCTTACTACATACCAGCTGTCTTCATCCATAATCATTTCAACTAGAACATATCCTGGGAAAATCTTTTCTTCACGTTCTTGTTTTTTACCACCTTTCATTTGGGTAACAGTTTTTTGAGGAACTTCAATTCTAAAGATTTTATCTCCCATATTCATGTATTCAATACGTTTTTCAAGGTTAACTTTTACTTTATTTTCATAACCTGAATATGTATGAACTATATACCAGCGTTTTTGGTTTTTCTTAGCTTCTTTAGCTTCATTTTCAGCTTGCGCTTCCAAAGCTTCTTGGGCTTTGTCTTCGTCTAACTGTTCTTTCATAGATTTTTCTTTTTCAGTCATAAGCCACCTTTTAATCTTGTATACAGGAACTATTTTATTAGTCCGAGTAAACCTTTAAAAATTATATCCATTAAATAAACTGCAACGGTAAAAACAAAAACAATAGCTACAACAAAAACAGTTTCAGCTATCACCTGACGACGTTCAGGCCAACTAATTTTACCCCATTCAGTTCTTACACCTCTGAAGTATGTTCTTATTGAATTTGTTGATTTTTCTAACCATGCTGGTGTTTGATTTTCTGCACCTATCATATTTGTTTCCTTACGTTTTATAATTAAAATCGCGCCCTGAAGGACTCGAACCCTCGACATCCGGTTTTGGAGACCGACGTTCTACCAACTGAACTAAGGACGCTCAATTAGAAGAACAGTTTTCCGGAGACAAGAGAATGTTCATAATATACTTTATCTCTTGACCTCCGAACTTCCGTTCCTTTTTACTTAGTTTCTTTGTGATTAGTATGTTTTTTACATGTTGGGCAATATTTGCTCAATTCTAATCTTTCTTTAATATTTTTTTTGTTTTTAGTAGTTGTGTAGTTTCTTTCCTTGCAATCTTCACATGCTAGAACTACCATTCTGTCATTTTTTCCTTTGATACCCATTTTTTATTTTCCTTTTTTGCTTATTTCTTGAGTAATTTAATCCTCTTTAAAAAAGAATGTGATACAACTCACATTCTAATTAAATCGGCTTATGTTATCATAATAAACCAAACAAAATAAATTGCAAACAATATGTTAAAAAACTATAAGCAAATATAACAAAATCAGTCGGTTTAACTAGCCGACTGATTCATGTTAATTATCTATATTGTACTTATTTAATTACAAAATCAGAATTTGCTTGCGCACGATCTGCAGAGTAAGATGTTGGAATATCATAACTTCCAAATGAGTCTGTACGCAATTTTTCCATATATACTTGACCATTTTTAACAATTTGTTGTTGTTGAGCCAAATTTTTCTCTAAATTTGTTAAAACTTGTTCAGCATATAGTTCTGCACCTTCTTTAGTTTTCATTGCTTCTTCAACAGCTTGAGCTCTGATATTGTCAGCTTCTTCCATTGCTTTGCGTTTAATTTCTTCGCATTCTTGCTGAACTTGAGTTCTTATTCTTACACCTTCTCTTTCAAGGGCTTTTATAAAATCTGCTTCTGATAACTTTCTATCAGCTTCAGCTTGAGCATCTTGAACAATTTTTTCTGCTTTCTGTTGAGCTTCTACTTGAAGTTCTTCTCTACGTCTTAAAAATGCTCTTGCTTCCTGTACTTCTAATGGAAGAGAAGCATAAATTCTATCTATTAATGTTTCAATCTCTTTTGTTTTAACAACCGTAAATTTACGTGGGATAATAGGGAAACCTTCCTCCAAAGAAATTTCTAACATTTTTAATAAATCATATACACCATTATTCTGTTGCATTGCTGTCACACATATACCTTTCTTACTCTAATTACATTCTACATAAGCGTATATTAATTGTCAAATAATTTGTTACGGAAAAAGCTAAATATTTTAACATTTAGAAGTATTTTGTAAATATTCATTTACAGGTTCTGGCACAAACTTTGAAATATCCCCTTTATTCAAGTAAATTTCCTTAATTGTACTTGAGGATATAAAGTTATATTTAGGTTTTGTTGTCAAAAATACGGTCTTTACTTCACAGGCTAATGCACTATTTGCTTGAGATAACTGCATCTCATATTCAAAATCGGATACCGCACGCAACCCCCTTATCAAAACTGTTGCACCCTTTTGACGGGCATAATTTATTGTTAGTCCCTCAAAAAAATCAACTTCTACATTTGATAAATCTTTTACACTTTCTTTTATTAACTTAACTCTTACATCTACAGGCAAAAAACCTTGTTTTTGAGGATTTCTTGCAACTGCAATTATAACTTTATCAAATATTTCAGCTGCTGTATGTAAAATATCTAAATGACCTTTTGTTACTGGATCAAAACTACCAGGATAAATCGCAATTTTCATCTAATCACTCCATTTATATTTCATTAATAATATTCAGTATAAATTAAAGATAAACATACAAATGTAAAGTTTTGTTAAAATATTTTTAGTATAGAGCAATTATATACTTTTTAAATACTTTATTAATATGTAAGAGATAAACAACGCAATTAGCGAATTAATAAATTTTACACTACTACCTACTACACTTTCTACCTACTAACCTTTTACACGAGGAATCATAAAAGATTTCGAAAGCTTCTAAAAATTTTTGGAGGCTTTTTTTTTGCATAAAAAAAGACATCTAAAAAGATGCCTTTTTTTAATGTTTTTTACAAAAACTATTTAAGTCTTACGCTAACTGAAGCACCTTTTTTAGAAATTTCAACTTTGTCTTCTCTAGCTAACCAACCAAGACCTAAATCTGCAAAATTACCTTTAAGATCTAATTCTTTTTTCATTTTTGAGAATGTAGATTCTCCATTGTTGTTCAAATAATTGTAAATTTGACCTGCTGATTGTCCGATTTGTTCTTGTAATTCTTGCATAACTAACCTCCATGCGTTTGTTGTAATACCTTCTCTCCGTTTATGGTTATATAATAGACTAATGCGCAAAAAAATGCAATAGTTCAGAAGGATGAGGACAAAATTATTTTTTTATTGTTCATGATACAATTATTTTTAAAGGAGTATGAATGTTAATTTCAGGCGATTTATCCACTAATAAAACGGATTTTCTGATAAATGCTTATACCAATTTATTAAATTCAGGGGTTAAATCTTCTGAGATTTTGGTACTTGTTCAAAACTCAAACCTTAAACAAAACTTCATAAATAAAACTTTTGAAAAACTTAAAATAGATTCTATTGAAAAATTGCAAGTTCATTCATTTTTTTCACTTGTGTATAACACGATTAATGATAATTGGGCTTTTCTCGAAAATATTAACCCGTTTGACAATCCAACAATTTTACCAAACTTAGCAGGACTTGAAGTTTCTCAATTTCTCTTAAAAGATATTTTGAAAGAAATCCCATTTAAGGGTTACAATTCAAAAAAATCACTTTTACACCAAATATTTAGAAGATATTCTCTTATAGTTCAAAACAATTTGACAGATGAAGAAGTTGAATGGCGTTCTAGAATTCTTGGAGAAAGTTTTTCTGAAGATGCTAAAAAGGCTTTAAAAAAATTACTTTCAAAAACTCTTGCACTGAGAGATTTTGACTACCTTAGACAAACTCTCGTATTTAATTATGTTTATAAAAATTCAGACTATTTTAAAAATATTAAATACTTAATTTTAGATGACGGAGATGAAATAACTCCTGTTTGTTTCGACTTTATCTCACACCTTGCACCTCAACTAAAAGAAGCATTTATTGCTTTTGATGAAAAGGGAGCAAGCCGAGCTGGGTATTTAAGCGCAGACAGAACTGCGGTTTGGAAATTTGAAGAATTATTTAATGAAAAAGCTCAAAAACTTACATCTGAAAATATTATGAGTAAAGATGCAGAGACTTTATTCTCAAATATTACAAATGAAGATATTGTTCCTCTGGAGAATTTTTCTCTTCAATCTCCATCAAAAAGAGCTTCAATGATAGATTCTGCTATCAAAAATATTAAAGAGCTCTTTAGCAAAAATGTTCTTCCATCTGAAATTGCTATAATCACTCCTGTAATTGATGATATGTTGAAATTTTCTCTAAAAGAAAATATTCATACAAATCTAATGTTCCTATCTGGGAGTGAAAAACTTATACAAAATCGACTTGTAAAATCTGTACTTACTATTTTAAAAATAGTGAATGGAATTAAACTAAGTGAATTTGACCTACGTGTAGTCCTTTCTGAATTCTTAGGAATACCTGTCAAATATTGCAGAGATATTCTTGAAAACTTTGAATGTGGAGGAATACTAATTGAACATGAATTTAATTTAGAAGAATACTCAAACAAATACAAAAAATTTCTTGAAATTATAAAAAATTTAACAGAAAACAATAATACAAAATTATCAGAAAAAGTTTACGATATTTATTTTGAACTTGCACAATTACAAAATATAAAACCTGTTGAATTAAATAAATTCAATTTCTTTATAAAACAGCTACAAGATTTTGAAAATATATTCGGGAAGGATTTTCCAAACAGACAAAATGAAATTATCAATCAAATCGAAAATTCAATAATTGCAGAAAATCCATATTCTACATTAGAAATTTCGCCAAATGATTTAATAATTTCAACCCCGCAAAAAATTATAGACAATCAAATTAAAACGAAATATCAACTATGGCTTGATATTTCAAGTGATGAATGGATAAAAAGTGATACAGGCCCTTTATACAATGCTTGGGTATTCCAAAGAGGCTGGGCAAAAGATGAATTCACAATTGATGACAACATTGAATTATCAAAAGAAAAAACTGCAAGAATTTTAAGAAAACTAACCCTATGTGCAACAGAACATATTTACACATATTCAAGTCTGTTTGATGGAAACGGCATAGAAAATTTTGGCGGAATAGAAGAATACATTAAAATCCAAGAACAAACATTAAAAGACGAAGAACAAACTAAAAAAACTTTCACAATAATTCCTAGAGATGATCAAAAGCCAGTACTTGATTATAACAATGGTCAAATGGCAATATCAGCAGTACCAGGAGCAGGGAAAACTACAATTTTACTGGCCTTAATAATTAAACTGCTTGATAAAGGAGTTAATCCTGAAAACATTTTCGTTATGACATACATGGAAAGTGCTGCAAGAAATTTTAGGGACAGAATTAAAAATATCAGACAAAATTCTTCACAACTTCCAAATATCAGTACAATCCATGGTCTTGCGTTGAGAATCTTAAAAGAAAACGGAAACTTTGAAAGACTCGGGCTATCCTCAGACTTTGAAATTTGTGATGATACCCAAAGATCACGAATTATAAGAGAAATTTCAACAAAATTAAAACTAAAAAAAACAGAAACAGATGAATTTGATAGAGGAATTTCCGTATTCAAAATCGGCTGCTGTAAATTTAACAATTCAATGGATAAAAAACTTGAAAAGTTTAAAATATTTTTTGATGAATACCAAAGAATTTTAAAAGAAGCAAACTTAATCGACTATGATGATATGCTGATATCATCAGTAAAACTTCTGGAAGATAACGCTGATATTAGAGAATATTACCAAAAAATCTGTGAATATATTATTGAAGACGAAGCTCAAGATTCATCTTCAATTCAACAAAGACTGATTAATCTTTTAAGTGCAAAACATAAAAATTTAATCAGATGCGGCGACATAAACCAAGCAATTACAACAACTTTTTCAAACGCTGATGTGGAAGGTTTCAGAAAATTCATACAAAATAGTAATAACGTAAGTATGAATTGTTCGCAACGCTGTACAAAAGATGTATGGAATCTTGCTAATAATTTAGTTAAATGGGCTGACACTCAAAAAGAGACAAAAAATGCATTCTTTGAAATATTTATGCAGCCTGTAGAAGGTCGAAATCCGATTTCTGAAAACGCACTTCATTCTGTCATTTTTGAAAAGCCATTAGAAGAAAGAAATTATATCTTAAGAGAAATCAAATCGGCATTAAAAAAAGACCCTAAATGTACAATAGGTATTCTTTTAAGAAGTAATTATCAAGTAGCTCAATGGATAAATTTCATTAATAACAGCGGATTAAAAAGTATAACAAGAAGTGAAAGTCTTGAACAAAAATCAATATTCAGAACAATCTTTGCAATCATGCAAATGATACTTCACCCATTTGATAATAATGTAATAGCTGATAACTACGAAATTCTTGCAGAAATGGGATTCTATAAACAAAGACTAGGACTTGAAATAAGAAAATATGAAAACCCTTTTATCCAAATAAATCCTGATTACATAGACAATATACATCTCGGACAATTTTATTGGGATTTAACCTACTGGCTTTCATTTCCCCATCTTGCACCTGAAGAACTTGCTATTAAAATAGGACTGCATTACTTTACATCAGAAATTGAAAAATCTAATGTATATCTGATTTCAACTTTAATAAAACGTTTGAGTTTGAATTACAAAGATTTTTCAACACTTATTGAAAGATTAGGAGAACTTGCTAAAAAGCCATCATTGAGCGGTTTCAAATTCTTCTCGGAAGAAGATGAAAGCGATAAAGAATTTCTTGCAGGGAAAGTTCAAATAATGACACTCCATAAATCAAAAGGAGATGAATTTGATTATGTATTTATCCCTGAAATGTCAGAAAAAAATCTTACACTTGATTTTGAACAAATAAAATTAAAAAATTCTGACTTTAATGAAAACTTAAAACGCTTAAATCCAAACTACAAAGCAAAAACAGAATTTGATATGAAACAAGAGCTGGTATCGGAAAATTTAAGACTACTCTATGTTGCAATCACAAGAGCTAAAAAATATTTATATTTCACTACCAGCAGAAAAATAAAATCATTTGAAAAAATTATAGAACAAGAACCAAGCCTTATTTTTTCAGAAATTTTAGATTGTACGGAGGAATACCATGAATAGTTTTTCACCAAATATGCTAAAAACTTTTGAAACCTGCCCCCAAAAATACTATTTCAAATACATAGAAAAAATATCCGTACCACAAAAAAGCAATTTATTTGAAAAAGGTAAAAAAGTCCATGCTCTTGCGAATTATTACTTACGCGGAGATGATATTTCTAAAATGGAAAAAGCTCTTAATAGTGAAGAATTAAAACTATGGGAAATTCTAAAACAAAATGAATTTTTTAATAAAACATATGTAAACTCAGAATACAATTTATCTTGCAAAGTTGATAATTACTGGATTGGCGGACGATTAGATGCACTAATGAAAGATGACAAAAACTACTACATTCTTGATTACAAAACCGGATCAATTCCTAAAAATCCAGAATACGATTACCAAACAATAACATATCTTTTATGTGCATCAAAAATGTATGGAGATAA
The DNA here is from genome assembly GCA_000437435.1 of Clostridium sp. CAG:768. Classification (GTDB taxonomy): domain Bacteria; phylum Cyanobacteriota; class Vampirovibrionia; order Gastranaerophilales; family Gastranaerophilaceae; genus Stercorousia. The sequence goes on along the minus strand of FR899620.1, from coordinate 19,117 downwards.
TATAAAATTTGTCTATATTGATTTAAAAAATAACCAAAATTCAATAATTAATTTTAATTCAACAAAAGCTCAAGAATATGAAAAAAGAATAACTGACATTTGTAACAAAATAACAAATACTCAATTCTCTGAAGAAATCGAGCATTCAAAAATATGTGATTTTTGTGAGTATAAAAAAATATGTATTTAAAACTTACCAACGTTTAATCAATTCATCATGACTTAAATGCAAATAATCCATATTACGATGTCTTAATATCCAATATCCACAAGAATACCCTGGTATCCAATTATTATAACTTAAATCACAATAAATTGCATCATTAGAACCCCAAGTACCGGTACTACCAGTCTTAATAAATTCTTTTCTATTAGGATCAAATGAAAATATAAAGATATCTTTACCTAAAATATTTGGGCCTTTTTTAGAATTCGTATCTACTACGAAATCACCATATGAACTATAACCTAAAACAATACACTCTCCTGATTTTAAACTTACTGCAGGATATGTTCTAATATACATATTAGGAAATGTTGATTTATTCAAATAATAAGCTTGTTCTGGGAAACAATTATTACCATTTATATGTGTCCAATTGTCATTAGTTGGTAAAAATTGTTGATTTATCTCAATATATGGGCTAATTAAATACTCATAAATTTTTTGAGGGTCTGATGATGTAGCTGAAGGCCTACCAAAAGAATCTTCACCTAATGTTGAGCCTGACCAATTGTCAAATGTCCCATATTCTTCTTGAACGCGTTTATAAGCATTATTCAATGTAGAATAAACTCTAAAAAATGATGTCAACCAAACTTTCTCTTGATGTCTAGCTACCAACATTGGAATTGTTAATGCTGCAACAATTCCGATTATCCCTAAAGTTATTAATACTTCTGCTAAAGTAAATCCTTGTTTATTTTTATAGTGATGTTTCATATCACTATTATAACATATCTTATATTTTTCACAACACTTAAAACCTTGTGTGGTAAGCCTTAAATTGCCCCCCCCCCGACTGCTACACAGGTAGACACTTCGACACATGATTGGTGTAACTTGTAAATCTTTTGTGCCTGTTCTTTATTAAATCTTTTCATTCAATGCTCCCTTTCAAAATTTCTTAACAGCTTAAATTATAACAAATTGAGATTTATTTTGCAATAAAAAAGCTCCTCTAAAAAAGAGGAGCTTTAAATCATTTATAATCAATTGACTATTTGATTTCAACAGTTGCACCAGCAGCTTCAAGTTGTTTTTTAATAGCTTCAGCATCTTCTTTTTTGATACCTTCTTTGATAGCTTTTGGAGCACCATCAACTAAATCTTTAGCTTCTTTTAAGCCAAGACCTGTGATAGCTCTTACTTCTTTTAATACAGCGATTTTGTTAGCACCAGCAGAAGCTAAAATTACGTTAACTTCTGATGCTTCTTCAGCTGCTGCTTCACCAGCTGCTGCAGGAGCTGCTGCTACAGCTACAGGAGCTGCTGCAGATACGCCGAATTTTTCTTCCATAGCTTTTACTAATTCAGCTGCTTCTAATAAAGTTAATTTTTCAATTGATTCTAAAATAGTTTCTACGTTACTCATTATTTTTCTCCTTTAAATTTTTTTAGTTTTGTACATTTTCATTTGTGATTCAGATTATTGGCAATTCAAAACTTTTTATTCCGTTACATAATTTTTATAAAAATTATTCCACTTCATCAAGTTTTTCATTGAAACGTGCTTGGCTCACTTACGTTCACACATCGCACTTGCCAAAATCTACTATGCAGTCTTTTGATCTCTAACAGCAGCCATAGTTCTTGTAAGTTGTGACATAACTGCATTGATAGATCCAACGATACCTGAAGCAGGTGAATTGATAGAACCAAGAATTTTTGCAAGAAGTTCTTCTTTTGAAGGCATTTTTGATAATGCTTCTGCTTCTTTAGCTGATAATAATTTACCATCTAATGCTCCACCAAGGATTGCACCTTTTTTAGTATCTTTAATAAATTTTGCAACTGCTTTTGCAGGACTTACTTGATCTTCAAAACCAAATGCAATTGCAACCGGTCCTGTTAATGATTCTGCAAGTACTTCAAAATCAGTACCCTTCAAAGCGATTTTAGCTAAAGTATTTTTTGTTACCATGTAGTCGCCGCCTTCTTTTTGAATGCTGCGTCTTAAATTTGTAATTTCTTCTACTGAGTAACCTTTATATTCAGTTAAAATAGCTACTTGGGCTTTTTCTGCTTTTGCTTTTATAGCATCTATTTTTTCAGATTTAAAAGCTTTTGTTGCCATGTTTAGCTCCTTTGTTTTACAAATTAATTTTATCGACCTTTTAAAATACAAAAGATTTTGCATCTTTCATATATGACCGCAAAATCTCATAGGTTAACAAATCTATTTTATTATATTTCGACTGTCTTACCTCGGTTAGCTGGAATATTAAGGGAGAAACAAGTCTTTTTCAAAACTCGGGAACTTAATCCGTTCCACCCCCGCTAACTGTCTGCGGTTGTAAATTTATATTACTTAAAAAGAATAAAAAAATCAATAGGCCTGTTAATTTTTCTTAACTAAAGACCAAACATCACATTCTCCAGCTATATTATATGTCCCTCTCAAAAATGGAGTATACATTGGTTCTGGGTATAATTCATAACGCATACAAAAATTACCAAGACAAACTGCCTCATTTTGAATTTTTAATGTCAAAAGCTTTTCTAATAAAGGATATACATCATCTTTAAATGACGTATTATCATCAAAAACATCTACTGATATATAACTTATCAATAACCACCTTTTCTTTTTCATATTCACTCTGATACGATTTACTGACAAGTCAATAAAATGAAGCAAATTATCAACTTTATCAAAATCATTCAATAAAATCAGCATTTTATCACCAGTTTTTGCGAATTTACAACCAGTAATATTTTTTATTGAAGCATAAAATGTTTTAAAAGCTTCTTCCTCTTTCTCTTTAACTCCAGCCTCAGCATCTCCACCCCAGCAAGAATCAACCATCATATTTTTAGCTGAAAACTGAACTAAAACAGCAACGTTATTACATTTTTTTATATTTTTTTCAACTTCTTTTTGAAGAGATTTATTAAAATTATTTTCAATCCTTTCTTCACAACCCTTTATACAATCATTTAAAAAATCCATTGCTCGATTAAAATAATATTTTGATTTTGTAATCATAAATACAAAAATTACGGCAAGTAAATCAAATAAAAGTAATGATCCATCAATATATACACCACCAACTTCTACTTCTTGATGATAAAAAGTTTTTATTAAATTAGAAATAACATCAGCTATTGGACTTACAAAATCAAATGCTGTAACATTTATTAAGTTTAAAAACCAATATGTTGCAGTCAAAAAAACTAATATCATTAATGTTATTTGAATAACAAATAATACATTTAAAATAAACTGCAATATTTTTGATAAAAACTTATAAATTACAAGCATAAAATCCTCACGCTAACGAAATATTATCAATTAATCTTACTTCACCTATTTTTAAAGCTATAAATACGATTGTATTACTATCTGCAACTTCTTTTTCTTCCAGATTATCAGCATCTCTAAATTCCAAATATTCTAAAGAATGACTTGCATTCAAATAAGAATATGCAGTTTCTGTTAATGCTTTAACATCAGTTATACCTTTATTATAACATGCTTTTATATTGAATAAAATTTTACTCAAGGCTAATGCATTTACTTTATCTTCTTCTGACAAGTATTTATTGCGAGAAGATAATGCCAATCCACTTTCTTCTCTGACTATTGGACAAGGAATAATTTCAACAGGGATATTTAAATCTTTAACCATTTTTTTCAAAATTATTAATTGTTGTCTATCCTTTTCTCCAAAGAAAGCAAAATCAGGCTGAACAATATTAAACAATTTATTTACTACAGTACATACTCCATCAAAATGTCCAACTCGAGATTTTCCACATAATTTGTTCACATAGAAAAATGGAGGAATAACATAAGTTAAAAAATCATTTGACATAATATGCCCTTCCCCATACATTTCCTTTGGAGATGGCGCAAATACGATATCAACACCAGCATCTGTACATAACTTTTCGTCAGCATCTAATGTTCTTGGATATTTATCTAAATCTTCACCTGGACAAAACTGAATAGGATTTACAAAAACAGAAACTACTGTTTTATCACATTTAGATACGCTTTTTTTAATTAAACTTAAATGACCGTTATGCAAAGCACCCATTGTAGGCACTAAACCAACTGTCAAACCTTCTTTTTTCCACTGTTTTACTTGTTCTCTTACTTCAGCTATTGTATGAACTAACATAATATCACTCTCTTTTCTATCTTTTTCGAAAAAATTATAGCACAAAAAATTACTTAAAAGATTTCATCTTCTGACGGAAAATTTCCTTTTTTTACATCTTCATCAAACTTTTTAGCACAATCCAAAATTAATGATTTCATATCACCATATTTTCTTGCGAATTTAGGTTTAAAATCAGAAAATTTACCAAACACATCATCAGATACAAGGACTTGCGCATCACAATATTTTCCTGCCCCACAAGATATAGTCGGAACAGATAAATTTTCTGTAATGTATTTAGCACTCTCTTGCGGAACCATTTCCAATACTATTGAAAATACCCCTGCTTTTTCCAATTCTTTTGCTTGCTTTAAAATCTCTTCAACAGCTTCTTGAGTTTTTCCTTGAATTTTATATCCACCTAAAGTATTTAAAAATTGAGGAGTAAATCCCAAATGCCCCATAACAGGAATTCCAGATTCTACAAGTCTTTTTATTACACTCAATATATAATCACTATAACCTTCAATTTTAACAGCATTTGCACCTAATTTTATCATTTTTCCACAATTTGCTACTGCTGCAGAAATATCACAATGATAACTTAAAAAAGGCATATCTGTTACAACCATTGCGTGACTAACACCTCTTGCAACTGCCCCAGTAAATACTGCCATTTCATCAACTCCAATAGAGTGAGTTGTTTCATAACCTAAAGCAACCATTGCAAGACTATCACCGATTAATATTATATCAATACCTGCCTCGTCTATATATTTTGCAGTTGAATAATCATAGGCAGTTAAAACTGAGAATTTTTCATTATTATCTTTATATTTTTGAATTGTATTAACTGTAATTTTTTTAGCCATTACACATTACAACCTTGTTTTTCAGATGTTTTATTTGATGAAGAAAAGAAACCTTTTTCATTTTTATGTTCTTTTCTAAACCAATAATAAATTGCTCTTGCTACACGGTTTGAACTATGTCTTACAAGACCTTCCTTACTATCTTCAATAAGTTTTCTTGTAACCAATTTTACTCCAAGTCTTTTCAAATTATCTAAATCAAGTTTTACTGGATAAGAACCTGCCATTTCGTATTTTTTAGCTAAATTTGATGGCATAAAATCATTAACTAATACAGCATCAATAACTTTTTTACTGCCAGCATGTTTCATAATTGCATTAACGTGATCACACACACTGTATCCATCTGTTTCTCCAGGTTGTGTCATTATGTTGCATACATATATTTTTTTAGCATTTGATTTTGCAATCTCATGAGAAATTTCTTGGATTAATAAATTTGGAATAACACTTGTATACAAACTTCCAGGTCCCAAAATAATTAATTCAGCTTCTCGTATTGCTGAAATTACATCTGCCAATGCGTGGCAATTTTGAGGATCTGTAAATAATCTTTTTATTTTTCCATGAGCTTCAGGAATATTTGATTCCCCATGAATTATTCTACCATCTTCCATTTCCGCAACAAGTTTCATATCATCTAAAGTAGAAGGTAAAACTCTACCTCGAATTGATAAAACATTTGAAGATTCTTTCACTGCTCTTACCATATCGCCGGTAATAGAACATAAAGCAGTTAAAAATAAATTTCCAAAGCTGTGTCCTTCTAGCCCTTCACCATTTCTGAATCTGTATTGGAATAATTTTGTAACCAAATCTTCATCATCAGCTAAAGCTGCAATACAGTTTCTTATATCTCCAGGAGGTAAAACTCCCATTTCTTCTCTTAATCTTCCAGAACTACCGCCATCATCACCTACAGTTACAACAGCCGTTACATTATTAGTGATATTTTTTATTCCTCTTAATAACATAGAAAGACCTGTACCACCACCAACTGCAACGATCTTAGGTCCTCTGTTTAATTTTCTTCTTCTATATAAATTTTCTAGTAAAGATTGCTTATCAGCGCCATCAAGCATTGAAAGATTTGTTTTTTGCCAACCTTTGAAAAACATACCGGCACCAAACATCACAATAGCAAATGCTATCCATTCAGTAGATACATTCATCGCTATTTTTCGAATGAATTCCATTGTGTAAAAAACAGGTTTGATATCAAATAAAATCAATACACCTAAAGTCATTAGAACTGCACCTAGGAAAATTAGTGCAAACCATCTTTTTACCTGCAATCCAGGAATTAACCATTTTACATCTTCCGGCATTTTTACATTTTTTCTAAAATCTTTCATCACCTTATGAATTATCCTTCTTACTTATTCTACCCAACCTGACATACAAGCATTTTTATAATTTACTGGAACAGGTTTTATTATTTCATGAGCTTGTCTTATTAATTCCAAAGAATTTGACAATCTGTTTGTAAAGTGAATAGTATCAGCTGTTACAATAGTTTTTCCACCTTCTACGTTTGAAACTTGAGATGTTGAAAGCAATTGTTTCAAACGAGAAATTCCCATTTCAGTATTTTCGCTATCTCTGGCAACTGTGTTCACAGTACCATCAACATTATACATTTTTTCCAGACAAATTTCTTGTGCAACAGGGATATTAATAAGTTCTCCTGTTTTTTCAGTAATTTCTCCTGATGCACCATAATATACAAGCCATTTTGAACATTTCTGAATAGCTTTTGCTACAGAACATGCAAAAGAAAAATCAGTAGCACATTTTTTATACATAGCACCATGAGGTCTTACATGTTCAATTTCCAGATGCATAGTTTTTGCAAAAGACATTAAAGCTCCTACCTGATAAATGACAATAGCTTCAATCTCATCTTCGGTTAAATCCATGTCACGATATCCAAAACCTTGAATATCATCAAATCCGATATGAGCACCAACTACTACATTTTTTTCTTTTGCCCTTAATAAAGCATTTTTTATAGTCAAAGGATCTCCAGCATGGAAACCACAAGAAATATTCACAGAACTTGCATAATCTAATAAATCAAATTCTGAATTATTTTTATAAATTCCAAAACTTTGAGCTAAATCTATATTAAAATCGATATTTTTTATTGATTTTTTTTCTAAACTATCCTGCATAATTATCTTTCTTATTAAAATAATACTTTGATGAGATAATTATACTCTATAAATAATTAATTACCATAATCTTTACATAATATTAATCAGAAAAAATTAAGCACGATAAACATCAGAAATTTGCAAAAACATATACTGTTTTGTAAAATATGCAAGACGCGCAATATCAGATTTAGTAAAGCTTTTCACATTAAAACAAAAATCAAACTTCTTACTTCCAATCACATAATTTTTATTAAAGAATAAATATAAATAGCCATTAGTTAACACATAATATTCCCCGTTAAAATAAAGTTTATTCATCAACTCATCAATATTCACTCCTTGCATTTTATTATCAATATAAACTTTATTTTTTAGATCTACGGCATCGTCTGCAAACTTTTCATATTTTATATACAAAGATCGCTTACATAATTTACTATTATCCCATTTTTTAGTAATATAATCAGGTTCTACAGACGCTCTTCTTTGAGTACGAACAAATTCTCGCATATCAAAAGTGTTATACCCTAATACTAAGAAAAACGGAATAATCAATCTTTCACGAATTTCATTCTCAGACAAGTTTTCAAAAGAAGCTAACTCTTTACTGTTCTTTATAATTGCAATATTTCTTGCAAGCACACGCTTATTTAGTTTATATATTACCCTTTTACAGAAAAGATAAATAATAAACGAAAACAACAATACTAATAAAAATAATAAAAGAGCCGCGAAAACCATATATATATTTTAACACTTTTTTATACTCATTGCAACTAATATCACTATTATTTATGAATATTTATTAAAAAAGGCGGTTGTTCAATTTTATGAACAACCGCCTTTAAAAGAATATGCAATCAACTATTTTGCTTGTAATTTATTTACAGCTTTAGTTAATCTTGATTTTTTTCTAGCTGCAGTATTTTTATGCAAAACACCTTTTGAAACAGCTTTATCACATAATTGATAAGCTTTTGAAAGAGCTGCATTTAAAGCTTCTTTATCTTCAGCTTTAGCAAGTTCTAAAACTTTTTTCAAAGCTGTTTTAATTGAAGTTTTGAAAGCAACGTTTCTTTGTCTGTTTCTTTCAGCTATAAGTACTCTTTTTTTAGCAGATTTAATATTTGCCATTTTATTTTGCCTTTCTTTTACTCTTACGCCCGATTAATGACTTCGGACACATTTGAGGATGTGAGCAAATTCATATTAAATAAAAAAAATAAAAAAAGCAATACATATGTAAATAAATGTATAATCAAACAAAAGCATACAATAATTTTATATAAAATTGATAGATTAAAGCTATAACTTGAATACAAATTTTACTGTTAAAAAATGTAACGATTATACATAAGAATTAGTTCTAAAGGATTATATTTTTTAGCCATTTGTGGTATAAATAATATATAAGTAGGAATTATATTTATATAATAGTAATTCGTTTAAATGAGATATGGAGGCAAAAATGTCAGTAGGACAATTCGTATTTATGTTACACAGCCACCTACCCTATTATAGAAAAGCCGGCATGTGGCCTTTCGGGGAAGAAAATTTATATGAATGTATGGCAGAAACATACGTTCCATTGTTAAATGCAATCTCCGAATTATATGATGAAGGTATTAAGGCAAAGTTAACAGTAGGTATTACCCCAATTCTTGCAGAACAACTTAACGATGAACATTTAAAACATGGATTCGTTAAATATCTAGATTCAAGAATTGCTCAAGTTTCAAAAGATTTGGACAGATACCCTGATCCAAAAGTTGCGCACTCACAACACTTGAAATACCTTGCTAAATACTACTTTGACTGGTTCTCAAACATCAAAGATGCATTTGTAAATAAATACGGAATGGATTTAATTGCACAATTTAAAAAATTCCAAGATTTAGGTTGTATTGAAATCACAACATCAGGAGCTACTCATGGTTTTTCTCCATTACTAGCAACTGACAGTAACTTAAATGCACAATTCAAAATAGGTTCAGATACAACAAAAAGATTATTTGGTAAAAAAGCATGCGGATGCTGGCTTCCTGAATGTGCATACAGACAAGGTTACGAATATGTAGGCAAAGATGGCAAAAAACATTGGCGCCCTGCAATTGAAGTAACATTGCAAAACAATGACATTGAATATTTCTTCACAGAATCTCATGTAATCGAAGGCGGAAACTCTATCGGTAACAGACGTGTAATTGGGGTTTACGGAAATATTGAATATATTCCGCTACCTGAACGTCCAGCTACAGGATATGATACATATTCAGCATACTGGTTACCAGATGCTCAAGTAGCAGTAATGGGCAGAAATGATAGAGCTGGTTATCAAGTATGGTCAGCAGCAGATGGTTACCCTGGCGATGGAGTATTCAGAGAATTCCACAAAAAAGATGACAAATCTGGTATGCACTACTGGAGAATTACATCATCTACAACAGATTTAGGTGACAAAATGCTTTATGATCCGGTATTGGCATTAAATAAAATTAATGAAAACTCAGATCACTACACAACTTTAATTTACCATATGTTAAATGACTATAAAAAAGCACATGGTAAAGAAGGTCTTGTAATGGTATCATTCGATACTGAATTATTCGGACACTGGTGGTTTGAAGGTGTTGAATTTATTAAACAAGTAATTAAAAAATTCTCAACATATTTACCAGAAGTAGAAAGAATGACAGCTGGAGAATATGTACACTCACATCCACCAAAAGAAGCTATCCAAATTCCTGAAAGTTCTTGGGGACAAGGCGGACACTTCTATGTATGGAATAACCATTTAACAGAATGGATGTGGCCAATTATTCATGCTTGTGAAAAAAGAATTTGTGCAATAGCTGATAAATATTCAGAAATCCCAGAAGATAAATTATTGCATAGAGCTCTAAATCAATTAGCAAGAGAAAATCTATTACTTCAAAGTTCAGACTGGCCATTCTTAATTACAACATGGCAAGCAAAAGATTATGCAACAGACAGATTCAGAGAACATGTTGATAGATTTGAAAAAATTGCAGATATGATTGAAAGCGGAAACATCGATGAAAATGCACTAAAAGAAATTGAAAGCATTGATAACTGTTTCCCAACAATAGATTACAGAGTATATCAATCAATTGAAGAAGGAGTAATCCCTCAACAATCTGCAAAACTTGCACCATTGTATAAATAAATAAAAAATATACATAACAAAAAAGTCCGTTTAATTAACGGACTTTTTTTGTTTAAACTTCAGTGAATAATTTATGTTTATCAGAACTTTTAAAAACAAGTTCAGGATAATTTTTCTTAAAAAATTTAATATCCTCATCTGAGAAATCTAATGAATGTCTTTTTACAAATTGAATATCTTCGCCTTTTTTCAATTTGAAAAAATCATTAAACATATTGGCATATTTTTTTAACATAATATCAGCATAACCACTATCCCCACACCAAGGATCTATTATCACCAATTTTTGTAAAGATGGATAATAATTTTGTTTATCAAAATTAACGAGTAAAACAGTATGATGAAGATTTTTTTGTCCATCATTTGTCACCAAATTAATTCTATCACAATTATTAACGCCATTAACTTTTAAAATAAGATCAGCAATTGTAGCCTTTTCATAACAATTACCAACTTTGTTATCCCTTACCTGCTCCAGTAATTTTTTCAAAAATTTAACAGGAACTAGCTCGGAATTATTATTACATCTGGCATTATAAATTTTTTCTCCGATAGAAGAAATTAAATTAATCTTATTAGCATGCTTGACATGCAAATTATAATTAAGCCAAGTATTTGATAGTGCTGGAAAATTTTTATTAACAGACCTACATACCCAATCAGCATCTTTTAATACTGAATTTTTTGCATTAAAAGATGGCTGCTTCTCTTTCTGGGGTAAATAAATATTATTTAATTTCATATTTTTCAATATAACATAAAAAAAGACTTGCAAAAAAAAATTCAGCATATTATAATAAAACTTGTCGAAAGACATTGAAAACAAAATATGGGAGCGTAGCTCAGTTTGGTTAGAGCGCATGCCTGTCACGCATGAGGTCGCGAGTTCGAGCCTCGTCGTTCCCGCCATTTTTAAAACACTTCTTAGGAAGTGTTTTTTTGTTAGTAAAATCAGTACTTTCAGACGGTTCGATAGTGGATTTTTTAAGTTCATGTTCTTTAGATAATCTAAATAGAGTGTCAAATGCTGGATGTAGCTCTACATCTAGTTTTCCGTCATAATATGTTGCGTTCGATAGTACAGTTTGAGTGATAAATCGCTTATCTTCAACTGTTCCGTTCATGAACATGTTGTATGAGTCCTTAGCAAATGCCAGTAATTTCTCGCATGTATCATAGAATTTAACATCAGCTTCATTTATTCTATTTAGCTGTTCAATTAATTCAGCTTTTTCAGTATGGTACTCTTGATTTATCTTCTTCCAGAAATCTTCTTCGATAGTTCCATCACATCTGTCATCATAGGCTTGTCTTATGCGTTTGTTAAGCTGTTCAATTTTTCTGCTAATGTTAGCTTCTGCTTTCCCCTGATAGTCATTTTTGTCATCATGTATTTCTTTAATAAAACTTTTAATTGCTTCTATCAGCTCTCTTGATACATGAAAATTCTTTAGAAACTCTGCCAGTACCTTATCTATACTTGTTTGAGAGATATAGGATAGCTTCTTGCACCCCTGTCTGTAGAAATCGTTGCAGTGATAGTATATGTACTGTTTACCACTTTTCTTTTTCTTCAATTCTGGTGTCAGCATACCGCCACAGATACCACATTTAAACAGTCCTTGATAAGGGAATTGAATATCATGAGTTCTTGTCCTTACAACACCACCTAAACGCTCTTGTATTGCATTGAAGGTATTAAGGTCAACAATACCTTCATGTTGTGCATGAGTACAGATAAATCCTTTGAACTCAAATTGCCCAATGTAGAAGATATTCTTGAACATCCTCTCAACTGTAGATTTAGCGAGTTTATTCCCATTTCTGTTAGTCAAGCCTTGTGGGTATAACATATCATTAATTGTTTTAGCTGAGTAGTTACCTGTTGCGTATAGTTCAAAGGCTTTCCTTACTACAGCTCTTTTATCTTCATCAACAGCTATTATATGCTTACCCAGTTTGTTCATTGTATTATAATATCCGACAGGTGCAATAGAAGGATAAACTCCGTCTTCTATTTTAGCTAATATGCCCTTTTCTGCTTCTTCTTTCAGATTATCTATATACTGTTTAGAAAGAACAACTCTTAAGCCATATATCATTTTATCTTGGCTCTTTGATTTTTCAGATATAATCGAACCTTCTTTTACAAAGTGCAATTCTAACCCATCTACTTCATCAAGGTCTACTACATCTTTAAAATTTCTTGTTATTCTATCAGTTTTTTCAACTAACAGTTTATTAACATCTTTATGTGATTTTAAATACTTAAGCATTAGGTTAAATTGCTTACGACCAGATTTCTTCGCACTCATTGCTTCTCTAAAGAACTCTACGATTTCAAATCCTTCATCTTTAGCATATTTCCGTAGCAGTTTTTCTTGAGCGGTAAGAGAATATCCTTTTTCTTGCTCACGAGATGATACACGAACATAAGCAACAGCTTTGTTGGTTTCAATAATTTTACCAGATTTTTTCTTTACCATGAAAGGATACCTCTTACTTGCATTGTATCACAAATAAGAGGTTCAGGCAGCCGTATGTTTCATTTACATAGCTTTGTTATTCATTTCTACTAGCTTATAGAGGTACTTTGCCAACTGTCTTTTATTATCTTCATCTGTAGTTACTAATGTAGGGGAATGTACAATAACGGTTATTCTATCAACATTAAATGTGATGTCGGAATTGTTGTTATTTCTTTTTTTCATAGCGTAGCCTCCTTTTCTTTTGCGTGCTACGCACAGCTTGACAGGCTACGATAACCAGAATAACGGTTATTGTTATTCTGAAAATTTAGGCACGAAAAATAGCTACTATCATTGAATAGTAGCTACATACCATTTATATAATTTGTTACCCACTAAATAACAGTTTTGTTATTCCATATATCTGTTATCATATAGCACTCAAGAGTCTTATCGTATTTCATTAATGTTATAGTATCATCATGACAGATTTCTCTGTACTGTTCATTCAATCTATTGACCATAGTTGTCAATGTTCCCATATTTTCATATAGTTTCTCTGGTTTTTCTCCGATTAATTCATAAGGATATATCTGGTAATCTCTGGCTTGAGCATAAGTTTTGATGTAATTGAATAGGTCTTGCACACTGGGGGAGAAGTGTTTTCTTACCTTCTTTGGCTTGTCAGCTTTGGTTTTAGCTTCTGCTTTAACATCTTCTACATTATCGTCTTTTCCATACCCTTCAACAAATCCTTCATCTGCAATAGTACATCTAAATACAGGCTTATTATTCTCATCTATACCAATAGTTGCATTTGCTATAGACAGTTTTTCCTTATATTCGTTATAACAAAGTGCCTTTATATACTTGATGTCAGTTATAACGAAGTTGTTGAGGTTATAATCCTTCTCTGTCAATAGATTGTATAATTGCTTGTCTTGGGCTTCACAAGTAAGCATGTTTGCTTCATCATTCCATAACTCATCATAACCATACTTTGAACAATAATCGTCAAGTGCCTGTAAACACTTGTCCTTATCTTTAACCGAAAATGCTATTCTATTTGTTGTATCGGATAGCCTCTCATACTCAACTTTAAATAGTGGATTGTTGTCAAAATAGTTCTTATGATAGTCTTTTAATTCTTCTCCTTCATAGAGGGTAACTTGGTAGTATGGATGTTCTAAATAATTTTCTTCGCTAGCAGCGTAGTAATAATCTGTGAAAGTAGTCATTACCTCATCTATTATATTATTCAAGCTGTTATACTGTTCTGGAGTGTCTGTTATAAATTCAAAACCACCCTTTAGAATGCTGATACTCCTTATAGATAAGACAGACCTTACCAGAGCCAATGCACCGTCTGATATATCAGTACAATGTGCTTGTATTTCACCCTGTTTTAATTCCATTTCCATACCCATATCATAGCATAAATAAAGAATGAATTAGATTTTATCATGTAGCAAAGCAATTAACGATAATTGAATTAAATACTGATACCATGAATTAACATATTAAATGGACACAATATGGACATGAAATTACCGACTATTATTAATGTGCTGAAACTTCGTATATTCATCAGCATTAGCATATTGTGATAACTTGTTATATGTTTCATTCAGTAATTCTGGAGTCATAGAATAGTTATTGATTTCAGATAACTTATATTTAACCTCTCTTAATAGGTCGCTATAATAGGTTACAATGACATTACTTTTAACTGTAACATCTTTGAGAGTGCAGTTGTCAGAAAATGCAATTACTGAATGGATAGGTATAGTGTCGTCAATATATTTTCTTATTGCTCTAATGTGTGTAGCATTCTGCATTATAGGATTATAAAATCGTTCCTTATGGCTTCTTCCACGACCTACTGGCAGAGTTTGAGTCCATTGTTTATTACTTTCATTGCCGAATATCCAACCGCTATAATTCTTACTCTCAATAACAAACAATCCTTTGGGGTGAAACATTATTACGTCTATTTCAGAGGTCTTGCCATTATTTCTGGGTACATAAAGGTTAAACAAGAACTTACAGCCCATTGACTCAAAAGGTTGTAAATACTGGTACAAACTGTACTCTCCATTAAGTCCTTTGTCAAAATATACTGATAAATAAGAATTATTTGTACTTTGATAATAATTACTTGCTTTATAGCGGTTATATCCTACTGAAAAGTCTATTACCTTATATATTATGACAATTATGGCAATAAGTATTGCAAACCCCATACGCCACCTATTTAATTGTTACCGCAGGAACAGTTTTCATGCCTAATTCCCTAGACTGATATTGGTATGTTCCAACTTGTTTAGCACACATTCCTTTGGGTACGTTAATCTTTTGGTCATCATAATAACTTGCCTTTTCATCTCCTAATAATAAAACAAGTATCTCATTGGGGTCATATATTGCATTAGGTTGAGTTTTTGCATGTGCAAGTGCCATATTAGGTTCAAGAGTTTGCATTATCTGTATTTGTCTAGCCCCAGTACACTTGCCTTCTTCTTCAAATATTGTTAATCCGGGATAGCCACTATTACTTGATGAATTAACTGCTATTCCAAACAATACCATTAATATTAACATTGTAACCATGCCTGCTATAAATATTAGAATGTTCTTTAACATATTATTAACTCCTATAATTCAGATTTCTTCTTCCATGGATTGTTATTTGGGTTTACTAATTTCTTACCAGAAAATATGTATGTAGAGGGACAACTATTCCCTTCCCATTGCCATTTAACAACGGTGTTGTTCTTATCAACTTCTAATATTCGGTTGCAGGTCGACTCTCCACCATAAACACCATATTGATTACCACTTACAACATAGGAACTATTGAGCCAATAATACAATTTCTTTCCTGCAATTTCTTTCTCACTAGACGGATAACCCCAATGGTTAATAACGGTATCTATATTCTCACCTATCCAACTATCCATAACTTTACCCATAGTATTTTTCATACCTACAGCTAAAGATGAAGGTTGAACTAATATTATAGCCAATAGTAATATTATGTATTTCTTCATATCCACTCCTTTTACTTCTTAATATTACCATGAAAATGCCAGAAACTATGTTTCTTGTGGTTACATTTGCAATCAATATATTGACATCTACCTTTATTGTCTAGGGTTAATACTTCATCTGAAATATATTCAACTTCAATTCCGTAAGCTTCGCCTATCCTCTTAATTCTTTCAACATAAACCATTTGTTCTTGTTTGTACTTACTATCCAGTATCAAAACTATTTTAGGCTTCTTACCTGTCATTAAAGCATAATGTAACGACTGTCCGACTGCTTCATAGGCTTTATTACAAAAGTCAAACTCTATTGCATGTGTAGCAGTTAAACAATCTACTCTGGTCTTATCTGACAACTCATATTCTTCAATGCCGTTATATGCAGAACAGTATGCGTGTTGATAACTTAATTCATTGTGAGGGTGGTAAACGGCTTTCCAATGGTTGTAATACTTGGTGTCAAATGGATAGGCATTGGCTGAAAGTGTTGATATAAAAAGCGATACAAGAATTATAACCTTTTTCATAGGTAAATCATATCAGATAAATAGTGCCAGTCAACAGGCACTATTTACTAGTGATTTATTTCAATAGAGAAAGGATAATAAGGCTATGAAAACAGATGTTTCAATATCTATCGGTGCAAGGATTAGACACTTTAGAGAGTTAGCAGGGCTCAGTCAACTGCAACTGTCTGAAAAAGTCCAATGTGAACCGTCAACGCTTGCTCACTATGAAACTGGGAAGAACCTTGTAAGTATGACAAAGTTAATTCGTATTGCTGAGGTTCTAGAGGTGGATTTGTACCAGTTCTTTATATCAACACCAGTAGAAGCAGATGTCGAAACAATCGAGAAGTTAAATAAATTGTTATCAACCGCTAATAAGGTACAAATCGGACTTATTTACAATATCGTTTCAAGTGCTCTGGAACTTAATGCACCTCATTAATAAGGTGTCAACTAATTTATAAATTGTTTAAACATAGATTCCTAATGAAATCCGGGTTAATTCTATTTGTTGTTAAATCGGCTACAATGCTTGTCATACTTGAATATCCCCTAAAAGCTGCGGAAATGTAACAAATGTCAATAAATGTAAGATGATTTACTTGACAAATAACATGTTATCGGTTATACTAATAGTATAAGGAACAAAACAAAAGGAGATAACATTATGAGAAACGCAGAACTTAGAATCGCAGTAACACAACTTCGAGAACTTTATGCTGCACAGGACGTATTAAAAGCACAAATTACCGAACGTGAACAGGCTATTAAAGATGAGTTAGACGCTAGAGAAATTGAAACATTAGATTTAGGCGGTTGTGTTATTCGTTGGACTTCACAGACCGCAGATAGACTCATGACTGTCCAAGTTAGAGAATATCTAAAATCAATGAATGTTTTAGACAACTTTATCAAGACTGTTTACTCAAAGAGATTTAGCATAGCATAGGGCGAAAGCCCTACTGCTATTGCAGGAGGATAAAATGGAAACAACTTATTACTGTTACATCAGGTGCAGTACGGTTCAGCAGAGTTATGACCGCCAATACAAACAACTGAATGACTTTATCAGCAAAGAGGGTATTAAGTTACCGCAGGAGAATATTGTTTGTGAAAAGAGGACCGGGAAAAATCAAGACCGCCCACTTTTTAAGAAACTTGTTGAAGATTTGCAAGAGTTGGAGAGTAAAGGGATTCACTGCTGCTTACTCTTGATTGAATTAAGTAGAATGGGCAGGAGTTACCAATTGACCAAAGACACTTGGAATACTTTAACGAGTGCCGGGGTTGATATTGTGGTTACATCATTCCCTTTATTAGATACTCGGAAAAAGGATAATGGGGCAGTTAATTTAATGCTAACTGATATTGTCTTTGCGGTTCTTAATTATTTAACTGAACAGGAACTCAACGAGAAAGCCGATAGGTGCAATAATGGTAGAGAGGTCGCAAAGTCTAAAGGAGTTAAGTTTGGTCGGAAAGAATTAACTATTAAAGACCTACCAAAAGAGTTTTTGGATGTAATGAAAACGGCAAGAGATTCGGAAACAAAAACCGCATTACTTGATTCTGTGAATGGTAAGTTAGTCAGAATGAACAAGAAACCATTATCAAGAGGCACTTTTTATAACTACCTTGAACTATACAAAGGGGTGAAAAATGAACGATAGACAGGTTCAAGACCTTATAAGAGGTCATTTCTTAAACCTAATGATACTTAGGATAATGGATAATGCGAGGGCGACTAGGTGCAGAAATTATCAGCAGGGGCAACAGGTTCAATGCGTTCATCAAGTGCCGTTAATCGTGGATATTGTGTGCGGTGCAGTTATACTCTTTTGGGTTGTGGTGCTAGGTGGTACTTTATTATTGTCAATTCTCGGACTTATTATGTTAGTTTTCAATATTAGTTAGGTCGTATGCCGCAGTCTGTAAACTCCGTAGCACTCATAAAAAAGTTGGTAGGCATATAACCATGAAAAATCGCTTTAAAGGTAAAATGCTTCTATCGGTGCAAATGCCTTTATTTATAAGGGTTTTGGCGGTCAATGTATAAGGGAACGTTTGTTGTGGTAGGGGTTCGCATGCCTGCATTACCCACTATGTCCGTATGTCGGACGATGTGGGTAAAATAAGGGATATGAAAAGAGGGGAGTCAAACATTCTCCTATACAGTAATAGAGGCTATTTTTTATTAAGTCCGGGCAACAGTTTTTTCATATATGCTGCACGAACTTTACTATGTAATTTTTCTGCCTTTTCAGTTGGTGTGGGAGGTGTAGCAACTTTGCTAACCTTTATTACACCGTCTTTGTGCTTTTCTTCATAATCCTTTAGCACTTCAAGTGCTATTTCTTTTACTAGGTTCTTTTCTTCTTCTTTCATGATATTTCCCTCTTTCTTTAATTAAAATCTAATTTTAAGCACGCTAGGATGACCGTTAAGGCGGTTAAAATAAATTCTAGTGGCAGGGGGAAATCCTGCCGCTTTTTCTGCTTTAGTTTGTCAGCTTGACAAATAAAGGGTTAAGGAATATAATTAGATTC
>FR899619.1:1435-47838 GCA_000437435.1 Clostridium sp. CAG:768 | reverse complement strand
TAGAACAATTCAATACAACAGAGCAAAATAGATCTAAAGTTTTTAAGGATTTGACCGGTTTTGAATATACCCAAGAAAACTTAGAAAAATTTATTAAAGGGGAACTAAAATTAAAATCAGAATTAGCATTAAATGGCTATAAAGAAGGTCAATCTATGGCAGTTGATGTAGGTGCTGATATTGTATCAGGTATTGCTTCTGTTGGAATATATACAGCAGCAGTTGCTACAGCTCCGTTTACAGGAGGAAGTTCTATAGCTTTTGGTATTGCTGCAGCAGGAGCAAGTGGTGCAGCTATTAAAACAGGAATGAAAGCAGCTGATGCTGCTACAGGTGGTAGAGAATATTCTTTAAAAGATGCCGCATATGATGCTACAACTGGAACATTTTCCGGTGTTATAGCTCCTGTTACTGGTGGACTTGGAGGTGCTGTTGGAAAGACAGTTGCAACTAAGTTAGGAGTTCAGGCTGTAAAGCAGGTAGGAAAAGAAGTTGCAGAATCTGCTGTCGAAAGTGGAGTAAAGCAAACTATAAAAACAGCTTTAACCAACCCAACAGGTTACGAATATGTTGGAGGTAATATTGCAAAAAAATCATTGGCTTTGGGTGCAGAAATGGCTACTGATGGCGCAGTCGGTGGTTCTGTAGATAATGCATTTAGAACAGCTATAGATGGCGGAAGCTTAGAAGATGTTGCCAAAGCTGCTGGTGAAGGCTTTGTTGGAGGAGCAATTTTATCACCAGTAATAGGTGGAGGTATGAAGTCTGTTGGTAAAATATCAGAACATTTTTCTTTTAAAAATAATCTTGAAGTTCCTGAAAAAGAGAAATTTTTGTCAAATATTGAGAACTTCGATGTTTCAGAAAAGTTAAAGACTGCAAATACAAGAGAAGATTTTGCCAGTATTCGTGATGCGATAAAAAATATGCCTAGTGGGCAAGATAAAGCAATTTTGCAGCAAGAATATATTGCTAAATATAATGAATGGATTAAAAGTTCTGAAAGACCAGATATCCGAATGGAGTATAGAGCAAATTCATTATTAAACGAAAGAATTCAAAATGCTTGTATAAAAGACGGTATTATTGATGAAAATTTATTAAAAATTGCGAATGATTTAAAGGTAACATCTGAAAATGTATCAAAAGATGTTTATTTGTCTGAATCTACGGATATTACGATAGAAGGTATTATAAAGCTTATTAAAGATTTGCCTCAAGAGCAAAGGCAAGAAGTAGCCGACTCTGCTAAAGAACTTTTTACGAATTCTCATGTTAGAAATGGTGTAGTAGATATGATAATTTCTGCTTGTATTGAAGAAAATAACTCAAAACCGATAAAGTTTAATAACGCTGCTTTTAAAGAAATTATTAATCTTTTTGATATGAAAAATAAAACAAATCCTTCTACAAATGATTTTTCTTATTCTTTGAAAGTTGCAGAAATTGCTAATTCCGCAATTCGTTATACTTATGATTCAAATGGAAAATTAGTTAAATCTTTTGATGAAGTTAATTTTAATATTGCAAAATTATACAGTGAATTTAATAAAGATGCTTTACATATCGATTTTAGATATGCAAAGGATAAAGATACAGATTTAATAGATATTTCAAAATTGGACTCCAAGACTCAAAAATATATTCTAGAAAATCTGCCTACTAATATGCAAAGTAATATAAATAAAATATCTGAAGATATTTTTAATCGAGATAAAATCGCGAAAGTATTTGAAAATATGGGGTTTTCTGAGAAAGAAAATCGCAATGGTATCTTTGCTCCAGTAGATTTACAGGAAAAAGTTTTTGATAAAATGAATTTTGGTCGTTATGGAGATATATTTTTCAGTGAAGATGATCTAGATAATATTTCTAAAATGCTTAACCAGGGTAATCACAAAGATTTTTGGAAGAAGCAAACTCCTGAAGATTTAATTGTTTATTGTTTAAGGTATAAAAATTTATTTTCTGATTTTTATACCCCTCCTGTCATTAAACGAATGGGAGATAAATTTTGGGATAATGTAATAAAAAATTTAGAAAATAGTACTCCATCAGAAGATGAATTAACAGCTTTAGCTCGATATACAGGAGAATCTTCAAATCAAATAAATGCTGCTTTAACTGCAAGGCAAAATAATCAAAATAGTAATCAAATTTATTTGAAATATGCAGATGATTTGGCACAATTATTGGATAAACATGTTTTAACTGAAGATATCCATGTGTATATGGGATCTGATTATATAGAACCGTTAAATACTTTAAAGTTGAAGGATGGCACTTCAATATTAGATGTAATTGAAAATCCTTCAAAATTTAAAGATAGGTCAAAGGAAATTGATGCTTTATTAAATGGTTTTGTTGTTAATCAAGAACGATTTATGTCAACAAGTTTAGTTGAAGAAAATCATAGTCATCGATTTGCGAAAGTGAATTATGATTTTACACTTAAAGCTGGGTCTAATGCTTTATTTAGGAATATATATACAAATGTAAATAATCATGAAATAGAAATGATTGTACAAAAAGATAGCAAAATAATATTTAAGGGTATTGATTGGGATACAGGTAAAATTATAGCTGATGTCGTAACTAATTAATATTTAATAAATATTAATACAATATTTGCTTTTCAATGTTTTTGGTTGTACACTGTTTCTTAATGACATTGCCGGGTCGGAATTAAAAACCTTACCGGCGGGGTGACGGTGATAAGGTTCGCCGGACCAAAATACAAATTAAGGAGAATTTTTAAATGACACCAAAAAATTTTTTATTCACTTCTGAATCAGTTACAGAAGGACACCCCGACAAAGTTTGCGATCAGATTTCTGATGCTATTTTGGACGAGTTTTTGACAAAATATCCTCAATCAAGAGTAGCTGCTGAAACCACTGTTACTACTGGCATGGCTCTTGTTTGTGGTGAAATTACATCTGATTGTTATGTAGATATTCCATCAGTTGTAAGAAGTACTATTAAAAATATCGGTTATTCAGGTGCATCTGGCGGTGGTTTTGATGCTGATACTTGTGCTGTTTTAACTAGTATTGATGAACAATCTTGCGATATCGCAGGAGGCGTTAATAAAGCTCTTGAAACAAGATCTGATAATGCTGATACATCAACTTCTGAAACAGAAAATATAGGCGCAGGTGACCAAGGTATTATGTTTGGTTATGCTTGTAACGAAACTCCTGAATTAATGCCGTTGCCAATCAGCTTGGCTCATAAATTATCTTACAGATTAGCTCAAGTTAGAAAACAAGGTATTCTTTCATATTTAAGACCGGATGGTAAATCTCAAGTTACTGTTGAATATGTTGATGGAAAACCTTCAAGAATTCATACTGTATTAATTTCAACTCAACATGATCCAGAAATTAATGGTGTTTCTGATAATTCAAAAGTTCAAGAAATTATTAGAAATGATATTAAAAAATATGTAATTGATTATGTATTTGAAAATGAAGAAATTAAATTAGACAGTGAAACAAAAATTTTAGTAAACCCATCAGGGCGTTTCGTAGTTGGTGGACCTCAAGGTGATGCAGGTTTGACTGGTCGTAAAATCATCGTTGATACTTATGGCGGTTATTCTCGTCACGGTGGTGGTGCTTTCTCTGGAAAAGATCCTACAAAAGTTGACAGATCTGCTGCATATGCATCTCGTTGGGTTGCAAAAAATATTGTAGCTGCGGGCTTAGCTGAAAAATGTGAAATTGAACTTGCATACGCAATTGGTGTTGCAGAACCTATTTCAATCATGGTTGATACATTCGGAACAGGTAAAATTTCAGATGATGAAATTTCTAAATTAGTTTATAAAAACTTTGATTTAAGACCTGCTGCAATTATTAATCAATTTGATTTACGCGGATTGCCAGCTAAAAATGGCGGTAAGTTCTATCAATTATTAGCAGCTTACGGTCATATGGGCAGAACTGATATTGATGTACCTTGGGAGAGAACAGATAAAGCTGATGCTCTGAAATCTCAAGCTTGCTGTGGATGTTCTTGTTCTAAATAAGATACATAGATTAAAAAAGAAAAGAGATGAATGTTTAATCATTCATCTCTTTTTCTATATCAAAATTGAATTTAATTTTATCTTGTTGTTTTTTTATTAAATAAGCTGCAATAATTGCTGTGATTGGGACACAAAACAGAATTGCTATGCTACCTGTTAAAGCTGATAGAATTTCTGTTGCAACTTGATTAAGATTGAAAAATTTATTCATATCTATATTACTTGATAGAAGTACAAGTGTTAAAGAACTTCCTAAATAGACGAGAATAAGTGTATTTGACATTGTGCCTATAATATCTCGACCTACATTCATGCCTGACTTGAATAGTTGTTTTACTGATAGCGATTTATCGGTTTCAAAAATTTCGTTTACTGTACTTGCTATTGATACAGCTGTATCCATTAATGCTCCTAATGCACTGATAATCATAGAAGCTGATAGAATTCCTGTGAAACTTAAATCAGGTCTCGCTGTGTATAAAAACATATTTTCTTCACCTGCAAAGCCTGTAAGATGAGCAAAGTATATTGCAAGCATTGATAATGCTCCTGCAAAGATTAAACTTATGCTAGTTCCAATAATTGCTGATGAACTTTTTGAATTTAGACCTCCGACTAAATATATGGTAATTACTGTTGAAATAATTCCCGTCAGAACAGCTGATGCAATAGGACAAAAACCGTTTAATATCATTGGTAACAGCATAAAAAATATTAACGCTATAGTAGAGATTATTGAAATTATACTTGTAAAGCCCTTCTTTTTACCGATTAAAAGTAGTAGGATAAAGAAAATTCCTGTAAATACAAAAATTTGATTATCTCTTTTTAAATCGGCAATGAAAAAATCAACGTCTTCTGGAGTTGTAATTGTATCAGAGTTTGGTTCTACGTGTAAAACGACTTTATTACCTTTGGTTAAGTTTATGTCATAGGCCGGATTTCCTGTTAGCATATTTTCAATTAGGCGTTTTGTACCTTTAAAATTTCCAGTGAGAACTTTTACTGTAACAAGTTGTTTTGTCGTTGATTCTCCTTGATTAAGATTTTCTGCATCTTCGTATTTTATGCTTTCTACGATACCAGTTTCAGATGGTAAGACTGCTTTGTTTTCATCAGCAAGTGTTGGTATCCCTAGAAATAATAATAGAATTATAAAAAGTTTTTTCATATTTTTCTCCTAACCTCAATCAATGTAGCATAAAAACGCAATTGATAAAATTCTAAAATATATAAAAATTTTAATGGAACTGATTATGTAGATTTAGCATTGTTTGATGATGACCAGTTTGTATTAACTGATGGGAGTATTATTCTAATTGAAAATATTGGTATTTCTCTTTATGTTTCAACCGATGTTAATGGATATAAAAATGGACCAAATAGATTAGAGCATTATGTTCCAGATTGATGATAGTGGGAAATTACTTCCTATGTGAGCTAGTGGTACAGTATATAAAAATGATGGATTTTGTTCAAAGACCTCTACCGATAAAAAAATGGTGTCGGATGTAATTACAAAGCTCTATCTGATCCATCATTTTGGAAAAGTTTACCATAAAAAAAGACCGCTTTAGTTCGGTCTTTTTTTTATTTATTATATATTGTTAGTTATATATTTTCTTTGTTAAATCAGCTTTTCTAATTCTTACATTTTCAGGTGTAATTTCAACAAGTTCATCATCTCCGATGTATTCCATACATTCTTCTAAAGACATTTCTTTGTGAGCTTGAAGAGTTACCATAACATCAGCTGTTGCACTTCTCATATTGGTTAATTTTTTAGTTTTACAGATATTAACCACGATGTCTTGAGGTTTGTTGCATTCTCCGATAATCATACCACGATAAACTTTTGTTTTTGGAGTTACAAAGAATACGCCTCTATCTTCGTATTGAGCTAATGCGTATGGAATAGCTTCACCTTGTTCGTGCGCGATGATTGAACCGTTTCTTTGACGAGGAATATCGCCTGCATATGGTCTGTAATCTAAGAATGTATGGTACATAATACCTTCACCACGTGTCATTCTTATAAATTCACTTCTGAATCCGATTAGACCTCTTGCCGGAATATGGAATACCATTGTAGTTCTATTTTTAGCATTATTCATTTCTTTCATTTCAGCTTTTCTGCCTGAAAGTCTATCAATACAGCTTCCTGCATATCCTTCAGGTACATCTACAATTAAGTTTTCATATGGTTCACATTGTTTTCCGTCTATATTTTTATAAATAACTTCTGGTTTTGAAACTTGGAATTCATAACCTTCACGACGCATTGTTTCGATTAAAATTCCTAAATGTAATTCGCCTCTGCCAGATACTCTGAATACATCTGTAGAATCTGTGTCTTCAACACGCAAGCTTACATTCTTTTCTAATTCATCATATAATCTTTTTCTTAATTGTCTTGATGTTACAAATTTTCCTTCTGTTCCTGCAAATGGGCTGTCATTTACAGAAAAATTCATTTGTAATGTTGGTTCATCTACTTTTATTAAAGGTAATGGTTTTGGATCTGATAAAGAACAAACACTTTCTCCGATTTGGATATCAGCAAAACCTGCAATTCCTACAATATCTCCGGCTACAGCTTCTTCAATTTCTACTCTGCCTAAATCGTGGAATCCAAACAATTTTGTAATTTTACCTTTTTCTTGAGATCCATCTGCGTGTATTACGCAAACTTGTTCTTGAGATTTAACTTTTCCGTTTTCAATACGACCGATTACAATTCTGCCAACGTATTCATTGTAGTCTAGTGTAGTTGCTCTGAATTGGAATGGTTTTGACGCATCACCTTTTGGAGGTTGAATATTTTCTAAGATACAATCCAATAATGGAATCATATCTTTTCTTTCATCATCTAAGTCTTTAATTGCAAACCCGTTTAAACTGCTTGAGAATATAAATGGAAAATCAATTAAATCTTCTCTATCAGTTAGTTCTGTGAATAAATCAAAAACTTTATCAAGTGCAGTTAATGGTTCTGCTGCAGGTTTGTCAATTTTGTTGATTACTACAATAATTTTTAAACCTAATTCTAATGCTTTTGATAATACAAATCTTGTCTGAGGCATTGGACCTTCTGCAGCATCTACAATTAGTAATGCTCCATCTACCATGCCTAATACACGTTCAACTTCGCCCCCAAAGTCTGCGTGCCCCGGTGTGTCTACAACGTTGATTTTTGTATCTTTGTAATTGATAGAAATATTTTTTGATAAAATTGTGATTCCACGTTCTCTTTCTAAATCGTTACTGTCAAGTACACGTTCTTGTACTTGTTGGTTAGATCTAAAAGCACCTGCTTGTTTTAAAAGACAATCTACAAGTGTTGTTTTACCGTGGTCTACGTGTGCGATAATCGCAATGTTTCTTATATTTTCGTTTTGTGTTGTCATAATTCCCTGCCATTTATAAATTGGTTGTTTAGTGTAATTTTTACACTTTTATTTTACAACAGGAAAGATTTATTTTCAATAGATATTGATTTACGTTTAAAATTTGTTATAATATCTTCATGAAAAAATATATTTTTTTACTTTTAGTGTTTTTTCTGCCAGTATTTGTTTATGCGAATGATTATATTAAACCAATATTGCAAAGTTCAAATATTGAAATTTCGGATCATCCGCCTGTTGATATTAAAATTCAAATTTCCCCAACCCCTTTTTCTGGACCATTTCGAAAATATTTTTATATTTTAGGATACACAATTGTTAATGCTTCAAATCAAGATATAAAAGTTATTGTCCGTGATGTTGGTATCGGTTCTGATGAAATAATTGATTTATACCTAAAAAAGGAAAAATATGAACCAAGAAAGAATACTAGTCCATTAGGAGATACTGTTGAAGGAATAAAGGAATATGGATCAATGATTGGTTCTGTACCTCTTGCTGAATTAGCAACAATTTATTATATTGGTAGTTTGCCATTTAATGCTATGAAAACGGTTTGTGATAGTCTTTCTAAAAAGGATGCAAAATTATTAGCTAAAGAATATGAAAATATAAAGGTTTTAGAATCAAAACAAGTTACGAGTACTTCAATTGGAGTGCTTCAAAAAAAGACATTTTATGGAGTTTATGAGTTAGATAATCCGTTTCCTGTTGTTGAAGTTGAGTATAGTAGCGGCGAGAAGTACTTTTTTAAGATTTTATTTCCTTTTTCTGGGGCTGGTAAGCAATAAATGCAAATGATAAACAGCAAAGTCCGAAAAATATCCCAAAGCACATAGTTGTTCTGTAAGAGAATAAAAATGCTAAATCATAAACTTTGCCTGATTCTATAAAAATGTTTCTAAATGTTTCAAATAATGTAATTGTGACTGCTACTCCAAGTATATTCCCCATATTTCTTGATAGTGCTAAAATACCTGATGCTATACCTACTTCATGTTTTTGAACACTTGTCATAATAGCGTTATTTGATGGTGACTGGAATAGTCCATTACCTATTCCCATAAGTCCTGACGCAACAACTATTTGCCACATAGCGACATTTTTGTTGTATATGGTGAATAATAAAAGTGCTATGCAATATAAAATTGGCCCGGCAATTGTTAGCTGTCTGCTTCCGTATTTTCCTGATAATCTTCCTGCAATCGGTGCTATAAAAGATAATGTAACAGAATAAGGCAAGATTAAAAGACCTGTTACTAATGCGTTATACTTAAGTATTTCTTGTAAAAAGAATGGTAGTAAAATACTGTTTGTATACATTGCCATGTAAGATGTCATTACTGCCAAATTCCCAAATGTGAATGGCTTGATTTTGAACATTGAGAAATTGATTAATGGATAGTTAATTTTGTGATCTCTGATATAAAATAATATTCCAAATATCAATGTAATTATGCCAAGAGAAATTATTTTTAGCGAATTCCAACCCCAGCTGTGTCCTTCAGATATTGCAAGCAGCAGTGCAAACAAACTTATTGTAAAATAGATAAAACCTTTATAATCAAATTTGAAATTTGTAATATCAATTTTAGCGTGATGTGGAAGCACTTTGTAGGCGTAATATGCTCCGATTAAGGCTACAGGAATGCAGGGGATAAATACTGAATGCCAGCCAAAGGAATTAATTAAAATTCCGCCTAAAGCAGGTCCGCTCATCCCTCCAATTGCAACCAAACAACCATTAAGTCCGAGAGCTTTTCCTCGTCTTTCGTTTTTAAAAATTGTTGCGATAATTGCTTGAGCGTTTGAAAGCATAATAGATGCTCCAAGTGCTTCTAAGCACCTGAATGCAATTAGTAATCCAAAACTTCCTGCTGTTGTATTTAAGAAAGCTCCTAGTGCAAAAATTCCAAAACCGATTGAGTATAATTTATTTTTTGGAAATATATCGCCAAGTTTTCCGAAAAATGGTAAAAATACAGTGAGCACAAGCATATAAGCAATCATTACCCATTGGATTTGTCCCATAGTAACGTGTAAATCAACAGACATTGGATAAAGAGCTAAATTAACAGTTGTAGAATCAAGCATGGCAATAAAATTGCCGACTGCAGTGATTACAAACATTGTCCATTTTATTTCTTTTGTGCTCATAGTTTTAATTTTAGCATATAAAAAAATTCCCTTTAAGGGAATTTTTTTAATCTATTTTTACATTTTCTTTTTAACCCAGTTTTCGAGAATTTTTAACGGAGCTCTTGTAATACCAAGTGCCCATTCGCCGATGTTTTTAGTGATAACACTTCCTGCTCCGATATTTGTACCTTCTCCAATTTCTACTGGGGCTACAAGTACTGTGTTTGAACCGATTTTTACGTTATCTTTTAAAATTGTTTTACTTTTTGTTTTTGTAATCGGATCATAATTTGCGGTGATTGTGCCTGCTCCAATATTTATGTGTGCACCTAGTTCTGCATCTCCTATATAGCTTAGGTGACCAGCATTTGTGTTATGGTCAATTTTTGCTTTTTTTACTTCTACAAAATTCCCGATTTTGCAGTTGTCAGAGATTTCAACATCTCCTCTTAAATGTGCACAAGGCCCAATTTTGCAGTTTTTACCGATTTTATTTTTTCCCTCAATGTAAGTTGACGGATAAATTATTGTATCGGCTCCGATTTCGGTATCTTCTGATATCCAAGTAGATGTAGGATCTACAATTGTTACACCATTATCCATTAATGAATTTAATTTTCTGTCATTCATTATTTTTGTTGCAGTAGCTAAGTTTGAACGAGAATTAATTCCGTATATTTCATCACTGTTTTCTAAGATAAATGCGTTAACATTAAGGTTATTCTTTTTGCCCCAAGCAATTATGTCAGTAAGATAATATTCACCTTGTGCGTTATTGCTTGTTAATTGCGAAAAAGCTGGTTTAATTTTTCCCCAGTTAAGACAATAGATTCCTGCATTAACTTCTTTTACAGCTTTTTGAGCAGGTGTTGCATCTTTTTCTTCAACTATACATTTTAGAGAATTATCTGCTTCTCTTATAATTCTTCCGTAATTTGTAGGGTTTTCAAAAATTGTACTCATTACGGTTAAATCTGAATTGTTAGAGTTATGGTACTCTACAAATTTTTTCAATGTATTTTCTGTAATTAGTGGTGTATCTCCGCATAGTATAATTACTTGTCCATCAAAGTTTTCTAAAGCAGGACATACCATTGATACAGCATGACCTGTTCCTAATTGAGGAGATTGCAAAACTGTTTTAGCAGTTTTGTAATTCTTTTCTACATATTCTGTAACTTCTTCTGCATGATGTCCTACTATTACAAAAGATTCATTTACTATATTTTTTACATTATCTAATACATATCCAAGTAAAGGTTTTTCAAATATTTTATGTAAAACTTTTGGGGTATTTGATTTCATTCTTGTGCCTTTGCCGGCAGCTAATATTACTGATTTAATTTCCATAAAACTCTCCTTATTAATATGATAATTTTACTATCCGAATACTATCAAGTCAATTTTTATGTTAAAATTTAGATATGGAAAGTATGTCTAAAAAAGCTGTTGTTGCAATGAGTGGTGGTGTTGACAGTTCTGTCACAGCTCTTTTGCTTCAAAAACAAGGGTATGAGGTTGTAGGCCTAACAGGTCGTATGATAGATTCTGAGGCATCAGATATTGTTGTAAAAAATGCAAAACGTGTAGCAGACAAACTTGGAATTGATCTGCATGTATTTGATGCTGTTTCTTTGTTTAAAGAAAAAATAATTGATTATTTTGTAGATGCTTATAAGTCAGGGAAAACACCTAATCCTTGTATTGTATGTAATCAGTTTATTAAATGGGGTGTGCTTTTTGATTATGCAATTAATGAGTTAAAAGCAGATGTATTCGCAACAGGTCATTATGCAGATATTAGATGTGTTGATGGTATTTATAAACTTTATCCCGCAAAAGACGAACACAAGGATCAATTATATTTTCTTTATCGTTTAGGACAAAAACAGTTATCTAAGACAATATTTCCTCTATATCATTATGAAAAGTCTGAGGTAAAAAAGATTGCAGAGGATTTTGATTTACCTCCAAAAGATTCAAAAGAAAGTCAGGATATTTGTTTTATTCAAAAGCCTATGACTACAAAAAAATTCCTGTCAGAAAAATTAGGTGAAAACAAAGGTGATTTTATAGATATTTTGACGGGTAAAAAATGGGGTGTGCATAACGGCTGTTACCAATATACAATAGGACAGCGTAAGGGTATTGGGATTGCAGCTCCTTATCCTTTGTATGTAATAGATATAAATCCTGAAAAAAATATTGTATATGTTGGCAGGGAAGAAGATAATTATAAGAAAAATTTAAAAATAACTAATTTGAATTTAACATACCCAATTGAGAAAAAAGAATTTGATGCTTGGGTTAAAATTCGTTATAACATGGAACATAAAAAAGCTCATGTAAGACTTTTTGATGATTTTGCAGATATTGAATTTTATGAGCCTGTAAATTCCGTAACAAACGGTCAGTCTGGTGTTATTTATGATATTGATGACAAACACTTGATTGGCGGTGGGTTTGTCGTAAGAATTTAGCCTATTTACTTTTAAGTTTTACAGGGTTATCATGCTTTTGATAAGGGGAGAAAATGAGTATGTATAATCCAAAGTCACATGATGCAGATGAATTTATTTCACATGAAGAAATTCTTGATACGTTAAAATATGCAGATGAAAATAAAAATAATTTGGAATTAGTTGATAAAATCTTAGAGAAAGCAAAATTAGGCAAAGGCTTA
This sequence comes from Clostridium sp. CAG:768, assembly GCA_000437435.1. GTDB lineage: Bacteria > Cyanobacteriota > Vampirovibrionia > Gastranaerophilales > Gastranaerophilaceae > Stercorousia. The sequence goes on along the minus strand of FR899619.1, from coordinate 35,576 downwards.
TCTCATAGAGAAGCATCTGTTCTTTTAGCTTGTGAAAATGATGATAAAAACAATGAAATTTTTGAATTGGCTAAGAGAATTAAGCAAGAATATTATGGTAACAGAATTGTTTTGTTTGCTCCTCTTTATTTATCTAACTATTGTGTGAATGGTTGTGTTTATTGCCCATACCATGCGAAAAACAAGCATATTCCTCGCAGAAAATTAACTCAAGAGGAGATAAAAAATGAAGTTATTGCTTTGCAAGATATGGGACATAAGCGTTTAGCGATAGAAGCGGGAGAAGATCCTGTTAATAACCCTTTGGAATATATTTTAGAGTCTATTAAGACAATTTATGGAATTAAACATAAAAACGGTTCTATAAGACGTGTCAATGTCAATATTGCAGCTACAACCGTTGAAAATTATAAAAAATTACACGAAGCAGGTATTGGAACTTATATTTTGTTCCAAGAAACTTATCATAAAGAAAGTTATGAAAAACTCCATCCGACAGGACCTAAACATAATTATAAATACCACACAGAAGCTATGGACAGAGCTATGCAAGGTGGTATTGATGATGTCGGTTTAGGTGTTTTATTCGGGCTTGAATTATACCGTTATGAATTTGCTGGGTTATTAATGCATGCAGAGCATTTAGAAGCTGTATACGGTGTTGGACCTCATACAATCAGCGTTCCAAGAATTCGTAGAGCTGATGATATTGATCCTGATGTATTTGATAACGGAATAGATGATGATACTTTTGCCAAAATTGTTGCTTGTATTAGAATTGCAGTTCCTTATACAGGTATGATTGTATCTACAAGAGAAAGTGCTGAATGTAGAAAAAGAGTTCTTGAACTTGGAATTTCTCAAATTTCAGGAGGTTCGAAAACAAGTGTTGGCGGATATTTTAATCCAATGCCAGAAAAAGAAGAATCTGCTCAGTTTGACGTATCAGATAGACGTCCGTTAGATGAAGTTATAAAGTGGCTAATGGAACTTGGATACTTACCTAGTTTCTGTACAGCTTGTTACCGCAACGGCAGAACCGGTGACAGGTTTATGGAAATTTGTAAGGAAAAACAAATTCACAATTTCTGTCATCCGAATGCTATTTTAACTTTAAAAGAGTATTTAGAGGATTATGCATCAGAGGAAACTAAAAAAGTTGGAAATGATTTAATCCAAAATGAATTAAAAATCTTAGAATCTCCTGAATGTGTTAAATTGAAAGTAGCAGAAGATTTGAAAAAGATTGAAGAAGGCGGAAGGGATTACAATTTCTAAAGCAGATTTTTAAGAAATAATCTTGTGAATGGTCGGTTAAAAAATCCATAGAGATTAACTCCGACCATTTTTATTGATTTCCAATCTTTACATAATACTGTGATAGAGCGGGATTTATAATTTGTATTGATTATGTCTCCAACTTTTGGGTTTTGTATTTTATTTTTATTTAAAATTTTAGTTGTATGTTCTTCATCTAATATTCTAAGTTTGTATGGGTTTGGAATAAGATATTTATTTTTTACTGTTACATAACAAGGAAGCCATGGGTGGAAAGCTCGTATTCTAGCATGAATTTCTTCTGCATTTTCTTTTTTGAAATCGAGCATCATATCCTCTGGTTTAATGTTTGGAAAATAAGTTGCTTCTTTTTCGTTTTGAGCAACCGGAATTATTATGCCTGAATCTAAGTCATTCAATATTGTAGTGCATAACTTTCTTGCTTGATAGACAGTTCTAGCCTTAAGTTCTTTTGATGTATCGTCAGGCATGATGTCTATTTCTTGTTGTTTAAGAATTGCGCCGTTATCAAATTTTTCATCTATTAGGTGAAAAGTTACACCTGATTTTTTTTCTCTATGTAAAATTGTCTGTAAATAAGGATTTGGTCCTCGATATTTAGGTAAATATGACGGATGTACATTTATAGAGGCTATTACAGGCAAGTCGATAATTTCTTTCTTTAATTTTTCACGCCATGTGCCGACAAGAATGACATCTGCATTTAATTTTAAAATTTCTTTTTTAAATTCTTCAGAATTAGCTGATTTAAGCTTAATTTCATGGAATTTATTTTGTTTTATTAGAGTTACTTCTGGTGAGCTTTTGAAAAAGTCTTTTATAGCGAGCAATATTTCAGGCATTACGGTTCTTTCATATCTAAAAATCCCTGCAATTTCACAATTTGCATCAAGAGTGCCCTCAATTAAGTTTGCGAGCATTTCGCCTTTGCCTAAAATAACGACCTTCATATTATTATCTCCAAATTAGTATCTGATTTTGGATGCTCTGTCCATTTCTCTTTTTTGGTCTTTTTTTGCTATATCATCTCTTTTATCGTGCAATTTTTTACCTTTAGCAAGACCAATTTCTATTTTGGCAAACCCGTGAGATAAGAATACTTCAAGAGGAATAATTGTATAATTGTCTTGTTTCACTTTGGTTTGCATTTTTAGAATTTCTTTTTTGGTAAGCAAAAGTTTTCTTGTTCTTTCTGCTTCGTGATTAAATCTGTTTCCTTGTTCGTATGGAGAAATGTGACATTTGTACAGAAAAATTTCGTTGTCTTCAATTTTGCAAAAACTGTCTTTTAAATTAATTGCATTTTTGCGAATTGATTTAATTTCTGTTCCGGTCAGCACAATTCCTGCTACATATTTTTCAATAATACTGTAGTCATGAAATGCTTTTCTGTTTGTTGTAACAATTTTTCTGTCCATATTTGGATTTTAGCATAAACAAATTAACTTTTTCTGTTTTTATCAATAACTTCTTTAAGTTTATCAGTTACGATTTTAATTTTTTCTGGAAAATTGTATTCTTCTTTTTCTCTTCCGTAAATTTTTTCACATATCAAATTGGAATGTTCATCTTGAATTTTATCAAGGTATTTATAACCTTCATCAAAAGCATTGTATTCTTCAATCATTCTGTATCTGCTATTTTGTAAGAATTCAATTTGATCTTGCAGGGTAAAATCTTTTAAAAATTGGTCGAGATTTTCTTTTAATTTGTTTATATTAAGCTCTTTTCTTGTATATAAATGTTCTTTGTAAAAGTTTTCTGTTTTATCTAAAAGTCCTTTTTCATACATTTTTGCTACTCTTGCAGTATGTTTAGGATTTGCAAGGTGGCTAAAATAATGAAAAGTTTCATGTAGGGTTATATCTGTGTTTAGTAGACGTATTCCTTTGTTGTAGGAATTCGTTTCAAAAAACATTAAAAGGCCTTCGATTCCATTTTGGCTTTTATTTAATTTAAAACTGGTACAGCCGCCTTTTTTGGTACCATATTCATTTACCTCAATTTGAATTTTTTCAGGAGTATTCTCTTTTAATGTTTGGGTAAAAACATCAAAAGTAATTTCATTAGTCTTAAATTTTTGACTTATTTCATTAAAGAATTTTTTGTTAAGATCTTTTGCAAGTGCAATTCTTTCTTCGTAAGAGCCTTTGCAAATTTTTAGAGGAAATTTTGCTGTTTGTAGAACTTTAATCATACCAACATAAAACACCTCAATATAAAAAATTGCCAAAGAGTGTTAATCATATATAAAACATCTGACTTTATGTCTAATTCCACTTTCTTTTGGGATGCAGGTTTTACATTTCTCCATTGCATAAGGACATCTTGTATGAAATTTGCAACCCTTTGGAGGGTTCGCAGGTGATGGAAGATCTCCTTTTAAGATTATTTTTTTATCTGTTTTGTTGATTTGTGGAACAGAGCTAAGTAGTGCTTTTGTATAAGGATGAAGTGGATTTTTGAATATTTCTTCAGTTTGAGCGATTTCTACTATTTCTCCTAAGTACATTATAGCAACACGATCTGCTAAGTATTCAATAACGCTCATGTCATGTGTAATTAAAATTATTGTTAAATTATATTTTTCTTTTAATTCTTTTAAAAGATTTATAACTTGAGCTTGAATACTAACATCAAGTGCGCTTACAGGTTCATCTGCAAGTATAAATTCAGGGTTTAGTACAAGTGCTCTGGCTATCGCAATTCTTTGTCTTTGTCCTCCAGAAAATTCATGAGGATATAAATCAAGGCAATTTTCGTCTAGTCCTACAAGTTTAATTTTCTCTTTAACAATTTCCAGAATTTTTTCTTTTGAATAATTTGTATTAATTTCAAGAGGCTCTTTTAAGATATCAATAATCTTCATTTTAGGGTTAAGACTCGCATATGGGTTTTGAAATACCATTTGCGCGTGTTTTCTAAAATCTTTAAGCTCTTTTTTGTCTAGAGATAGTATATTTTTGTCATTAAATAATATTTCTCCTGATTTTGCTGGTTCTAGTTTTAGAATAGCTTTTGCAAGTGTCGATTTTCCACAGCCTGATTCTCCTGCAATTGCGAGAATTTCTCCTTTATGTATGTCTAAAGAAACACCATTTACTGCGTGAATGATTTTCTTTCCGCCAAGAATGCCTTTGTTGGTTGTATATTCTACAAATAAATTATTAATTTGTACTAAAGATTTTTCTTGCATAAAAAAATTTTATCGTAATTTTTAATTAAAAGCAATTATATATCTTGGTAACAATTATTCTTGAAAAATTGTAAAAATTTGTTATAATGAAAATAACAGAAAGGAGCTGACTATGAAAAGATTAGAAACGCGTGGGGGGGGGGCGTAATTTAAGCTCTACTCTTGCTTTTACACTCGCTGAAGTTCTTATAACATTAGGAATCATTGGTATTGTTGCAGCATTAACACTACCTAGCTTTATTTATAATCATCGGAAGCAAGTTGTGGAAACTCGTTTAAAAAAGTTTTATACAACTTTTAATCAGGCGATAATTTTATCAGAGAATGATAATGGTGAAGTTATTAATTGGGAAGATCCGGATTTATCAGGAGCGTCTGGTTCTGAAGATTGGTATAATAAATATTTAGCAAAATATTTAACTACTGTGTCTGTTTCAAGAGAAGAGTATGATTATATAGTTTGGTCAAAATTTTCAGATGGTAGTGCTTTTGGCATGAGATATGCAGCAAAAGATGTAATAACAAGTTTTGATATTTATTTTTATCCATTTGCAAAAGATGTTGATTTGTGTATGAAAAATTCTACTGAGCAGGCTCAATGTACTGGTACGAAATCTTTTACATTCCACTTTTCCAAAGATGGTTTAATTCCATATGGCGGTTTTAATATTAGTAGAAGTGATTTGTTAAATTATTGTGGCAGTGAGAATAAAAGTTATCGAAATTTTTGTACAGCTTTAATAATTCATGACGGATGGAAAATTAATAAAGATTATCCGCTTCGTTTTTAAAGTTCGCGTCTGCCTTCAATAGCTTTAGCAATTGTGATTTCGTCTGCATATTCTAAATCAGCACCAACTGGTAGTCCAAATGCAATTCGAGAGATTTTTACCCCAAAAGGTTTGATTAGTTTATTTAAATAAAGGCTTGTAGCTTCTCCTTCTACAGATGGACTGAGAGCTAAAATAACTTCTTTTACTTTTTCATCGGTAAGTCTATTTAAAAGTTCTTTTATTCTTATATCATCTGCACCAATTCCGTCCATAGGAGAAATTAGTCCTTGAAGTACATGGTACAAGCCTTTATATTCATTAGTTTTTTCAATAGCTATCAAGTCCTTAGTTTCTGCAACAACACATATTGTAGATTTATCTCTAAGTGTTGATTGACAGATTTCACAAGGACTTGTTGATGATAGATTGAAACAAATTTCACAAGTTTTTGTGTTTTCTTTTGCTTCAATCATGCTTTGAGCAAATTTTTCCACTTCTGATTTTGGCATTCTTAATAAGTAAAATGCCATGCGTTGAGCCGATTTTGGCCCTACTGAAGGAAACTTTTGAAAATGCTCTATCAAAGATGCTATTGATTTTGGATAAATCATTAGAAGTTTAACCCTGGAATATTGATTCCGCCTGTTACAGCTTTCATTTTTTCTTCCATAGTTTTGCCAGCTTTATCACTAGCTTGTTTGATAGCAGAAGAAATAATATCTTCAAGCATTTCTACTGTATCAGAATCAATAGCTGATGGATTTTCTGGATTGATAGCTTCTGCAGAAAGTTTAATTGATTTGAATCTGCCTTGACCGTCACAAATTACTTTTACAGCACCATTAGCAGCTTCTCCTGTAATTTCAAGATTAGCAAGTTCTTCTTGAGTGTCTTTTAATTTTTTTTGCAAGCCTTGAGCTTGTTTCATCATTTGCATAATGTTCATAAGTTTTCTCTCCTAAGTCTGTATAAATTATAAAACTCTGTAATATCCATTGTAACACAATTGGTTTTTACCGCAATTTATTATATAATAAAAATATGAAAAAATACACTTATGTTGCTGAATCTTTAAAAAATGGTAGGATAATGCGATGGACTTTTATGCCTTTAAAAGTTTATATTGCGCCTATGAAATTTTATTCAAAGCAGGGGCAGGAATATAAGTATAGAGAAATGGTTATAAGAGCTTTGAATGAGTGGCAACAAGCAACGAGAGGAAAAGTTGCTTTTCAAGTTGTAAATACACTTTTAGAGTCTAATGTTAATGTTGATTGGAAAAGAGTTGAAAGAAAGGCTTTAGGTCATTGTTATTTCAATTTTGACGGTTCAAACAGATTATATGGCGCTGAAGTTGCTATAGGATTAACAGAGGGCTTAGTACATGCTGATTACATGGACGAAAATGAAGTATACCATACTATTTTGCATGAAATAGGGCATGCAATAGGGCTAGGGCATAGTCATAATCCAGCAGATATTATGTATACACCTCACCAAAGAGGAATTAATAGTATTTCTGAGGGAGATAGCCTTACAGCAAATTGGTTATATACTTTACCTCAAGGAGCTGATACTGCAGAGGTTGCATCAAAGTATGGGATTGGGGGAAGCAATATTGATGAAATTATTGCAAAATTTATTAACCGTAAGACTCCAACTGAATTTGAAAAAGTAAAAGCTTCTATTAAAATGCCTAAAAGAGATTTGCTAGAGGAACAAGAAGCTATTGCAAATTTAAGAAAGTATCATATGGCATTACAAAATATTCAGATTTCAGAAGATATGAAAAAGTTTTTTACTAATAGACCTCAAAAATGATTTATTTTATTAGATAGTCAATATGGAAAGTGTTGAATAATTTGTTATAAAATTCTTTATTGTTAAGGATTTTTTCTTTTGTTAGGTGCATTGTGAAACCTTCAAATATTCCATATTTATCTCTATCAAGTCCTTTTTTTATTACTGTTTGAATGAAATCATTTATTAAAGAATTTCCTGATCTTATTAAATTTTCTTGAGGAGAATTTTCATTTTGAATAATCTTTAAAGCTTTTTCTTTAAATGGTTGCATATCCTCAGGTAAATCTTTATCCAGAATATCTTTTTGTAGGTGTTTTTTTATATCTTCTATTTTTTTTATTTGTGGCTCAAATTTTAGTTTTGAGTGAAAGAATATTGCTTTTCTGAAAGATGAAAAAATTATTTCATTATAGTTATTTTCTAAAAGTTCTATAATGTTGCAAAGATGCATTATTGATCCATATCCTTTTTTGTAGTGAGATGGGAGAAATGTTTCCATTTTATCGTCATAAATTTGTTTAATTTCACTATAAAAATGGTTTTGATTTTCTGCAACATGGTATTTTGAATTTTTAGATGGGTATATTTTTACAGTTTCTTTAAAATTATCTAATATATCTTTTTCTGATTTTACGAAACAATCTTCATTATTTCTGTTTTTGCAGGTAAAGTCATCAAAGATTAATCTGTCTCCATTTTTATGAAAATTAAGTTGACCAAAAGATATAGTTGATAAATTTTTTACGTTTAACATACTTTTGTAAAATCTGTAAATGTAAAAAATTGCTATTAAATTTTTTTTGAGTATAATAGTTTTGTATTATAATTTGATTTTTTAAGGGATATTTAATATGACAGTTCAAGATTGGTTTGAAAAACGTAAACAAGCTCAAATTCAAAGAAGAGAATTAGAAGGTCGTGTAGAGCTTGATATGGATCCTAATTTATGGACAAAATGTGTTCATTGTGATGCTCAGTTGTTAAAAGAAGATTTAGTGAAAAATGATATGGTATGTCCTGTGTGTGATTACCATTTCAGAATAAATGCAAGAACTAGAATAAAACAGTTATTTGATGAAAATTCTTTTGAAGAATTGTTTACAGAAATTAGACCTGATGATCCTTTAGAATTTGTAGATACTGAAAGTTATAAGGATAGAGTAAAAAAAGCTCAAGCAAAGACAGGATTGAATGACGCTGTAATTACAGGTATTGCAACAATTGAAGGACATAAAGTAGCGACAGCTGTTATGGATTTTGATTTTATGGGTGGATCTATGGGCAGTGTTGTTGGAGAAAAAGTTACAAGAATTATAGAAAAAGCAATTGAATTAAGATTGCCGGTATTAGCTATTACATCATCTGGTGGTGCAAGAATGCAGGAAAGTGCATTGAGTTTAATGCAAATGGCAAAAACATCCTGTGCAGTTTCTAAATTAGATGATGAAGGGTTATTATATATTAATTTATTGACAGAACCTACATTTGGTGGTGTAACTGCAAGTTTTGGTATGTTAGGTGATATTATTGTTGCAGAACAAGGTGCAAGAATTGGTTTTGCTGGACGTAGAGTTATTGAACAAACAATTAGACAAAAATTGCCTTCAGATTTTCAGACCGCTGAATATCTTTTAAAATATGGGCAAGTAGATGTCGTATCTCCTAGAAAAGAGTTAAGAGATACATTAGCTAAGATTTTGGAAATGCATAAATGTGCATAGTATGAGGTATGAAAAAATGACAGCAGTTTTGGATTTTGAAAAACCTATTTTAGAAATTCAAGAAAAAATTGAAGAATTAAAGAAAATAAGTTTGGAGTCAGGCATGGATCTTAATAAAGAAATAGAAACTTTTGAACAACAGGCAGAAGATTACAGAAAAGAATTATATTCTAATTTGAAGCCTTCACAAAAGTTGCAGATTGCAAGGCATCCTGAACGACCTAACTTTTTGGATTATGTACATAATATTTGTGAAGATTTTATTGAACTTCATGGTGATAGAGAAGGAATGGATGACAGAGCTATTATCGGCGGATTGGCAAAAATTGACGGTAAGCCTGTTATGATTATCGGAACTATGAAGGGTAAATCCACAAAAGAAAACTTGGAATATAATTTTGGAATGCCTCAACCTCAAGGTTATAGAAAAGCATTACGTTTGTTTAAACATGCTAGTAAATTTAATATTCCTATTGTTACTCTTATTGATACTCCGGGGGCTTATCCTGGTATAAGTGCTGAAGAAACTAACCAAGGCGGTGCTATTGCAGTCAACTTAATGCAAATGGCAAAATTAAAAGTTCCTGTAATTGCAATTATCACAGGTGAAGGCTGCTCAGGTGGAGCTTTAGGGTTGGCTGTTGCTGATAAGGTATTCTTATTAGAACATGCTTATTATACAGTTATCTCTCCAGAAGGTTGTGCATCTATTTTATGGCGTGATGCAACAAAAGCTTCTGAAGCTGCTGATGCTTTAAAAATTACAGCTAAAGATTTAATGCAATTTGATATTATTGATGGTGAAATAAAAGAACCTACAGGTGGTGCTCATACAAATTATGAAGAAGTATCTGCAAACATGAAAAAGACAATTCTAGACAGTGTAGAAGAGTTGTCTAAACTTTCTGTTGAAGATTTGAAAGAGCAACGTTATCAAAAATTCAGAAAAATGGGTGTATTTTTACAGTAATTTCTAGTTTTTAGAATTTTTGAGTAAGGTGTAAGAATAAATATGAATAATTATTTTGAATTACAAATTAAAATCAATCCGGATATAGAAGATATTGTGTCTGAATTCTGTTTTGAAATGCTTCCTTGTGAGGGGGTTGTTTTGGCAGAAGAAGCTTATAAAGATTTGGAAATGATATCTACAACTGAAGGAACTTTGAAAGTCTTTTTGACAGAAGAACCTAAAAATTTATCAGATATTTTAAAGCAAGAACGTGAGCTTTTGAAGTCTAGAGGTTTATCTGATGAGGAATTAGGTAGTTGGGAATATGTAATTTCTAATAAGCCAAATGAAGATTGGTCTAAAAAATGGAAAGAAAAATGGGATATTACAAGAGTAACCGATAAAATTGTAATAGTACCTGATTGGCTAGAATATTCTCCAAAAGTAGATGAGGTTGTGATTAGATTAGAGCCTGGATGTGCATTTGGTACTGGAACTCATCAAACTACGCAATTATGCATGAAAGCTGTTGAAAAATATATGCAAAAAGATGCAAAAGTGGCAGATATTGGTATGGGCTCTGGAATCTTAGCTATTTGTGCTAAAAAATTCGGTGCGTCTTATGCTTATGGCTGTGATAATGATGAAACTGTAATAGATGTTGCGAAAGAAAATGCTATAAAAAATAATGCTGAATGTACTTTTGATCTAAATACAGCCGATAAAATTAATGATAAATTTGATTTTGTATTAGCTAATATTTTGCACAATGTTTTAGCAGAAATTATGGGAGATTTAAAAAATATAATGAATGATAATGCAATAATGGTGTTATCAGGTATTTTAGATGAGAAAAAACTTGTTGTATTAGATGCGATAAAAAAACATAATTTACATTTAATTGAAGAAGATCATCAAGATCAGTGGGTTGCTTTTATTGTTAAAAATTAAGGGTGTGGGAAAATTATGTCTGATAATGAGATTGGGATTTTAATACTAATTGTTGTATTATTGGGCGGCGGTTTAATGCTTGTATTGCTGTTTACAATATTTAAGGACCTGATTTTCGAAATTTTTAATCTTAATTATGATGAGCTAAAGTCTAATCTAAAAGAAGTTCCACAAAATATTTTTACAGTACAACTTTCATCTATAAACTATTTATTATTTCGTGGTTTTTGGGTAACAGTTGAAATTTATTTTGATTTTATCATTTTTAAAATTTTTAATAGGGCTTTAGTGGTAAAAGATTTTTCTAATATAGAATTAACAGGAAAGTTTACTTCTTCTTTGATTGTGACTTCTGGGAATACCAAGTTAAAACTTTCTTTGCCAATAAAAGAATATGAAGTAATAAAAGAATTTTTGGAGGAGAAAAATGTCTAAAACAGCAATTATAATACCTGCAAGGTATGGATCATCAAGATTAGAAGGGAAACCTTTAATTGAAGTTTCTGGTAAACCGATTATTCAATGGGTTTATGAAAAAGCTCAACAGTCAAAATTAGCTGATATTATTATTGTTGCAACTGATGATCAAAGAATATATGATGCTGTAAAATCTTTCGGTGGTAATGTTGAAATGACTTCAACTGAGCATAAATGTGGGTCTGATAGAATTAAAGAAGTAGTGATGAGACATCCCGAAATTTCTTATATTGTAAATTTGCAAGGGGATGAACCTTTAATTAAACCAGAAAGTATTGATGCAGTTGCTAAGAATGTAAAAGAAGATAAATTAGCAGATATTTCAACATTAATTAGAAAAATAACATCTGAAGAGGCTGAAAATCCAAATTTAGTGAAATGTGTAGTTGATAATTTAGGTTTTGCAATGTATTTTTCACGTTCTAAAATTCCATTTGAACGAAATGTTGGTAAATCTGATTTTTATGGACATTTAGGTATTTATGGGTATAAACGAGAAGCTATTATAAAAATGACTGAATTGCCTCAAAGTTCATATGAAATGTCTGAAAGTTTAGAACAATTAAGAGCATTACAAAATGGAATGAAAATCAAAACATCAGTGGTTGACTTTATTCCAGTAGGTATTGATACTATTGAAGATTTAGAAAAGTTTAAGTCAATAATATCTGTTAAGAGTTAATAAATAAATCACTAGGATTAACATTAAAAAGTTCTGCTATTTTTAATAGCATATTTAAACTAACTCTTTCTTTTTTATTTTCAACTCTACTAATGAATTCTCTGGAACAACTTAGATTTTCAGCCATTTTTTCTTGAGAAAGCTTTGCTGCTTTTCTCAATTTTTTAATATTTTTTGATATAATATCATAGTATTGAGATTCTTTATTATCCATATTCCTATTTAAACTGTATATTACAATTAATACTATGAAGCTGTACATCACTCATGTGACTATTTTTTATATTTTCAAAAATAATTTGAATAATTTTTAGAAAAGTACTTGCAATTTTTTGTAAATTAAATTAATATATATATACAAATATTAAAAAAAATTTAAAAAAATAAATATTTTGTAATATTTATCTTTTGTATTAAATTTAGTGGTGTTAGATTATTGTAACAAAGGAAAAGAAGACTATGACTGAAAATGCTGAAATGCCTAATGAAACGGAAGATCGTCAAAGAATACTTTTAGCTGATGATGAAGCAAGTATCAGACGTATTTTAGAAACAAGATTAAAAATGGCTGGTTATGATGTATATACTGCACAAGATGGGGAAGAAGCTGTAAATGCTTTTAATAAATATAACCCAGATTTAGTGGTATTAGACGTAATGATGCCTAAAATGGACGGTTATGGTGTAACTAGAGAAATTAGAAGAACTTCTGATGTGCCAATTATTATATTAACAGCATTAGGCGATGTATCAGAAAGAATTACAGGATTAGAATTAGGTGCTGATGACTATGTAATCAAACCATTCAGCCCTAAAGAATTGGAAGCTCGAGTAAAAGCTGTTTTACGTCGTACAAATAATAGAGAAACAGTTACTCCTGCAGGAAAAGTGACTAAAAATGTAATTACTACAGGAAATATCAAAATTGATACAGCTCGTCGTCAAGTGTTTAGAAAAAATGAAAGAATCCGCTTGACAGGAATGGAATTTAGCTTATTAGAATTATTAGTCAATAATTCAGGTCAAGCATTCTCAAGAAACGAAATCTTACAGCATGTATGGGCATATCCACCAGATCATCGCATAGATACTCGTGTTGTAGATGTTCATATTTCAAGACTTCGTTCAAAATTAGAATCAGATCCTGCAAATCCAGAGCTTATATTAACAGCTCGTGGAATAGGTTACATGTTTCAGCGTATAAATTAGTTTTCTGTTTAATATATAAGTAAAAAAGTTCCGTTATAAATGCGGAACTTTTTTTATAAAGGCTCTTGATTTCAATAATGTTTATGCTACTATATAATAGTAACAGATGGCGTCTGTCGTCAAGCGGTTAAGACCTCGGATTGTGGTTCCGATATGCATGGGTTCGAATCCCATCAGACGCCCCATTTATTAAAATTGACCCTTCGGGGTCTTTTTTATTAGGTATAATGCTCGTTTCGAGGGTTCTAACCTTAGATTTTATTACAATATTTATTTGGCTGATTAAATCAGATAGAAACAATAAAAGAAAAATATGAAAAATTTATTAAAAGAGCAGATTGATTTTTTTTATAGCTGTACAATACTAGCTTGACATAGTTTTCGAGATATAGTATCGTGAATGAGAAAATGTTTCAAAAAAAAATATAGACCTATGGCAAATAACATATATTTTGTTTGAAGTATCTTTGAGTAATGGGTAAGAAGTAGAATGGAATGTTTATTATTTTAGGTCTCGTCATTTGAACTTATAGGTTCTAGTCATGACTTAAAAATTGTATTCTATTTAAAATTGGGGTAATGAAGAAGTGATGAAAAATGTGAAAAAACTTTTTATAATATTTTTGTTAATTTTTGGAATTATTATATCTACTTCCGGTTGTTCATTTGCGGGAGGTGTGCCTAAGTACAATCCAAAAGATCCTAATCCAAAACCGGGTTTGTATAGGGTCGGAAGTTTACACCATGAAAGAAGGCAATCATGGGTTATTCATCTTGATAATGGTAAAATATTACTATATGGGTATTCTACTGGTGGTAATAAATTTAAAACAACAGAAATATTTGATCCCAGTACTGGGAAATTTACTTATGGAGAAGAACAAAATTATGTGCCATTCAGTGTTGTACACCTAGATGATGGACGTTACCTTATACTTGGAAGTTCAAGCCCCTATGCACCGCGGGATAAATGCCTTGAAATATATGATCCTAATATCAATAAATTTATAGACACGAAAGTATGCATAGATGATGATAACTATTGTGCAGGAGATGCAAGTATTTATAAGTTGAAAAATAATAACATTGCATTATATAAAAGTAGACGCTTACCTTTGGATAAAAAGAAAAGTGAACCCAAACCTTTCAAACCTTTTAAACGGGGATCAACCTCGGTATACGATATGTATTTATATGATATAAAGAATAACAAATTATCAGATAAACCAATAAAAAAAGGTGAAAAAGGATATGTTGATATTGAGATATTAATAAAAGAATTAGAAAAGGAAAACCCAATACTCAGTTTTCAGAACAGTAATGAATTTTCAATGTTACAAAAAATTGCACATGAGAAATTGGGGTCTTACATAAACAGGTTCATAAAACTTAATGATGATAAAGTATTAATTATAGCAAAAGGTTGTTTAGATTATGGAGTTCCTATTGACCGTATAGAGCAAAAAAAAATCAAGTATAGCTGGTTTTCACCTATTTATGAATACAATTTAAAAGATAAAACATTAATTCCATTAAATCAATTCACTCGATTTAGCGAATGGAAATTTGTAAAAGGGAAAAATATGATTTTATTTTATGATTTTTACATACCTTGGTATGGACGTAAATATGAAAATCAAGATCCTAAAAATGTTCCTTATAAAGATCGTATGTATAGAGGTAGTGCTGCAGTTAAGTCTAAACATGCTTATGTATATGTGTATTAATGGAAGTTTAAATAAAAAAGAAAGGAGGCAATATGCCAACTACTGCAACTAATGAAAAAGAGAAGAATGTTAACAATGATATTAACACAATTAATCAAGCTTTGGGCAGCAATTTAAAATGAGGTTAAAATGATTAGAAAATTTTCTGTTATATTATTAATTATTGGAATTATTATATCTACTTCCGGTTGTTCATTTGCTGGTGGAGTGCCTAAATATAACCCAAAAGATCCTAATCCAAAACCAGGATTGTATAGAGTTGAAGATATGCATTGTGCAAGAAATTCTCATAAAGCAACATTACTCAATGACGGCAGAGTTTTAATTACAGGTGGCTACTCTCACAATGTTGGAGATAATGCTAGAGAAACTGCTGAAATATTTGATCCTAAAACAGCTAAATTCGAAAAAATTGATATGCTATATAAACATTATGGTAGTAGCCATAATGCTATTTTATTGGATAATGGCAATGTGCTGATTTCCGGTGGAATGGATACTTTTTATGAAAAAGCAAAATATGAAATATTTGATTATTTAACATCTAAATTTTATGCAGGTCCTACTAGTGCTTTATATTTGGATCATTCAAATTCAGGTTGGAACAGATTATATAAAAATAATGATGGAAATGTTTTCTCTTATGGAAGAATTCAAAAAATAGTACAAGGAAAATATAAACCATATAAAAAATATTATAGTGCTATGGAAGTTTATAACAGCAATAATAATACAGTATCCTCTTTTATAACCATTGATGATAAAAATTATAAAAAACCACCTATTATGTCAAATCGAAATGAATACATATCTATTAAAAAATTGTTTGGCTATCCTTTTGATATCTTATCATTAGGTGATGATCTATTTTTTATTGTATCACGTGGCGAACTTGATTATGGCTTAAAAATAAAATCCTTTGATGAGAGATTTGCGTCTAAAGAAACTTGGTTTTCACCTATATATTTATATAATAAAAAAGAAAATAAAGAAATAATGACAAGTGAATTTATAAGAACTTTTAATCCGATAATGACAAAATTAAAAGATACAAATAAAATTTTAATCACAGGTGGTGTTATTCCTTCCTATATTAAAAATTCTAATGAGGATCCAACTAAAATACCACTAAAATATAGAATTAACAGAGGATTTGCTCTAAAAGCAACTAAATATGCCTATATTTTTATTTACTAAATTTTTTTGAAAGGAGAAATTTATTATGACTACTGCAACTAATGAAAAAGAGAAGATTGTTAATAATGATATTAACACAATTAATCAATCTTTGGGTAATACATATAATACTATACAAACAAATGAAACCGAATTAGATGAAATAGCTTTTTTCAATAAAAATATAGGGGCTTTGATTTGTAATGATATCGGAAAAAACCAATATAATGAAATATATACTAATGCAGTTGAATCATATAGTTCTATTACAGGAGATGACAATTTTGATAAAAATAGTAAAGATTTTTTAGCATATTTGAAAGAACAATTTTCAGAATGTGAAAATATTGAAGGCTATGAGATAATTGATTTTTCAATGAATGAAGCCACTGGTTTTCAAGGCGGGATATACTATAATGAAACAACAGGAGACTATGTTGTTGTCTGCAGAGGGACAGAATTTAAATCCGGAAATGAAGAATTTTATAAAGATTTTGTTCAAACAGACGTGTTGGAGTTTGGAAAGGATATAGTTCCATCCGCATTTTACGATACTGAAGAATTACTTATAAGAGCGATAGATAGTGCCGGTGGGGATCATTCTAAAGTTCATATAGTAGGCCACTCCCTAGGCGGTGGTATTGCTCAACTTTTAGGCTCATTAGAAGATTATAAAGATATAGATGTAACAACATACAATCCGGTTGGTGTGGAACATTTGCTAAATGAAGAAGGAATTAAAAACAGAGTACAAACAGGTGCTGATAAATTTAGCAATATTATTAATTATGCAACGTGCAATGATTTTGTATCTACTATTTTCAAGTGTGTCGGTAAAATGGAAATGATAAAATGTGTGGGGTTGCCGGAAATGACACTTTATATGGCGGCAAGGGCAACGATGACATCAGAGGCAGCCAAGGGTATGACACATACATATTCTACACTGGTGACGGGAATGATGTTATTAAAGAAACTAATCAAACAATTACATCTGTTAAAGGGATAAGATACAATCTTCGTCAAGGTCAAATTCAAGTTGACGGAGCAATATTAACCGGCGGGACTTGGGATGAAACGACTCAAACTTATGTTGGTTATCAAAGTGGCATAACTTACAGTTGGAGAGGTGTGGGTAATACACAAATGATTATAAATTACGGAAATGGTGACACTATCAAAATTGCCAACTTTGATAATGGCGATTTGGGATTGTTTTTTGACAGAGAAATTATTACGGATAAAGATGATATACCCGATCGCTTAACGAGAATGAAACAAGTGTATGAGAATTTACAGGCAAATAATATTTGTAATGCATATAATTAAAGATAAATTATATGTACAAATAACAGAGTCATTATTCTGCTTTTAATCATAATGAAAGCGTTTTATGTTATTCATAGTTTCTATTTCATGCAAAGCATAGTGAGCTAGATCAGAGTAAAAAGGTTCTAACCTTATACCATTGGCCGCCCCATTTATTAAAATTGACCCTTCGGGGTCTTTTTTATTAGGTATAATGCTCGTTTCGAGGGTTCTAACCTTAGAATTTACCCCAAGATTTATTGATTAAATAAATATATATAAAAAAAAGACGTTTTTAATAACGTCTTTTTTTTCTTATTATTCTGTAGTATTGATTTTTATTTTAAATTTTCTTTAAAGAAAGATGAAATTTTTTCAAATGGTATTTTTTCAAGGTTATCATATAAATCTACATGATTTGCTCCTTCAATAATGAGGAGTTCTTTATTTGTTCCTTTTAATTTTTTGTATGCATCTTCACTAAAATATCTGCTGTGGGCATTTTCTCCGTGAATCATTAAAACCGGAGTTCTTATTTCGTTGCTGTATGCTAAAATTGGAAGATTGATTAAAGATAAAGTTGAAGTTTGATTCCAGTTTCCATTTGAATTTATGGAGTTTTTATGGAAGCCTCTTTTAGTTTTGTAATAGCCGTAATAGTCTTTTACAAATTGTGGTTCAGAACCTGTTAATTTATCTGGAAGTCCTGTTGCTTTTGCATATGTCCCATTTTTATAATCAAGAGTTCTTTGTTTATTTAGAGCAACTTTTAAATCATAACGACCATTTTCATCTATTGAATCATTATATCCTTTTGCACTTACTCTTGTCATATCATACATAGTAGATGTTACAGTTGCTTTAATTCTTGTATCAATTTGAGCTGCATTTAGTGCAAATCCGCCAAAGCCACAAATTCCCAATATACCTATTTTATCTGGATTAACATTTTCGTTGTTGCTTAAAAAATCGACAGCTGCACTAAAATCTTCTGTGTTGATATCTGGAGATGCAATATTTCTAGGAGTTCCTGAACTTTCTCCGGTGTATGAAGGGTCAAAAGCAAGGGTTATAAATCCTTTTTCTGCGAGTGTTTGTGCATACAATCCTGAAGCTTGTTCTTTTACTGCGCCAAATGGCCCTGAAATTGCAATTGCAGGAAGCTTATCACTTTTTTTCATGTCTTTGGGAAGGTATAAATCTCCAACTAATTTTATTCCAAAACGATTTACAAATTCTACTTTTTGAATATTTACTTTGTCACTTTTTGGGAAAACTTTATCCCAGTTATTTTTTTTTGCTTGGCTCATTTCTTGTACTCCTATTATTACTAAAAATATTAACAAAAATATTGATAAAAGTTTTTTAATCATATTTTACTCCTTTATTAAAGAAATCTACTAATTTAGTTACAACTTGGTTTACGAATTCTGGTTTATCGTATAAATCTACGTGAGTTGCTCCATGAATAGTATAAATTTCTTTTGGATCTTTGGCTCTATTGTATGCGTCATTGGTAAAATATAATGTATCAGCTTCACTTCCGACAATAAATAATAGAGGTCGCGGTGATACTGTATCAATATGGCAGAATGCATCCCAAGCTGCTAGTTTATCATTACTTGATACCAGATATTTATTGACCGAAGTTGGATATGAACATCTATCTGTTCTGTAATATTCATACGCTTCTTTTTGGATTACTGATGTGTTCTCATCAATATCAGCTTCTGACTTTGGAACATAATTCCAGTATAGAGGAGCTTCTCCTCTTGCTTCTTTAGTTCTTGCATCTGCAACTTCTTGCAATAGTTTTTGCATAAAGTTTTCAATATTTACCCCAGGAAAACCATTTTTTGCGCTGTCTCCAACGTCCCAAGTACTAATTCCTGCGGCAGCTTTAATTCTTATTTCTGTTTGGATCGCATTCATAGTATAACCTGCACCTGCACAAATTCCCATTGCGCCAATTTTATTTTCATCTACATAAGAAAGCGATACGAGATAGTCTACGGCACTTCTAATATCTTCAACTCTTGATGTTGGGTCTTCTAAATATCTAGGTAGACCTTCACTTTCGCCCTGATGCGATGCGTCAAAAGCTAAAGCAATATAACCGTTTTGTGCAAGATTCCAAGCATAAAGAGAGGAACATTGTTCTTTTACTCCTCCACCTGGATGTGTAACTACTATTGCCGGATATTTTTTATTTTTATCAAAATTGTTTGGAAAAAATATTAGTCCGGCGATTTTTAAATCAAATTTTTTAAACCATACTTTTTGGCCTTCTTGATAGTGTGTTTCGTAGCGCATAATTTTTAAACCTCGATTTTTTTGATTAATTTTGCTGGGTTTCCGCCAACAATTGTATTCTTTTTGACATTTTTTGTGACTACTGCTCCTGCCGCAATGATTGCTCCGTCTTCAATTGTAACTCCTGGTAAGATTGTTGCATTTGCTCCTATCCATATGTTATTACCAATTTTTACAGGTTTTGGTAAGATTGCTGCTCTTAATTCAGGGATAGGATTGTGGTTTAATGTCGCAATTACAACATTGTGACCTATTAAAACGTTATTTCCGATTGTTATACCTCCTTGATCTTGAAAATGGCAGCAAGAATTTATAAATACGTTTTTGCCTAAATGTATATTTTTCCCGCAATTAGTGTAAAATGGTGGAAATAATCTAAATGTTTTATCAATCGGTTTATTTATTAGGCGGAAAAATAATTCTCTGACTTTTTCAGGAGGGTTATATTTATTATTAAGTTCATCAGATAGTTTCATTGCTTCATCTGATAATTCGGTCATATATGCAAGAATATCTGAGTTTGCTGGGACTTCTTTCCCGCTGTTCAAGTGTTCTAAAAATTTTTCTAAATTCATAAGCAATTATCCTTTGTTTTTTATTATTTATTATTTTTCTATAAATAGCAAATACTTATATAGTATAATTATATATGCTTGACAAGCATATATAAATTTATTATATTAGGTTTATGGAAATCCGTTTATTAAGATATTTTTTAGCTGTAGCGCAGGAAGAAAGTATTTCAAAGGCTGCAGATATTCTTCATATTACTCAGCCGACTCTTTCAAGACAATTAATGGATTTAGAAAAAGAGTTAAATACTAAATTGTTGATAAGGGGTAAGCGTAATAAAAAAATTACTCTAACAGAAGATGGTAAATTATTAAAATCAAGAGCTCAGGAAATAATAGAACTAACGAATAAGACAGAATCAGAGTTTTTATTTGGCGATAAAAATATCTCTGGTGATATTTTTATTGGTGGGGGTGAAACTGATGCTATTAGAGTAATTGCAAGAACGATTAAACGTTTATCTTTAGAGTACCCTAATATAAAATATCATTTTTACAGTGGTAATGGAGAAGATGTTACAGAAAAGCTAAATAAAGGATTATTGGATTTCGGTGTTTTTATAGAACCTATTGATAAAAAAGAATATGGTTTTATTCAATTGCCTCAAAATGATACTTGGGGGATTTTGATGCGAAAAGATTCCGATTTAGCTAAGAAAGAATTTATTGAACCTGAAGATTTAATAAATATTCCATTATTTTCTTCTCGTCAGTATCTTGTAAAAAATCTTATATCCGGTTGGTTAGGATTCGATTTTGAAAAATTGAATATAATTGGGTCTTATAATTTGCTATATAATGCATCGATAATGGTTGAAGAAGGTTTGGGGTATGCTTTGTGTATAGATAAATTAATCAATATATCCGGTGACAGTAAATTATGCTTTAAACCATTAAAACCAAAGCTTGAGGCTGGAATTTTGGTGGCTTGGAACAAAAATCAACCTCTTTCGAAAATTGCTAAATTATTTATACAAAAATTACAAGAAGAAATTACAGATTAAATTTTGGTTGCAAAAAATTCATCTAAAAATTCCTGAATATTTTTAGGAGAGTTCTTTTTTATGATTTCAGAAAATTTATTTAGCTGTTTTTTAGTAATAAATAAATAATCTTCTTTTAGATGTTTAAATTCAAGTTCATTGAATTGATATATAAAACTCGATATAACTCCTTTTTGCCTCATTTTTAGAGCTTTAGATTGTATTTTAGTAGCGTTAAAAAATATTTTTTCAAAAATATTTATTTTAGGTCGTTCTTCTGTTTCAATAAATATTTTTTTTAATCCTTTATCTGAATATGATATTTTTATTTTGTTAGAGAAAGATTCATCATTTCCGAGTTTATTTATAAATTTTACAAATTTCGCATCACCATTTGGGCAACAAAGTATCGGTTTTGTCTTATGGTTACCTATTTTGCCGTATAATAATCCGCAGAATTGAGGGGTGTATTTATTTATTGCTGAATCCAAATTAAACTCCTTTGGGGAGTATAAATCCTGTAAAAATTTTTATTTGCTATTTTGTTTTTCAAGATCTAGTAAATATTTTTTTAATTTAATTCCGCCTGCATAACCTGTCAAATCTCCTTTTGTCCCTATTACTCTGTGACAAGGAATAATTATTGCAATGGGGTTTTTATTATTTGCCATTCCAACAGCCCTTGATGCATTTTTATTGCCAATATTTTCTGCAATTTCTTTATAAGTTGCAGTTTTGCCATATGGTATTTTTTGTAATTCTTTCCATACTTTTATTTGGAATTCTGTTCCATTTGCTGAAATTGGAATATTAAAAGATTTTCTCTTACCCGCAAAATATTCTTTTAATTGAGAATAAGTTTTTTTTATTAAGGGTGTTTCTTTTTTAGTGTAATTAAGAGTCTCAAAAGAAACATTACAGATACAATTATCTTTTTCTGCAATGCATATTTCTCCAATTACAGTATCATAAGAGTATTGGTACAAATTTAAGATTCCTTTAAATGTTTTACATGTTTATAAATGTATAAAGCACCTAAAATTCCAAATATTACAACTATTGCAATGTCAAATTTATGCCAAATGTGTTTAAAAGCTTCCATATTTTGTCCCATTTTTACTCCGACATAAACTAATACATAGCTCCATACCAATGAGCCTAAGAAAGTTAGAGTAAAGAATATTCTTTTTTTAGCTCTTAAAATGCCTGCAGGAAGTGAGATAAAAGTTCTTACAACAGGGAGCATTCTGCATAAGAAAAATGCCCAGTCTCCGTATTTTTCTACCCATTTATCAGCTTCTTCAAGATCTTTATGTGAGATAAGGAAGTATTTTCCGTATTTTTCTACGAATTTTCTGCCACCGAAATATCCGAGATAGTATGATGGAATTGATCCTAAAACGCATCCAAATGCACCTGCAAATGCAGCTACGTGAAAATTCATTTCTCCTTTGCTTACAATGTAACCGGCAAATGGTAATATTGCTTCACTAGGTAATGGGATGTTACATGATTCAATTGCCATAAGTAAACTAATACCCCAAGGACCCATAAATGTAATTATATGTTCAATAAAATTAATTAAATGTGCTAAAATTGAGTTTATAAATTCCATAATACCTCCTCTTATTCCGAAATACATTGTATCAAAAAATATTTTATTTTGACAAGATTCAAAATTTATACTAACATAACTTTACTGAAATGAAAGGAGTTTGGTTATGAATAATTTTGAATTTTATTGTCCGACAAGAGTTGTATTTGGAAAAGATTCAATTGCAAAACTTTCGCAATTAATTGATAAATCAAAGAAAGTATTAATTACTTATGGTGGTGGCTCAATAAAGAAAAATGGAGTTTATGATCAGGTTAAAAAAGCTTTGGAAGGATATAATGTTTTAGAATTTGGTGGAATTGAGCCAAATCCTAAGTACGAAACATTAATGAAAGCTGTTCAAATTGTAAAAAAAGAAGGTGTTGATTTTCTTTTAGCTGTTGGTGGCGGATCAACATTAGATGGTACAAAATTTATTGCTGCAGCTTCAAAATATTTTGGAGAAAAAGACGCATATGATTATTTTATGGTAGAACAAAATCCTGTGACAGATGCTATTCCTTTAGCTGATGTAATTACATTGCCTGCAACTGGTTCTGAAATGAATGACGGGGCTGTTATATCAAGAATTTCAACAGATGAAAAATTGGCTTTTCAGTGGGAACCTCTATATCCGAAATTTTCAATTATTGATCCGCAAGTTACATTCAGCTTGCCTCAAAAACAAACAATTAATGGTATTGTAGATACATTTGTACACGTTATGGAACAATACTGTACTTATGATGTAAATTCTCCACTCCAAGATGATTGGGCTTTAGGGATTTTAAGAACTCTTATTAAAGAAGCTCCAAAAGTTTTGGCAGATCCAAATGATTATGATGCAAGAGCTAATATTTTCTGGTGTGCTACTTGTGGGCTAAATTATTGGATAGCTCAAGGTGTTCCTCAAGATTGGGCTACTCATATGATAGGACATGAATTAACTGCTTTTTATGGTATTGACCATGGGCAAAGTTTAGCAATAATTGAGCCACGACTATTGAGAAATCAAAAGGTTAGCAAATCAAAGAAATTAGCAAAACTTGCAAGAGAAGTCTTTGGAATAAATGAACCGGTTGATCTAAAAGCTGCAGATTTAGCTATTGATCATATCGAGGCATTCTTTAATTCTTTAGGAATGAAAACTAAATTATCAGATTATGATATTAATTCAGAAGAAGCTGCTGAAAAAATTCGAGACAGGTTTGCAAAACGCGGAGTTGCATTAGGTGAAAAAGGAGCAATAAATGCCGATGTTGCTTATGACATTGTAAAGGCTTCTTAGTTAAATAAATTATTTTTGAAAGACAGTGTCAATTTCAATATTAGACACTGTCTTTTTGATATTGAAATTGAATCTAAAAAGTGTTATACTAAGATATAATTAAGAAAGGAGCTAGAAATGAAAAGATTTAAAAATGTCGGGGGGGGGGCAATTTAAAGCTCTCTATACAAGGCTTTCAAGGGGTTGAAAAAGAAACAAAAAAATGTTATATTAGTGATATAATACATCATTATAAAAATAAAAAAGGTTTTACATTAGCAGAAGTTTTGATAACCTTAGGAATCATAGGTGTTGTTGCTGCAATGACAATGCCAGCTTTAATTAGTAAATATCGGATATTTGTTAATATACAACGTTTAAAAGAAGTGTATTCATTAATTTCTCAGGCTGTAAAAGCATCTGAGATTGATAATGGAGATATTTCTGAGTGGAATTTTAGTTCTTTGTCTGCAAAACAAATATCAGAAAAATATTTAATCCCATATCTAAAAGTTGTAAAAACTTGTGAATCTGGGGATGAATGTTTTGTTGGAAACTATATTTATTCTAATAAAAAAGAGGTTACCTCATTAAAAAATTATTATTCATTTATATTGAGTAATGGTGCAATAGTTGGAGTCAGACGTCCTGGGGTGTTTAATAGGCAAGATAGTGCTTCAATAATATTAGATGTGAATGGTTCTAAACTTCCTAATACTTCTGGCTATGATTTGTTTTTCTTTTATTTGAATACTTCAAATAGTGGTTGCTGGGAAACTGATACAAATTTAAATCCGGGGTTTTATCCATCTCGTGCTGGTTGTTCAGTAGATTTGAATAGATACGCTAGTGGATCAAGTTGTAATACGATATATACTGGGGAAGCTTGTGCAGCATTACTAATGTCCGTAGGTTGGGATTATAAAATTGCTCATGTTAAAGGTTATAAGTATGGACTTTATTAAATCTTATGTCTTTAGCTTTATATCTTTTAATCCTTATAACTTGCACAAATTCTTTTTTGCGCTATGATTAATACACATGTATTAATTAATTATAAAGGATTTAGAAATGAAAGTTACATTAGAAAAAGACAAAGAAAATGTTGTAAAATTAGATATTACAATCCCAGCAAAAGATGCTACAGAAGCTTATAACAAAGCTGTTCATAAAATTTCTCAATATGTAAATATTGATGGCTTTAGAAAAGGTAAAGCTCCTCGTGCAGTAGTAGAAAGACATGTAGGAACTGAAAGAATTAAACAAGAAGCTATTGAAAGTTTGATGCCAAAAGCTATTAATCAAGCTGTTGTTGATAATAATTTAGATATTATCGCTCAACCATATATTACAAATTACAATTTTAATATTGGTGAAGATTTAACAGTTACAGCAAAAGCAGAATTAAGACCGGAAGTTACTTTAGGTCAATACAAAAATTTAACTTTAGAAATTAAAGATTCTCCAATTGAAGCAGACGCTATGCAAAAATCAATAGATAATCTTTTAAATCAACACAGCACTCAAGAAACTGTAATTGATAGACCTACAAAAGATACTGATATCGCAGTAATTGATTTTGATGGTTACGCTAATGGTGAAAAAATTCAAGGTGGAGAAGCTAAAAATTATCCGCTTGATTTAGCACATTCAAACTTTATTCCTGGATTTGCAGAACAACTTGTTGGTAAAAATCTAAATGATGAGTTTGAAATCAAGGTAACTTTCCCAGAAAATTACCACGATGAAAAATTGAAAGGTCAACCTGCAACTTTCAAAATTAAAATTAATGAAATCAAAGAAAAGAAATTACCAGAATTAAATGATGAATTTGCTCAAAAAGTTGGACCTTTTAAAACAGTTGATGAATTAAAAGCTGATATTCAAAAATATTTAGAATCTCAAAGAGAAAGAACTAACAAACAAAATTCTGAAAATGAAGTATTTAAAACAGTAATTGAGTCTGCAAAAGTAGAAATTCCTCAATCTATGATTGATAGAGAAGCTAATTCTCTAAGAGAAGAATATAAACAAAGATTAGCTGCTCAAGGTATTAATTGGGAAGCTCTTGTAAAATCTCAAGGGGAAGATCAATTATTGAAAAATTTAAATGATGATGCATTGGTAAGAATTAAAAATTCTCTAGTAATTGATAAAATTGCTAAAGAAGAAAATATTAAATTAGAACAAAAAGATATTGAAACTAAGTTTGCTCAATTGGGTGCAGCTTATGGTTTGAAACCTCAAGATTTAATTAAACAAATTGGTCAAAATCCAGAAGTTCTTGCTTCTATTTCTCAACAAGCAATGAATGATAAGGTTAGAGATTTCTTAATGGAAAATAACAAAGTAGAAATCAAATAGTTAATCAAAAATAATATATGTGCCGTATTTACAACGGCACATTTTTGATTAATATTAAGTAGAGTTATATAATTTAATTAGTAAAAAGTTGTAGAGGAGTAACAGACCTCTTATTATTATAAAAGTCGATTGGTAGTCGGCGGAAAGGGTAAAAAAAATGAGCTTTGTACCGGTAGTAATTGAACAATCAAGCAGAGGCGAACGTTCTTTTGATATATTTTCAAGATTATTAAGAGAAAGAATTATTTTCTTAGGAACTCCTATTGACGATATGGTAGCAAATTTGGTTGTTGCTCAATTATTGTTATTGGATAGCGAAAATCCAGAAAAAGATATTATGCTATATATTAACAGCCCTGGTGGATCTGTAACTGCAGGTTTCGCTATTTATGACACTATGCAGCATATTAGAGCTGATGTATCTACTATTTGTTTAGGTCAAGCAGCTTCTATGGGTGCATTCCTTCTATCTTCAGGTGCTAAAGGTAAGAGAATGGCATTACCTCATTCTCGTGTATTAATTCACCAACCTTTAGGTGGAGCTCAAGGTCAAGCTACTGATATCGAAATTCAAGCAGCTGAAATTATTAGAATTAAAAAATCATTAAATGAAATTTTAGCTTCTAATACAGGTCAGTCAATTAAGAAAATTGAAAAAGATACTGATCGTGATTATATCATGACACCTGCTGAAGCTCTTGAATATGGTATGATCGATAAAGTTGTTACTCGTGACGCTTTGAAATAATAAAAATATAAGTTTGTAATATTAAGTCTGTCTTTAAATAGACAGAAAGGGTAAAATAAAATGCCAAAACATGATGATAGCAGATTAAAATGTTCATTTTGCGGAAAATCTCAGGATCAAGTAAAAAAATTGATTGCAGGTCCTGAAGTGTATATTTGTGATGAATGTGTTGATTTGTGTAATCAAATTCTTGATGAAGAATTTTTTGAAAATAAAGATAAAGAAGGTACAGATTCTGAAAAATCAGCAGAAGAAAAACCTATTCCAAAACCGCATGAAATTAAGGCTTATCTTGATGAATATATTGTTGGTCAAGATGATGCTAAAAAGGTTTTGTCTGTAGCTGTTTATAACCACTATAAACGTTTAAAACATAATAAAGAAGCTGATTTAAAAGAAAATGTAGAAATTCAAAAATCAAATATTCTTTTAGTTGGTCCTACAGGTTCAGGTAAAACACTTTTAGCTCAAACTTTAGCTAAAATGTTAGATGTTCCTTTTGCAGTTGCTGATGCGACTACATTGACAGAAGCAGGTTATGTTGGTGATGACGTTGAGAATATTTTATTACGTCTTTATCAAAATGCTGAATTTGATTCTTCAAAAGCAGAACGCGGAATTATTTATATAGATGAAATTGATAAAATTTCAAGAAAATCTGAAAATACATCAATTACACGTGATGTATCAGGTGAAGGTGTACAACAAGCATTATTAAAAATGATTGAAGGTACAGTTGCTCATGTTCCTCCTCAAGGAGGAAGAAAGCATCCTCATCAAGAATTTATTGAAATTGATACAAGTAACATCTTATTTATAGTTGGTGGTGCTTTTGTAGGCTTAGAAAAAATCGTTGAACGTAGAGCTGGAGAAGGTACTTCTGTTGGTTTTGGAGCTAAAGCTCCTATGACTCAAGCAGAAAAAGATGCAGCTGCTGTTCGCATGTTGAAAAAATTACAGCCTGAAGACTTGTTAAAATTTGGTTTAATACCTGAATTTATCGGTCGTGTTCCAATTTATGCAGTTCTAGATGAATTAAATGAAAAAACATTAAAAATGATTTTGACAGAGCCTAAAAATGCTGTTTTAAAACAGTATAAATGCTTATTGGAAATGGATGGCGTTGATTTAGAATTTGAGCCAGAGGCTATCGATTTAATTGCTCAGGAAGCTATTAAACGCAAAACTGGAGCAAGAGCTTTAAGATCTATTGTAGAAGAGATAATGCTCGATGTTATGTATGATGTTCCAACTAAAAAGGATATGACAAAATTCACTGTCACTGCAGATATGGTAAGGAACAGGAAAAATGCTGAGGTTGTTAAATTGCCAACTTCTTCAAAAGAAAAAGAAATAACAGCATAAAAAGCGGGATTTAATCCCGCTTTTTTATTGGCATTTATTTAATTGTCATTAATCTTAATATATTTGTAAAATACTCGTATTTATGAAAAAATAGATATATGAATGATAGCAAAACACTTATTTTAATTGATGGTCATGCGTTAGCTTTTAGACAATATTACGCATTAGAGAGAACTAATATGAGAACATCTGATGGTGTTCCAACTTGGGCTGTTTATGGCTTTTTTAAAGCAATTTTTGATTTGCTTAAAAATGAAAACTTAAGTCCAGATGCAATAGCAGTTGCTTTTGATGTAAGTCATAAGACTTTTCGGACTGAGACCTATTCAGATTATAAGTGTAATCGTTCTGCGATGCCTGATTCTATGCAGGCTCAAATGGGACTTATTTATGAAGGATTAAGAGCTTTTAATATTCCTATTTATACAAAAGAAGGTTTTGAAGCAGATGATGTAATCGGCACTATTTCAAAAAAAGCATGTGAGCTTGGACATAAAGTTTTGATTTTAACGGGTGATCAAGATGCTTTTCAGCTTGTTGACAAAGATGGTTGTGTAAAAGTTATTCTGCCTACAAAGGGTGAGCTTGTTGAGTATAATTGGGATAAGATTTTTGAGAAATTAGGAGTTTATCCAAATCAGGTTATTGACTATAAAGGTCTGCGTGGTGATGTTTCGGATTGTATTCCTGGAGTTAAAGGTATAGGAGAAAAGACGGCTCAAAAACTGTTAGCTAGATATGGTACATTAGATGCTATTTTAGCTGATTGTGAAAATATTCCTGAAAAAGCTGTGAGAGAAAAAATTTGTTCAGGTATTGAACAGGCTAAGATGAGTCAATATCTTGCAACTATCGTAAGAGATCTTGATGTTAATTTTGATTTTGACAGTGCAAAAATTAATCTTCCAGATGTGTCAGTTGTTACTGAATTTTTGAAGAAAATGCAGTTTTATACATTTATCAAAAACATAAATGAAATTTTATATTCTTTTGATAAAATAGAAAGAACTGCTCCTGTTGCACCTGATGCTAATTCTTCGGATTCAATGCAGTTAGGATTCTTTGCTGAAGCTGTAAATGAAGAAATTAATAAAGAATTCAAATGTGAGTTTGATAAAAAATTAATTACTGATTCCAGAGATTTCTCTGATATGTTAAAAGAGTTAAGTAGTCAGTCTTTAATTGCTTTTAATATTTATGCTGATGTAAAAAATGCAGTTGATTCAAAAGTTATAGGATTTGCTTTTGCTTATAATAAAGATATTGCAGCTGATAAACATATTACTTTTAATGATTCTGGTTTTATTACAAAGACTTTTTATATTCCAATAAATCATTCAAATATTGCAAGTCAATTGCGATTAGATGATGTAATTACTGGTTTAAAATCTTTGTTTGAAAACGAAACAATTTATAAAACTACTCATAATGCTAAAATTGCGTATAATATTTTAAGAAATTTGGAAATTTTGGCAGAAGGTGTAATTTTCGATACTGCTCTTGCGAGTTATGTAAAAGATCCTCAAAGAAATCATGAATTAGATGTACAATCAATGGAACACTTAAATCATGCAATCATGCCTTTTGCTCCTTTTGAAAAGAATAAGAAAAAACAAATTTCTTTTTCGGATGCTCCGGTTGACAGTATATTGAATTATTCTTCAGATGAGTCTTTTACAATATTAGAATTAACTAAATATTGGATAAATAATCTTGATAAAAAAGAGTTAGAATTAACTTATGATATAGAAGTGCCTTTGACTTTTGTGCTTGCTGATATGGAATACAATGGTGTTTCTGTCGATGAAGACTACTTACATAAGCTTACTATTTCAATGAATAATCAATTAGCAAAAATTGAAGGACGTATATACGAGATTGCTGGTGGAGTTTTTAATATAAATTCTCCACGTCAAGTAGGAGAAGTCCTTTTTGAAAAATTGGGGCTTAAAGCTAAGAAAAAACGAGGAAAGACCAATTATTCCACGAATGCAGCTGTGTTAGAAGAATTAGCTGAAGAATATGAAATCGCACAGTTAATTTTGGATTATCGCAAGTTTGCAAAGTTGAAGTCAACTTATACAGAGGCATTGCCAGCTTTGATTGACAGAAAAGATAATAGAATTCATACAACTTATAATCAGACTGTGACTGCTACTGGTAGATTATCATCTTCTAATCCTAATTTACAAAATATTCCTGTTAGAACAGAAGAAGGTAATAAAATAAGAAATGCTTTTGTATCTGGGAATAAAGAAAATGGTTTGATATTATCAGCTGATTATTCTCAAATAGAATTGAGGTTATTAGCTCATATTACTCAAGATAAACATCTTTTAGAAGCATTTAATAGTGGAGTTGATGTACATACACTGACAGCTTCTAAAGTTTTTGATGTTCCTGTGGAAGATGTTACTAAAGAAATGCGTTATAAGTCAAAAGCTGTAAATTTTGGGATTATCTATGGACAAAGTAAGTATGGGCTTGCAAAATCTTTAGGTATTTCTAATGCTGATGCAGAAACTTTTATTGAAAAATATTTCGCAACCTATCCTAGAGTTAAAGCTTATATGGAAGGTACTGTGCTTGAAGCGGAAGAAAAAGGCTTTGTTGAAACTATTTTTGGTAGAAAGCGTTATCTTGCAACAGAATTATCAAGCTCTAATGGTATGATTAGAGAGTTTGCAAAAAGAGCAGCAATTAATCAGCCAATACAGGGTACTGCAGCTGATTTAATGAAGATTGCAATGATTGATTTTTCTAAAAAGTTAAAAGAAAATAATCTTAAATCTAAAATGATTATGCAAGTTCACGATGAACTTGTGGTAGAGGTTGTGAAATCAGAACTTGATATTGTAACTAATCTTGTAAAAGAAGCGATGGAGCTTCAACAGCCTTTATCAGTACCTTTGGTTGTTGATGTAAATGTAGGTGAATCATGGAAAGAGCTATAAAATATATATTGTTAATTGTAAGTTTTGTTTTTGTTTTTTCTGCTTTTCCTGTAAAGGCAGAGGAAGGTATGTCTTTGAGTACACTTATTACTCCTCAGAATATTAATTTTAATACTTGTACCAGAACTTATATTCTGCCTGCTGATAAGTTATTTTATATGGCTATTGCAAGTGCAAATGCTAACAGGTTTGAAATAGATGAAATACAATCTAAGACAGGATATATTTTATTTACAGCTGTAAATAAACAATATCTTGCAAGTATTGTAGAGGTTGATTCAACTCATTCAATGTTGAAAATTACTCCTACTAATAATAATTACTTTTTCCCGCCTGGAGTAGTATTGAATTTCTTCAAATATATTGATTTATATGGAGCAACTCCTGTCGCAACTTTGCCTAAAGTATAATTAATTAAGAGTTTGAAAGGCATTGTCTACTATTGATTTAATATCAAAAGTAGTTTCTTTTTCGCTTTTTGTAGAAAGCCAGATTAGGTATTCAATATTGCCAGAAGGCCCTTTTATTGATGAAAAAGTTAAGCCATTGATTTTATAGTCTAGATTTTTTGCAAAATTTATTACATTTTCTATTACTTCAATATGAACTTTTTTATCTCTGACAACTCCGCCTTTTTCAACTTTTTCTTTGCCTGCTTCAAATTGAGGCT
Organism: Clostridium sp. CAG:768; assembly: GCA_000437435.1. Classification (GTDB taxonomy): domain Bacteria; phylum Cyanobacteriota; class Vampirovibrionia; order Gastranaerophilales; family Gastranaerophilaceae; genus Stercorousia. The sequence goes on along the minus strand of FR899619.1, from coordinate 3,472 downwards.
TGATAAGACATACCATTTCGTGAAATTCAGGATTAAGTAATTTTTTTAGGTTTTCTAAAACTTTTGTCAAAGATATGAAAGATAAGTCACTTACCAAAAGATCTGCAACAGGTTCATTTTCTTCATATATTTCATTATAAGAACAGATTTTTAAATTTGTTCTTTCAATTGTTTTAACTCTATTATCTGAACGAATTTTCCAATCAAGCTGTCCGTATCCTACGTCTGCTGCGTAGACAAATTTAGCACCATTTTGTAAAAGACAATCGGTAAAGCCACCTGTTGAGGCACCTGCATCTAGGCAAATTCTATTTTCTATTTTTACAGGAAATGTATCAAGTGCTTTTTTTAGCTTAAATCCTCCTCTGGAAACGTATGGCATTGATTTTACTTGAATATCATATTCTTTTGACGGGTTTATTTGAAAACCTGCTTTTGTTATGTATTCGTCATTAATTTTTACATGTCCTGCAAGTATTGCAGCTGATGCTTTGCTTTTTGTCTCAAAGTATCCTAAATCTGTAAGGTATTTATCAAGTCTTTCTTTCATATATTAAATACTCTTTCTGCATTTTGAGTTGTAATCTTATCAATTTCTTCAAATGATGTATCTCTAAGTTTTGCAATTTCTTCTGCAACATATTTTACATATGCCGGTTGATTTATCTTACCCCTGTATGGTACTGGTGTGAGATATGGTGCATCTGTTTCTAATAATAATTTTTCTATTGGAATATTCTTTGCTACTTCTTTCATTTTTATAGCGTTTTTAAAAGTAACAACTCCACCTAGTGCTATGTACCAACCTTCTTTTACACATTCTTTTGCAAATTCTACACTTCCTGAAAAGCAGTGCATAATTATTTGAGAATTTTTGTTGTATTCTTTTAAAATATCATATGTGTCTTTATGAGCTTCCCTGTCATGAATTGATATTGGAAGATTTAATTCATTAGCAAGTTTTATTTGTTTTATAAAGACTTCTTTTTGTAAGTCATTAAAACTTTTGTCCCAGTAATAATCCAGACCTATTTCTCCAATTCCTACAATTTTTTGATTTTCTGCATATTTTTTTATTTTATCTATTAAACTATCATTCCAATCTTTTACTTCTGAGGGGTGAACTCCTAAAAGACCGTACACATTTTCGTATTTGTTTACTATATCAAATACTACATCAATATCAGATGGGTATGCTGCAGGTAGGATAATTTTTTTAACTCCATTACTTTCAGCATTTGTAATTATTTCATCTATAGTAAATTCTTCTATGCAATTAATATGTGAATGTGTATCAATCATATAGAGATTATAACACGATTATGTGATATAATTAAGTAAGCATGGAAGAGAAGAATTTAAAAATTTCAATAGCTCATTTATATCCCAAATTGTTAAATTTGTATGGAGATATGGGAAATATTATTACTCTTGTAAAACGCTGTGAATGGCGTGGAATTCAAGTTGAGTATGAAGAAATTAATTCTGGAGATTCTATTTCTTCTCACGATTTATATTTTATAGGTGGGGGACAGGATAAACAGCAGCAAGATGTTGCAGGAGAATTATATAAGAATAAAGAATTTCTTCAACAAGAAAGAGATAATGGAGCTGTTTTCCTTGGAATATGCGGAGGATACCAATTATTTGGTCATTATTATCAACCATTTGATGGGGATAAATTATTAGGAATTAGCCTGATGGACGCTTATACTGTGGCAGGGAAAAAGAGATTTATAGGAAATGTTACAGTTGAAACTGATTTTTTGGCTCCTTCTACCTTAGTTGGCTTTGAAAATCATAGTGGTTTGACTTATTTACAAGGAGATACAAAGCCTTTAGGAAAAGTTATTGTAGGAAATGGTAATAATGGGCAGGATAAGACTGCAGGTGCTCGATTTAAAAATGTGTTCGGTACATATTTACATGGATCATTGTTGCCTAAAAATCCACATTTTGCGGATTATTTAATTTCTCTTGCATTAGAAAAACGTTATGGTGAAAAAATAGAATTATCAAAGTTAGATGATAAATTGG
>FR899619.1:0-1373 GCA_000437435.1 Clostridium sp. CAG:768 | reverse complement strand
GCATATTAATATGACAACAAAAGAAGCTGTATTATCATTGTACAATAGATGGTGTGGAATATCTGATAAAATTCGTTTTCTTCTAGTTGGTGGTTGGAATGCTGCTTTTTCTTATATAATATTTGCAATTGCGGTATATCTGTTAGGTCATGAAAATTACCAGATTTGTGTAGCGTTGCAGTGGATTATTTCATCTGTATTTTCTTTTGTTAACCAAAAAGTTTTTGTATTTTGTACTAAGGGGCATTGGATAAAAGAGTATTTTAAGTGCTGTACAACTTGGGTTGTAAGTTATTTGTGCAACGCATTAATTCTTGAATTTATAGTAAGATATGTTTCAAAAAATGTTTATGTAGGACAATTCTTTTCAATACTTTTGGCATCTATTATAACTTATGTATTGTTTAAATACTTTGCTTTTCGTCATCATAAAAAGTAAATTCTATTTTAAATCTTCATTAAAATAGCCTGTTATGTATTTGATTTTTTTTATAAAATCATTGAATGATAGTGTAATTTCTTCTTGATATCTATTATCAAATATTTGAGCTGTTTTGTTTGCATTGTCAACATTTTCTAATGTATAACAGTGCCAGTTTGTTAATCCTTTTATAAAATGATGTCCTGTTCCTGCTATAAAGCTGTTATTTTTATTTTTCCCTATTTTTTCTAAAAGAGCTTTTGCTTCATCTGATTTCGATTTTAAACTCATTCTGATACTGTTTTCGTTAATGTTAATAGGTTTAATACCTGTAAACATTTCTAGAAATCGTGATGGATTATTGTATTCAAATTCTTCATTTGTTTTGTATAATCTGTTAGCGAATGATTTTTTGTCTGGATATTTTTTTAGTAATTTATTCATTGCTACTTCTAGAGCTTTAAGTATTGGATTTTCTGGTTCTGTCAGAATTATTGGATTAAGGAAACGATCACAAAGAGTTAGGTCATTTATGTCTTTTTCAGATATAAAAAAGTCTTCTGATTTCCCATTGATATTTTTAAATTTAATATTAAAGTTGTTTCCTTCTCGAGAAATATTATTTTGTAATATTTTACACCCATTTTCTGTGTTACTTAGTGCGTTCATGCTTGTTACAAGATAACAATCATGAAAATATTGTTTTACTCTTTGTAATGATTTTATTTCACTTAAATTTATTGGTTTCATATCTCCTGTAAAACATGTAAAGTTTAAAAATTGTCAATTGATATGTCCTAGATAATATGTTATTATAAAAATGTAACAAATTATATTATAGAGTTGAAAGGAGCTAGAAATGAAAAGATTTAAGGCAGAACAGACACAAAAATCTTGCAAATTTGTTGATAATTGTGTTGATTTGTCTACACATGTAGTTCTCGGGGGGGGG
>FR899618.1:19482-32122 GCA_000437435.1 Clostridium sp. CAG:768 | reverse complement strand
GGCGGTTATTCATCTGCTCATACGAAGTAAAGGCGTCGAATAAGCAGTAAAGGAGGCACGGTAGGTATATTTATAACACCTGTCTTTTTAGCGTGCGTCTATCTCTGCGTTTGCTTTTAAAAATGCCTCGCTCGGTATAAACTTCTTTGCTTTGGGGTTCGGTGGAGTAGGTTCATCAAGTTCATCATCAGATGATGTATTTGATGATTCTTCTCCGGGTTCTTCATCATCAAGGTTAAAATAATCCGTTTGTTTTGGTTGTTGGAATTTATATAATCTGAATGACAATAGGTTATTATTTCGGATGTCCTCAACTGTTACAGTATTATCATTATCCGGGTTAGCAAATGGGCGAACTGCTTGATATTTCTCTAGTATAGAAAAATAAGTTTTTAGCCTGTCTGCTGCGTCTGATAAGGTTCTTATTTTAATTTCCGATAGTTTAAGTAGTTCTTTTGTTTTTATGTTGATGAAATAAGGATTCTTAGGATTGTTGCTAAAATTGCGTATTATAAAGTAAAGAATGAATTTATAGTTATGGGGGGTTATATCATTTACCAATTCTAAAGGTACTTTTGTGTATGGTGGGGTTGATAAATTGCCCATGAATGTATCGGTGTATGTCAGTTTATAGTATTCTTTCTCAATGTTATATTCGTTTAGCATGCCTGTGGAACAGGCAAGGTCAAGAAAGTTTTTAACGGCATTAGAATTGTTATTTTGGTTACGGAAGTAGTCCGGGAGGACTGCAAGTATATCCCTAAAGGATATGTAGCACTCATTCCGCTTGTGTTTGGTGATAGAGGATTTTTCCGCTATGAATAGCAATGTACAATATAACTTGAAGATTCTAAAATCTTTAAATCTCATATCATTATTGAGTGCCATTGCGTAAAGGTAAAAACTAGGATGTTTCATAGCATATTCAATATAAAACAAGTTGTTTGGTTTACTATCAACAGTATCGGCAAACAGACCGCAAAGCGGTTCAATTGCCGGGGTTGTTGTTTCTTTTGGTTTTTCTTCCTGTTTCTTTTTAGGCTTTTGGCGGTGGAAGATTTTAATGTTATCAGAATATTTAAGGTCGAGTATACTTGTCAGTTCATATTCACCGTTGGGGTTGTGTACACCTTTGTTTAGGATAATGAAATCACGCAATTTTTGGTTCTTTGTACCTGCAAATAATATAATGTATTTAATGCCGTTTACGGCAATGTAGCCAATATTCGGCACTTTAGAATACCACGAGTCAAAAACTGCGTCGCTATTGATTTTACACAGGCAATAAGGTAATTCTACCTTTAATGGCAATAACTTCAAAGGATGTATTGATTCCGCCTCTTTTAATGTATCTGTTATTGTTTTAATATTTAACTGTTTTAGTTGTAGTAGGATTTCTGATTCGAACATACTAATATTATACCATGCAAATGTTGAAAAAGATGTAATATTTGTAAGAAATAGTGTAGTAATATATGGGGGTATTATATAAACAATGCAGTCAGAATTAAAAATAGTGCATGTAACTATTTTTTATAATGCACTAGGCATAAGCTAAAATAGGATTTTTTAACTTACTTATAAGCAGTGCCTTTATAATACTAATATATTTAATACAACCCCTCCCCCCAGTGTCGGGGGAGGCAAGGAACGCTTTCCTTATGTTGTACGGTTCATTTCGTGTTTAAGTTAATCATCCGCACTGCCTAGCATTTGTCAGGTTCTCCTGATACTTCCTGATGATTTCCTCATAAAAATATTGAACGAATCTTTCTTCCGTATCATCGGAATATGGTTCATCAAAGGTATCTAATAATGCCATATTGATATAATGACTCAATGGTAGGTGATGTTGGCATGCCTGTATTTTCAGGCGGTCAAAAACATCATCACTTATATCAACGTGTTTTAGTTTAAGTGGTCCGGGCAGGACTGATGAACTCGTATACCTTTTGTTAATAGTGGCAATGTACCACAATAACGCAGGTACAAGACTTTTTAGTGTAACATGATATGTGCAGGCAATCGCTTTTAATTTGTACTGCACTTGTGGGGTTAAATATACACCCTTACTTGAATTTGTACGTGTCATTTTCTTCTTTCTCCTATTAAATTATAGTTACACCAGATTGAAACAACTCAATCTGATATAAAATATAAATAATATAAGTTATCGAAATAATATTTGTATTAAAAATAATATTTACGCTACTTTTCTAATAAACCACTGATTTAACATATATATAAGTTTGGTGCTACATTTATCCGCTAATTGTTGTTGAAGTTTCAGAATATATGGTTCGATATAAGACGCATTCTTTCCGCCATTTTTAAATTTAGCACCTTCGGGTGCTTTTTTAGTGCTTGTAGCCTGCATTTGAGTTTGTTCGAGAGTTGCTTGATTTAAGATTAATTTATTACTTACAATTCACTGTTTTTATATATAACCCCACAAGTTTTTCCATTTACAGAAGCTACAAAAAATATACTTCCGTCATCTAAAATTATTGATTTACCCAATATAAAATTTTTAGGACTTTCATCGATAATTTCTGTTGTATTCGTTATAGGATCATACAATAACATAGAATGTATCGGATTATAACCTTTCCAAATAGAATTATTTCTTAATATTCCACCATAAATTAAAACTTTCCCGCTTGGCAATAGTAATGAATGATAAATTCCATCACCTGTTATAGGAATTGTACCAATATATTTAACAGTTTCTGTTTTATAGTCAAAGATTTCAACTGCATTATTATCAGTTCTTCCTGTCTTTCCTCCTATTATAACAACCCTGCCATCTGGTATTTTATGTACTATTTCAGGATTTCTTGAATCTCTAAATTTGAGTTGAAAATTGGGGAGTCTTCGAAATGTATTTGTTGCAGAATTGTATATTTCTGCAGTTCCTAAGTGCAACCATAAAACTAATATTTCATTATTATTCAATGTTACGGTTTGCCTACTAATATCATTTTGTGGAACGTCATAAATTGTTTCTTGCAGTTCAGGTAATTTGTTTCGAAGATCTCCTTTTGGATATACCGGCTTTGGTTTACTCTTTATATTATTTATGTAATAATCATATTCATACCTTGCATCTCCAACTTTTACATGTTTTCGTCTTATATCAACAGCGGTTTGTGAATTCAGCGTAAATGTTTCTGCTATAGGATCATATAATTCTGAAAATCTTGTTGTTGGCTTGTTTGCGTTGGTTTCATAATAATCAGCTTTTCCATTTTTATCATACTTATAAATATAATCAGATACTCCATTTGTTATTAAAACTTTTCCATTATTTAATTTTGTAATACCAAAATAACTACGCGGGATTTGTAATTTCCCAACAATTTTATAGGTATCATTTATTGGATTATACACTTCTGCATACTGCGATTGTGTACACATTTTCAATTGAAAAGGAGTGACATCCTTTTCTAATGGACCCATTTGACAGAATGAACCAACTAATAACACTTTTCCATCATCTAATACAATAGGCTTTGTATAATAATAGTGCCAAATTTTAGGTTGAGAAATCTTTTCAAACTTTTTGGTTTTAGGATTATATATTTCAAACCGTTTTAAAAATCGTTTTTCTTCAGGAATTGGATTATCTAAAGAACTATTTAGCTGAGTAAACTCTGATATTAAAATTCTGCCATCCTGCAATTTTGTCAATTCATAGTTTTGCCCATGAGGCAATGTTGTTTTAGCTACAACCACAAATTGACCTTTTGCAAAAACTACATTTTGAATGTTGAAAATAAAACAACTAAATAACAATATATTTATTAGAGATTTTTTATTCATTTTTAATTAACCCACTTATACAAAATATTATAAATAATTTTATTCAATTATTATAAACTAAATTTTGTATATTTGGCCTATATTAAAAATTTGTTTAAGATAACTTAATATGACTTGATATTTTTAAAATGACTCAAGAGATATTATTACATTTCTTATTTTTAACAACGTCTTTGTAAAATTCAATAATTCATTTTCTGACACAAATTTAAGCAATATTGCTAACATTTTGTCATTCTGAGGAGTACAATCCTGATAGATTTTTTCTCCAGCTTTTGTTAACTCAAAATATTTTACCTGAATATCAGTTCCATTATTTTTTATCTCTTTTAAATAACGTTTCTTTATCAATTTTTCAATCATTCTATCAATATATGAAATATCTCTCAATAAAGTTTTAGCTATTGAATTCTTATTTAAGTGAGGATAATGTACCAAAGTATCCAAAATAACATATTCCTCCAGCGTAATCTTATTTTTTACAAATTCTGAAAACTGTTCTTTTGCATAGTTGTAAAAAATTCTAGATGTAGCCTCAATCTGAAAAGTAAGACTTCTTGTAAAACAAAAATTTTTATCCATAGGCAGCTCCATTTTACTTAAAATAGTGTATATTTTTCTACCTATTGAATTTAATACTATTTATTAAAAAGTCAACATTTTTTTAAAAAGAAATTTTATTGTTATTTAACATAGCTATTTTTAACTTGTCTAAAAGAGCTTTTAATGTGTTTAATTCTTCTTCAGAAAACATCTTTTTTATATTTTGATTTATCTCTTTAAATCTTTCATCAGTATAAAAGTATATCTCTTTACCTTGTTCTGTTATAATTGTATGCTTGATTATAATATTATTTCTAGTAGTAAGATCTCTCTTTATATAATGTTTTTTCTCCAATTCATTCAAAATTTTACCAACATGAGCCTTACCTTTATAAACTAGTTTTGCAATATCACTTTGTGAAAGATCTGGATCATCCATTATATGAGATATTATTTTAAACTCATCTAAATCCAATATTGGTTTATCTGTATCTTGATAAATTTTATAGCAATTTCTTGCCATTAATTCTGCTACCCTTGCTGTCTGATCGAGCTTATAAAAAACATTATCAACATAAGGAATATTAAAATGCTCACCTTTATTCATATAATTCACCTCTTTAATCTTATTATAATAACATTTGACAGAAAAATTGACAACTAATAGTAGAAAATTCTACATGTAAATTTTTCTTCATATTTCCATTAAAAGTCTAAAGTTTATCAATTAACTTTCCGATAAGACGAAATGTATTTTATTTTTCGAAGAGAGTAGAGTAAGAAATAAAGGATGGAGGTATGACAACATCAATTTCGTCAGTCAATGCAGGTAGTACAGCAGCTAGTGAAGTTGCTACAAAAAAATCAACATTAAGCAGCGAAACTAAAGCAAAACTAGAAGCTCTTGGAATTACTGCAACAGATGGTATGACTGAATCTGAAGCAAAAGCAAAAATTGCACAAGCTGAAGCTGAAAACAATTCACAAAATCAAAACAATCAACAACAAGGAAACTCTTCTGCAAGCGAAATCCTTTCAGAAGCCAAAGCGCTTGCTAATTCTGTTGGGGTATCTGTATCTAGTGATGCAGATGTTACAGAAATTCTAGACGACATTGGAGCAGAATTAGAAGAAATGTTGGAAGAAGCTGAAAATAATCCAGCGATACTATCGCAACTATCATCATACTTAAGTCAACTAACAAATCTGGATGACAGATACGACTCATTACAAAATTCTCAATCCCGCATGTATTCTGCAATGAATATGATATCTACAAATAATAAAATTGCATTAGGTTTATCGTAATAACATAAAACATACCAAATACCGCACTTATAAAAAAGCACTTTTTTATAAAGTGCTTTTCCTTTTTATTTTTAAAATACTACAACAATTGGATTACAAAATTACAATAACATTTATAATTATTATGATGAATAAGTAAGAGGTAATATAAAATGTTAAAATGGATTATTCTTTTAATTCTTATTGTTGGCGGAGTTTGGGTATATTTTAATGTAGATTTCAACCAAGTAAGCAACAATGCTGAAAATGCTGTGAGAAATGAAAAAACTATAAAAAAATTCTTTGAAGCAGATGCTCAGAACAAAGAAGAAACACAACAAACTATTAAAGAACATTTTTAATTAAAAAGACCGTTATAAAAACGGTCTTTTTTCTATTCCATCCTATCCTAAAATTTAATTTCCTATTCTTCCTATTGATTTTCCAACTTAAGCTATAAAATTTGTTCCAAAACGACTTGCACCATGGAAAAATGATTGCTTCATCATATCTACAAGTGTTTTTTTAATTACATGTCTTTTATTCAAATCTATTGAATTAACTGCTTCAGAAGTTTCTTTATATGTATCAGTTACAGTATTAGAAAATAACAGCATAGTTGCCATAGCCTTTAAAACCTCTCTTTTTCTTTATTTTGCTCTCGTACTTATATAAAAAATTTTCCTAAAAAAATATTGACTTTTTATATTCAATTTATATAACTTTTGTTACATAACTTAATATATACTAAAGTTTTCTTGGGTTCATACCGTTAATCTAACTGACTTAGAAAGGAGAAAATTAATGGCTGATTCAATGAATGTAACAGGTTCTACTACAGGAATAGATATATCTAAATGGAAAAAATTAACAGCACAAGAAATTATAAAAGAAGAAAGCAAGGGGGAAGAAATTCCTGCAGAGATTGTTAGTTGGGCACAACAAATGGCGGCTTTTTCTAAAATTCCTGATGATGTAACATATGAACAAGTAGACGGAGATGTTGGAATCGACGCATTATCAAAACTTGGACTTGATGAAGAAGCTCAAGCGCAATTAAATCCTGAAGCAGAAAATGCACAAGCACCAACTCAAACAGAAGAACCAGGAGCTGTAAAAGATGTTGACAGACCTGAAGAATTAGGAGAAGAAACAACTCAGGATCAAAACATATTTATGAATCCAACCCCAGGATTTGCTGCAGAAACAGGGCCTCGTGTAACTAAAGAACAAAATATTCAAGAAGAAAATCAACAACTTACCCTTGCTGACCCAACTCTTACTACAGATCCTGAAGAAATAAGAAAACGAAAAGCTAGACGTGGTCTAGAGTAAAGATTGAATAGCTAATTTTATATCACTAGATTTATAAATATAATTTCCGGCAACTAAAGAATTTGCACCATATGATGTGCAAATTCTTGCTGTTTCAGCGTTTATACCACCATCTACCTGAACAATTAAATTTTCAGGTGCATTCTTTTTAATTACAGGAATTTTATCTGCACAATCATTCATAAACTTTTGCCCACCAAAACCTGGTTCAACTGTCATTATAAGAAGTAAATCCAAATCTTTTAAATAAGGCATTGTAACATCAGGAGATGTTTTTGGTTTAATAGACATACCAGCTTTTACACCAAAAGACTTTATCAATTTAATTATTCCACTTATATCTTTGACAGCTTCATAATGAAATGTTAAAATATCTGCTCCTGCTTTTGCAAATGCTTCAATATATTTTTCAGGATTTTCAATCATTAAATGCACATCTAATTTTAATGATGTAATTTTTCTTATAGATGCAACAACAGGGACACCAATTGTAATATTCGGAACAAAGTGTCCATCCATAACATCTACATGAACCCAATCAGCACCTGCATTTTCAACAAGTTTAATATCACGTTCTAAATTCGCAAAATCCGCAGATAAAATTGATGGTGATACAAATATTTTTGACATTATATTGCTCCTAATATTTTACAAGCCTCATAAGCTGCATGCTGTTCAGCCTCTTTTTTTGTTTTACCTATACCTTTTGCAATAACCTTACCTTGATAAGATACCTCAACTTCAAAGGTTTTATTATGGTCAGGACCTTTTTGGCTAACTATATTATACAAAGGAGTCTGCTTATCAATTGATTGTGTATACTCTTGTAAAATTGCTTTTGAATTGTACTTCTCAAAATTCGCATCAACTTCTTCTATATAAGGCATCAAAACTTTTTTCAAAAAAGGAATTAATTTTTTTAATTTATTATCAAGATAATAAGCTCCTAAAACAGCTTCAAAAGCACAGGCACAAACAGACTCCAAATTAGCAAGTCCTTGTTTTGCCTCATGTTTTGCCATAATAATTAATTCACATAAGCCGATATCATGAGCAACTTTTGATAATGTACTATCCGATACAACAATTGAACGAATTTTGGATAAATTACCTTCTGTATAATCAGGATATCGCTCATACAGAATTTGAGAAGTAATAAGCTTTAAAACTGCATCCCCCAAAAATTCCAATCTTTCATAATTTTCTATATAAGATATTTCTTTTTCTTTTGTATACGACGGATGAGTTAAAGCTCTTTTGAAAAAAACGGGATTATCTATTTTTATTCCGTAAATTTCTTCTAATTTATCCATTAAAACAAACCTTTAATATAATTTATAATATCGTTTGAAAATACAAAGTATTTACAGAAATAATACATTACAGGTATTGTAAATACAAAACTGTCAGCTCTATCTAAAAATCCGCCATGCCCAGGTAAAGAATTTCCTGAATCTTTTACCCCTGCATCACGTTTTATAAGAGATTCACACAAATCTCCAATTTGAGCAAATATTGTACAAATTAAACCTACAAAGAATGAGATATACCATTTAACTTCAACAAAACATAAACTGATAAAAGCACCAACTATTAATGCCCCGATTACAGCAGATATTGCACCGCCTATTGAGCCTTCAATAGTTTTATTCGGACTAATAACAGGAGCTAATTTATGTTTTCCAAATTTTGTTCCTGCGTAATAACAACCAATATCAGTTAAAAGGATTGAAGTAAACATCATCACAACAAAACCTAAACCGTCATTGTATGTTGCAGAATGAATATCTCTTAAAAGTTGTAAATGCAAAGGGAAATAACCACAATACACAAAACCTAAAATTGTTGTTGAAACATTTGCAATGTAAGGTTGTCTTCCTCTAAATAATACCCACATAAATGCCGCAAATGTACACAAAGTAAGAGCTAATGCAACATATTCAGAACGATCGAAAAATGTAATTATTGCAAGCAAAGCTTCTGCAAGCAGCATAATTTTAAGGCTTGGATAAAAACCTTTGTGCTCAAGAATTTTCACATACTCTTTTGATGCAAAAAATATTACTATAGCTAAAAACAGTAATAACGGAATACCACCGAGCATAATACAACCCATAGTGATAGTGCCCATTATAAAGCCTGTCAGCATTCTTGTAGCGTTTTTATTCAAGCCTTTTGTTTGTTCCATTATACTGTCATAACCTCTTTTTCTTTTTCTGCAACTGCTTTATCAATAATACCAGTGTATTTATCTGTTAATTTTTGAATTTTATCTTGATTATCTTTTACTGTATCTTCAGGAAGATTTTCACTTTTTTCAAGTTTTTTCAAGTCATCAGTCATATCACGACGAATATTTCTTACTGCAACTTTTGCATCTTCACCGATTTTTTTCACATCTTTAACAATTTCTTTTCTTCTTTCTTCTGTTAAAGGAGGGAAAGGTAATCTGATACAAATACCATCACTATTAGGAGTAATACCAATTTCAGCCTTGATAATAGCTTTTTCAATTTCTTTTAAAGTTGATTTGTCATAAGGAGTAATTACAAGAGTTGTACCGTCTTGTACTGTAACTTGTGACATTTGTCTTAATGGAGTAGGAGCTCCATAATATTCTACAAGAACTTTATCCAAAATCATCGGATTAGCTCTTCCTGAACGAATAGAGCCAAATTCTCTGTGCAATTGAGTAATTGCTTTTTCCATTTTTTCTTCGCCGAACAAAAACAGCTCATCTAAAGACATTTTTCTACCCTTTCTTTATAACTATTTAACTAATATATGTTCCTATTTCTTTATTATTTAATATATCTACAATTCCATTTTCAGCATCAAAATCAAATACTAAAATAGGAATATTATTTTGCTTACATAAAGCACAAGCAGATGTATCCATTACTTTTAACCCATTAATAATAATGTCGTCATATGTAATTTTTTCTAATTTTTTTGCATTTGGATTTGTTTTAGGATCATCAGTATATACGCCATCAACGCCATTTTTAGCCATCAACATTGCTTCTGCATTAATCTCTGATGCTCTTAAAGCTGCAGCTGTATCTGTTGTAAAGAAAGGATTTCCAGTACCCGCTGCAAAAATAACAACTCTACCTTTTTCTAAATGTCTGATTGCTCTATGTCTTATATAAGGTTCTGCGATTTGGTTCATAGCAATCGCACTTTGAACTCTACAAGGAATTTTCATTTGATTTAATGCACTTTGCAATGCAATAGCGTTCATTACAGTAGCAAGCATTCCTACATAATCTCCAGATGCTTGATCCATTCCTAATTTGGCACTATTTTTCATACCTCTGAAAATATTGCCGCCGCCGACTACAACTGCAATTTCTGCACCTAATTCTCTAGCTTTTTGAATTTCTTCTGCAATTTTCTTGACAGGCTTTTGATCAATACCGAATTGTTGATCTCCAAGTAATGCCTCTCCACTTATTTTTAATAATATACGTTTATATTTCATGTCCCTAGGATACCTCTTTTTCCTTATACTAGCGCAAAGTCACAATAATGTAAAGTCAATTTATTAAATATCAAACAGATAAATACTAAGTTTTGTTAAGTTTAATATATCCCTAAAACTCAATAATATCAATACTCCTAAAAAAAGATATATATTTTATACATAAAAATTAGCACTTTTTTATACAAAATTGTTTTTATAAAAATATAGAGAAAAATATCCACATGAAGAAAAAGGAGAATATATGGCTCGAGTATTAATTTCAATGCCTGAAGAATTTTTGCAAAAAATCGATCAAGTGGCAGATGGAGAAAATCGTTCACGCAGTGAATTGATTAGAGAAGCTTTACGAACTTACATTTACAAACAAAAAGTTCGAGAATCAACAACTTCCGCAAGAAACGCAGAATTGTTAGAATCGCTACTTGAGTAAATAAAAAAAGACCGTTTTAGGACGGTCTTTTTTATTTATTACCAATCAACACCAGAAGACCATTTTTTCTTAATCTCATCAGGAGATTGATGCAAATAATCCATATTGTGATACCTTAACACCCAATTTCCACAAGATATACCTGCAATCCAACCATTAGACGAAGTTGGGTCACAATATTTAGCTTGATCAGTCCAACCTCGCTGAATATATCCTGGTCTTATTACATCGTGTCGAACAGCATCAAAAGAAAAGACAAACAAATCCTTACCTAAAATATTTGGCAACTTTGTACCGTTTACATCGACTATAAAATCCGCATATTGAGTTCCAAACAAAATACACTCTCCAGATGGCAAACTGACAGCTGGGATCTTACGACATAAATTATTTGCATCAAAGGTCTCTTTAGTTAAAGTATAAACATTAGCTGCCATACATTTATTATCGCCAGATGTATTATTACCATCTACAAAAGCTTGATTTACATTCAAATAAGGCTTAACCATCGTATTATAAATAAAAACACCATTTGAAGCTGTATTTCTATTAGGTTTGCCATCAGTTGGAGAAATAGTAACTCCAGCCCAATCCTCAAATGTCCCATTTTCTTCTTGAGCCATACGATAAGCAGTATTCAATAACGAATACACCCTTAAAAAAGCAGTTACCCATTCTTTTTCCTGATGTTTTGCAATCAAAGTAGGTAAAGTCATTGCTGCGACAACACCAATTATTCCTAAAGTTATTAAAACCTCTGCAAGTGTAAAACCTTTTTTATTTTTATAGTGACGTGCAATATCACTATTATAGCATTTTGTATTTTCTTGACAAGTCCAAAAGGTTTGTGTAGCAAGCTTTAAATTGCCCCCCCCCGAAGTTCAGCTCTCTTAAAGTTCTTTTCATCTTACACCTCCTATTTTTATAATATCATATCGAATTGGGATTATAAATATATGTAAATTTCTCTTAATAAAACAGCAAAAAAATATTTGATGTTTTTTTACAAATAGTGTACTATTAGCAATGAGGTATGTGTGTATGGAAAACATCAAATATATTCTTCCACAAAAATCAAAATTAAAACAAATTAAAATTAGTGAAATAAATTTTGCATTACCCGACTTGAAGAATATAGAAGAATCAAAAGCTATTGCAATTGCAAAATGGCTTATGCATTGGATTGACAGTGACAAATCAATAAAACCAAACACACTATTACCATCAAAACCAGAACTTGCATATATGTTAGGTGTAAGTATTGGAACTATACAAAATTCACTAAGATACATTGAAGATATGGGATATGTAGAATCTAAACAATGTATCGGAACAATAATTCGAGACAGAAATAATACAGATAGCTGCATTAGAAAACTCACATCTAAAAGAGAACTTGCAATTAATGCTATAAAAAATTATATTTTAGAAAAAAAATATTCAATAGGACAATTTTTACCATCATCTAGACAAATATCTTCACAGATTGGTTGTTCATCAAATACCACTAGACTTGCTCTAGAATATCTCGGTACTATAAATGTTCTTGAACACAAATTCAAAAAATCAAATGAAACAGGTTGGATAATCAAATCTTTAGATTTTACAGTTCAAAATTCATTTGATGAAAATAATACACTTGTTAAAAAAGTAGAAGATGATTTAAAAAATTACATTATAAAAAATTTAAAGGTCGGAGATAAAATCCCTGCTCATTCAGAACTTTCAAAAGAATT
>FR899618.1:11215-19412 GCA_000437435.1 Clostridium sp. CAG:768 | reverse complement strand
TAATTAGTAATGGAATACTCCTAGCTAGAAGAGGTCGTTACGGAACAACTGTAATAAAAATGCCAAATGATAAAAATGTTCCGATGAAAAAAGAAACATCAATATTTGCGCCAGCTGCAGAAACTGCATTTTATTACTATGAAAAAACTCAAAATCATATAAAGAAAATGATTGCAGAAAATTATGAAATCGGGCAAAAATTACCTTCAATCATTGAATTATCACAACAACTTGACCTAAGTCCAAATACAATAAGAAAAGCTTTCCATAACTTAGCAAAAGAAGGTTATCTAGCATTTTCTCGCGGACGTTACGGTGGAACATTCGTAATTGATATCCCTGAAACTGATGAACAAACATTCAAATGGTTGGCAGTTAACCCTAAATATGCAGAAGTCTATAAAAACTAACTAAGGGCAAATACTTTCCCAATCAATTTCATCATCATCTTCACCAGGCTCTATAATATGTTCTCCTCTTTCTAACATAACCTGCAAAGTCCATTTTAACTGCTGTTTATACCTTTCTCTAGCTTTTTCTGCGGTTTTGGCACAAAACAAAAAACTTGGGATCTCTTTTATTTCAATATAATGATAAGGATTTCCATCAAAATCTTTATCAATTCCTTCTATTAATGTCCAATCTAAATTAAGGTAATAATCTAAATCTTTTTCTGCCATTATTTTTTAACCATCCAAAGAATTTTCATTCAACGGTTGAGTAATCATTATTCCCTCACCGCCTATAACTTCTGCTTTATTACCTTCAATATAAAGATAAACCGGTTTGTTTGTATTTCTTTTTGCTGTTTTTATTAATTGATTTAATCTTTTATACAAACTATCAGTTCCCCCACCATTTTCAAATGCGGAATTGAGATTAATTATAACCTTATCAGGGGCTTCATTAATTGCGATAATCCTAGTTCCAGCAGGAACTTCTGAATATACACCCTTAGATTTTTCATAAGCAGTAGGACCTGAAACTAAAGCATTTATAGCGAATTTTAATTTTGATCCATCGATATCTTTATCATATTCACGATTAACAGCTCTATAGACTTCTTCTTTATTTGAATTTTGACCTATGAAAAATACATTTACATATACTTTTTCAACAGGTTTTGCAACTTTTGGAGCTTCAGTTTTTTCATCAGGGATTTTAGTTTCAGGAATAGGCGTCAAAGGACCTGAAACATTTTCATCACTATGATATAACATTCTCAATCCTAAAATACAACATACAGCTACCATTATTACTGCAGTTACACCTAAAAAAACTCTTTCATTTTTACGCATAATATTATTCCTTATCTTTAAGAACTGTTATTATTCCGTCAATATTTATTTTTTGATCTGTTATTTTAACATTTTTAATGCTAAAATTTGCATCTTTATTTTCTAATATTTTTGCAGAAAAATCAAGTGGATTGATATAATTTAAGATACTTGAGAATTTATCAATATCCATTAATGAATTATTTCTTACAAAATTTGTATTAGCAAGAACAATTTTTCCATTTTCAACATTAATATCAGAGCTAATAACTACTTCTTTTGACTTTCGAACAAAAGGCATTGCATATCTAACAATGTAATACATTTTACCATTTTTTAATTTTACAGATGTAGAAATTATTTGAAAAATATTGAAACTTCCGCCAATGCTGTTAATGTCATCAATTAACCTTTTATAATCAGAAGAATTCATAGTCTTATTCAAATCTTCTTCAGTAATTTCTGTATTGAAAGCTATAGGAATATTTTCTTTCACTATATAATTATTGTCACCACTTGGTGCAATATAGTTGAAATTACATAAAGTTTTAGCATTAAAATAAGAAATATAAATTCCCTCTATATCAACATCTTTGCCTGTAATTTCCAAAGACTTAAATCTACCGGCTTTCAAATCTCTTGTACTGTAAGAATCTAAATTTGCACTAATTTTACCGCTTACTATATTTTTCTTAATCGCTTTTTTTACAAGACTTTCACCAACTTTTTCAGCTATAAAATTCTGCCCTGTCACAGTACTTACAAATCTTGAAAAACCTGAAGTTAAATCATACGGGGCAGTACAACAAGAACTTTCACATTCTACAGCCATAGACACTTGACTTGCAGCCAATAACAAAGCTAAAGTAAAAATAATCTTTTTCATTATAAAAACACTTTCTTCAATTTTATTACATTCTCATCTGCAACTCCAACAGCGCAGATTTCATTATCATTATAAACCAAAAGAATTATACTGCCATGCTCTATATTTTTATTTTTTAAAGCTCGTCCATTGCGGATATATTGAAGATCTTCACCACTCACTTGAATCTTTTCATAATCCATCATATCAATTGGATTAATTAAATCTTTTGGAATTTGAACATCTTCAAGTTTAACACTATTTTCAACTCTAAATTTACCAGCCTGAGTTCTGATTAATCTAATCAAATGAGCTCCACAGCCTAAGTTTTCACCTAAATCATTTGCAATGGATCGAATATAAGTACCTTTTGAACATTTTATTAAAATTTGAGCTTGCTGCAGTTCTTTATCAAAAGATTTTAATTCAATATTTTCAATCACAACACGACGCGGTTGAATTTCAACCTCTTTACCGCTTCTTGCATATTCATATAACTTTTTACCATTAACCTTAATTGCAGAATAAATAGGGGGCATTTGAGAAATTTCACCCTCAAAAATTTTTAAAGCCTCTTTTAAATCATCTTCAGAAACTTTTTTATCTGAAGAAAAAATAACACTACCGTCTTTATCATATGTATCAGTAGATGCACCAAATTGAACAGTAGCTAAATATTCTTTGTCATCAGCTAAAAATTCAATTAAACGAGTAGCTTTCCCGATACACACAGGTAACACCCCTTCTGCAAAAGGATCTAGAGTTCCAGTATGACCGACTTGTTTTATCCCTGTAATTTTTCTTACTTTAGCAACTACATCATGAGATGTCATTCCAACAGGTTTGTATATATTTACAAACCCAAATAACTTTTTTGCCAAAGTTTGCATATCAGGCATTAAAGTTCTCCGCGAGAAATTTTATCAATAATTTCACTTACTTTAGAACCTTTTTCTAAAGAGTCAGTATATACAAATTTTAATTCAGGAGTAAGTCTTAAACGGATACGTTTCCCAACTTCATAACGAATTTTTGGGGTACTTTTTTCTATAATATCCTTAGTTTTTTCAACCTGTTCTTCAGATCCTAATACACTGTATATAACTTTTGCAAAAGAATTATCATGAGATACTTCAACGTCTAAAACAGATACAACACCTGCAAGACCTCTGATTTCTTTGCGTAAAATATCAGAAATATCTCTCATTAATTCTTTTCTTACTCGTTCATTTCTTAAAGTCATAATTATCTCCTTGGTAAAATAAGTATAACATGAAATATATAAAATAAATAATCAACAAAACTACTATATTAAAATACAACTACCTTGACAAAACATTAAAAATAATAAATAATAAAAACGGAATTTATTTTAGGAGGATGAAAAATGTTTAATCAAGAAGCTTTCAGAGTGCCCCCCCCCCGCGAGGCCTTTGTATAGTAGGGATTTTCAGAAAAACGCTTTACTTTAATAGAAAAAGCTGTTATTATAGTGATATGACACATCACCACATATTGAGAAAAGGATTTACTCTTGCAGAAGTATTAATTACTTTAGGAATCATCGGAATCGTTGCAGCATTAACAATACCAACACTTATAGGCAACTATCAAAAAAAAGAAGTTCCTGTAAGATTACAAAAAATGTATAACACAATACAGAATGCTATATCACTAGCTGAAGAAGAAAATGGTCCATCTGAATATTGGCTTTTTGACAATGATGAAAAAGCTACAGAATTTTATAATACAAAAATCAAAAGTAAAATGAATTGTGTTAAAACAAAAGATAAAGTCACTGCATATGGAAATAATAGCTGCTATCTACCCGATGGAAGCCTAATTAGACTTAGCAACATGAGATCATATGGATTATTAACTGTAATTTTTTATCCATTTGCAAATGAAAAAGCTCTTTCTTTCAATGCTTATAAAACTGAACATCGAAGATATGAGTTTCGTTATAATATCTGGCTAACTACTAGTTCTACATGCAAAATAACTAAACCTAAAACAGAAGTAACAGCTATGGATAGAATCGCAAACAATATACCAAGAGACCAACTTCTTAACGGACCAGGGAAAAATAATGCACCTCAAGAATACTGCAAAGGAACTGATGGAGCTGCATCTTGTTTTCAGTTGATAAAACGAGACGGTTGGGAAATAAGAAAAGACTATCCTTGGTAATACAAGGATAGTCTTTTCTTATAATCATTTATATATCTTACAAACTTGATCTTTCAATTTCTTCTTTAGTTGATACTTCGATTATATCGCCAACTTCAATATCGTTCCATTTTGCAAAAGAAATACCACATTCAAATCCTTGAGCAACTTCTTTTACATCGTCTTTGAAACGTTTCAATTGATCAATTGCACCACGGAAAATTTCTTTACCGTCACGATATAGAACAGCATCTTTACTTCTTACAATCTTACCTTCAGTAACATAACAACCTGCAATTCTTGTAGTTTTACCGATAGTAAAGATTTGTCTTACCTCAGCTTTACCAAGCTCAACCTCTTTAATTTCAGGCTGCAATAGAGATAACATTGTCTTTTCAATATCTTCTAAAATTTGATAGATAATATCATATTTCTTGATAGTAACGCCTTCTTTTTCTGCCGCAGCTAAAGCATTAGAATCTTCTTTTACAGTAAATCCTAAAATTAAAGCATTAGATGCAGATGCAAGCATTACATCGGCTTCTGAAATATCACCTACACCAACGTGAATAATCTTAGTTTTAATTTCATTTGATTCTAACTGAGCAATTGCTTGAGATACAGCCTCAGCAGAACCATTTGTATTAGCTTTAATAATCAAGTTCAATTGAGGAATATCGTCTTCACCTGCGACTGCTTCACGGCGAACATGAGCTGGTAACATTGCATCAAGACGTTTATTACGTTCTTTTTCTTTACGTTCTTGAACAATTGCTTTCATTTCTTTTTCATTTTTTACAACTTCAAAATAGTCACCTGCTTGAGGAACTTCTGTCAAACCTAGAATTTCAACAGGTGTTGAAGGTTCTGCTTTTTGAATTCTTTCACCTGAATCAGATAACAATGCTCTTACACGTCCGCAAGCTGTACCTACAACAATACAATTTCCCACACGCAATGTGCCGTTTTGAACAAGTAATGTAGCAACAGGACCTTTACCTTTATCAAGATTTGCTTCAATTACGACACCTGAAGCTTCTGCTTTAGGGTTAGCTTTTAGATCTTGAATATCAGCTACTAACAAGATATATTCTAATAATTCATCAATACCTGTACCTTGTAATGCTGAAACTTTTACAGTAATTGTATCACCACCCCATTCTTCAGGAACAAGGCCGTGCTCTGTTAATTGTTGCAAAATCTTATCAGGATTAGCACTAGGTTTATCAATTTTATTAACAGCAACAATAATTGGAACTTCCGCAGCTTTTGCGTGGTTAATAGCTTCAATAGTTTGAGGCATTATACCATCATCTGCTGCCACTACCAAAATTGCGATATCAGTTGCTTTAGCACCACGAGCTCTCATTTCAGTAAATGCTTCGTGACCAGGAGTATCTACAAACACAATCTTTTTCTCTTTGTTATTGTCTAAATATACTGTATAAGCACCAATAGATTGTGTAATACCACCAACTTCAGTTGCAACGATTTTATGTTTTGAAGCTCTAATACTATCTAACAAAGTTGTTTTACCATGGTCAACGTGTCCCATAATACTTACAACAGGAGCACGTTTCTTAAGTAACTTTTTATCAACTTCTGTTAATTTTTTAACTTTTTCTTCTTTTTCAAGCTCTTCTTCCATGTAAGCTTCTAAGTCTTCATCAAGAACTTCTAATTCATATTCCGCACAAATTTTCTTAATAACATCAACGTCAATAAGCTGGTTAACAGTAGCCATAATGCCATTCATCATTAAGAATTTAACAATCTCAGCAGGTGTTTTTTGAATTTTTTCAGACAATTCACTAATTGTCATTGCTCTATTTACAACTATTTGAGTAACTTGAGCTGTTTCTTCCTCTTTATGAGAACGTTTTTTATGTTTTTGTGCTGCAGCTTTTTCTAAAGAAATTCTTTCCTGTTCTTCTTTTTTAGAATTAAAATCTTTGCCTTTTTTCTTAGAATCATTACGTTTTCTGCCAGAACCTTTATTTTCATAAATATCTTGAGAGATTATAGTTCTTTGAATTGGTTTTCTTTCTCCAGAAGGTTTTTCAAAAGGTTTTTTATTTGGAGCACCATCTTTTTTAGGTGGGAAAGGTCTTTCTCCTCTAGGAGCTCTTTCTGATTTTGGTGGAAATTTTCTTGATTCAGAAGATTTTTCCACTTTTTCAACAGCTGGTTTTTGTGGAGCTCGTCTTACAATTTCCAAGCGACTTTGAGGTTTTGGTTTAACAACTTCTACTTTTGGAGCTGCAGGTTTTACAACTTCAACCACTTTCTTTTCAGAAACTTTCTTTTCTTCCTCTACTGGAGGTTCTGCAACTTTTGCTTTTTTTACAACGAAAGCTTTTGGTTTTTTATGTTCTTTAACACCACCATTTGCAATAAATTCTTTCAGTCGTTTAACTTGGTCGACAGTAACTGTACTTGAATGAGTTTTGCCTGTGATTGATAACTGGGCGAATTTTTCTATAACTTCTTTACTTGTCATTCCCAGTTCTTTTGCTAATTCATTTATTCTTATTGTATCAAAACTCATTTATTAATCTTCCTTTCAAATCTTCCGGTACAGAAGTTTTTAAGGCTTTTGAAATTCTATTTTTTTTAAAAGCAGCTTCTATACACGAATTATTATAGCAGAGATATACAGATCTGCCAAATATTTTGTTACTGTGGTTTATAATAACGTCACCGTGCTGGTTTTCCTTAGTAATCTTTATTAATTCTTCTCTATTTTTTAGCTTACCGCAACCTGCACATTTTCGTTCTACCACTAATTCACCTCAGCTAATTTTTCTAATTTTAATTTTTGATCGTGTTCTATCAATAAATTAATTAATTCGTCTAAATCACCATCAATTACGGTATTAACATTTAAGTTATGATTAATACGGTGATCTGTCAAACGTCCTTGAGGAAAATTGTATGTCCTGATTCTTTCACTTCGATCGCCTGTCCCGACTTGAGAACGACGCAAATCAGTTATTTCTTTCATCTGTTTCTGTACTTCCATATCATACAATTTAGCTTTAAGAATTTGTAATGCACGTTCTTTGTTTTGTAATTGAGAACGTTCTTCTGTACAGAAAATCATAATCCCTGTAGGCTTGTGGAAAACTCTTGCAGCAGTTTCAACTTTGTTAACGTTTTGACCGCCAGCACCACCTGAACGAGCTGTTGTAATTTCTACATCATTCATATTCAATTCAACTTCAACATCATCAACTTCTGGCATTACAGCAACTGTAGCTGTTGAAGTATGAACTCTGCCTTGAGATTCAGTAGCAGGAACTCTTTGTACTCTATGCACACCTGATTCATATTTCAATTTAGAATAAATACTATCACCTTTCATTGAAATAATGATTTCAGATACACCACCAGCTTCGCATTCAGTTTTACTTAAAACTTGAGTCTGCCAGCCTTGTTTATCAGCATATCTCATATACATTCTAGCAAGATCTCCGGCAAAAATGTTTGCTTCATCACCGCCTGCACCGCCTCGGATTTCAAGCATAATATCTTTATCATCCATAGGATCACGAGGAAGTAAAAGAACTTTCATTCTTTCTTCATATTCTGGCAATTTAGCTTCATTTGCTTCAATTTCAGCTTTAAGAAATGACTTCATTTCTTCATCATGTTCAGCTTTCAACAATTCTTTTGCATCTTCAATTGCATCTACTGCTTTTTTCCACTCATAGTATAAGTTCACAGTTTCTTCCATTGATTTTCTTTGTTTAGAAAGATCTCTAAACTTATTATAATCCTGAATTACAGCAGGATCTGAGAGTGTAACACCTAATTCATTATATTTCTTCTCTATCTGAAGAATTTTATCTAACATATCTTTCATAATTTGATTATAACAAGAACA
>FR899618.1:0-11099 GCA_000437435.1 Clostridium sp. CAG:768 | reverse complement strand
TATAATAAAAATAATACAAATGATAAAATTAAAGGAGAGAATTATAAAATGTTAGAATATTTTTTAGGTTCATATATTGTAACAATAGCAGGTCTTATTGGGGCCTATCTTTGGGGAGAACATGTTCATTCCGGAACAGGTCTTACTTGCGTATTCATTGCAATTGTATTAGGAATCCTAGAAATAAGCTTATCTTTTGACAACGCTGTTGTTAATGCTATGAAACTTGAAAAGATGAGCCATAAATGGCGTCATCGTTTTTTAACTTGGGGAATCATAATCGCGGTATTTGGGATGAGATTTTTATTCCCAATTTTAGTTGTATCTATTTTCGCAAAATTAAGAATGCTTGAAGTCGCAAATATTGCACTTACAAATGCTGATAAATATGCTTATTACTTACATCAAACACACGCACCAATTGTAACATTTGGTGGAATGTTCTTAATTATGTTATTCTTGAATTACTTTTTTGACCACCAAAAAGAAGTTCACTGGATTAAACCTATCGAATATTGGCTATCACACTTTGACCATATCAAGGGTATTGAAATTGTAATTTCTCTTTTTATGCTTCTTGCAACTCAAAATTTTGTGCCGGCTGAACAAAAAATACATGTTATGATTTCTGGTATTTCAGGGATTATAACTTACTTATTAATTGATGGATTTACTCATTACTTGGAAAAACATGAAGAAATGAGACTTGCAAGCTGTGCTGCAAAAAGTGCAGGATGTACAGGATTAATCAGTTTTCTATATTTAGAATTAATCGATGCTTCTTTCTCTTTAGACGGAGTATTAGGAGCTTTCGCATTAAGCAAAGATATTATTATCATATCAATTGGTTTAGCTATCGGTGCTATGTTTGTAAGATCTCTTACTATAATGCTTGTTGAAAAGAAAACACTTAAACAATTTTTATATTTGGAACATGGTGCACATTGGGCTATAGGTGCTTTAGCTTGTTTAATGCTTGTATCAACAGTAAAAGAAATCCCTGAAATTGTAACTGGTGGTATTGGATTAGGCTTCATTGTTCTTGCATTTATTTCATCAGTTATGCACAATAAAAAAATGGAAAAATTATTAGCTGAACAGGAAACTAAAAATGCTTAAACTTCCTATGATTTCATTTGTTGTAACATCTTACAACTATGAAAAATATATCTTGAAAACTCTAGAGAGCATTAAAGCTCAAACATATAGAAATTTTGAAATAATAATTGTTGATGACTGTTCAAATGATAATTCCTGTAAAATTATTGAAGACTTCATTTCAGAAAATCAAGATTTAAAAATCACTCTAATTAAACAAAACTCAAACCAAGGTCAAATGGCTTCAATGATTAAAGGTTTAGAATCTGCACAAGGACAATTTGTAAGCTTTATTGACAGCGATGACATATTAATGCCCGATTACGCAAAACATCACATAAGAGTTCACCTTGAAACATCTGTAGCATTCACATCTTGTCAAATTATTGAAATAGGAGAAGATGATGAAATTCACACAATGAATTCAATATCATCTCCTCATTGCAAAAATCTCGATGAACTTTTTGCTGGAGAAAATATTAATTATAAAATTTTAAAACATAAACACTTCGGAGGCTGGTACTGGTCTCCAAACAGCTCTGCGATGTTTAGAAAAGCATCTATTGAATTAATTATAAATTACCAAAACGCTGATAAATGGAAAATTTGCCCAGATAAATTTTTATTTAACTTCGCAAATTTAATTGGAGGTTCTGCAATAATTTATACACCACTTATTGGCTATAGAAGACACAAAAATAATGCAGGAAATTGCACTCTCGTAACAGGAAATAAAAGATTACACAGTGACAAAACAACAAAAATAAATATTAAAAATAATTTAAAAATTCGACCAGAAACAATTAAATTCTTATGGCAAGAAAAAAAGAATTTAGGATTTCGAAATACAATTACACTAATCTTAAAAACATTATTATAAAAAATACCGCTAACGAATATTAGCGGCATTTTTTTATTTTTCATTATTAATTAGAACTTCCAACTATTTAAATATTCTTCCTGTTCAGGAGTTAATGTATCAATTTCAATACCCATTGATTTCAATTTCAATTCAGCGATTTTTACATCAACTTCATGAGGAAGAGTATATAATTTTTTATCTAATTTACCTTTATTTTTTACTAGGAATTCAATACCCAATGCTTGGTTAGCGAAACTCATATCCATAACACTTGCAGGGTGACCTTCAGCAGCAACAAGATTTACAAGTCTTCCTTCTGCAAATACGTATACTGATTTTCCGTTGTCCAACTTATATTCTTCTAAATTAGGTCTAATCTGTCTAATTTCTATTGCATGCTCTTTTACACCTGCAACATTTACTTCCCAATCAAAGTGACCAGCATTAGCAAGGAATGCTCCATCTTTCATTGATAAAATATGTTTTACATCAATAACATGCTTGTCACCAGTCACAGTCAAGAATATATCACCTTCTTTTGCAGCTTTTTCAATAGGCATAACTCTATAACCTTCCATAGCTGCTTCTAAAGCTTTCAATGGATCTACTTCACATACAATTACATTTGCACCTAAAGCTTTTGCACGCAATGCACAACCGCGTCCACACCAGCCATATCCAGAAATTACAACTGTTTTTCCTGCAATTAATATATTTGCACCTCTTATAATACCGTCCATTGAACTTTGACCTGTACCATAACGATTGTCATATAAATGTTTTGTTAAACTTGTATTTACTCCAACTGCTGGGAATCTTAATTCACCTTGAGCTTCTAATGCTTGCAATCTAATAATACCTGTTGTTGTTTCTTCTGTTGAACCTATAATTTTTGAAGCTAATTCAGGACGTTCCGCATGAATAGTTGATACAAGATCGCAACCGTCATCAATAACAATATCTGGATCGTGGTCTAAAGCCTGTTGAATATGAGCTTTATACTGTTCTACTGATTCCCCAGCAACAGCAAAAGTAGGAATTCCATAATGCTTTACTAAAGCTGCAGCGACATCATCTTGAGTTGATAATGGGTTTGATGCAACTAAAACCGCATCAGCACCACCAGATTTCATTACAACACATAAAGCCGCTGTTTCTTTTGTAACATGAACGCATGCTGAAAGTTTTAAACCTTTAAAAGGCTGTTCTTTTATAAACCTTTCTTGAATTTGTTTTAATACAGGCATATCCTTAAACGCCCATTCTATTTGATTTTTACCTTGATCAGCCAAATTTATATCTTTGATATCACATTTCAAATCAATGACTTGCATATTATATTTTCTCCTTTTCCTGCTAAATTATACCAAGAAAGATTTTTTTAATCTTTTTTTGTAAAAATTTCTTAATAATATAATACATTATGTCAAAAAATTTTCTTCAGTTGAGTTATAACTGGAGTAGTAAGGAGTTTTTCACGTGAAAGTAAATTTAAATTTAAATCGACCAAATATCAACAATAACATCAAATTTGAAGGATACAAACCTACAAAGTCAGAATATGGCGACAAAGAGTATGAATTTAATTATGTATATGATGATAGCAAATACGACTGCTATTTAGAATTATATTCTGTCGATAAAGATGATAATAACAACTATATAATAACTAATATCCTTGATAAATTAGATTCTGTTGAAGATAAATCAGAAAATAAAGAACGTGGGATTAAACTTCAAAGTGGCAAAGCTACGAAAATAGATTTAGCTGCAGATTTTGATATTGCTCCTGATGAACCTTTTGCTTATCACTATAAACTCTATCCAAAAGGAAATCATTCTGCTCCACCAATCTACATGCTAGACCCTGGTAATATCATTAATGAAGCACAAAACACTCATAACGCTTATGATGTATATAATATTGTAACAGATAGAGCACCTTCTGTATCTAAAGGTGGTGCAATGAAATTAATTATACCTGATTGTCACAATGTTATATGGAAATATGATGACAACAATAAAGTAGTAATGAAATCTCCTGAAGAAATAGTTGATGTTATGAGTTCATCAAAAAACTTTGGGAATAAAATTGGCGGTTCTTTAGCCGGAATTGAAAAATCTTTAGATAATGGAGAATTAGATCAATTTACCAGAATTATTACATTGCCTTTATTTACAGATGACAGCCTTACAGCACATGCATACTGGAACAAAAACTGTTTTCAAATGGCTAATAGCTTAGGAAATATTAATAACTATTCTGCTATTCAAAGAAAAATGTTTGCGAAAGGCATGAATTTAGTATCAGATGGCGCATACGTAAATGAAGGTTTAGAAGGTGTTCACTTCCAACATATTTTAAAATGGGGCGAACAATCTCCGTATTTTAATTGGTTTAGAATTTCAGGACTAAAAGACAGCCCTCTTAGTTTAGGAGTATTTGGAAAAAATACTGAACATGTAACACATAGATTAGTTAACTCTCCATATAAATTCATTGAAAATGACAACGGCACTATTAGTATTAAATCAAGTCATGGCGAATATGACCCTAAAAAACCAACATATATACAAATTTATGATAATAGACTTACTAATGCGGAAAATTTAAATAATAAAGAATTAATCAAAGCATATGAGAAATTTGATAAAAATTACCTTGACATAAATAATCACAATGATACCGTTGCACCATACAGCTTTAGAATAAATCCTGAAACATATAAGAAAAATGTAGAAAAATTAAACGAATATAATAAAACATTACCTGAATATCAGAGAATAAGATTACATAGCGGAGAAGGGACAAAACAAGTAACCCAATTTGAATATTTCGGGCTTGATGGTAAACATGAAAGTGGTTTCTATACTTGGGATGCAAACCCTGATATTGCTAAATTAAATTACATCTTCTCACATACTGATACTCAAGATTTATTAAATATCGGAAATCCTAGAGAAAGAGCTGCGAAAACAGCCTTATTAAAACGCAAAAACATAGAAGTTCAAGACTATGCAGTATCTTCTGCACAATTCTGGACAAAGAAAACTAATCAAATATTAAATCTAAATGTCGCACAGCATTTAAGAAATATTAAAAATATGGATGCTGAGGGAATTTATAACTTAATAAAAACACAATCAAATGGCAAAGTATTCCCTAAAGACTTAGATGTCAATAAAAAGATTGTTGAAAATGTATTACAAAACAGATATGAATTATTCGGATTTGATTCTGTTGAGTCATATAATGAGCACATTATACAAGGCCTTATGGATGTTCCATTAGATTCAATAGAAGTGGGAGATGATATAATCTCAACATTAAGTAGCCCTTACATCTCAAAAAGAGCTACCCAAGAAGATCAAATTGGAGTATCAAGATACGAAATGTATCAACAAAACAACCCTCATATGAGAATGGAATATCAAAAAGCTTATGAACTAACAGATAAAATGTATACTAAAGAAATGTATTCATTTGCAAAAGAAGTTTTAACTGGTGTTGAGTCCAAATTACCAAATGATTGCAAACTCCATGACGAATATGGAAATGCTACTCCATATGGTAAATATGTTATACCTTTATTAACTTCTGAAATTGCAAGATTTGCAATTATCAAAGCAGTAGACCCAAAAGCTTCATTCTCTTTTGATCCAAATACCGGAGAAATTTCATATGATTATAATTCTTTAAAACGAACTTCATTATTAGGGATGGGAATAATTGCCGATAGTCCTGAAAACGAAGCTGTTTCTTTGGTTAATCATTTAAGAAGCGGTATAAGAAAAATAAATGCTGCAGATAAAGAAAAACTTGCAAGTGCATTGTTACGCTCTATCAAAGGTACAAATTTTGATAGTTTTAAACTTGCAGAAATGATTGTTGATAGAACACAAGCTGGTCTTGATTGGAGAATTGACGCAACAAAAGATATTGGAGATATAGAATCTCTAAGAAATAAAAAAACTGATTTTGAATATACTTGGAATAAAGTAATTGATTTCTGGTCAAAATTTACAGATGGAGTAAAAGAATATCACCCTGATGCATACATAGCAGCAGAAGTCACAGACTTAGGAGAAATATACAGTGACGGCTATGGTGACAAATCTGGTGCAAGATTTGCGGGAAAAACAGAAGCTATGAGAAAACTTTTAAATGAAGCTGGATTTACAACTACCGCAAATTATGATTACTTCTCATCAGATATAACAAAAATATTTGGAAAATTATTTGATTTTGATGGCAATAGCAGTCCTGAAAAAGGAATTAATCAAGGTACAACTATACTTGATAAATTAGTTGGTAGTGATAATTTCTTAAATTCAGGCTCTTTAGAATCTCTAATTTATTCATATACATTCGCCGGAAACCATGACAAATGTAGAGCATTAGACGGTTTTTCAATGGATATGGATTTAGTTTATACAGATTTAACAGAAAAAGGCAATCAATACCGTGAAAGAGCATACAGAATTCTTAATGGAGTAAAATACGGAGAAAATGTTCATTATGATTCTGTAGACAATTATAACTACGATAAAGTAAGCAACTTAGCAATTGCGAAATGTGAATCTATCGCAAGCGGTATGGGAAAAGCAAAAGAATCAATAGGATTAAGTGACAGCCGTAAAAACTATGTTTACGAAAAAATGGTAGAAGCATTAAAAAACCTATCTAACGGCTACCATAAAGGTAAAGTATTTGAAGCAGACGGATTTGGTGCTAGAGATTATAATATAGCATTAGATATCGTATTTGATGAAATGGATTACATTGAACCCGATTCTAGTAAACGTCTAAATTCAGAAGAAAAGAAAAAACTTAAAGATAAAACTCTTGAAAGAATAATTGATCCTGCAATGTCAAAACTTCTAGGACAAACTAAATTCTTAACAGCATTGGTTGGAAATCCTACATTATTTGCAGGTGATGAATATGGCGCTACCGGTTATGAGACAACTACTAAAAATATTTATCTTCAAAACCGTAACGTAATTCATGAAGATTGGGCAGATCCAAACAGTCCAAACTTTAAAGAGTTTGTAAAAAATCACAAAGATAATATGATGAAAGTTCTTAGCCTAAGAGCAAGACCGGAATTGCAACCATTAAATGATGGTACTCCGTTCGCCTTAAAAGAACAAAATGCTCATTATAAGTTTGATGTATACAAAGATGATACAAACAAAACAAAAGAAAACTTTGAAAGAACAGAAGAAGGAGATACTCAAATCTCCGCCTTGTTAAGACAAAGTCCAAATGGAGCAATGACAATCTCATTATTTAATACTGCTGGACTAAATCATACATTTGATAAATACTATGACCCAGCAGAATTAACTTTAAAATACATTGATTTGAATGAAGATCGTGGTGGCAAAGTAGGTCTTAAAGGCGGTTTGAGACCAGGAATGAAATTTAGAAACGCTGATAAAAATGACCAAACAATATATTATGTAAATGATAAAAACCAAATTACAGGACCAAATCATACTCCAATTAAATTCAAAGATTCTACATTAATCTTGTACCATGAACCAAGTTTTACAGGCAGAAGAGTAATGTATAATCCTCAATATAATATAGTTTCAAATCCATATTCTCAAGTAAACAAAGAAAAACAAGATGTTGGAAACAAACTAGCATTATTAAGTAAATAACAAAAAATCCTCACTTTTTAAGTGAGGATTTTTTATTTTACTAAGAATTTTCTGACATTTTTTACAGTATCATATGAATAAGGCGGATACATAATATCCATATCAAAATCAGAATTTTTTACTAAAACGCTCTTTAAATGAGTAAAAGTATCAAAAGTATACTTACCATGATATTTTCCAACACCTGAAAAACCTACACCACCAAAGGGTAAACCATGAACTGCTGTTTGTTGAATAGTTTCATTTACAGCTCCGCCTCCAAATGAAAGACTGTTTAAAACTTTCCAATAAAATTCTTTATCCTTAGAAAAAACATACAAAGCCAAAGGTTTTGGTTTATCTTTAAGAGAATTAATTACATCATCAATATTATTATATGTCATTATAGGCAAAATAGGTCCAAATATTTCCTCTTGCATTGATGGAGAATCAAAAGAACCAATCTCTAATAATGTCGGTTCAATATACAAGCCGCATTCATGGTAATCCCCACCATAGATAATATTTTTTGATTCTTGTATAATAATCTCTTTTAATCTTCTAAACCCTTCAGTATCTATAATACGACCATAATCTTTGCTTTCCTGAATAAATACACCATAAAAAGATTTTATTGATTTTATTAAATTATCAATCAAATCCTGTTTTACATCTTCATGCACAAGTACATAATCAGGAGCAACACAAGTCTGTCCCGCATTCAAAAATTTTCCCCAAGCAATTTTTCTGGCAGCCTGTTCTATATTTACATTTTTATCAACAATTACAGGACTTTTCCCGCCTAATTCCAATGTATATGGAATTAATTTTTTAGCAGCAGTTTCTGCAATCAATTTTCCTGTTTGAGTACTACCTGTAAAAAATATATAATCAAAGTCTTTTGACAAAATTTCTGCTGATGTCAATTCAGAAGGCAGAACACATCTTACATAATTACTGCTAAAAGTCTGAGCAATAATTTTACATATAACCTCTGCACAACGAGGTGTCCTTTTTGAAGGTTTTACAACTGCACAATTACCTGCAGCAATTGCTCCAATTAAAGGCACAAATGATAATTGGAAAGGGTAATTGAAAGGAGTAATTATAAGCACAACTCCATACGGTTCCTTTAAAATATATCCATTTGAAGGTTTTAGATATACTGGAGTTGATACTCTTTCAGTCTTTGCCCATTTTTTCAAATTTTTTATTGCACAATCCAATTCTTGAAATATTAACCCTAACTCTGTCGTTACAATTTCAAAATTTGATTTTCTTAAATCTTCCTTTAATGCTTGAAAAATTTCAGGTTCATAATGTTTAATCGTTTGCTTTAAACTTTTTAGCTGCTTTAATCTAAAATTCAAATCTTTGGTACGATTTGTATTAAAGAATTCTTTCAAATCCATAACGATATTTCCAATCATAATGTAATTATTAAATACGTTAAAAAACTAAAATAAATTAGTAACTCGGGCTAATTATACAGAGAACCTAAAGTGAACTAAATCACCATCTTGTACAACATAATCTTTACCTTCAAGTCGAGTTACACCTTTATCTTTACAAGCTGCATAAGAGCCATTTTTTACAAATTCTTCATAAGGAGTAATTTCTGCTCTTATGAAACCTTTTTCAAAATCGGTATGAATTACACCAGCAGCTTGAGGGGCTTTAGCACCTGCAGGAATTGTCCATGCATGAACTTCTTTTTCTCCTGCAGTAATAAATGTTCTTAAATGTAATAATTTGTATACAGATTTAATCATTCTGTTAATACCACTATCTTCAACTCCTAAATCATGAAGATATTCTTTTGCTTCCTCTGGTGCCAATTCAGCTAATTCTTCTTCAATTCTCGCAGAAATTATTACCATTTCAGCTCCATGAGCTGATGCATATTCTTGAACTTTTTTAGTATAATCATTACCGTCTTTTAAATCGAATTCTGATACATTTGCTGCATAAATTACAGGTTTTGTAGACATTAAGTTTAGCCCTTTTGCAACCGGAATTTCATCTTCGTTGAAATGATCATTTACATTTATAAATGAAGCTTCTTCTAACAATTTTTGCATTTTTTCAAGAACTGAAAGAGTTAATACAGCATCTTTATCACCTGATTTTGCAACTTTTGAAACTTTTGCGATTTGTTTTTCAACAGATGCCATATCAGCTAGAGCTAATTCCGTATTAATTACCTCAATATCATCTAATGGGCTTACCTTACCTGCAACGTGAATTGTATTAGGATCATCAAAACATCTTACAACCTGAATAATTGCATCAACTTCTCTAATATTATGCAAAAACTGGTTTCCTAAACCTTCACCTTTACTTGCGCCTTTTACAAGTCCTGCAATATCTACAAATTCAATAGCTGTCGGGATTATCACATCTGTTTTGCAGAGCTTTGCAAGTATTGCAAGCCTTTCATCAGGCACATTAACAACACCTACGTTCGGCTCAATTGTACAAAACGGATAATTTGCACTCTGTGCATTTTTTGCACTTGTTAAAGCGTTAAATAAAGTTGATTTACCGACATTCGGTAATCCGACAATCCCTGTTCTTAGCATTATAAATCCTTTTATTATTATTCTGATAACTGTATAAAATCATTATAACACGAACAAAAAGATTCTTTGATTAATTATTTTGATTATATTTAAGTTTTCCTCCTGATAAAATACTAAATAAACTAGATGCTCCATACACATCCCAATAAGATTTTCCAACATGATCCGGCCATATATCTATACGAAAAGCATCATATCCATATTTATTTGGACCTTTTGCACCATTTACATCAAAAGTTATCGCACCACAATCATTACGAATTTGAGTCCAAGTAACTGGCGTACCGTCTGGATTATATTGAAAATTACCATCTTCATCATTCATTATCCCTGAATTAACTGTATCAGTACATTTATTTGTACTTAAAACCAGAAACAATACACTATTATCTGGCAAGATTATCGCAGGAGGAGCTACAGGATTATATTTTCCCTTATAAGTTGATAATAATATTTGATAATTCAAAGAGGTACAAATATCCTCTTTTGAATTCGTAAGACAAAGTTGACCTCCTTTAACATATTTAGAAAAATTTGTCATTACTTCATTATTTGTTTCGCCTGAAAGAAACAAACTTGAATTGTCATTTGGAGTACCATAATCATTTTGAGCAAGTTGCAGTGCCTGCATTACAATTGAATAATCTTTTTTTGCTTTGGCAATAATTTCTTTTTCTTTAAAATTTGCAATCAATACAGGCAGAGTCATAGCTGCAACAACACCAATTATTCCTAAGGTAATTAGTACCTCTGCTAAGGTAAAACCAAATTTGTCATTGCGAGGCTTATGCCGAAGCAATCCAGCTTTTGGAATTAATAATAGGCTGGATTCTTTCGGGTATACACCCTCAGAATGACATACATCTTGAAACCCTTGTGGAGCAAGCTTTAAATTGCCCCCCCCCCGA
>FR899617.1:26325-35935 GCA_000437435.1 Clostridium sp. CAG:768 | reverse complement strand
TTACAACCATCATTTCTGCTAAGGTAAAACCTTTTTTAATTTTAAACATTATAATACTCCCATAAATTTAGTGTAATTATTTATATTATATAGTATATTGCATTAATAGTCAAGGTTTAATATAAGGTTTTACATTATGTTTTGCCCTAAATATTTATAAAATAATTTAATAGGAGCAGAAAATGTCAGATTTTAAAAAGCTTTTAGGGCAAAAGATTCAAAAAATAAGAAAATCAAGAGGCTTAACGCAGGAAAAACTTGCAGAGATAATTAATATTGAAACACCAAGTTTAAGTTATTTAGAAACAGGAAAATATTCTCCATCAATAGAGACATTGCAAAAATTAAGTGAAGCTTTGAAGGTGCAACCTTGGGAATTTTATTATTTTTCGGAAATTTCTAATGATGAAAAAAAGGATGAATTAAAACAAGCTTTAGATAAAGATCCAAAGCTTGTAAAAATATTGTATAGTGTTTATAAATCAATTATTTATTGATTATTTTATTTTTATCATCAACAATAATAATTGTAGGTTTGTAATTTTCCATTTCTTCAGGATTATATAAGCCGTAAGCTATAATTATAACTTTATCTCCTGGTTGTACTTTTCTTGCAGCTGCTCCATTTAAACAAATCATTCCAGAATCAGCTTTCCCTTTAATTACATATGTATGAAATCTTTCTCCATTATTAATATCTAAAATATCAACTTTTTGCCATTCTTTTATTTTAGATTCTTTCATCAAAGTTTCATCAATTGTAATTGAACCTACATAATTTAAGTTTGCATCCGTTACGGTTGCTCTGTGTATTTTTGAACTAATAAATTCTTGTAGCATTTTTTTATCCTTTTTAATAATTGTGTATAAACTTTTCGGGGCTGTGTTAAAAGTTTTATACCTTGCCCGAATATTTTAACTCAAACAATAAAAAAAATCAAAAAGAAGATGCAACTATTACAAAAATAGTTACATCTTTGTTGTTTATTTAATGTGCCTTCTTATTTATAAATTTTGTTTGTATATTTTGTCACAGAAATTTTCAATATTAGGTGTGTCAATTTCAAAAACGTGAACTCTTGCAGGTCCTAAATCGACACATAATTCATTATCTTTTGCTTGTAGTACACTTTCTTTGCCATAAGAAGGTAAAAGATTATTTAATTCTTGATCAGCTTTTAACGTTGGAACTTTTATTTTACAAGCAACTGCTCTGTTAACATTTTTATTTGCAACAACTAATAATGTTTTTCCGTTGTAATGTCTTGCATAGGCTATTATATTATCATTTTTGTCGTTTTCTTTATCTAATTGAATGAATGTACCTTTAGATATTACGTCAATATATTTATCACGCATGTTAAATGCGCTTGTCATAAATTTACCTATTTCTGGTTGAGTTCCTCCAGGTCTTCTTGACAAGTTAAATATATCAAGTCTTCCTCTATGTACAGTCATTTCATGATTATCTGTTTGAGTTATTGGATTATATTTATCCGCAAATGAATAAATATAATCATCTCCGCTTTGGTATCCATCAACTATATATGGATTTAGCATTGGTAATGTAGCTTGTAAACCCATAGTTAAATTACAATAATCAGCACCACCGTGGAACATTGGTGATATGTCATCGTGAGTAGCGAAAGAACCAATTAAAGATTTACCTTTTGGTAGTCTATATGACATATCTAATTGTTCTTTTACATAATCCATAAATGTTGTGGCATTTGGCCATTCATGGAATATGTGATATTGTCCATATATTGCATCAAATCCTGCTCTTAAAGAGTCTTCTGGTCTGTCATGAGGCATATTTGCTTGAGGAGAAGCATCTTCATAAGTGTAAGTTTCTGCAAGCCATGCAAATTCAGGGTCTCTCATATGAGAGTATGGAATAATTACATCCCAAAATTCAGCAGGTTTTGTTCTTGCAACGTCAGCTCTTATACCGTCGATACCTAAATCAATGCACATATCTACGAATTTTTTATGGTATTCTAAAAGTTTTGGATTTAATGTCCTTTTGCCTTCGTCTTCCCAAGGTTGTAGCATTCTGATATCGTTCCATCCTTGAGGAGTTTTCGCAAGTCCGTCTTTTTCTACTGCCATTAATTCAGGCATATTTAAAAACATTTCATAAGATGCACAACTTGGTAAATCAAGCATTACTCTTATGCCACGCTTATGACATTCATCTATAAATGCTTTGAACTGTTCTTTATCACTTCTTGGATCATTTTTATCTATTAACATTGGGTCAATTTCAAGCATATCTTTTGGAGCATATACAGAACCAGCTGTTCCCATAGCTTTTATTTTCCCTGGAGTGCTTACAGGTAGAACGTGGAAAGTATTAAAACCTGCAGCTTTTACTTCATCAAGTCTTTCTATTGCATTAAGAAATGTTCCATGTTGTTCATTACCGTCAATATAATCGTTACCGTTTAAATCTTTAGCATTAAATGTTCTAGGAACAATTGCAAGTATTTTTGCTTCATTATTTTTTAATAATGTTCTTAAATCGTTATGGTAATTTATAACTTTTGGAGCTGAATCAACTTTTTTTACAGCTGGGGTATTTATTAATGCCATATTATTAAGGTATGCATTTAATAGACCAGATTTTACTTCTTTTTTTTCTAAAGGAGAAGTAACTGCTGAGGTTTGATTAGTTGTATTCTCAGTTTTATTGAGGTTGTGTAATTTTAATGTTAATAAGTTTGTTGAATTTATCATTGTTAATTACCCTTTTTTTCAGGTGATTTTGTTTTTCCAAAGAAGAATTGTGCTAGAACTGTTACACCTAAAGTTACTGCACCTATCGTTCCGAACATTTTCAACCATTTATTGGTGTTATAAGCTTGTTGACCGGCTTTGTAGAATAGTTCATCTGTCGCAATACCTGTTAATAAGAATTTAAGTTCTGATCCTGTTTTGCTTTCCGGTCTTATTCTATGGCGTGGTTTTGCAAAATTCTTTTCTCCGCCAATTTTATCTAAAATTAAATTTCTGTAATTAATTAATTCTTCTTTAATTAAGTGTTTATCTGCGATTGCTTCTGTTTCTTTATCTAATGGTGCTTCGTAAAGCATACGCATAATATCTTGGTAGAAGAATTTTTCATTTGGAATATCAACTAATTCTTTTGTTTTCCCATAATATTTATTAATAACTTTTCCGTCTTTAATTTCTAGTGGACTGTTATCAAATGAAGGATGAGGATTTCTATGCATATAGAATTTATTTGCAAAATCTGAAGAGTGACCATTGATAGTAAATTGTTTTCCAAATTCAATAAGTTCTTCTTTTCCTTCTCTTGAGTATCTGCCTAATGCTTCCAGCTCATTAGCTCTTTTGGCAATTTGTCTGTAATAGAAAATTGTATTATAAAGTCTTAAGAATGAACTTTTTATTCCTAATAATCTTTCTGATACATATGATTTTTGAATGTTTTTAAGAGTTCCGACATTATCGTTTCCGTGTATTCCAACAACAGCTTTTGAAGTTTTATGGAAACCTAATTCATTTATGGAATCTGCAAACTCATTAAATATAGTATCAACTTGATTTTCATAATTTGATTTTAAAGCAAGTTTTTGGGCATCATTTAAGTTTTCGGTATTTTTAAGAATTGGAACAGATATATCACTAGGTTTGATTAGTGTATCAAGTTCTGCAATTTTTCCTGCTAAATTATCCATTAATGTATTGTAAGAGTTATCATTTGAAACAATTTTTTCAATTTTATCTCTTACCAAATTGCCCATAATATTTCTGTCAAAACCGCTTTTTTCTAAATCTTTTTGGGTAATACCGAACATCTTTAATAATGATTTTGATGTGTTATTCCAATAATTAGCAGCAACTGTTTCGGGAGCTGAACCAACTTTTATCAAAGCATATTTATCTAATACTGCTTTTTTAGCTCTAAAGTTATCCATTACTACAGCCGCTTTTCTAAGTTTTTCAATTGCTGTTGAATCAAGGATACTACCAGTCATTTTGCTTAAAGCTGTTTTTATCGGATGACTATCTTCTTTGTTGCTAGCTATCAATTTTTTAATATATGTTAGATCAACTTTTTGATTTTCTGGAACATTATTATTATAATTATTAACGTTTGATTGAATAACTAACATTATTTTGTCTGTAATATTTTTAAATTCTGATTTTTGAATATTAGTGTTTAGATAATTATTATCTTTAAATAATTTATATAAAGAATCATAATCCGGTAATATTTGTTTTAAAGTTTCTTTTGAAAAGTTTTTATTTTCAAATTTTTTGTTAATATTTAGATTGATTAATTTTACAGTGCTATCATTTATAAGATATGTTTTATTATTGATGATTTGTTTTAAATCATTTTGAATGCTATCTGCTGTAACTAAATCAATACCATTTGAGAATGTTTCAAAAATCAGTTTTTCTAATTTTGAATCTGCTGGTTTATCTTTATATAAAGCAACAATTTTTTCAAAATTATTTTTTACAGAATTGTCTTGATATTTTTTTGAATACATATCAATATTATTTAAAAGTTTATCTGCTTTTTTATTTTGTAAGTTATCTAAAAATTTTGCAAGATAAGGTTCTGCCTGATTACAAATTAAGGCACTCATAACTGGTGTTGCAAAACCTGCTGATAACATCCATAATGTATTATTTTGTATTGCAATCTTTTTCATTTTTTCTTGGATTGCATCTCGTCTATTTGGAATATTTTTATCTACGCCTAATCTATTTCCTATTTTTTGGATTTCTTCATCTGAATATAAATCCCAAGGAATAAATTGAGGATCTTGATAGAAAGGTTTTTTTCTTCCAAAGCTGTCCTCATATTCTTTTTGAACGTTAACACCATGGATTAAATATGCAGGTAATTGTATTGCAATTTTAGGCCATATAGCCATTGAAGCTAAAAATGACCCTAAACCTACAAATTCCATTCCTTTAGTCATTGGAGTTTGCTTTCTTGTAAATAAATAGCCTGCAATTGCTAGTCCGCCAAGTTTTAACCCGATATCGTTAATCTTTCCTAATTCGTGGTCATTTGCTTCACCTTTAATCGCATGTTTTAGAGCTTTAGCATCATAAATACCATCTTTAACCATTAAAGCTGGCGCATTAAATATATTTCCGCTTACTAATTTACCTTTACCTTTTAATGGTTTTATAAATGTTCTGTTATCCAATTCATGTTGGATATCAAAATTTGGCATTGGTTTTTTAGGCGAGTTTACAATTGTAGTTTGCGTATTTTGTTGTTGAGCTTTATATCCGCCTAAAGGTTTGCTTGCTATGTAATTTTGAATTAAATTTGTTGTCATATTAGTTTACCACGTACCTATCATCTTTTTTGATTACATCAGCAGCATCCACTTTTGATGGCTTTTGTGAACTGGACATTGCATTTATTACTCCAAGTACTGATGAAAGTAATGCTGTTCCTATTAATATTTTGCCGGCATGTTTGTTTATGCCCGTTCCTTCACCTTTAAATAAAGCTTTTGAACTTTTTACAAAATTTCTTCCAAATGATTTTATTGAATTTGTAAATTCTTTTCCTTTCCAAAATTTAAAAGTCATTACATTGAAGAAATTTTCCCAAGGTTGTTGGAATGCAAGAGCAACACCGGTTGCTGCCCATAAATATGAAGATATATTTTTTGCCAAACTTGATTTTATAATAATTTCTTTTATTCTGGATTTTACTTCTTGGTCAGAATCTTTTAAATCTTTTCCCATGCCTAATCTTTTTGCAATTCTGTCATATCTGTAATTTCTTTTTTCTCCCTTTGTTTCATCTCCATATAATAAATCCCAACGAGGGAATTCTACACTTTCAAAAACTTTGTGATATTCGATACTTGTAATATCTGTATCATTAATATCATCTGGAAGTTCGTAAATTACTTTTGCATAAGGTCTTTCAATATCAATACCAGTCATCATTTGTATAGGTTTGCTGATGAATGATTTTGATATATTTTTAGCAATTCCGTAAAATAATACACCAAGAGCCATTTTTTTACCTAATGCTGAAGCTTTTGTTTTTGCAAATGGTGCAAAATATTTATTTGCAGCATTAAATACGCCCATTAACATTCCGCTACCTATAAGGTAAGGTACTGTCCCCATTGTTAAAAACTCATAAAAATTGGCATTTTTGCTACCTTTTAAACCTTTCGCAGGGTATAAAGTTGCGGCATTTGTCAATTTATCAATTCCTATACGTGTGCGTGTGGCAAAATTGTTTTTTAAAAGAGTATCATGATCATAATCAAGTGCTTTTTTATTTTCTTCTTTGCCTTTATCTGCAGAAAAGTTTATTTTGTTGTTAGTATTATTAATAATAGGTAAAATCATCTTTACTCCACACTCATCGATGTATTAATATAAGATTCGTGAATATAATTTTTTGATAGTGTTTTTAAATCAATTTTACATTTTTTAACAATATATTTTTAGTGAACTATTGTAAAAAATATTGCTGTTGCAACCCCTGTAATAATGCAGTAATAGCCAAATATTGCAAGTGAAAATTTTGATATAAATTTCATAAAATACTTTATACATAAATATCCGACGATTGCAGAAACAACTGTTCCTGCGATTATTGCTGACCAATTATATTGTATTGCTTCATGAATATCTATTTTAATAAGTGGATATACCATAGATGCTCCAAGAATAATTGGTATACTTAATAAAAAAGAATATCTTGCTGCTGTTACTCTATCTAAACCGCAAAAAAGACCTGTTGCAATTGTCCAACCGGAGCGAGAAAATCCTGGTAAAGCTGCAAGACCTTGAGCTAAACCTATTAAAATTGATGTTTTTAGTGATACTTCTTCTTTTTTTTCTTCTAGTTTTTTAGATTTGTATTCACTGTATAAAAGAGTAAAACCTGTGATGAATAATAATATTCCAACAATTGATGGTGTATATACAAGTTTTTCTGCAATTTCATTAATTGGTAGAGCAAGCATTACTGTGATTACTGTGCCTGCCATAATAAATAAACCCAATTTAGCTTCTTTATCTTCCCAATTTTTAGTTTTAATAGCATGCCACATTGCTTTTAAAATATTTAATACATCTTTCCTGAAAAATATTAATACTGCTATTAATGTTCCTAAGTGAACCATAATATCGAAGAAAACTTCTTCGTTAGAGCTTTGTACTATTGGAATATTTTTGATTACTTTGTAAAAATTAGATGTAAATACTAGGTGTGCAGAACTTGATATTGGTAAAAATTCACTCAAGCCTTGTACTATCCCCATTAAAATTGCCTGTATAAAATTCATTAATATTCCTTTCTTTTTATATTCAATGCAAAAGTAATATGCTTTTTATAAAAAAAGCCTTTCTAAAAATTCTAGATTTTTGTTAAATTCTATTCTTCTTCAAAATAAGAACAACAAGAAGTTTGAGTTTCCCAAACAGTTACTTTGCTAAGTTGGACAACTCTTTCTTTTAATTTGTTGTAAATAAACATTGAAATCATTTCGCTAGATGGACTTTCCCCTTTGAATTCTGGTAATGCATTCAAATCTTTGTGATCAAGTAAATCTAAAACGGCTTTTAATTCTTTTTTTAGAGTTTTGTAATCCATTAAAATATTACTTTTATCTAAAGTATCACCTTTTACAAATACTTCTACCATCCAATTATGTCCATGTTGATTTTCGCATTCTCCTTCATAATTTAATAAATGATGAGCTGCTGCAAAAAAAGCTTGTGTTTTAATCTCAAACATTTGTTATATCCCCTTTTTTAATATGTAATCACAAAATTCTCTAACTGCCCCTCTTCCACCGTTTTTTGTAGATATAAAGTTTGCAACTGCTTTTACTTCATCTACAGCATCATTTGGACAGCCTTTTAAATGTACTTTTTCCAAAATGCAAATATCAGGCAGATCATCTCCCATATAAGCTATTTCTTCAAAGTTAATATTATATTTTTTCATTATATTTTCAAGAGTTTCAATTTTATTTTTTGATCCTTGATGCAGTTCGGTTATGTTTAAATTTTTTGCTCGATGTTCAACAGTTCCGTTGTTGCGAGCAGTAATTATTGCTGTAATAATTCCTGCTTTATGCAAGTTAACAATACCTTGACCATCTTTTGCATTAAAGGTTTTGTATTCATGACCGTTTTCATCAAAAGTTAAACTGCCGTCTGTAAGTACTCCGTCTACATCAAAAGCTACAAGTTTAATCATCTTATGCAACTCCTGCTTTTAATAAATCATGAATATGAATAACACCTATAGGTTTTTTATTTTCATCAACAACAGCAAGTGCTGTAATTGAGAATTTTTCCATAAGATTTAATGCACTTGCTCCATAATCTTTTTGAGAAATATGTTTAGGGTTAACAGACATAACATCTTTAACTAATAATGAGCTTATATTTTGATATTTGATTAAAGTTCTTCTTATATCACCATCAGTAATTACACCTGTTAAAATTCCCTCTGGATTTACTATCATAGCCATTCCTAATTTCTTTTCAGATATTAATTTAATTACATCTGCAAAAGAGTCTGTTTCTTTTGCAATAGGAAGTTTTTCAATATCTGTAAGCATAAGATCTGATACTTTATAGGTAAAACCTTTTCCTAAAGCTCCTGATGGGTGGAAAATTAAGAAATCTTCTTTCGTAAATCCTCGTTTTTCTAATAAACATACAGCTAGAGCATCTCCCATTGCAAGTGTTGCAGTTGTGCTTGCAGTAGGTGCTTTATTGAGCGGGCAAGCTTCTTTTTCTACTGAAATATCAAGAGTTACATCAGATGAATGTGCTAATGTTGAATTCATTTTACCAGTCATTCCAATCATTGTAACTCCAAATCTTTTGATTAATGGAAGTAGATTTAATAACTCTTGAGTTTCTCCGCTGTTAGAAATCGCAATTACAACATCATTTCTTGTAATAATACCCGAATCACCATGTGTACTTTCTGCAGGATGTAAAAAGTAAGATGGAGTTCCTGTAGATGTAAGAGTTGCAGCTATTTTTCTACCAATAAGC
The DNA here is from genome assembly GCA_000437435.1 of Clostridium sp. CAG:768. Taxonomy (GTDB): domain Bacteria; phylum Cyanobacteriota; class Vampirovibrionia; order Gastranaerophilales; family Gastranaerophilaceae; genus Stercorousia. The sequence continues at coordinate 26,887 of FR899617.1, read as the reverse complement.
CCTGATTTACCCATTCCTGTGACGATTACTCGTCCTTTGCAATTGTATAAAATATCAACAGCTCTATCAAAATCTTCTCCAATATTATTTTTTAATCTTAGTATTGAATTCGCTTCAATATCTAAAACTTCTTTTGCTAATTCGTTAATTTTACTTTCTGTCATAATTGTTATACCCATTTTTATACTCCCCTATCAATGAAATTATATAATAAATATCATATAAAAGTATTAATTATCATATAAATATTTAATTTTTGTAAAAATATTGCGAATATAATTTTATGAGACAGTATCAAATTTTTAAATGTGATAATTCTATAAATTCTTTAGATAAATTTAAGAAGTTTGTAAAATGTCATGATTGCCCGGAACTTACTTTAAATTTATCTTCATTAAATATTTTTGATGCTGCAAAATTTGTTTTGTTGTCTTCTGCTTACCATTATCAAAAATATCCATCAGGAAAAATAAAGTATCAGGTGGAATCTGATGATATTAAAAATCTTGTATTAGATTTTGCAGGTCCAAATTTAGAATTTGTTTAACCTGCTAGCAAAAAA
>FR899617.1:0-26208 GCA_000437435.1 Clostridium sp. CAG:768 | reverse complement strand
CAAATCAGCAGGATAAAAAAAAGAGAGAAAAGAAAGATGGTCTTTCAAATAATGCGGTATATGCTCTTACAGGCGCTTCAGCTCTTGCTAGTATCGCAATAGCTTGTATTGCATTGTCAAGAGGAAAAGGTAAGAATGTAGAAAAAGAAATAACTTCAACAGTTAATTCTTCATTGCCTAAATTAGAAGGAAATATCCCTAAACCTCACAAAATTCCAGAAATGAAACTTTATATTGTTGAAAATTCCAAACCAAAAGAAGAAAAAGTTCAAAAGATTGTAGATAAAATTTTTGCTTATGATGAGAAAAATGAAGAAGCAATTAAATCAGCTGAGAAAAAAGTAAGAGATGAAATTAGACCTGTATTTGCAAGATTCGCTGATGATTATGAGGATATTCCGCAATTTAGATATAGAGCTCAAGATGTTGTATATTCTCATCCGGAACCATTAACTTTGGATTCAAGAAAGTTAGAAAAAGATGATTTGAAAGCTGTATTATCATTTTTTAAAAATCCACAATATAATGTAAAACTTTCAGCTGGGGAAGATTTATCATCTGTGAATGAAGTTAAAGTAATGCGAAAATTGATAGATGAAGCATTACCTATTGAAAAACAAAGTTATGTTTATACAGGGATTAGAACCCAAAAAATTTGGGATAATTATGCTCCTTTAGATTTTGTAGAAAATCTTGAAAACGGAGCAATAATAAAAGATAAATCGTTCCTTGTAACATCAAGAGGATACGGTGATTATTTAGCAGAAATAGATCCTGTTAATTTGGGAAAAGATCATAGAGACAGCGGTTATATTTTAAGAATAATGCTTCCTGAAGGTACTAAAGGTTTTGATTGTAGAAGATGTTCAAGAAGAGAAGATTCTTTATTTGGTATTAATGCATTATATGTTCTTCCTGAAAATTCAGAAATTTTAATAAGAAATATTGATAATAAACGTCGAATTATTGATTGTAAATATATTTTACCTTCTGCTTAATTTCTTTAGTTATTTTATTTAGCAATGATTGTGATATAATTTAGATAAATTTATGGGGTTAAAAGCATGCTGTACTTAAAAGAAAGTGTTTTTAATATAGCAATATATATTTATTAGTAAAGGAGAGTCGGTAATGATAGAACATTTACATGAAATTGTTCAAGCGCATGGGGTAGTTGTTTCCGCATCAATTCTACTTATCGCCTATGTTTTCATTGCTTTGGAAAAAATTCCAAAGGTTACTATTGCATTATTAGGTGCCGCAATTACTATTTTGCTTGGACTTGTTAGCCAATCAAAGTTAGTAGACGGTGGTATTAATGCACATTATTTTATTAATTTCGTTGATTTTAATGTAATATTTTTACTTGTATCAATGATGATTATTGTAAGTATTGCAACTCGAAGCGGAATGTTTAATTGGATTGCAAATGAGCTTTTAAGACTTACTAAAGGTCATCCGAAATTAGTTTTATTTACACTAGGAGTATTTACAGCAATAACTTCAGCATTTTTAGATAACGTTACTACTGTTATTTTAATTATGCCTGTAACATTTTTTATCGCAAAGCAGTTGGCTATAAATCCATTGCCTTTTTTGATTACTGAAATTTTTGCATCAAATATCGGAGGTACAGCTACATTAATTGGAGATCCTCCAAATATTATTATCGGAAGTGCTGCTGGATTATCATTCATGGCATTTTTGAAAGAATTAACAGGGGTTGTTTCTGTAATTTTAATGGTTGTCGTTCTTTTAATGATGTTTATGTTCAGAAAATCTTTAAAAGCTACACCTGAAAAGATGGCTGTAGTTGCAAATTTAGATAATTCAAAAACTATAACTGATTATCCGTTATTTATTAGAAGTGCAATAGTTTTAGTTTTAGTAATTTTAGGTTTTGTATTACACGATGTTACCCATATTGAAACTTGTGTAACAGCAATGTTAGGTGCAAGTGTATTGTTGTTATTTGAAAAACCTAAAGATATTTTATGCGATGTAGAGTGGAATACGATATTTTTCTTTATCGGTTTATTCATAATTATCGGAGGTCTTGAGGCATCTGGCGGTATTGCATTAATGGCTCAGTGGATTTTGAAAGTTACTCAAGGTTCTCAAGAAGCTACTGCAATGATTATTTTATGGGCTTCAGGATTTATCTCTGGTATTATAGATAATATTCCTTATACAGCTACAATGACTCCAATGCTTTTAGAAATTCAAAAAACTATGGGAGCTGATTATACATATCCGTTGTGGTGGTGTTTATCTTTAGGTGCTTGCCTTGGCGGGAATATGACAATCATTGGTGCTGCTGCAAATGTTATTGTATCTGAAACATCAGCTCATAATGGTTACCCTATAACGTTTATGAAGTTTTTAAAATACGGTGTTGTAACTATGATAATTTCATTAGTTATAAGTTCTGCTTATATTTATTTAAGATTTTTACATTAATGAATTATTAAATGCAAAATTAAAGAGCCTCATATGAGGCTCTTTTTTAGTGTGTTAGATTATGTAGAAGTAACGTTTTTTTGTTTTTTTAGTTTAATTAATAGTAGTAATGGAATTACGGCAACTGATAGAAATGCAAGTACCGAAAATGCATCAAAAAACGATGCAAGTTTTGCTTGTTGGAGTAATTCTTTGTATAATGATCCGCTTGCTTTTTTGGCAGCAAGTACTGATGGGTAATGTATTAAAAATTTTGATTTAAGCATCATAAGTTTGTATTGAAACATTGGATTGTGTGGGGATAAATTTTCTACCAAATATGTTTGTCGAACTTGTGATACTCTTGCAATAAATGTAGCAGACATTGATGTAGATATTGCTGTTATAATGTTTTTAAATAATGCATGTAATGCTGCTGCATCAGCATTTTTTGATGCCGGTAAAGTGTTAAAAGACATTGCGGTAATAGGGACAAATGCAGTTGGAACTCCTATACATAAAAGTATATTTGGTAGAACTACGCTTTCAATTGAAGATGTTGTATTTAGTTGTGTGAGCATTAACACTGATAATCCCATTGTTAAAAGTCCAATAGTTGCAAGAATTTTGGGCTTTACGTATTTGGAAATTTCACCTACAACAAGTAATCCAATTAAACATATAATTGCTCTTGGAAACATTGCCAGTCCTGATTTAGATGGACTGTATCCTAAAAGACTTTGTACAAACATTGGAACAAGTAAAAGAGTCGAATATAACATTACATTGATAAATGAACTTATTAGTGTCCCAAACATAAAGTTTCTGTCTTTAAAAACTCTTATATCAATTACTGGGTATTTGTATTCAAGTTCCCAAACATAGAAAAATACAAATGAGAATATCGAAATACCTGTAAGCCAGCAAATCCAAGTAGTATCAAACCAATTAAATTGTTGTCCTTTATCAAGCACAATTTGCATACAAGCAAGAGCTAGAACAATTGAACCATATCCATATATATCAAATTTTTTGTTGTATTTTTGTTTAACAGGTTTGTCATTAGATAGAAAGAATTTAATCATTAAAAAAGAAAGCATACATAGTGGGATATTCATAATAAAAATCCACTGCCAAGAATAATTATCAGTCAGATATCCTCCGATAAAAGGCCCTGCAAGTGGCGAAAACATCGCTGCAACTCCGAATAAGCCCATTGCAACTCCTCTTTGTTCAGGAGGGAAGACTTCTAATAAAACAGCTTGACATAACGGCAATATGCAGCCGCTACCTATACCTTGAATAAGTCTTGCAAAAATCAAGGCTTGAAGATTTGGAGCTAATACACAAAGCAGGCATCCTAATGCGAATATCCAAATACTGTAATACATTAATAATTTTTTTCCGATGGTTCTTACAAGATAACCTGTAACAGGTAACATTAGGCCACCTGAAATGATGTAACACGTAATTACTGTATTGGTTTCATATTGAGTTGCACCATAAAATCCTGCTATGTGTGGCTGACTTACGTTTGTTGCGGAAGATGCCGCAAGTGCGAGAAAAGCCGGTAGCAATACTGAGATTGCAACTATATAGGGGTTAACTTTTTTTTCTTCCATGTTATTTAATCTTTACCTTTGGTACAACAGACATACCTGGGACGATATTATAATCTTTTATATCTTCATCAAAAACGATTTTTACAGGTACTCTTTGTACAATTTTTACATAACTGCCTACTGCATTTTCTGGAGGGAAAAGACTTGATTTAGCGCCTGTTGCTCTTTGAATACTATCAACGTGGCCTTTAAATCTTTTACCTGGATATGTATCAATTTTGATAGATACTGGTTGTCCTTTTTTCATATGGGTAAGTTGGATTTCTTTAAAGTTTGCAATTACCCAAACTTGTTCAGGGACAATTTGCATTAAAGGTTGCCCAACTTGGATATAGTTACCCATTTCAACACTTCTTGCAGATACCATACCTGATTGAGGAGCATATATTTTAGTATATGAAAGATCAAGTTTAGCTTGTTCTACTTCTGCTTCAAGTCTTTGAATTTCAGCTTGAACAGCTTCTGCTTTAGCTTTGTGAGATTCAAGAGCCGATTCCATAGCTTTTGATTTTTCTGTTGCAGCTTTATGATTTGCTTGAGCTACTGTGTAGTGAGTATTACTGTTATCATAATCTTGTTTTGATACAATACCAGCTTTATACATATCTGTGTATCTCTTATGATCTTTTGTTGCAAAATCTAATTTTGATTTTGTAGAATTTATATCTTCATATGATTGTTGAACGTTTGATCCGCCTTCTTCAATTTGTTTTTCTGTAACATTTAATTGTGCTTTTGCTTCTGCAAGTTTTGCTTCTGCTTGATGCAATTTTACTTCGTAATCTGCTGGATCAATTTCTACTAATAATTGACCAGCTTTTACTTCATCGTTATCATCAACAAGTAATTTTATTACTGGACCTTGAACACGTGGTGCAATTGATACAAGACGTCCTTCTACAAATGCATCATCTGTTGATTGGAAAAATGTTGAGTGTATTGCAAAAAATATTCCGAGTAAAATTAAAGCTGCAGCTGTAGCTATTGGTACAAATACTCGTTTTTTCTTATATTCAGGACGCTTTTTCTTAGCGTTTTCTTTTCTTGTTTTTAATCTTTTTTTAGCTTTTTCTATAAATTCTTCATTATTAGTTTCGTTGTTTGTGTTTTCTTGGGGTTTTTCTTCCATTTTTCACCTCTTATATTTGCATATTTAATTTTTCTTCCAAATTGATTTTTATTTTATTTAATACTTTTAAACAGCTTATTAGTTCTTCGTCTGTAACTCCTTCGACGGTATTTTGCCAATGTTCCAAAACTGTTGGTAAAACTAAATCGTAAGCCTGTTTGCCTTTTTCTGTTATATTTATTTTGTATATTTTCCTTTTATTTATATCGGGAGTTTTAGTGACGAATTCTTTTTCTTCCAGAATTTTTATAATTCTTGTAATATTTGGTCTGTCTTTTAAAGTCAGAGCTCCAATTTGTCTTTGATATAACCCGTCATGGTCTAAGATTGCTGTTAGTACAGTAAATTGTTCCGGAGTAATAGGAAATTCTGCTTTACTGAATTTTTGGTTTGCAATAGCGCGTACCATTTTCCCTACGCGTACCAGTTTCATCCCAATTCTACTTTTTAATAAATCTAACTTGTCCATGATTTTTCTTTGTGTTATTATGATAACACAAAAAAGGAAATAGCAAGCATGAAAATTTTAAAAATATTATTAACCCTGTTTATTTTGTTATGCACTGTGTCTTTAGCAGATGCAAAAACAAAAAGTAATAGTAATGAAAATTATAGGTTAGAATATCTAAATCTTGATTGGTGGCAAAAATATAATGATCCGGTTTTAACTGATTATATTTCTACTGCGTTTAAAAATAATCAGGATTTAAAAATTGCTACATTAAATGTAAAGCAATCTGAACAGGTTGTGAAACAAGCATTTGCAAGTCAATTACCACAATTAGGTTTTCAAGGAGATGTATTTAGAGATTTCAGTTCTGCTGATATAAAATTCGGTGATGTTGTAATTAAAGATTATAGTCAAAGCAATTTCTTTTTACCTTTAACAATGAGTTATGAAGTGGATATTTGGGGCGAAAATTATTTAAAAACTAAATCTTTCAAAAAGCAATTAGAAATGGTAAAGCAAAATGAAAGAGCTTCATATATTTCTTTGACATCTGCTGTTGCTTCTGAATATTTTAATTTAGTTAAGTTGGATAAATTAATTAAAAATCAACAGGAATTAGTAAAATTACAAACGGAGATTGTAAGATTAGAAGATCTGAAATATAAAAATGGTCTTTGTCCTATTACTGAATTAATGGATGAAAAACAACTTTTGACTCAGCTTCAAGAGGAGTTGAATGTTTATATTGATAAACGATTAATTGTTGGCAGGCAGTTAGGTGTTTTGACTGGGGAACGAGAAAAAGATTTATCTCTAATGCCTAGAAGTGATTATTCAATAATTACTCTTTTGCCTTTGCCAGATAGTATAAACGCAGAAGTTATTCAATACAGACCTGATTTTATGAAGGCTGAAGAATATATTCAAAAAATCGGTATTGATGTAAAAGTTGCTAAAAGAGATTTTTTACCTAAGTTTATTTTATACGGTCAAGCAGGATTTAGTGCGTATAATTTGACTAATATTTTTGGAAATCACACATTTAAATCATTAGTTGGTTTTATGCCTTCTATCGATTTATTTACTGGTGGTGCTAAAATGGCTCGTTTTCGCTATAAAAAGTTGGAATTAGAAAAAGCTCAACAAATTTATGAAAAAACAATTTTAACATCAATTCAAGAGGTAAATAATTCTTTATGTGGCGCGCTTACTAGAGAATTAAATTATAACGAAAGTGTTAAACGTTATAATCTTGAGAATGATAAATTTAATTTAGCTCAGAAAAAATTTGATATAGGTGCTAAATCTAATTTAGAAATGATGAAAGATAGAGAAAAATTACTCGTTGCAGAAAAGGATAAGGTAAATAGTCAGGTAAATTATTTAATATCTACTTTGAGTATTTATAAAGCAGTAGGAGGTAATGACTTTACGACTATTAATGAAAAGTTGTAATTTTATAATTTCATAAATTGCCCATATGTAGATTTAATAAAATTTTCTCCTTAGTTTAAATATAAAATAACTAAGGAGTTAATTTTTATGCATAAAATATCATCAATAATAGCTATTTTAACAGTGTTTATATCTTTAATTTTAATGATTGAACCTGTAAATGCTGAAGAAATTCATTTTAATAATGATGTATATACTTTAAAATATAGTGCGATTGCCCCAAATACTCAAGGTTATGGTAATGAATATTTTTTAAAGAATGAAAACGTTGCCAATTGGACTAAAATGATAGGAGTCTATTATTATCCAAATGAATCAGATCCATTAAAATTCGTTGAAAATTTTGATAGGACTATTGAAAATACAGAAAATAGTTTGTTATTAAAACTTGTCGAAAATAAAAAATCAGACAAAGCTGCAATAAGTTTTTTAGTGAACGGAAGTGAAAATGCTAAGAAATATTTCGAATATGATATATATAAATTTGAAAAATTTTCAGGTAAAGGCATGGTGGTCTTAAAGTACGCTGTGAAGCACTTCTTCACAAATGACAATGATATAAAAATGATTGCAGAAAAAATAAAAAAAGAAAACGATAAAAACCTAGAAACTATTATTATATCACCAATTCCGGCTATTGTAGAGAAAGAAATAGCATTCGCTGATTAATATGTCAATGACATTGACATATTACTATTCAGACTTTATTATGCTGTTATGGTAGTTGAAGATTCGACAAGAGTAAAAGATTACTTAAATAAAACGAAATTAACAACGCTTGATTATGTAATTAATCCCTATGTCGGTTGTCCAAATAAGTGTTTGTACTGCTATGCTGCTTATATGTCAAGTTTTAGCAAACATACCGAGGAATGGGGTGAATTCATTGATGTTAAACGAACAAATAAAAAGATTAACATCTTCAAAATAAAAAATAAAAAAGTAATGATAAGTACAGTGACTGATCCATATAATTCTTATGAAGAAAAATATGGAATTACAAGAATGATTATGGAGCAGTTAGTAAAATCAGAGGCTTATATTACTGTTGTAACTAAATCAAAATTGATTTTGAGAGATATTGATCTATTAAAAAAGATGAAACATGTTGAAGTTGCTTTATCAATAAGTATAATAGATGAACAGCTCAAAAAGAAATTGGAACCAAATTCTTCTTCAATACAAGAAAGATTTGAAACTTTAAAAGAGTTAAAGCAAAATGGTATTAAGACAATTGTATTTGTAGCTCCAGTAATACCAGAGATTACAGACTACAAAGCAATAATTGAAAAAACTAAAGAATATACTGATGAATATTGGTTTGACATGCTTAATTTACGAAGCAGTTTCAAAACAAAAATGTTCAAATTCATAAATGAAGAATATCCTATATATAATTCAATTTATGAAAATATCTACAACAAAAAAGATCGTGAATATTTTGATAATTTGTCTAATGTAATTGAAAAATATTGCGTGGAAAATAATATAAGTTTTAAAAATTTTTCTGCCGGCTCATAAATTGCTTCTTGACAAAATAAAATAAATCTTTTTAGCCGGCTTTTCCTAAAACTTAAAGGACATTGATGAATCTCAAAAAGGCATCATGTCCCTTTTGATTTCTTTTGAATACTCCTGCGCATTCAAGAACTTTTACAAAAACAAGTCCGACTTCTTTTTCAATTATTTGCATTATGTTTTCTTCATTAATATCTTCATATTTTGGTAAGAATGCTTCTACCCAGTCTGCATGTTTTGCAGTGAGGTCATTTTCCCTTAAATCAGATTTATTCAAAATACATTTTGCGGTTTCTTTCAGTTCTTTATCAAGTCGAGAAGGTAATACTGCAAGTCCCATAACTTCTATAAGTCCAATGTTTTCTTTTTTTATGTGGTGTAATTCTTGATGAGGGTGATATAGACCAAGCGGGTATTCATCTGTTGTTATGTTGTTTCTAAGTACCAAATCTAATTCAAATAAATCGCCTTTTTTGCGGGCTATTGGTGTGATTGTATTATGTGGTTCTCCATTTGTTTGTGCAAAGATATATGCATCTTCATCACTATAGTTTCGCCATTTATTAAGTATGTAATCAGCTAAATCAATTAATTTATCAGAGTTTTCATGTTGAATTCTAATTACAGACATAGGCCATTTTACAATTCCTGCTTTTACATCTTCATAGCCTTTGATTGTAAAATATTCTTCGATTTCTGCTCTTTCCATAGCAAATTCATAGTGTCCACCTTGAAAATGATCATGGGAAAGAATTGATCCTCCGACTATTGGTAGGTCTGCGTTTGAACCTACAAAGTAGTGAGGGAATAGTTTTATAAAGTCAAATAATTTTTTAAATGTGCTTTTGTTTATTACCATTGGTATGTGTTGACTATTCAGGACAATGCAATGTTCATTGTAATAAACATATGGTGAGTATTGGAAATACCAACTTTCTCCATCTATTTCAATTGGAATAATTCTGTGATTTCCTCTTGCAGGGTGATTTATTCTGCCTGAATAGCCTTCATTTTCCGGACATAACATGCATTTTGGGTAGCCGCTTTGTTTAGCAGTTTTAGCTGCAGCGATAGCTTTTGGATCTTTTTCGGGTTTTGACAGATTTATGGATAAATCCAATTTTCCATATTCAGTATCTGTTTGCCAGCGTAGGTCTTTTTCGATTCTGTATCTTCTTATATAATCAGTATCTTGGCTGAATTTATAATACCAATCAGTAGCTTTTTGAGGAGAATCTAAATATAATTTTTTGAATTCTTCTATGATTTCATGTGGGGGAGATACAAGTGTACTCATGATTTTTGTGTCAAATAAATCGCGGTATACAATGCTGTCTTCTATTATTTTTTTCTCAACAGCATAGTTAAGAATTTCTTTTAAAGTTGTTTCAAGATTAATATTTTCATAGTTTTGTGCAGGTGCTATGAATTCATCAAGATTAAGAATTTCAAGAATTCTGTTTATAACATAGTTTTTATCTTGAGGAGTTATTAAATCTTTTTCAATCCCATATTGTATGAGTTTTTCAATTGAATCAAAAATCATATTAGTATTACCTCTTGTTATTATAATTTTATGCCGCCAACAGGCCTGATAGAAAGAATGTGACAATTATTTTTGCCAACAATATTCTCAATATTTTCTTTAAAACTATCAAGTATTTCTTGCGGGACGAATGCTTGAACAGTTCCTGCAAAGCCGCCGCCATGGACTCTATATGCACCTTTATCTTTTAAAAGTTCATCGCACATTGCAAGTACAATTCCAACCGCCTGCTCTTTTGATGAGCCGCATACGCATACGTTTTGCAAGTACATATAAGATGAGTAGCCTGATTCTTTGACAATTTTTAAAAATTTATCAAAGTCGCCATTTTCAAGAGCTTTAGCTTCTTCAATTGCTCTTTCATCTTCGTTAAAGAAATGCAGTGCTCTTAGAACAGCTCTATCTCCTGCTAATTTTCTCAACTCAGGTATAGCTTTTATAAATTCTTCTTTTTTTACATCTCTTAAGTAGTCTTGATGAAAATGCTTTGCAATTTTTTTCATTTCATAAGGAATTGCAGCATATTCATCAGTCAAATCTGCATGATCTGCACCTGAATCAATTATACATAGAGCATAGCCTGTTTTTGTAAAGTCAAAATCGACTTTTTTAATAATTGGATTTTCTGTATCGTTAAAGTCAATAGAAATAATTCCTCCGACTGAAGATGCCATTTGATCCATTAGTCCGCAGGGTTTGCCAAAATAAACATTTTCAGCGTATTGACCAATTTTAGCTATTTCAACATCAGAAATTTTATTTTCAAAAAATAATCCGTTTATAACATTCCCGATTAGAACTTCAAATGCTGCAGATGATGATAGACCTGATCCTTTTAGAACATTTGATGTCGTATAGCAGTCAAACCCTTTAATTTCGCAGCCAAGTTCTTTAAATTTTGCACAAACTCCTCTAATTAGTGCTTTTGCTTGGTTATATTCACTTTTATCCGGAGAAAGTTCATTAATATTTACTACATCTAAAGGGTAGCCTTCTGATTGTACTCTAATTTCATTTGCCCCATTAAGACTTGCTGCTGCAATGACATCTAAGTTGACACTTGCTGCAAGAACGCAACCGTGTTGGTGGTCTGTGTGATTCCCTCCAATTTCTGTTCTTCCCGGTGCTGAAAACAAACTTATTTTATTTTCGTTTTTAAAAGTATTTTTAAAATTTTTAATCAGATTTTGTATTCTGTTTTCATAGGAATCAATATCTTTTGTGCAGTAGATTTTTCCCAATTCTTCTCTCTTAATCATAAAACTCCTTTTTATGATTATTTTATACCCTGAATGAATAATATAGAAACATCTAAATATATTATTTGAAGTATAAAATATATGAAAAAATATGATAAAATTTTAAAAAATTGGGTATATATAAATTATTATTTAGGAGATTTTAGTATGGAAGATTGTATTAACACTTGCGATGAGGGCAGAGTTAAAAAAGCTAAACGCATGAAGGTTTTTATCTCTTTTGCAGCCGGAATGGCAGGGCTTTTATTTGGTCTTGATATTGGTGTAATATCAGGAGCTTTGCCTTTTATTTCTACACATTTCGAATTAACAAGCCGTTTGCAAGAATGGGTTGTAAGCACAATGATGTTAGGTGCCGCACTTGGTGCAATGTCTACCGGTTGGATTTCTTTCAAATTGGGTAGAAAAAAGAGTTTGATGTCTGGAGCAGCATTGTTTGTATTAGGATCAATCGGTTGTGCTTGTGCTCCGAACGTTGTAACGTTATTAATTTCTAGAGTTATGCTTGGTTTTGCTGTCGGTATAGCATCTTATGTAGCTCCTTTGTATCTTTCTGAAATGTCTGAAAAGGAAGATAGAGGAAAACTTATTTCAATGTATCAAATGATGGTAACAATAGGTATTCTTGTTGCATTTATTTCTGATACTATATTTAGTTACGGTGGACATTGGAGATTAATGTTAGGAGTTATAAGTATTCCAGCATTATTGTTGATGGTATCTGTATTTGGATTACCGGATAGTCCTAGATGGTTAGCATCTAAAGGCCATTTTGAAAAAGCAAAAGATATTTTAAGAATGCTATCTACTACTGATGCGAAAGCTGATGGAGAGTTATCAGAAATTCGTGAAAGCTTGAAAGTTAAACAGGAAGGTTGGGGACTATTCAGAGCTAATAAAAATGTTCGTCGTGCAGTATATCTTGGGATGTTATTGCAGGCAATGCAACAATTTACAGGTATGAATGTAATTTTGTATTATGCACCTCAAATATTTAAACATGCAGGATTTGCAAATACTGAACAACAAATGATAGCAACTGTAATTTGTGGTTTGACAAACTCTCTTGCAACATTAATAGCGATGAGAACTGTTGATAAACAAGGTAGAAAACCTATTTTGAAAATCGGTTTTGCTGGCATGGCAATGGGTTCATTCTTATTAGGTTTGTGCCTATATATGATAAATGCAGGATTTAGTGCGTTATGGATTTCTATTTCTGCGATTGTAATGACTTTATTCTTTATTACAAGTTTTGCAATGAGTGCGGGTCCTGTTATTTGGATTTTGTGTTCAGAAATTCAACCATTGAAAAGCAGAGATTTTGGTGTAGCTTGTTCTACTACTACAAACTGGATTGTAAACATGATTATTGGTGCTACATTCCTTACATTGATTAATACATTTGGTATTGCAGTTACATTCTGGATTTATACAGCATTGAACTTGTTATTTATAGTATTGACAATATTATTAATACCTGAAACTAAAGGTATTTCTCTTGAAAATATTGAGAAAAACTTAATGGATGGTAAACCTCTTAAAGAAATTGGGGTTTAACATTAAATTTGTATTCAATAGTTTTGTTGTAAACTTCTCCCACCCTTAAAACTGGTTGGGGGAAGTTTTTGTGATTAAATGCGTCAGGGAAATATTGGCATTCCAAACAAAGTCCTGAATGATTTTTTATTGGAATATTATTTTTTCCATTTTCAGCACCATCAAGAAAATTACCGCTATAGAATTGAAGTCCAGGTAAATCTGTTGATACTTCAAGTTCAATCCCGCTTAATTCACTATATGCAGTTGCGATTTTTCTAATTTCACCATTATAATTATTTAGCACCCAGTTGTTATCAAAACCTTTTGCATATTGAATTTGATAATATTCATTATTAATATCTTTTTCAATATACTGTGGATTTCTAAAATCCATCGGAGTGTTTTCAACTGGTATAATTTTTCCTGTTGGAATAGATTCTTGATTGTTTTCTGTGAAATAGTCTGCAAGAATTTGTACTTGGTGTTGCAAGATATTTCCATAACCGTTAAGGTTAAAGTAAGTATGATTTGTAAGGTTACATATGGTGGTTTTATTTGTTGTTGCTTTATAATTAATAACCAGTGAATTTTCTTTTAAAGTATATGTTACTTTTACATCAAGTTGTCCTGGGTAGTTTTCTTCTCCGTCTTCTGATATGTAATTTAATTCTACACCGTTTTCAATTTCTTTTGAATTCCATATTTTTTTATCAAAACCTATATCCCCGCCATGAAGATGATTTTTACCGTCATTGCAGTTTAATTGATATTTTGTACCGTCAATTTCTATTAAACCGTTTTTTATTCTGTTACAGCATCTTCCGACTGTTGCACCTATGTATTTTGTTTGTCTTTTATATTTTTCAATGTCATCGTAACCAAGAACAACATCAACAACTTCCCCTTTGTTGTTAGGAGTTTTTATTGATATTATGGATGCACCGAATTCTGAAATTTCTACTTCTAAATAATTATTCTTTAAAATCATGATTTTATGATAACATAAGAATTGTATTTTGAGGAAATTTTAGGAGAAAATATATGAAAGTTTTATTATTTAATGGTAGTTCTAATGAACACGGATGCACTTATACAGCGTTAAAAGAAATTGCAGATGTATTAGAAAATAATGGAATTGATTCTGAAATTATTCAAATTGGAAAAGGTCCTATTCGTGATTGCATTGGTTGTGGGGCTTGTAGAAAAGTTGGTGGTCAATGCGTATTTAAAGATGATATGGTAAATGAATCAATTGAAAAAGCAAAAGATGCTGACGGCTTTATTTTTGGTTCTCCTGTTTATTATGCACATCCTAGCGGAAGACTTTTATCATTTATGGATAGATTATTTTACGCTGGTGGTGCAAATTTAAAATTCAAACCTGCAGCAGCAATAGCATCTGCAAGAAGAGCAGGAACTACAGCTTCTTTAGATTCTATAATTAAGCATTTTACAATAAATCAAATGCCTGTTGTATCTTCAAATTATTGGCCTATGGTGCATGGCGGTCAAAATTGTACTGATGATGTGAAAAAAGATTTGGAAGGTTTGCAGGTTATGCGTACTTTAGGCAATAATATGGCTTGGCTTTTAAAATGTATTGATGCCGGTAAAAAATCTGGGATTAATTATCCAACTGAAGAAGAAAGAATTTGGACTAATTTTATCCACTAAGCTCTTAGTGCTCGTAATGAATTTAATACCGCAAGCAATGCAACTCCAGTGTCAGCAAATACTGCTCCCCACATTGTGACAAATCCCATTGCTCCAAGTATTAAAAACAGAGCTTTTACTCCTAGAGCAAATACTATATTTTGTTTTACGATACTCATTGTTTTTCTTGCAATGAGTATTGTTTTATATATTTTATTAGGGTTGTCGTCCATAATTACTGCATCGGCAGCTTCGATTGCAGCATCTGAACCTAATCCTCCCATCGCAATTCCGGCATCTGCTCTTGTAATTACAGGAGCATCATTAATTCCGTCTCCTACAAATATAACGCTTTTATTTTTATTCTTGCTATTAATTAATTCTTCAAGTTTTTCGACTTTTTTATCAGGTAATAATTCTGCATAGAATTTATTTATTCCTATTTTTTCTGCAATATTTTCTGCTGCAAGATATGAATCTCCTGTTAGCATTACGGTATCTTTTAGAATTTCTTTTAGGTTTTTTATAGCTTTTTCAGTATCTTCTTTTAATTCATCTGAAATTACTATATATCCTATATATTTTTTGTTTTTTGCTGTGTATAAAATTGTTCCTGAGACTTTTTCAGGCTGGTATTCAATTCCATATAATTCCATCAATTTTGAATTGCCTGTGAGAATTTCTTCTCCATTTACTATTGCTTTAATGCCATTACCTGCAATTTCTTCTACGTCTTTAACAAGTGATGTATCAAGCGGGGTAGAAAATTCTTTTTTTAGTGAAATTGCAATAGGGTGGTTAGAATAACTTTCTGCAAGAGTTGTATATTTAAGTAACTCTTCTTTAGTTGTGTTGATTGGATTAATTTGAGTGACTTTAAATGTACCTTTAGTCAAGGTTCCTGTTTTATCAAAAACGACTGTTTCTGTATTTGCTAAAGTTTCAATATAGCAAGCACCTTTTATTAGAATTCCATTTTTTGATGCTCCGCCTATACCTGCAAAAAATCCTAAAGGAACTGATATCACTAAAGCACATGGACAAGAGATTACCAAAAATGTAAGAGCTCTTTGAAACCATATTTGAAATCCTGAATGTAAAATTATAGGAGGTAATAAAGCTAGAAATATAGCACCTAAGACTACTGCAGGAGTGTAATATTTAGCAAATTTTGTAATAAAATTCTCGGTTTTTGCTTTTTTAGAACTAGCATGTTCTACAAGTTCAAGAATTTTTGATACAGTTGATTCTTTGAACTCTTTTGCAACTTTAATTCTAAGCAGCCCATTTTGATTAATACAGCCACTTATTGCCTTATCGCCAGTTTTTAATCTTCGTGGAACAGATTCTCCAGTCAGTGCTGATGTATCGACAGATGCTTCTCCTTCAATGACTTTTCCGTCTAGAGGAATTTTTTCACCTGCTTTTACAATGATAATACTGCCGATTTTTATATCTGTAGGATTTTTTTTGATAATTCCATTTTCTGTTTCTAAATTTGCGTAATCCGGTCTGATATTCATTAATTCAGAAATAGATTTTCTAGATTTTTCAACAGCTTTGTCCTGTAAAAATTCTCCTATCTGATATAAAATCATTACCATTACAGCTTCTGGGTATTCTTTTATTGCGAATGCTCCAAATGTTGCAAGTCCCATTAAGAAATTTTCATCAAAAACTTGTCCTTTTATAATGTTTTTAATCGCTTTTAAAAGAACATCTCCACCTGATATTAAATATGCAATCAGAAAAAATATAAATCTGATATTTTCTGAAGCATTCATTAATACTGCAATTAAAAATATTGCTATTGATAGCCCAATTTTAATTATTTGCAGTTTACCGTTGATTGAATGTCCGTGGTGGTGATGATGTTCGCACATATAATTAACCTCATATATCAATATTATAATTGAACAACTATTCAATTGTCAATCCTAAAAAGTATAATTGTTAAGAAAATTTGACAATTGAACAACTGTTAAACTATAATATGTTTATGGAAGTTAAAAAGAGTGATTGTGAAGCAATAAATCCTGATATTGTAAAAAAAGTAATGCCTGATATGCCTGATGTCAGGAAGTTATATGATTTGTCTGATTTTTTTAAGGTAATGGGTGATAGTACAAGAATAAGGTTGTTATGGGCTTTAGAAGAAGCTGAAATGTGTGTGAATGACCTTGCTGTATTATTAGATATGACAAAATCAGCTGTTTCTCATCAATTAAAAATATTGCGAACTGCAAAACTTGTGAAATCAGAAAAGCGTGGAAAAAATGTTTATTACGCATTGAATGATCATCACGTGAAAGTTATTCTTGAAATGGCATTAGAACATGTGAAAGAATAAATTATAACATTTTTTGTTTTAATTCATTTCTTACATCATTCAAAGGTCCGTTATTTGGAGTTCTTAAATTGTGGTAATATTTTTTTGCAAATGTCACAGGATACATTGGAAGCCATGTGAATTTTATGAAAATATTAACTGTTTCTGCACCTTGAGAAAGCATTAATTCATCAATTGTTTCTTCATGTGATGGTGATATTGATGAGAATATTTTTAAGAAATAATCTGTAAATGTAAGAGCAGAATACCCGGAAGCTGTAACAGGGTCTTTTATAAATTCTGTTACTTTAAAATTGCTGTTTGTTTTTATACTTGTAATATCTTCAGGCAAAGTAAATTCTGATCCTGCAATTTGTTCAATCTCATACCATTGACCGTTATATTGAATTCTCATAATATTAGGTTTTGGCATGTAAATATCATCAAATACATTACTTAATATAATTCTACCGTTTTGATCAGCTAATCCGTATTTATAATTTTGTTTTGTTAAAAATAAACCACCAAAAAGAATTTGAATTGAAGAATATTCAGGTGGTAAAATTATTTCTCCTTTTTCATTGTAAATGGCATAATCATTGTCATTCCCAATTTTCAAGTATTTTCCTAAAATTCTGTCAACGTGTTTATATTTTGGCTCAATTAAATAATTCCCATAATTATCAATTAGTCCGTATTTATTTTTCTTTTGAATAATCCATGAAGAATTGCCGAGTCTGATTAGTTTTTTATACTGAGGTTCGACAATTATATTATCAGATTTATCTTTAAGTCCGAATAAATTCTTTTCATTACTAAATACTGTTAAATCACTCATTGATAGAGTATTTGTTAAAGTATTCGTATTATTGTTAGTATTAGTTTCTGATGCGTAAGCATTACTGCATAAAATTAGAAATAAAAATATAAATACAAAAAATTTCTTCATAATTAAATAATAACATAAAATAATTCATGTTATAATTTTTGTAGGATGATTAATTTGAATTTAAAGAAAAGAACAAAAATTGTTATTTCATTGGTTGTGTTAGCTTCTGTATTAGCAGCATCTCCATTTGTAATTTATTTAAAAGTATTGCCTTATGCAGTATCAAATGAACATGTGATAAATTTTGTTGAAAAATCACTTAATAAGTATGCCGGATTAAAATTAGATATTAAAAATCCTGTTTTGAAAACAGAATTGTCACCTGTTATATCATTTAAAGTAGATGAATTAAATTTACATAATAATAAAAATGTATTGCTTTTATCTGTTGATAATTTTGATACCACAATTTCTTTTAAAGAAATTATGGATAAAAATATAATTATTAAAAAATTAGGAGCAGATTATATTTTTGCTGATATAAATAATCTTATGGCTTTAGCTCCAAAGCAACAAGAAAAGAAAGAACAACAAAAAAGTGAATGGAATTTAGACTTTTTTGATTCTCTTTTATATGTAAAAAAATCATTGTTCTTGTATAAAGTTGAACCAAATACTTATGTATCATTGAAAGCAGATGATATTGAAATAGATAATTCAAAGAAAGATTTTAGATATGTTCATTTTAATATCACATCTGATATCAGAAAATTAGGTAAGAATTTACATATAAATATTGCAGATAGGAATTCTGTATTTATAAAAAATAAAGCTTTATATATTGAAAAATGTATGCTTACTGTTAATAATTCAAAAATTTATTTTAATGGTTATGCTGCAAGAAAGAAAAATTCTTATATCGAAATATTTACAGATAAAATTTTAGTTTCTGATGTTTTAGAACTTATTGATTCAAATATTATTGAAAATAATCTGAATGAACCTTTAGCATTTTTCAAAGATTTAAAAGGTGATTTTAATTTTAATATTAAACTTACTAAAAAAGATTTAAACGGTGTTGTTAATTTGAATAGGATATCTTGCAAACTTATTCCAGTCGATAATATTCCATTAATGCTTGAAAAAGGTAAAATCGTTATGACTAAAAATGATATAGTTGTAAAAGATTTTGTCGGTTATTACAATAATAAAAAAGAGAATGCAATAGAGATGGAAGGTACTGTAAAAGATTACCTGAAATCTATTGATACAAATTTAATAACAAGAGCAGTTGTAACTAATGACTTTGCAAAAAATCAATTTTCTAATATGGTAGGAATTCCAATCACTTTAGTTGGTGGTTCTACAAAGACAAGATTGGATATAAAAGCTATAAATAATAAAATTGATTTGGTTTGGTTGTTTGGTTTGAAATCAGGTCAAGATATATTGATTGATGGTGCATCATTGACACCTGCAAATTACAGAAGAATGTTAAAAGCAGATATGCATTATGAAGGAACATTATTCAATATAAAATCAATTGATTACTATATTGCACCTGAAAATATGCCGAATCAGAAAAAGAAAAAAATACAGCCGGTTGTGAAAATTGCTGGTAATATAGACCTTTCTAATCCAGTGCCAAATGTTTTGAATTTAGGTTTTGAAATACCAAAGCCATTACCAAGTGAATTTTTAAATGTTTTAATTGGTCAAAAAATGTTCAAAAAAGGTACCATTGCAGGTAACATGGAATTTGTAAATACCGGTAAATATCCGTCATTAAACGGTAAACTTACTATGGATAAAGTTCGAATTCCTTCTCAAAGAATTTACTTAAATCATGGTGAGATGAATACTGAAAATGGACTTTTAAACCTTGTGGCTGACGGTCGTTACAGAAGATCTCAGTACGATTTTAATGGAAGTTTAATTAATGAAATTAAATTTCCAATAGTTGTAAAAGATGTTAACTTGACGATTGATGATGTTGATGTAGAAAGATTTATTGCATCTGCAAATAATCAAAAAAGTGAAGCAATTACATCTGAAAAATTTGATGTTACACCGTCTGGGGAAGCAGTAGATGACGATGATAATACTCCAACTTTTGATATTGGAAATTTCATAGTTGAAAATTGTGTTTTACATATCTTGAAAGGTTCTTATAAAGATATTAAATTCTCTGATGTAAAAGCTACTTTGTCTTTAGATAAGAACAGTATATTTAATATGTATTCAAATAGATTTGAAATCGCTGAAGGTCATTCTTCTGCTAAGATTAATTGTGATTTGAAAAAACATAAATATAATTTAGTCTTAGGTATAAAAGATGTAAATTCTGATTTAATGGCTACAACATTGTTAGCTCTACCAAGAGAGATTACAGGTAAAGCAAGCGGTATTATTGCCTTAAATACTGATGATTCTTTAAAATTAAACGGTTCTATTAAATTTATGGTTAAAAATGGAACAATTCAAAAAGTTGGATTAGTTGAATATATTTTAAAATTTGCAGCATTGTTTAGAAATCCTTTAGCAATGATTAGTCCATCAACTTTTTCAGATTTAGTTAATGTTCCTGAAGGTAATTTTGACTTAATCAATGGAGATCTTCAAATTAAAAATAATGTTATAGAAAAAATGATGATAAAATCATCAGCTCCACAATTGAGTTCATTTATTATTGGTAGATATGACTTAGAAACAAGAGATGCGACATTAAGAATTTATACTAAATTCAGTAATAGAAATAAAGGCTTTGCAGGATTCTTGAGAAACATATCATTGAATAGCCTTGCAAATAGAATTCCTTTAAGTTCAAGAAATGATAGTAATTATTATGCAGCTGAAATTTCTCAATTACCACCAATTGATGCTGATGAAAAGGATTGTCAAATATTCTTGACTAAAGTTGATGGAGATGTTGAGCATAATAACTTTATTTCTTCTTTGAAAAAGATTAAATAGTTATTTAGTTTAATCTCATTAATTCAAAGTTCAAATATGTTGCAAAACTTACCCATAGCAAGTATGGGATTAGTAAAAATGCAGATATTTTTGATACTTTGTAAAAAGAAATTGTTGTAAGAATAATAAAAATTAGTAAAAATATAATAATTACAAAGCTTAGTTTAATATCGTGCAGGTAGAAAAATGCAGGACTCCAACTAAAGTTCAGTAATAATTGGATTAGAAAAAAAGTTATACCTTGCTTTTTATTCATATCTGTTTTTGCATACATAAATGTTGTAAAAGATATAAAAATTAGCGTGTACATAAATGCCCAAACAGGTCCGAATATTTCAGGCGGAGGGTTTAATGCCGGTTTATTAATCGTGTTATACCAAGTTAAATCCATAAATTTATTATGTTATAGATCTTTTAAGATTTCATTAGCTTTTTTATTAGAGCAAGGTAATAATACTTTGGGCAATTTTTTTATGTTCTTCTACTTCATAATGAAGCCCATCTATTTCAGAAGGAATTACAATTTTGTTTAAGTCCAGAAATTTGCAATTATATTCATTTGCAATTTTTTCATAAATAGGTGTAATTTGTTTTGATTTTTCAATAGATGTTTCATTAAACATAAATCTAAAATTACTGTTTAAAATATTTTCTGTAATATATGAAGGTGAAAGTATTATTATATCGTAGTTTGGGTTGTTTTCTCTAATCTTTTTTATAATGTTTTCTATACCTGTTTCAAATTCTTCTAAAGTCGGATTATAAAATTTTTGTAAATCGTTTATTCCTATTGCCAAAATTATTATGTCATAAAATTTTTTTAAATATTCCGGTAAAATCATATATCCGGTAAATTGAATGCCATCAGGATTATTAGAAAAAGCAGTTCTGTTGTTGCATCCTGCTTCGATTATTTCATAGTTGTTATTACAAAGATTCTTTAAAATCCCTGTCCAACGAGAGTTTTCATTATATCTGCTTCCGTTATTAGGGTTGTATCCAAAAGTATTGCTGTCTCCAAAACATAATATTTTCTTCATAACGCTAATATAGCATGAATTATGTGTAAAAAATATTAAATTTAATATTTTCAAGGTATTGACTGAGAGTAAACTCTAAGTTGTATTATATAAAAATAAAAGGAGGAATATATGAATAAAAAAGTTTTAGTAATATCAGCTAGTCCACGAAAAGGTGGAAATTCAGATACTTTGTGTGATGAATTTATGAAAGGAGCAATTGATTCTGGTAATGCAGTAGAAAAAATATTTTTGCGTGACAAAAAAATAAATTACTGTACAGGTTGCGGTTTTTGTAATACAAATGATTACACTGCTTGTTCTCAAAAAGATGATATGGCTTTGATTTTGGATAAGATGGTTATAGCTGATGTCATTGTAATGGCAACTCCTGTTTATTTCTATACAATGGATGGACAGATGAAAACTTTTATAGATAGATGTTGTGCTAGATATACTCATATTTCAAATAAAGATTTCTATTTCATAGCAACAGCTGCAGATGTTAGACCACAGGCTTTAGAAAGAACATTTGATGGATTTAGAGGATTTACTGCATGTTTAGAAAATGCAAGAGAAGCTGGTTTGTTATATGGTGCTGGTGTGTGGAATATGGGCGAAATAAATGATACAAATTCAATGAAAGAAGCTTATGAAATGGGTAAGAAAGTTTAGCTATTTTTTCAATTTTTCATGAATTATAAAAAAAATAAGCCGATAAAGGGACTTGAACCCTTGACCTACTCATTACGAATGAGTTGCTCTACCAACTGAGCTATATCGGCTTATTTTTTATAATTATAGCATGATTCAATAAATTAGTATATTTTATATTTAGAGTTACTCTCAAGAAGGTGTTTTCGTGTTAAAATTTATTCAGGAGGTTTTTCATATGTACACAATCAAAGAAGTAGCTGAAAAAATGGATGTCTCAGAACATACTTTGAGGTTTTGGGCAAAAAGTGGATTTTTCCCTTTTGTAAAACGAGATCAAAACAATATAAGACAATTTTCTGAAGATGATTTAGTTTGGGTAAAAATGGTAAAATGCTTGCGTTCAGTTGGAACAGAAAATAAAGCTATTAAACGTTATATTGATTTGTGTATAATTGGAGATTCGACAATTCCCGAACGCTATGGAATTATTCAAGCTACAAAATTGAAGGCTGAAGAACAGATGAAAGAGCTACAGAAACAACTTGATTTGCTTGATTATAAGGAGAAATTTTATCAAAATTTGATAAAAAATAATCTTAAAGATTCTTGGAATCCGATGAACAATATTCAATTGGAAAAAGCATTGTGATATAAAATGTGATTAATAATAAAACAGCCTACATTATATATAATGCGGGCTGTTTTTATTTGATAAAAAATTAATGATTATGGTGGCAACCGCCATGATTATGGCAATGGTGATGACCTTCTCCACCACAAGAATTTTCCCCAGTCGTTAGCTCAGAATTCATATATTGAGTTACAAGTTCTTTAATATCCATTTCAGGACAGCCGGTAATTACTTTTACGCCTTTTTGAGCAAAAGCATTTAAAGGACGCATTCCCATACCACCAGCAAGTACAACGTTAGTACCTAATTCAGCAATCCAGTCTGCTGCTGCGCAAGAAATCCCTTCTTCTGGAATTTTATTTTCTATGCTTAAAATTTCTTTGTTTTCAGGGTTAATTTCAACGAATGTGAATGTATCACAGTGTCCGAAATGTGAACATAATTTGTTTTCACTGCTTGGAATTGCAATTTTCATAATTTTATCTCCTTTTGATTTGTAAATATTATTTTGTAATAATATTGCGTTTTCTAGTGCTTCTGTTTCTGTCATATTATTTTCTAAGGCAAAATTCTTTAAAATGTTTAAAATATTTTCATTAATCCTTCGTGTATAAGAAATTTTTTTTGTACAAGTTTTTTTGCGCCCTGCACAATTTCTTTTTCCTCCCCAATTATTTTTTTGACAAGTTTTAATCATTATTTTGCTCCAAACAAATCATAATACTTTAACTTGAATTTGTCAATACATAATCAAGATATTAAGATGGTTATAAAAATTAGTGATATAAATTTTTGCATGTCCGAATTTGGCGTAATCGATTTTTAAAATAAAGCTAAGAAAGGATTTATTGAAATGGGATATCGTAAAAGTAAAATGAAAGATTTTAGTGATTTAAATGATTTTAGTTCTTTTGAAAAATATATGTTGTGTAAGTATTTGATTGGGCTAATTGATATTTTGGAAATTAATCGTTATGAATTTAATATGTATTATGAAAAATTAATATATGTATTAAATTTAGATATAAAAACTTGTCCTAAAAACATACAAGGATATGATTTTAGAGATAAAAAAGAGCAGAAATTTAAAAATGATTTTAAGAATTTATTAATAAAACACATTAATAATTTTTCTGTCAGAAAAAATATTTTTATAAAAAAGATTAATTTAATTTCTAATTTTTATGATTTAAGTGATTATGAGCATGAATATTTTTTATATTATGTGTTAAGAGAAATTAATCCATTAATTGAAAGATTGGATCATTTTTATAGTTGTGAAACTAAAATTTTTCCAATATTTGGAATAAAAGTTTTAAAACTCAAAAATTGGGAAACTTCTCAAATCAGTAAACAACTTGTTGCTAAAGGGATTTTTATTAAACGAGGAATTTATGATGAAAAAGTATTTTTGAATAGTAAAACTATGCAGATAATGTCTGATAATAAAATTAAAACTAATAAGCAAATTAAAAATATTCTGCTTGGGAGTAACTTAAAATCAGATTTAAAATGGAATGATTTTGATTATTTGAAAAAAGAACGAGATATTTCTTTGAATATTTTAACATCTGCAGTTAATAATAAGACTAAAGGAATAAATATTTTACTTTTTGGTTCTGTAGGTACAGGTAAGACGCAGTTCTCGAAATTAGTTGCTAATAAGGCTAAAATTGATATTTATTCTGTATCTGCAGAAATTATGGATAAGGAGGCTACAAGAACAGATAGGTTAAATGATTTGGTATCAAAACAAACCATTCTTTCTAAAATGGATAATTCTTGTATTCTTTTTGATGAGGCAGAGGATGTTATGAATAGAGGCTTTTCTGAATTCGGAAGTGCTTCTAAAGCTTATTTGAATACTTTAATAGAAGAAACTCCTGTTCCGATAATATGGACTACAAATAATATTTATAATGTAGATCCTGCTTTTTTAAGACGTATGACTTATACTATTGAATTTGAAAAATTGTCTGAAGATGTGAGACTTAATATATGGAAGAGAACTTTAAGGAAAAACAAGTTAAAAGTTGATAATAAAAGATTGATGCAATTAAATAAAAATTACGAAATTTCTCCATCTTTGATTACAAATGCAGTAAATACGACAAAACTTATTAACGGTTCTCAAGATGATTTTGAAATGTTTGTAGAAAATCTTGCACGAGTTGTAACTAAAAAGAAAAATGTAAAAAAGAAGAAAGAGTTTGAAATGAAAGAATATAATGATGATTTAGTAAATACAGATTTAGATATAAAAGATTTAACATCAAAAATAAAATCTTGTGGTAAATTGAATTTTTCTTTATGCCTCTATGGAGAACCTGGTACAGGGAAAAGTTTATATGCAAGATATTTAGCAAATGAATTAGGTCTTGATGTAATTTTAAAACGGGCAAGTGATTTGATGTCTAAATATGTAGGAGAAACAGAACAAAATATTGCAGAAGCATTTGCAGAAGCTAAATCCAAAAAAGCAATGTTAATTTTTGATGAAGCTGATTCTTTTCTGCAAAACAGAAATAATGCAGTAAGAAACTGGGAAGTATCACAGGTAAATGAAATGCTTACTTGGATGGAATCTCACGAGTATCCGTTTGTTTGTACAACAAATTTACTTGACACTTTAGATGAAGCAAGTTTGCGCCGTTTTACATTCAAGATAAAATTTGATTTTATGACAAAACAGCAGGTAAATAATGCATTTGAACATTTCTTTGGAATTAAAAATGCAAATGTGGATATAAAAGGGTTGACAGCAGGTGATTTTGCAACTGTAAAAAAGAAAGCAGATTTTTTATGTGTTAATGAATTATCGGAACTTTGTAAAATGCTTGAAGATGAAGTAAAGATCAAAAAATCAAAAAGCTTGCAAAATGTTATTGGGTTTTAATTAATTTAAAATTAGTTTCTTGTGATATTTTGACTTGTATTAAACTATTTAAAGGATAAATATATCTATTATTTCTTGTTGATAGATGAATTGGATTTTTTTTATTCGTGAATTTAACAATAAATAGATTTTTTTTATCTAATATGTGTTTTAATAATTCTAACTCTGTTTGATTTAATTTATATTTTTCATATAATAAATTTCCCCAAGCTAGTAATATATTATTATTTTTTTCGACATTTAATAATTCTTCTAGTAAT
>FR899616.1 GCA_000437435.1 Clostridium sp. CAG:768 | reverse complement strand
ACAACAATATAGGCAATTAAACCCTACTTTAAATGATTTGTCAGATGAACAAATCTTATCAATAATGAGTAAAAATGGAGAAATTACTTTAACAAAAGAACAAAAGATTTCACTTTATTCATCCAAGACGAATCCCTCAAATAATCATAGAGGTGTTGAAATTGAAAAGCAGACTGATACAAAAACTATAATGTTGCAATCAGGAGAAAAAATTGTTATTAGTAGTGGAATTCCTAAATACTATTCTGCAGATGGAAAAGAATTAAATCAAAAGGATTTTGAGCAGCATGTAGGGATTATTGATGTAAGAAATTCTGGGAGATATTCTATTACTAAAAATGGTAAGACCAGATATTATGCATTCAATGGAACAGAATTAAATGAAGCTTATTTTAAGCAAGTAGAAAATACAGATGTTATAGTTGCAGCTTCAGATGGAAAACATTATAATTTTAATAAGACTTTGGAAAAACGAATAAATAATGTTTCAACAAATTTAAAAAAAGCTGAAGATGAAAATGGTTTTATTGGTTCTACTTGGAGTGGCATCAAAAATATAACAGGTATTGGTGATAGTTCCGATAATGTAAGAGAGCAACAAGAAGTTGAAAAGAAGTTATTAGAACAATTCAATACAACAGAGCAAAATAGA
>FR899615.1 GCA_000437435.1 Clostridium sp. CAG:768 | reverse complement strand
CAAGCAACTACAAGTGATTCAATTGCAATTGGAAGTGGTTCTCAAGTAGTAAGTAGTCAAAATAATAATGGTTCTATAGCTATTGGAAAGAATGCTAAAATTACAAATGCTTATTGTTCTCTGGGATATTGTAGTTATGGAAATTCGGTTGCAATTGGCTCTGAAGCTAAATCAGATGCTTCTGATTCTATTTCTATAGGTTATTCTGCAAATGCAACTAAAGCTAAAGGTATAGCAATTGGTTATAATGCAATAGCAACAGCAGAATCAATCGCTATTGGGGTTAAAGCAGGCTCTTCAAGTAATGGAGAACAAACAGTAGCAATTGGTTATAATGCTTGTAAATATATATCAGGAAGTAATAAAACTTGTATTGGTTCTTTTTCTGGAGCATCTGGATCTACAAACCATGCTTCTGATAATAAGGAGGTTGTCTATATAGGTTCCTCTAGTTCTACAGTATATATTCCAGGTAAATTGATAGTTGGAGGAGCTGTTGCATTAGGAACAAGTTCATCTTCTTCTTATGTATATGTTCGTCCATTTAAAAATGAAAATATGGCAGTAATAGTTGGTGATGATTATAAGGGTGGTGATGATAACTTACGTTTTGGTTCTGGAGCTGATGCTATAGATACAGCATCACGTTTTAGTGGGTTTACTATTTCAAGTGATAAAAGGTTAAAATATATCGGACTAGAAAATAAATCTGGTTTAGAAAAAATTAGACAATTAAAAGTCTTTAACTATTCTTATAAAAAAGATAAGTCAAAAACTCCTCATGTAGGTGTAATCGCTCAGGATTTACAAAAAATCTTTCCAAATGCTGTAAGAAAAGGAGCAGACGGATTTTTAACAATTCGAATGGAAGATATGTTTTATGCAATGATTAATGCGATAAAAGAATTGGATTTGAAATATCAAGCTCAAGAAAAACGTATTAATGAGTTAGAACAACGTATTGAAAAATTAGAAGCTAAAATAAAATAATTTAAGATTCATATTTAAAAAGCGAGAAATATTTATTTCTCGCTTTTTTTGATTAATAGTTAATTTTTCTTAAAATTATCCCATTCTATATTTGAATATTTTATATTCCTGGAGTAAAATTAATTTATGGTAGTTGAGGAACAATTATATTCTGACATCCCCCCTACAAAGCTTAGGAATAAGGAGGAGAAATTTAAACCGGCTAAAACAAATAAATTTTGGCTATGGGTAGCAAGCATGTTTTTCTTTAACATGTTACAAAATCGTTTTTATGCTTTTAGATATAGGGGAGAAGAAAACTACTTTAATGGAGATCCAAATATCCCTACAATTCTTTTTGCACCTCATTGCAATTGGTGGGATGGTATTGTTTTTTATAATATTACACATAGAATTTTTCATAAAGAAATTCGCTTAATGGTAGAAGAATTGAATAGGTTCCCATTGCTAAGGAGAGGTGGAGCATATTCTGTTAATAAAAAATCTCCGCAATCAGCTATGAAGGCTCTACAATATTCTGTTGATGTTGTAGGTGATATTCGTAATATGTTATGTATTTTCCCTCAAGGGATAATACGTCCTCCTCATTATAGACCAATTGAATTCCAAACTGGTCTTGCATATATCGCACAAAATGCTGTGAAAAGATATGGTAGAGTTAATTTGATACCTTTAGCTGTAGATTATTGCTTCTTTAGAGATAATAGACCTGAAGTTGTTGTTGAATTTGGTAAAAGAATAGAATTAACAAATGATATGCAACTAAATAGAAAAGATTTGACCCATACTTTAGAGAAGGCATTAGAAGAAGTTTGTGATAATCAATTTAAAGAAATTTCACAAGGTGATGTAACTAAGTATAAGATATTATTTAAACAGCATTTAAAATGGTATCGAAGAATAGAACAAAGATTGAAAAGTATTGATTTACCTCCAGTGTCAGGAGTTTGATAAATATACAAAAAATCCGATTTATTAAAATCGGATTTTTTAAGCATTATACCGTTTAAATGATTTTTCAATATTTTTCGATATCGTATTTTTAACAGTATCATATTCAGTCGATAGAGAAGAAATTTCAGTATCAAGATTTTTCATTTTTAAATCAAGAGTTTCTTCTTTTGAATTAAGTTTAGCTTTTTCTGTTGTATATTTAGCTTCTGCTTGAGCAATAGCTGTTTCATCAGATATTTCTTTAATATATGAATCAGTGGCATAATTTGCTTGATAATAATATCCATCGTCTTTCATTTTTGATATATATAACATGCCACTTTGTAGCATTTCTTTTAGATATTCATTATCTTCTATTTGATTATTTTCTGTCCATCCGTTAGAACATATTTGATTAAATAATGCATCATAGAATGTTGCTTGTCCCAAATCGTCACTAGATACTTCAGAACCTGTTCTTATAATGAAAGTAGTTGTTTCATCTACAAGTTTTGAAGAGCTTTCTTGTTTACCTACACTATATACTTGGTTTCCATTTGCATCTTCTTTAGATACTCCATTCATATAATCCATGAAATAGGTTAAATAAGCTTTGAGTATATTTGTTACACTTATAGATACGACTGATTGACAGTTATTTTTATCATCATGTCCAGAGTCTGAGTTCCCTTGAACAACAAAGCCAATGTATGGGTTATCGGAAGATGTACTAACATCTTCATTTGCCCAGTTAATTACTGTATCAACTCCTTCTTTTGTATGGCTTTCATAATGTCCTGCATTAGAAAGGTTTTCATCGTTAAAGAAATGCCATTTGTCATCTTCATCTGCATTTCCACTACCTTTCCAGCCTCCACTGTTATCTTGATCACAATTATTAGTTACAAGTGCTGTAGTCATTGTTCTAGCATATTCTAAGGCTTTTGCTGTTTCAGCATCACCAAGTCCTAACACAGAGTCAACGGCATCAAACATGCTATCCCAAGCTGAAGAATTACAAATAGCACTGATTGCGCCACCTTCAAAACCAATTGAACTTGTTCTGTTGCCCCAACCAATTGCTAATAATGTGTAGTCTTTTGTTAAGATGTCACCAAGAGTTACATCCCCAGAACTTGCTTCAGTGTATCCATTTGTGTAGTAGCCGTGTTCAGAACTATTATCAGCAAAATAGTATTCTCCATCAGTGTTATTATACATTATTACTGAATCAGTTAAAGGAGTATCTTTATCAAAAGTTGTATCTGTCGGTTTAACGCTATAATTACTTAAAACTTCTGCTAATTCATCAAAAGTTACATTCTTAGTTGTAACAGCAGTAGTTACTCCACCACCGAAACCTGCTTGTTGATTATAAGGTAATCCTAAGATTGTTTCTGCAGTATTTTTAGTAAGTATACCACTTGTATAGAGTCCTTGTACAAATGCATTACGCATAGCTTCTGATGGTAATGAGCCAAGTCCTTCTTGAGGAATACCTGCAGCACGAGCAGCAGCTGCATATTTACTATTTAATGTAACTCTGCCCAATGAATCTGTTACAGTTATTGGTAAATAGTCATTTAAAGTTGATGGGCTCATTAATAGACCATATGATAGTGGAGTTGAAGTATCTCCAGTTCCATAATAATCGTATACTAATTTAGTTTGATCTAAAGAGTTTTGATATTCGTTTGAAAGGTCAGAAAGCTCTCTTGATAATGCGATTTTTTGATGAGAAAGTCGCATAGATTCATATTCACAGTCAGATTTTCTGGCTGTAATTGTTAATAATCTAGCTTGTCCTGCTGCTAATCCCATTTTTTAAGATTTTCCTTTCAAAACTAGTAACGTTCATGTAGTATTACGGTATTTATTGCTTTGAACTTTAAAAAATAATATTTTTATGTAACATTTGTTTACAAATGAAAAATCAAGTGTAATAAAGTCCCTATTAAGATATGTAAAATTGCTACTTTTGTAATACTTACGATTGATGAGATTTTGTAAAAAAGTGGTATAATATAAGTAGAAAGGTGAGTTGAGATTAAAAAAATAAACAAAAATTTCGCAGCGGGAGCGGAGTTGTAATGAGCCGATAATTATTTTGTTATATATACAAAATATCAGAAAGGCAGAAAAGAAAATGAGTAACCTACAATTTCAAAATGATTTAGATCGATTAACTGATGTTCTTCCTGAAAAAGTAAAAAAACATATTAATTATGAAAAAATGGAAGATGTAATAGAAATTGTATTGGATATTGGGAGAACTCCAGAAATTAGACATGCTGGTGGAAAGATTGAATATCTTGGCTCAGAATTTGTAACAGAAGACGATATAAATTATATTACTAGCAGAATACAGGATTTTACATCTGATAACCGTTCAGGAATCCCTGGAACTTTACACCGAATTAGTGCAATAAGAAACAGACAAGGTAAAATTATTGGTCTTACCTGCAGAATTGGCAGGGTTGTAACTGGTACTATTGCTTGTATAAAAGATATTTGTATGATGAATAAAAGTATCTTATTTTTAGGTCGTCCCGGTGTTGGTAAAACTACGAAATTGAGAGAAATTTCAAGATTAGTAGCTGATGAATTGGGAAAACGAGTTGTAATTGTAGATACTTCAAATGAAATTGCAGGTGATGGTGATACTCCGCATCCGGCAATTGGTCATGCTCGCCGTATGCAGGTAACCCAACCTGAATTTCAAAAAGATATAATGATTGAGGCTGTTGAAAATCACACTCCGGAAGTAATTGTCGTCGATGAAATTGGTACAGAAGCTGAAGCTCAAGCTGCACGTACTATTGCAGAACGCGGAGTTATGTTGATTGCAACAGCCCACGGTAATAGTTTGGAAAACCTTATCAAAAACCCTACATTATCAGATTTAGTTGGAGGAATTCAATCTGTAACATTAGGCGATGATGAGGCAAAACGAAGAGCTTCTCAAAAGACTGTTTTAGAAAGAGAAAAACAACCTACTTTTGATGTTGTAATTGAAATTCTTGATAGAAATACTCTTGCAGTTTATAAAAATACTGCAGAAGCTGTTGATTATATTTTACGCGGTTGGCCTATTAGGCCTGAAATCCGTAAGGTTGATAAAACTTATGATGGTGAATTGCCTCCGACACAAGGTGCTAAAGTAGAGCCAACCGTTGCTGATATTCCAAAAGAAATTCAAAAACTTGAACAAAAAATTCAGCCGGAGCATAATACTGATAGTCTTAAGTTTAGTTTTTCAAGACAAAAATATGTTGAAGAAGTAAAAAGTTTTAAAAAGATTTACTTATATGCAGTATCAAGAACTATTGTTGAAAAAGTAATCGAACGTTTGAATTTGAATGCAGAAATTACTCGAAATCTTGATGAGGCTGATATTGTAATTGCTCATAAAAACTTTATTAAAGGTGGGGCAAAAGTATTGAGTGTTGCTAATGATTATCGTCTTCAAATCTTTTATGTAAAAACAAATTCAATGGCTCAAATTCAAAAAGTTTTGAAAGAAGCATTACAAATTACAGAAGCATCTGAAACTTTATGCGGTTATTATGATGATGCTGAAAGAGCTTTAGATGAGGCAAAAGCTGCTATAAATAAGATTTTAGCTGGTGCTGAACATGTTGAATTAACTCCGCAAAATCAGCATATTAGAAAATTGCAGCATGAACTTGTTGAACAGCATAATTTGACTAGTAAGTCTGTTGGTGAGGGGAATAACAGACATTTGAGAATTGTCGGCGGTAAAGATTTTAATAATTAATCTAAAAAAATATAAGATAAAAAAGACGAAAATTTATTAAATTTTCGTCTTTTAGTTTATTTGTAAGTTTTAATTAAACTTAACTCTTATTTGCAGCCTAGAGGACCTTCTTCTTCTTTGCTGTGTTTGAATTCTATAACTGCTTGAGCTGCTGCAAGTCTTGCTTGAGGAACTCTGAATGGAGAGCAAGATACGTAATTCAAACCGATTCTGTGACAGAATTTTACAGAAGCAGGATCGCCGCCGTGTTCGCCGCAAATCCCGCGTTTTAGGTGAGGTCTTACTTTTAATGCTTTTTCTAGAGCTATTTTCATTAATTGACCAACACCTTCTTGATCAAGAGTTGCAAATGGATTTGCTGGAAGGATTTTTTGTTCTACATAGTTTTGTAAGAATTTACCTTCTGCATCATCTCTAGAGTATCCGAATGTCATTTGAGTTAAGTCATTTGTTCCGAATGAGAAGAATTCCGCATATTCTGCAATCTGATCAGCAGTTAATGCTGCACGAGGAATTTCTATCATTGTTCCGAACATGTAATCAACTTTTACACCTTTTTCATTCATAACTTCTTTTGCAACTCTTTCAAGTAATGTTTGGACGGTTTTAAGTTCATTTACATGTCCTACTAATGGAATCATAACTTCTGGTTTTACGTTTAAGCCTTCTTTTTTCAAATCACAAGCTGCTGTGAAAATAGCTCTTACTTGCATTTCATTGATTTCAGGATAAGTAAGTCCTAAACGACAGCCTCTTAAGCCCATCATTGGGTTAGATTCAGACATTGCTTCAACGATATTAAGAAGTTTTTCATCTTCTTGATAATCTTCACCTTTAGCTTTTTTAGTTGCAACTTTTGCAATTAATTCTTCTTTATCAGGTAAGAATTCATGTAATGGTGGATCAAGAAGTCTTATAGTCATTGATTTTTCACCTAATGCTTTAAACATTGCATAGAAATCACTGTATTGCATTGGTAATAAATGATCAAGAGCTTCTTTTCTAGCTTCAGGAGTACCTGCGATAATCATTTTTTGAACCCAAGGTAATCTGTCTGGATCCATAAACATATGTTCTGTTCTGCAAAGACCAACACCTTCAGCACCTAATTCAAGAGCTTTTGCAACATCAGCTGGTGTATCAGCGTTTGCTCTTACTCCAAGAAGTTTTACTTCATCTACCCATTTGAAGAGTTTTTTGAAATTGTCGTCCATTGTAGGAGGTACTAAATGGACTGCACCTTCCATAACTTCACCTGTACCGCCATCTAGAGAAATTATATCGTTTTTGTGATATACAGTACCGTCTGCTGCGGTTAAAGTTTCGTTTTTAAGATCGATTGATAAATCTTCACAACCTGCAACACAAGGTTTTCCCATACCTTTTGCAACTACAGCTGCATGAGATGTCATACCGCCTCTTAGAGTTAGAACACCTTGAGATGCAATCATTCCGTGAATATCATCCGGACAAGTTTCAATTCTTACTAAGATTACTTTTTCTCCGGCTTTTCCACGTTCTGCTGCTTCTTCAGTATCAAATACAACTTTACCTACAGCTGCCCCTGGTGATGCTGCTAGACCTTGTGCTATTTTATGAGCTTCTTTTTTAGCATTTGGGTCAAAGTCAGGTAAAAGAACTTGGTATAATTGGTTTGGATCTACAAGTTCAATTGCTCTTTCTTTATCAATGATACCTTCTTCTGCCATTTCAACTGCAATTCTTACAGATGCTTTTGCTGTTCTTTTTCCGTTACGAGTTTGTAGGATATATAATTTACCTTTTTCAATTGTAAATTCCATATCTTGTACATCTTTGTAGCCTTTTTCTAATTTTTTTGCAATATCTACATATTGTTTGTATAATTCTGGCATTTCATGTTCTAATTCTGCAATAGGTTTAGGAGTTCTAATACCTGCTACAACGTCTTCACCTTGAGCATTTGTTAAGTATTCTCCGTAGAATTTATTTTCCCCTGTAGATGGGTTTCTAGTGAAAGAAACACCTGTTGCACAATCATCTCCCATGTTACCAAATACCATTGTTTGAACGTTTACGGCTGTTCCATAGTTATGATCAATTTTGTAATGATTTCTGTATGCAACTGCACGAGGGATATTCCATGATCTGAATACTGCTTCTATGGCTTCTTCTAATTGAACGTATGGGTCTTGAGGAAATTCTTTGCCTGTTTCTTTTTTGATTAATTCTTTATATGGTTCGATTAAAGATTTCCAATCTTCTGCTGTTAAATCTGTATCTGATTTGTAGCCTTTTTCTTCTTTAATTTTGTCTAAATAATCTTCGAATTTTTGTCTGTCAATTTCCCAAGCTACTGAACCAAACATTGTTAAAAATCTTCTGTATGAGTCATAACAAAATCTTGGGTTATTTGTTAATTTGATCATACCTTCTACAGTTTTGTCATTTAGACCAAGGTTTAGAATTGTTTCCATCATACCAGGCATTGAAAGTCTTGCCCCTGATCTTACTGAAACTAAAAGAGGATTTTCTGCGTCTCCGAATTTTTTGTTAGCTTGTTTTTCAACATCTGCAAGAGCAGCTCTTACTTCATCCATTAGTCCTGCAGGCATCTTATTCCCATGATTTATATAATCCATACAGGTTTCTGTTGTAATGGTAAGTCCAGGTGGTACAGGCAGACCTAAGTTTGTCATTTCTGCAAGGTTTGCACCTTTTCCGCCAAGCAGATTACGCATATCTGCATTACCCTCTCTGAATAACCATACACGTTTTTCAGTCATAGTTTATCTCCTTTCTTATGTATAATAAACACTTTTGATGATTTAACTATAACATGAAAATAAAAATTTAGACCTGTTTTTAATAGTTTATGTTTTATTTTCTTTTTCTATTGCGATTTGAGCTGCGATTAATTTAGCTTGAGGAATGTATTCTGTGTCTATTGATATATAATCCATTCCATTTTCTATTGCGTATTTTACTGAATCAGGATCTCTCATTTGAATTCCACATATTCCACAGGTTAAATTTTTATTTACATTTTTTCCTTTTTTAGTAGCTATTTTTATTAGTTCGCCGATACTATCTTCATCTAATTTTATGAAGGGATTAAATGAAATGAGATTGTTTTTAATACTATAATTGATATAGTCATAATTATTGCGAGAATATGCAAATGTCATTTGGGTTAAGTCATTTGTTCCGAAAGAAAAGAAATTAACCTGTTTTGCTATTTCATCTGCAGTAAGTGCTGCACGTGGAATTTCAATCATTGTCCCGAGTTTGTATTCTAGAGAAATATTATTTTTAATCATTACATTATTTGCAGTGTCTTTTATCAGTTTTTTTAGTATTTTTAATTCATTAACATGACTAATAAATGATGTCATTATGTATATGATTGGACTGTAACCTTCTTTTATTAGATTACATGCTGCTTCAAAAAGTGCTTGAATTTGTATTTCATAAAGTTCGGGATAAATTATAGCTAATCTGCTGCCTCTAAGTCCAAGCATTGGATTTTTATTAAATATTTTTTTTATAAACTTATGTGTTTCATTTTCTTTTTCATTATTTAGGTTGTTATTTTTTTCGAGAATTTTTTCTTTTATTAGTTCTTTTTTTGTAGGGAGAAATTCTTCTAAAGGGTAATCAGATAATCTAAAGGTGAATATTTTATTATTAAAATTTTTTAGCATTGTGTAGTAATCTGAATATTGTTTTTGTTTAATATCTTCAAGTACATTGTATCTTTCTTTTTTGGTTTTTGCATTTACAAGTTTATAAACCCAAGAGTTTATAATTGTGTCGTTATTTGGCAATAAGCATTCTGTTCTGCAAAGTCCTATTATATCTGCATTGTATTTTTTAGCATCTTGAAGTTCTTCGGGATGATAAATATTTGCTCCGACTTGAATTATTTTTATTTCATCAAGCCATTTAATAAATGTTTGAAAGTATGGATTGTTATTTAGCGTATTAATGATTTGTGGATTTATCATCATAATTGCTTCTTTTTTGTCTATAATACCTTCATTAAACATATCTATAATAATTTTTAATGATGCATTTGGTGTTGTTTTTCCATTTCTAATTTTTAAAATCCACAATTTACCGTTTTCAATTGTAAATTCTATTTCTTGGGAGTATTTATTTATATTTTCTATTTTTTGTGTGATAGAAGTAAGTTGATCATATATTTCTGGCATATCTGTTTGTAATTCTTCAATGTTTTTTGAATTATCGTAATTTACGACAATATCTTCTCCTTGAGCTTTTATTAGATATTTTCCAAATAATTTATTTTCTCCACTTAGAGGATTTCTTGTCGCAAGAATGCCTGTTGCACTTTTTGTATTTTTATTCCCAAACACCATTGATTGTATACTGATTGCTATTCCCAAATTATCTGGAATATTATTTTGTTTTCTGTATGTTTTGGCAATAGGATTATCCCAACATTTAAATATTGCTTCTATTACATTAATTAATTGAGTGTATGGGTTTTGAGGGAACTGTTGTCCTGTTTTATTTTTTATTATTTTTTTAGATTGTTCTATTAAATATTTTAAACCGCTAATTGATATATCAGATATATTATTAACTCTTTCTATTTGTTTTACTTTATCAAGTTCTGTATCAAAATACTTTAGTTTATTTAATCCATATACAATAGATCCATAAGTTGTGATGAGTTTTATATAACAGGTGTACCAAAAACTAGCGTCATCTGCTGATAATTTTATTCTATTGCTTATTATCTCGTCGTTTAATCCGAGATTTAGAATTGTTTCAGTAATTCCTGGCATGGAGAAATTATTTTTTATTCTTTCTAGTATATAAAGAGGAGTTTTGGGGCGTTTTCTATTTTTAGGGAATGTTGAGTTTTTATATATTTCATCGAGGAGACCATTTATTGGAAATTTTGTAGATGGTCTTATTGATAATAATAAAGGATTAGTTAAATCTCCAAGTTTTTTCCCCGTTTCTTTTTCTATTATTAAAATCGCATTTTTAATATCATTAATAATATCTTCATTGATATTATTGCCATTGTTTATATAGTTTATACTTGCATCTGTAGATATTGTAAATCCTATAGGAACAGGCAAATCTAATTTACCCATTTTATGTAGATTTACTCCTTTATCGCCGAGTAAATCATACATTTTTTTATTTCCTTCGTTAAAAAACCATATGTATTTTTTTTTCATAATTTTTGATACTCTAAAATAAAAAAGTATAGTGTCTGATTATTTTTTAAAATAATCGCAGATTAAAGTTTTTTTACGAGGGATGAGATTTTTTATGTTTTCAATAATCTTATTTTTTTGAGAATTTTCTAATTCTTTTTTTAGGATTGCTTTTTCTAAAACGACTTTGTTGTATAAATCAGAGCACACTGAACTTTTTTCAATGTGTTCTTTTAATTTTGCCAGCTGAATTTCTTTTTCTCTAATAGATTGGATTAGTTCTTTTTTCACGTTTGAAGACCTCTCGAACTGTACCATATTAGAATAAAACTAATTCATTTTTTTTAAATCGACTTTTTAGTTGATTTAGTGTTATACGGGCAATAAATCATACTCATAGCCTATTTTTAAGGCTTTTTCATTTAAAGGTAGTAAATTTTTTCTGTGTGGTGGAATAACTGCATCAAGTGCTTGATTTAGGTATTCCAAAGAAATAATTTTATCTGCTTTTGCTAAAATACCTAATGCAAGTATATTAGCCATTTTTACGTTACCTAATTCATCTGCAAGTTTTGTAATAGGTGCAAATATATAATTTATATCTGCTCTTGGTTTAACTTCTTTCGCAAGAGTTGAATTTGCAATCATCCAACCGCCTTTTTTAATTTTTGGTAAGAATTTATCAAAAGAAGCTTGATTTAATGCGACAATGTAATCTGCATCTGATTTATTTACTTCACTTACTTCTTCATCGCTCATTACGATTTCACAATTAACTGTACCACCACGCATTTCTGCTCCGTATGATGGGTACCAAGTTACATTTTTTCCGGCAATCATAAATGCATTAGCTAATACTTCGCCAGCTAATAAAACACCTTGTCCGCCAAATCCGGCTATTATAAAATTCTTTTCACTCATTATTAATTCCTTATATATCTAATTTTGAGAAGTTACGTCTTTATAGATTCCAGGTTTAAATACTGGCATCATTTCATTTTTTACTCTTTCATGAGCTTTTTCCGGAGACATTTTCCAGTTTGTAGGGCATGTAGAAAGAATTTCTACAAAACCAAAACCAAGTCCATGAATTTGTACTTCAAAAGCTTTTTTAATTGCTTGTTTTGCTTTTCTAATATTTGCAACTGTATCTAGGGATACTCTTGCAGAAAAAGCTGTACCATCACAAAGTGCAATATGTTCTGCAATTTTTATAGGATAGCCGTAATATTCAACATTTCTACCTGTTGGTGATGTTGTTGTTTTTTGGCCTAAAAGAGTTGTAGGTCCTAATTGACCGCCTGTCATACCGTAAGTTGTATTATTAATACATATAGCGGTTAAATTTTCACCTCTTAGTGCAGAGTGCATACTTTCTGCAAGTCCAATTGAGGCAAAATCCCCATCCCCTTGATATGTAAATACAACCTTATCAGGTCTTGCTCTTTTAATCCCTGTCGCTTCTGCTAGAGCTCTTCCATGAGGAGCTTCTAGTGCATCAACATTTAAAAAGTCGTATAATGTAACGGAACATCCTATTGATGCTGTTAAAATAGTATTTTCTCTTATTCCTAATTCATCAAGAACTTCTGCTACAAGTCTTACGGCAACGCCATGGTCGCATCCTGGGCAGAATGAATATGTTACATCTCCTTTTAGAGATTCTGGTAATTTAAATACTTGTGTTGCCATTATATTAATTCCTCGATTCTTGTAACTATTTCTTTTGCTGATGGAGGAGCACCTACTCCTTTGTTTATTAGTTCTACAGGACATGCTCCATTTACAGCAAGTCTTACATCATTTACCATTTGTCCCATATTTACTTCAACAGTTATGAATTTTTTAGCTGTTTTTGATAATTCTTGTAAGCGTTTTGTCGGGAATGGATATAGAGTAATAGGTCTTAAAAATCCTGCTTTTATTCCCTTTTCTCTTAACATTTTCATTGCTGTTTTTACATTTCTTGAAGTGCTTCCAAAACTTACCAAGATTATATCAGCATCTTCTGTATTAATTTCTTCCCATTCAGTTTCGTTTTCTTCGATAGTTTTATATTTTGCATACAATTTTTCTAAGAATACGCATTGATTGTCAGCTAATGGCGCATAAGAACGAATGATTCTTCCGTCACGTCCTTTAGCACCTGATAGAGCCCAAGAAGAATTGTCTATTTCAGGGTATGGGTAATCATAAAATTCAACAGGTTCCATCATTTGACCTAAAAGTCCGTCAGCTAAAAGAACTGTTGGATTTCTATATTTTTGAGATAGATAGAATGCTTTATAAGTCAAATCAACACATTCTTGAACTGTTGATGGTGCTAATACTATCAATTTATAGTCGCCGTTTCCACCACCTTTTGTTGCTTGGAAATAATCTCCTTGTGATGGATAAATGTTTCCAAGTCCAGGTCCTCCACGCATTACGCTTACTAATACTACTGGTAATTCATCTGCTGTTGCATAAGATAATCCTTCTTGCATAAGTGCAACTGCGCAAGATGATGATGAAGTCATTGCTTTTACACCTGTAGATACAGCTCCGATTACCATGTTAATTGCGGCTAATTCACTTTCAGCAGAAACATATGCTCTTTTTAATTCTTGCATTTTTCCGCTCATAAATTCTCCGATTTCACTTTGTGGAGTTATTGGGTAACCGAAATAGCATTGGCAACCAGCAAGTACTGCAGCGTTTGCTATTGCATAATTCCCTTTTGTTAATACTTTTTTATTAGTTATACATTCTACCATTTTTACCTTCTCTATTTTTATTTTAAAGAGTTATTAATCTTTATATACTTCAGTTATAGCTAAATCAGGACATCTAGTTGCGCAAATTGCACAGCCTAAACATTCATGATTTGGATCATTAAATTCAACAACTTTAATTCCTAGTTTATTTGTTTCATTCCCTATTTTTAAAAGTTTTTTGGGGCATTCATTAATACATAGATAGCATGCTTTGCATTTATCTTTATTTATCACTATATGGCTCATCTTAACCTCTTTTTTTCGTGTCTAAGCAATATTATATCACTTAAAATTAAAAGGAGCCATTTAATCTTTACAATTGTAATAATAAACGTTAATAGTTTGCATAGTTTTGTATTATTCTGTTAATATATATAAGTAAAGAGGGATATTTTTTAGGAAAGAGAA
Source organism: Clostridium sp. CAG:768 (assembly GCA_000437435.1). GTDB lineage: Bacteria > Cyanobacteriota > Vampirovibrionia > Gastranaerophilales > Gastranaerophilaceae > Stercorousia. The sequence goes on along the minus strand of FR899615.1, from coordinate 15,305 downwards.
ACAAATGGCACTAACTGTAGACGAAATTGCAGAAATACTCAACACTATGCGTGTTGAAAATGAACATAATGTTGAAAATTTTGAAAAAGTTTTGACAGGTATCAACGCAAAACTTGAAATTATGTCTGAAGATAATGAAGCTACAGATTTGATAAAGTTATATATCTCTGAACTAAAAAAAGCTGTTGATGACAAGCATAATTTAATCATTAAAAGATTTGGTGCTGTTGACAGTTCAATGCAAAACCTTTTAGAGTCTCAAAATGCAATTGCAAAAACTGATGAATTAAAAGATTTGTTCCAGGTTCTTAGTTTAAGTTTTGATAATTTTTCAGGAGAGATTGCAAGTCAAAAAAATATTTTAAATAATCTGGAAGAAAATCTTTCAAAACTTAATTCAAATACTTTTAATAAAGATGAATTGGCGGGTATAATAAATGATGTATCTGTAAATTTATCAGATGTAAGTCGTCAGATTGATAAAACTTTTAGTGCTTTTGAAAATTCTTTAAACAATGCAGTATCTTCAATAAATGGATTAAGTACATTTGAACAAGTTGATCAAATTAAGAATAAAGTTGATGCAATTTCAGAGGATATAAATTCTATTCCTTCTAAAATTTCTTTTGCAAGTCTAGAAGATAAAATTGCATATTTTCAAACTCTAATTGATTCAATAAAATCAGTTGTGATTGAGACTTCTTCTCAAAGTTCAGATGTAATATCTGAAAAGTTTAAATCTTTTGAGAGCTCATTAGAAAATATTGTAACAGATTCTGATTTCGCAGGTTTTAAATCTGATTTAGCAGATTTTGTACAGAAAATTATAGATAATTCTTCTGCATTGAATAACAGTTTGTCATATAGTACAGAAAGAATTGAAAGTATTTTAGCTACTATTAACTCTCTTGATTTTAGAGATGATTTTGCTCAGATAAATGAAAAATTTAGTGAATTGCGAAATTTAATCAGTTCAATTGATAAAACGCAAAATGAAAAATTAAATAATTGGGAAGAAAAATTATCGACTGTTCTTTCAGAAGAAGATTTTCAAGAATTTAAAAATGAAATTTCAAATTATGTGCAAGATTTAATTAATGATTCTTCTTTAATCAAAAGCGATTTGAAGCAAAATAAAGATCAAATTGATAGTATTTTAAAATCAATAGAAAAACTTGATTATCAAATAGATTTAGAAACAATCCAAAATAGAATAGCAGAACTGGAAAATTTGTTAAAAGCTTTTTCTCAATCAAATAGTTATAATTTTCAAAATTTAGAAAAAACTTTAGCATCAATTGTTACAGATTCAGATTTCGCTGGTTTTAAGGCTGATTTAGCAGATTTTGTTCAAAAAATTATTGACAATTCTTCAACTTTAAACAGTAATTTATCATATAGTACAGAAAGAATTGAAAATATTTTATCTACAATTAATTCTCTTGATTATAAAAATGATTTTGAAAATATTGTAGAAAAAGTTGCTGAGTTAAAAAGCATAGTTAGTGAAGAAAATGGCTCGAATATTTCATTCCGTTCAGAAATGTCTGAAAATTTAGGAAAAATTATAGGTCAAATTTCAGGTTTAGAAAAAACATTATCAGAAGTCAAAACAGAGGAAGAATTAGTTTCATTCAGAGAAAATTTGACTGAATTAGTTACTCAAGTTCAATCTAATACTAATTCTTTGAATACAGATTTATCTTATGGAATTCAAAGATTAGAAAATATTTTTGATGCAGTAAATTCAATTTCATTTAAAGATGATATTACTGCATTTGAAGAAAAGATTGAAGAATTAAAAGATTTAGTAAATTTAGTATCTTCTGATAATTCTGCAGAATTTGAAAACCTTCAAAAGTCCCTTTCTACAATAGTTACAGATTCAGATTTTGCAGGTTTCAAATCTGATTTAGCAGATTTTGTCCAAAAAATTATTGATAATTCTTCTGCATTGAATAAAGAATTAGAATATACAGCAGAAAGAATTGAAAATATATTAACAACAATTAAATCTATTGATTTCAGAGAAGATTTTGAAAATATTGTTTTAAAAATAAATGAGTTAAAAGAAACTTTTGAAGATGGATCGAAGGTTAATTATACAAATCTTTCATTAGAACTTTCTGATTTGTCAGAAAAATTAGATACAAGTTTTGCAAATCTTGATGAGAAAAGGCAGAATATATATGGGGATTTAAAAAGTGAGTTAGCAAATATTTTGTTAAATATTCACAATTTAATGGAAGCTAATCCTCAGAAATCAATTGATGAGTTATCTATTTCTTTATCTCAAATTTCAGAAAAAATTGCATTAATAAGAAATGGTATAAGTTCAGACCTCCAAGAGGATTATGGAGACATAAAAGTTAGTGTAAATTCTGTTATTTCTAATTTGCAGAGTGCGAAGGATGAAATTTTGTCAAGTAATATTGCTAATAATAATAAGCAAGATGAAAATTTTGCAAGTATTATTTCTAAAATAGATTCACAAATTAGTATTTTTGCAGAATTAAAAGATGTATTAGCTGAGAATAATAAAACAGAAGCTTCTAATATAATATCAGCAATTGATAAATTAAATATTGATATCACAGATATTGTTTCTGGAATTAATGAAAATGAAAATTCAAATTATGAAGCTATAAAAGAATATATAGAAGAATTATCTTCAAATTTGAATAATTTGAATGCAGAATTGGATAACATAACAAAACAGAATTCAACTAATTTAATTTCTGAGATAAATGTAGTATCTGATAATGTAAATTCTTTGAAAGAAGAATTTCGACAAGCTGTAGAAAGTAATTTGAATAATTCATCTAAAATCGTAGATGGTATGTCTATTATTTCAGAACGTATTGACAGTGTACAAGATGTTTTATCAGCTAATTCTACAAATAATTTTGAAGCTATACAAGCTTCATTTGAAGATTTATCAAAAAGATTTACAGAAAGTATAAATAATCAACAAGAAGCTTTTGCTCAATTGAATGAATTAAGCGAGCAAAAGAAATTAGAAGTTTTAAATAATCTGTCAACAGATGTTAAAAGTGTTCAAGATTGGTTAAATTCAAATAATGAATCTTTTAAATCAGTTGTGAAAAATAATATTTTAGAAATAAAAGAATTTATTGGAGAAGTAAATAATTCTTTATATGAATCTCAAGTTGTAAGTGAAAATAAATTGTCTTCAAAATTGGAAGCTTTAGAAGTGTTGTATCAAAACTTTGAAGCTTCTGTTTCAGATGTCAATTCAGGAATAAAAAATATTCTTGAAAATATTAATCATCTTGATGCTACCGAGCAAAATGAAGTCGTAAAACAAGAACTTGAAAATGTAAAAACAAATATAAATAGTGTATTAGAAAATCTAAATAAAATAGAAGATAAAAATAATGAATTTACATCTATTTTATTAAGTTTATCTGAAATTGTATTGAAAAAAGATGATATAAATAATCTTGAAGATAAAATTAGCGAGTTTTCAGAATTATTAGTATCAGTAAAAGATATTATAAAAAATTCAGAAGATGTTAATTTAACAGAATTTTCAAAATTATGTGAAAAATTTGATACTTCTTTTGCAGAAGTATTGTCTGAAAATACATTTGAAAATTATAAAAAAGAGTTAATTGATTTAATACAAAAAATAATCGATAATTCAGAAATAGTAAATACATATTCTCTTTCTAATCAATCAAAATTAATCGAAATATTAGAAAGAATTTCAAAATTTGAACCTGTAAATTATTCATATGATTTGGAACAAATTTCGTTGAAAGTTGACAATTTATGCGAAATTTGTGAAGCAAATTCTGAATCTAATTTTGGGAAGTTGAGTGAAAAAATAGATGCAGTAAAAGAAGAAATTTCAAAAAATAATATTTCTGAATTAGTAAATTCTAAGTTTGAAGATTTTGCAGTAATTTTATCATCTGTAAAAGATTTAGTTTCTAATTCTTCTGAATTTAGTTCAAATCTTATTGAAGATAAATTTGCGGGATTAAAAGAAAGTTTTTCAAAAATTGTGACAGAAGAAGATTTTACAAATTTCAGAGCCGATTTTTCTGATTTTATTCAAAAAATACTTGATAATGTTACAGTTGCACATCTAAACTCTGATACTAATAAAGAAAAATTATTTGAAGTTGCTGAACAAATTAAAGCACTGGATTATGCAACAGATTTTAAAAATATATTGGAACGTTTGGATGAAGTTAAAGAAGATTTTAAGATTAATTCTAAAATGAATTATGATAATATTATTGAAGCTGTAAATTCATTTAAAGAAGAATTTAATAAAAATGTATTATCTTCTATTGATGATAGAAATGAAAAATATAATAATATAAATAATGAACTTTCAAATATTTTATTGAATGTTCAATTATTGAAAGATTTTACTTCTGAAAAATCTACAGAAATTTTTGAAAATATTTCAACTGATTTGCATTCATCTCTTGATGAGTTAAAAGAAAATATTGCTTTAGGAACCAAAATAGATATTGAAAGTGTAAAAAATCTTATAAATGATGTAAATGCTAAATTAAATGATTTTTCTACAGATTTTGTTCAAAAATATGATGCAAATTCATTTAGTATGTCATCCGGATTTGATAATGTAAAAATATCTCTTGAAAATTTAATTGATGCATTTACGAATTTTAGAGATTTAGTGAAAGATGATTTTTCGGCTAATGTAAATACATTATTACCAAATCTAAATGAAATTACTATAAAAGTTGATGATTTGATAAATGAAATAAAACGAATGTCATCAGAATATTCGGTGAAAATCTTAGATTCAATAAATGATGTTTCAAGTAAATTCGATAATTTATCAGATAGTATTAGCAGTGAAATTAATGAAAATATGTCAGCATTTAAAGATATTTTAACTTCATTATCTGATAATTTCCAAATGTTGCATTCAGAAATTTCTCAACAATTAAAGGATAATAATGAAACACAATTAATAGAATTAAAAAATATTTCATTAAATATATCTGATTTTAAATCTCATGTAAATGAAGCTGCAGAAGGTTTAAGAGATTATATTTCAGAATTAAATCTAGCTGCTAAATCATCAAAATCATTAAGTGATTCAAAATTCTCAGAAAAATTATTAGATTTAGAAGCTGCATTAATTCATTCTTCTGAAATACATGAGCAAAAGTTGGAATTGTTGCAAGGAAAACTTTCAGAGTTTGCTCAAATTATTGAAGGAAGTGCATCTGATACAGAGGCAAAGATTGCATCTTCTGTTGAAGAAATTACTGATGTAAAAACAGAATTATCACTGTTAAATGATTCATTGAAATCTATAAAATTATCTTCTGATGAAAAGTTTACTGAAACTGTTGCTTCAATTGAAACAGGTATAAGTAGTATAATTAGTAATTTAGATTCTGTAAGTAATTCTTTATCAGAAGGATTTAATGAAAAATTAAATGAAAATGTATTACATTTAGATGAAAAATTTGATGGTTTATTAACATCAATAAATGATATTGCTTCTAATAGTTTATCAAATGATTTAGAAGAAAAATTATCAGGATTAAAACAAGAAATCGGATTAATAAATACAGATATTGCAAATGCATTACAAGAAAATGCAGACAATATTGAAAATTCTATAAATGGTTTAAAATCTGATATTCAAGAATTTACAGCTTACGATTTTGATAATATTGTAAATGAAATAAAAGCACAACTTGAATTATCTTTTATGAATTTCAGTGTTGATATTAACGGAGAACTTTCATCAACTGGTGAATCCGTTTCTAGATTAGAACAAGCTTACAAAGAAACATTTAATAAAATATCATTAATAGAGGATTGTGTATCTGAAAAAATTCAAAATGATATCGAATTATTAAATTTGACAATTGAACAAAATTCAAGAGATATTAAAAATACTTTTGGAGATAAATTAGATAATTATATATATGAACTTAAATCTCATCTTGATTTGCTTTTGAATAATACTAAAACATATGAAAAAATTGATAATCTGAAAGATGAATTGTCAATAAAATTAGACGCAGTATTGGATGAGCAAAATAATTTATCAGAATCTGCAAAAACTCTTATTGATAATAACGCTGAATTAAATCAAAAATTAGATGCGTTGGTTGAAAGTTCTGATACTGAAGAAATTTTAGATTCTTTAACTGAAATTGAATTGAAGGCACAAGAAAGAGGAGCAGATTTAAAAGATATTATAAATTCATTAACTTCAAAAGTTGATGTAATTGCAAATGATTCTTCTTTAAAACTAGCATTGTCAACAATTGGTGAAAAAATAGATTCAATTGCGGATAACAATACTATTGAACAAGCATTAAAAATGTTATCAGAAAAAATTGATATATTAATTGCGGATAATTCTATAAATTCATTAAGTGATAAGGTAAAAGAAAATTTTGAATTAATTAATAATAAAATTGATGTAATTGCATCAGATACTGCAATTACGGAATTTCAAGAAAAATTTGATGATGCATTTGAAGGAATTAATACAAAAATAGATATATTGGCATCAGATAGTTCTTTAGAAGAATTGCAGGAAAAATTCGATGAAATTTCTGAAACTGAAGAAAAAGTCGCAGAAATGCTATCTGCGTTGCATGAAAAAGTTGATGTTCTTGCAATGGACGGAAGTGACTTTGACTTAGAAGAAGAAATTGACGATATAAAAGATTTAATCTTTGAACAGCGTAAATATTTTGAAGCAACTTCTGATGAAAAAGCAGCAGCGATTGACAAGTATTTAAAAGATGTTTTATTAAAACTTGATAATGTTGATTTAGAAAAGAATTCTGAAGATATAAAAGAATCAATAATGAATGCTTTAGTATCATTGTTTGATCAAATTTCATTTGTAGAAGAAACAGAGGATATTAAAGACTTTGTTGAGGAAAAAACAGATGAAATTAATCAGAATTTGATCGAAGTTCAAAATCAATTAAAACAGATTGCAAGTTCAAATGATGATTTTGATTATTCTTATACTTTACAAGATGTAGAAACAGATATTGCAAAATTAAGATTAGCTATAAATAATATGTCAGGCAGTGATTTTGAAAGTTTGTCTGATAATATTAAAAAGATTGTCAAATCGGTTGAAGGTTTAGAATCTTCACTTACTCAAGATCAGGTTGTAGATTTAAAAAGTGATATTGAAAAATTAAATGAAGATATTCTAAGTATCAGCTCAAGAACAAATAAAATACTTCTATCATCGGATGAATCATATAAAGCTCTGAATGAAGGCTTAAATAATTTCAGCAGTCTTGTATATAAATTGGAAGATAGAATAAATTATCTTGATAATAATGCAGTTAGCGAAAGATTAGAAAAGAAAATTGATAATATTCAATCAATGTCTATAGCTTCTGCAAATGCTGATAAAGTATTCCATCAAGTAATGATGTATTTAGGTGAATGGATAGATTCTACTACTGAAAACATTTCAAGTATTACAGAAAAAACATCTGAAATTGCAGATATAAAAGAAAGTATAAATGAATTAAAAGAAGCTATGCCTGAAAAATCTTCAATTTTAGATGAACTTGAAGAGAAGTTTGAACAGCAAGAATTACGAATTGACAGATTAGAGATGAAAATAGAGAAAATTTTATCGGCACTTGAACAAAAAGATGATATGATGTTAAATAGAAAAGTGGATAAAATTGAAAAATTAATATCCAGACTTGGTACAAATATAGAAAAGCTGGCATCATATGTTGATGAAGAATAAATTAATCTCTGATTTAAAAAAGAATATCCCCGCTTCAAATGTATTGGATACATTAGAAGAACGATATGCCTATGCCCAAGATGCAACAAATATTAAGGCGATAAAAAATTTGCCTGATGCTGTTGTATTTGTAGAAAATATAGATCAGGTGCAGACTGTTGTTAAACTTGCGAATAAATATAAAATCCCAATAATTTGTCGTGGTGCGGGCACAAATGTCGTAGGAGCATGTGTGGTAGAGCATGGCGGGATAATTTTAAATTTTTCAAAGATGAATAAAATTATCAATATTAGCCCTGAAAATATGACAGCTACGGTAGAACCAGGTGTTGTGTTAGGTCATTTTCAAAGAGAAGTTGAAAAGTTTGGACTTTTTTATCCACCTGATCCTTCAAATTTAGCAGTATCCACAATTGGTGGAAGTATAGCTCAATCTTCAGGTGGTGCAAAATCTTTTAAATATGGTACTACGAAAGATTATGTAATTGATTTAAAAGTAGTCATGGCAAATGGTGAAATTTTAAGAACCGGTGCAAATACGATTAAAAATGCAACAGGTTATAATTTGAATACTCTTTTTGTAGGTTCAGAAGGGACATTAGGAATAGTTGTTGAAGCGACTTTAAAATTAATCCCAAAACCTGAGAGCAAGAAAGTTTTGATGGCTTACTTTGATTCTGTAAAAGAAGCGGTATTAGCTGTAAATTCAATTATCGAACAACGAATTTATCCTGCAACTATTGATTTTATGGATAAAAATGCTATTCAAACTGTTGAAAAGTTTTATCCTGCAAATCTTTTGACAGATAAAGAAGCTGCATTAATAGTTGAAATTGATGGTTTTGAATGCTCAATGCAATATCAGGAGGATATAATAGTTAATATCTTGAATTCCTCAAATGCTTCTGAAATCCAAGTTTCGCATAATGAAGAAGAGTATAATAAAATTTGGACAGCTCGCAGATCATCAATGGGGGCATGCGCAAAATTAAAACCAAATGTAACAACAGATGATGTAATAGTCCCAAGAGAAAATTTAGAAGCTTTAGTTCTTGGAATTAGAGCAATTTGTGAAAAATATAATCTTGATGTATGTATGGTCGGTCATGTCGGAGATGGTAGTGTTCATCCTCAAATCCCTATAGATTATAATGACGAAGAAGAATATAGATGTTACAAATTAGCTAAAAGTGAAATTTATGATTTGACTGCTAAATTAGGAGGTATACTTTCTGGAGAGCATGGTATCGGTAGTGAAAAACGAGATCATATTCATAAAGTTATTAATTCTGTAGCGCTAGATTATATGCGTCAAATTAAAAAGACTTTAGATCCTAAAAATATTTTAAATCCGTATAAAATATTTTAGGTTTAGGATATAAGTTATGGATAAAAAAGAACTAATTAATTATTTTAAATCTTTAGGTCTAACTGTTCATACTTCAACGAAAGCTCGTGGACATCAGGGATTTTTCTTAAATAACAGGATTGATATTTCAAAGAATATTACTGAAAATAGAATTATTCCAACTTTGTTGCATGAATTTGCTCATTATATTCATTCAAAAATAGAGCCTGATATGAATAGAACAGGTGGAACTTTGGCTATGCTTTTTAAAGAAGATAATCCAGTTTTTATTGAAGAATTAATTAAGGTGACAAATTTTGTAGATCAAAATTCCCTTTGTGTAAGATTATATGAACATAAAGACAGAGTTAAATCAAAAATTAAAGAATACGAAAAGATTATAAAATTGTATTATCCAAAATTCATGCGGTCAAAAAAGTTTAAAGAATTTGATAAATACATAAAAAAATCAAATGCTCGTTACCTTTTAAAATATGATAGAGTAAAATTAATCCAAGGCGGATTTTTTAGAAAGACCACAAAATTATATACAATTGATAATTTAGAAAAAGATTTTACAGACATGCCAAAAGCTTTTGCGGCATATATAAGGTTAAAATCTTTTCAGAAAAAGCAATCAAGAATATCTGCAAGGATTAATAAATATAAAAAATATTATGAACGTCCGACAGAACTTTTTGCAAGATTAGTAGAGGGGCTATATCTTGATAAAGAATGGACTCAAGCAATAGCCCCTAATGTAACGAAAAGGTTTTATGATTTGCTCAAATGCGGGTATTATCATGAATTAGTAAATTTATTGTGAACATCTTGTTTTTTTACCCCATTCAAGATCGCTACAATGTAAGTAATCCATGTTTTCATATGTTAATACCCAACCTGAAAAATAGTATCCGTTAGGACTCTTATTCAATAATTTGCCTGTCTTAATGCTATCGAAATTATATGGGACTAAGCGAGAATTGGTAATTGAAAATAAAAAAGTATCTTCTCCGATTTTATTAGGTCTTTTTTGTCCGTTTATATCTATCCAAATTTCCCCGTTAGCTGTTTCTCCCTCATAACCTTGCATAGCTATTGATGTTCCGTCAGCTAATATAAATTTATTGTAATACGATAAATTCTCAAAATCTCTTTCTTTTAATCCGTTAAATTGAGTATATTCTTCAGAAAAACATCCTTTTGCTTCATGTCCGCAGTATTTAGCTATATTAAAGTATTTAGCTAATATATCAATGTTATTAACAGTGATGCTTTGCGCCTCTCCTTTCCCATCAACATAATCGTAAGATGCTGAATCCCAATATTTCATTTCTCCATAATCATTAACTGCTTGCATTATGGCATTATTAATAATGCTATAATTTTTTTTAAGAGCAGTTATAATTTCTTTTTCTTTGTATTTAGAAATTAAAGATGGTAAAGTTAGAGCTGCTACAACTCCAATAACCCCTAGTGTAATTAATACTTCTGCAAGAGTAAACCCCTTTAACCCTTTGAAACAAGCAACCTTCGCGGGGGGGGGGCAACCCTTAATGCTTTAAAACTCATAGTTTTAGCCTCCTTTATTATTCCATTTTTATTATTTATTATATTTTTATTTTTGTCAACCATCAAATTTTAAACACGACCATACATGTCTTCGTATCTGATAATATCTTCTTCTATCAAAGGATCACCTTTTTGCACTTCTATAATTTCTAATCCTTCTTCATAAGGATTTTGAAGAGAGTGAATTGCTTTTACTGGAATATCTACGCTATGTCCCGGTGATAAAATTAATTCTTTCCCTTCTAATACAACTTTTGCAGTTCCTGATAATACAACCCAGTGCTCACTTCTAAAGTTATGAGATTGAACCGACAATTTTTGTCCTGTATTTACGTGAATAATCTTTGTTAAGAAGCCTTCACCTTGAGCAATTACTGTATAAAATCCCCAAGGGCGATAGACGGTTTTATGTACAAGATGTGTATTATCATTTTGTTTTTTCAAAGTTTCATAAATTTGTTTAACATTTTGAGTTTGATCTTTTTTACATGCCAAAATCGCATCTTCTGTTTCAACGATTACAGTATCCTCAAGTCCGATTGTTGTGACAAGTTTTGATGATGCATATACAAAAGAGTTTTTAGAGCCTCTATCTATTACATGACCTACAAAAACATTACCGTTTTCGTCTTTTTTACTAACATCATATATAGATTGCCATGAACCTAAATCATTCCAATCACTTTCAAGTTTTACGAGTGCTATTTTATCTGATTTTTCCATAATTGCATAATCAATTGAAATGCTTGGCATTTTATCAAAGTTTACGAAAGGAATTTGATTGTTTTCTGTAAAATCAAATTCTTCAGAAATTTTTGCAATTTCAGGAGCATGTTTAATCGCTTCATTAAGAAGAGTAGATGCTTTAAACATGAAAATTCCACTGTTCCAGAAATATGTACCTTCGCTTAAATATTTTTTAGCTGTTTCATAATCCGGTTTTTCAACAAATTCTTTAACTTTGTATCCGTCATTAATTTGTTTTGATGTATTTATGTATCCGTATCCTGTTTCAGGATAATTCGGTTTAATCCCAAAAGTTACAATATAACCTTCTTGAGCAAGTTTTTTACCTTTTTGTACAGTAGATAAAAATTTCTCATTATCTTTAATTAAATGGTCAGAAGGTACAACAATAATAATAGGATCAGATGCGGATTTTTGCATAATATACTTTGTTGCAACTACAATAGCAGGAGCTGTATTTTTAGCAACGGGTTCAGATAATACTACAGGATTTTTTGTAAGATCAGCTAACTGCATTTTTACATTTGTAGCATGTTTAGTGTTTGTAATGCTTATAATATCTTCTTCAGGCATACAAACTTTTAATCTTTCAAAAGTCGCTTGCAAAAGACTTTTGTCAGAGATTAAATTAAGTAGTTGTTTTGGATATAACTCTCTAGATAAAGGCCATAATCTGCTGCCAGAACCGCCTGCTAATATTATTCCGTACATTGTCCCTCCTATATAATATTCAATTATACAATAAAATAAAAAATAATCTAATATCGTAATTTTTTATGTAACTTTTCTTTATTCTTTTTATAAGTATATTAATTTGTTTTTGCTTGAACAAAATAGATTTTTTTGTTAAGATATAATTGTAATGTTTGAATGGGATTTGAGAAAGAGAGTAATAGCAGGAGCTATCGCCTTTGGAGTATTATCTACAGGGCTTTGTTTTGCATTAGTATATCAATCTCCTGCAAAAACTGATGAAATATATTCCGCAGCGTTAAAAGATTTTGAAGATGGTGATTATCAAAATGCATATTATTTGTTTTCTAAAATAGGTTTGTTTTCTAATTTAAAACCTATTTCAATATATCATAGAGCTGAATGTGCAAGGATGCTTGATGATGATAAATCGGAATTAAAGCAGTACCAATTACTGTTTAATAATTACCCAAAACATAAGTTAAGTATTAGATCGCGTTATCTTGCCGGACAAAAATTAGTAAAAGATAGACCGCAATTAGCTAAAAAATACTTTGAATATATTATTCATAATGCGCCTGATACAGATTATGCAATTGCATCAGATTATTATTTAGGCGTTATATTGAAAAATAAATATGAGAATGCAAAAATATTTCCTCAGTCTGTAAAAGATGATATGCAAAATCATTTTAGACATTATATAGAAAAGGCTCCTTCTGGAAAACTGGCATTAAATGCAGTAAATGATTGGTTAAGTATAGATGCGGATATCTCAAAAGATGACTACTTACTTATGGCAAAAACTTGTTATCTTTTTGGGGAATATGAAAAGGCTAGAGAACTTTTAAATAAAACAGATGTATCAGAAGCATGGGCTCTTGATGTAAAAAATTCGTACGCATTAAAAAATTATTCCAGAGCCAAATATTTAACAGAAAACGGATTAAATAAGCATGCTCAATATGTTTCTGAGGATGATATTATTGAAGCTGTTGATATTTATACAAATTTGGCAGAGTCAAAAACAAAAGCTGTTGATAGATTACTAGGAATTTCAACAGGTAAAGGTCGTGATTATTTATTAAATTTAAAATGCCAAGGTGTTTCTCAAAATGATAAAACAACTTGTTATAGCCATTTGTATTTAAAATATCCAAACGGAAGATTTTCCGCAGATGCTCTTTCTAATATCTTTTTTGCCAAAATAAAATTAAAAGATTATGAAAATGCAAAAAAAATTGGGAGAGATCATTTAAATAAATTTCCAAATTCTAATTCTGCTCCAATGGTCATGTACTGGATGGGGAAACTAGCAGAGAAAACAAATAATTATCAAGAATATACAAGCTATTATAAAAGTGTAATAGATAAATTCCCTGATTCATATTATGCTTATAGGGCTTACTTAAAATTAAGTAGAATTAATGGACCGTTAGTTACAGATTATATTAATCCAAAACCGGTAGTATACCCTTATAAATATGCTCATAATAATATAATTGTTAAATTAGTAGAACTTAAAGATTATGATATTGTGAGTGAATTGGCAGATAATGATGATTTTGTAAAAAGTTGGGTTTTATATAAAAAAGGAGATTATTCTCATTCCATGCTTGTCGCAAGAGATGCTATGGAAAAAATGCAAGATAAGCCTGATAAATATGATTTAAGATGGCGTTTAGTATATCCGGTAATTTTTTATGATGATATAAAAAAATATGCAAATGAAGCTGGGAATAATCCACCATTAATGCTAGCATTAACTAGAGAAGAAAGTTATTTTGACCCTCTTGCTCAAAGTTTGGTTGGTGCAAGTGGTCTAATGCAGCTTATGCCATCTACTGCATCTGAAATTAATTCTAAGTATAAATTAGGCATGAATATCTCATATGCGTTATTTAATCCATGTTCAAATATAAAATTAGGTAATTATTACTATAATTTTTTGAGAAAAAATCTGGAGGGGCATGATATTTCATCTGTTGCAGCTTATAATGGTGGTATAGGTTCTATTCAGCGATGGAAAACATCTTTGCACTATAATGATACAGATGAATTTGTAGAACAAATTCCTTATATTGAAACTCAAAATTATGTAAAAAAAGTCTTTAGGAGCTATTGGAATTATATAAGGATATATAACGGTAATAATTAAAAAAGCGATTTAATAAATATAAATCGCTTTTTTTATGTGTTTAATTTCTAATTATTTTTTTAGAAAGTTAAATCATGTTTTTTCTTATATTTTCTTTTTGTTTATCTATTTTTTTGATTCTTTTTTCAATAGATTTTATTTGTTTACTTAAAGCTTTTCTTTCAGCTTTAATAGCTGTATATTGGGCATCTACATCAGAATATTTTGTTTTGTAATTTAGTAATTCATTTCTAACATCTACTTGTGCATTGTCTAGTTGGATAATTGCATTTTGCATTTTAGTATTTCCAGTAGGTTCTTCATTTACAGGAACAGTTTTAGTTGTTACACTAGAAGAATTTGAAGCAATAGTTCTAGTTGAAGAAGCTTTTACAGATGTTCCATAGTTGTTGTTATCGAAGTTTAATGGAGTAAAAGCGTTTCCATCAGCTAATGCAGCTGCAGAGCATGCCAATACTATTGATAATGATAAAATACAATTTCTTAAACTCTTTTTCATGCTGTTTTCTCCTTATTTAAATACTAAATAATTATATGTGAACAGTATATATTATGCATTGTCAAAAAAACTCATTCAAAAAAATGAAAAATTTAAGGAACTATAATTGCAGATTTTCGTCAATAATTTTGTGGAATTTTAAATTATTAACTTTTGTAAACTATTAAAAGTATTGTTATTATAGGGTTTTAATAAAAACATGCAAAACATGAAAAAAACATGGAAACATGTGCTTGATTTAGAATTTTCTTTTGCATACAATAAGAGACGTGCCCAGTGCACAGCGAACATTAAAAAATAAAGCAAAATAAATAAAATTTAAAAAAGTGCTTGACAAAATTTTTTGATGATATAATATAAGAAATGCAGATGACACTAGCAATTAGAAATAAATAATAATTTGAAAGCATCTGATATATAAAAGTAGTAAACCCCATTTTGAAAATTCAATAATGTGTCTGCGATAGCAGAACTCTCAAAGAGTGGTCGAACCTAAAAAAGATAAATGAACATTGACAACAGA
>FR899614.1 GCA_000437435.1 Clostridium sp. CAG:768 | reverse complement strand
CAAGGGTAAAACCTTTAAATGGAGCTGCTAAATTGCCCCCCCCCCGACATTCTTAATTCTTTTCATAAATAGCTCCTTTCTTTATTATAAACATTTTAATTTTAACATATTTTAAATATTTATTCAACTATCTCATACAAAGAAGGAGCTTCTTGAACACTTACATTATTTGAAGGAACTTTCAATACTTTTGCAATTACAGTTCTATTTGCATACTCTATTTTAATTTCATCTCCCTCTTTAATCTGTTTTGAAGGTTTTGCAGAATTTCCATTTACATATACTCTGCCCATATCTGATACTTCATTTGCAACAGTTCTTCTTTTTATTAATCTTGAAACTTTTAAAAACTTATCTAATCTCATATTTTCTCCTTTGTATATAATATAATTTATGATATAATTTGTCCAGAGGGCTAAGTGCTAATGAAAAAAAATATAATTTTAACTATACTTTCTATATTATTATTACAAAATACAGTATTCGCAAATGTAATAAAGTTTGTCCAAGTAACAGACTCTCATTTTATTGCAAAAAACGAATACAGAACAGAGGTTTTACAAGAAACTGTAAATAGTATAAACAAAGAAAAAGATATTGCTTTTGTAGTTTTTACAGGTGACAATTTAGACTCTCCTAAAGAGCAATACCTTCCTGATTTTGTAAAAATAATAAATAAACTCAACGTTCCATATTATATTGTAATAGGAAATCACGACGTTTTTAAACAAAACGGATTATCTAAAGCTCATTATTTAGAAATCATAAAAAATTACAATTATTTTTATAAATATAAAAAGCCAAATTATGTTTTCAAACAAAATGGATTTGTTTTCATTGTACTTGACGGAGCAAAAGAGGTAATACCTGGTTCTAACGGTTTTTATAAAGATAATACTCTTAGTTGGTTAGACAAACAATTAAAAAAATACAAAAAAGATCCTGTAATTATTTTTCAACACTTTCCTATTGTTATGACAAAAGAAAGACCAACTCATACTGTTTATCAAAAAGATAAATATATAGATATTTTAGATAAACACGATAATGTAATCTCTATTATTGCAGGCCATCTTCATATTAATGATGAAGTAATGAGAAATGGGGTATATCACATTACATCTCCAACTTTACTAAGTACACCTCCTGTATATAAAATAATTACAGTTTCTACAACAAAAGGCTTTTCTCCAATGATTTATACAGAACTTAAAGAAGTAGAAATGCCTAAATCACAAGAATAAGATTGCATTTTTTTATAAAAAATATTATAATTACACTAAAAACAGAAGTAAGAAGGAAAAAATATATAATGGATGGTTCGGGTAATACAATATTCAATTTGTTTGTAATAGCATTTTTGTTATTTTCAAACGGTTTTTTCGTTGCATCAGAATTTGCAATGGTAAAAGTTCGAAAAACAAGAATTGAACAATTAGTAAACGAAGGCAATTACAATGCATCAATCGCTTTAGAAGCACTAAAAGACTTAGATAAATTTATAGCAGCAGTACAACTTGGAGTCACAATATCAAGTATCGGTCTAGGTTGGGTTGGAGAAGGTACTTTAGCTCATATCATTGAACCAATTTTTGCCTTTTTACCGGGTATCAGCCAGAACATTGCGACTCACACAATGTCTGTATCAATAGCATTTGCATTGATTACATTTTTCCACGTTGTATTAGGAGAACTAATCCCAAAATCAATTGCACTGGAATACACAGAAAAAACAGCTCTATGGGTTGCTCGTCCAATGCAAGTTTTAACTTTTATATTTAATCCTTTCATTTGGTTACTTAACGGTTTTGGGAATTTTGTATTAAAACTAATGAATATTCCACACTCACATAAAGGATCATTAGTACATTCAACAGAAGAATTAGATATGCTTGTAAATGCAAGCTATGACGGCGGTGTGTTAAATGAAACAGAAAAAGATATGTTACATAACGTATTCAAATTTTCTGACCTAACAGCTAAACAAGTTATGGTCCCTAGAACTGACATGGTATGTATTCCAAGCGACATGTCTATGGAAGAATTAAACAAATTAGCTGCAGAAAATCAATATACCAGATACCCTGTATATGATGAAGATATCGACCATATAATAGGTTTAGTTCACGTAAAGGATTTATATTCTTTATCTATAAAAGACCAAACTTGTCCTATTTCTAATATTTTAAGAGATGTATTACTAGTTCCAGAAACAATTACAATGGACAACTTAGTTTTAGAATTCAAAAAACGCAAAGGCCAAATGGCAATTGTAGTTGATGAATTTGGTGGCACTTCAGGTCTTGTAACATTGGAAGATGTAATTGAAGAAATTTTCGGAGATGTTCAAGATGAATTTGATGAAGAAGAAGAACAAGAAGAAGATATAGTAGAAGTAGCTCCTAATACATACATAGCTAATGCAATGATGAGATTAGATGAATTTGCAGAATACTTTCAAATTAATGAAAAAGAAATTGATGATGACGATATCGACACAATTGGCGGACTTGTAGTAAAACTTCTAGGACGTCTTGCAGAAGTTAATGATAAAGTTGAATTAAATAATCTTATATTTGTAGTAAAAGAAGTAGATGGTGCAAGAATTACTAAACTAGAAATTGTTAAAACAGAACAAAAATCAGAAGACGAAGATACAGAACAAGCAAAACAACAAAATTAGAGCATGGTAATTCCATCACAAACTTTACTATTTTAAAAACAATTCCTCTTTTTAAATGATGTAGACAAACTTATATTGTATAGAATAGATATGTAAGATATTTGAACAATATTTGGGAAGTTTAATGAGCCAAAGTTTTGATTTTACATCATACAATAATATAAAAAGACTTACGGAGGAAGAACTTGCAAATTTATGGCAAGAATATCTGCGTGATAAAACAAACAAAACCGCCCGTGATACTTTAATTGTGCAATATATTTATCTAATCAGATATGTTGTAGGCAGAGTAAAAGTAACATTACCTTCAACTATTTCAATTGAAGATATCGCAGGTTACGGTGTAGAAGGTCTTATAAATGCAATTGAAAGATATTCTCCTCAAAAGAATACAAGATTTGAAACTTACGCACTTATCAGAATAAGAGGTTCCATACTAGATAGAATTCGTTCACAAGACTTTTTACCAAGAAGCGTAAGAAAGAAAATAAAAGATATTAAAAATGCTCAAGAACATCTTAAACAAGAGCTTGGTCGTATGCCAACCACAAGTGAAGTTGCTAATTTCTTAGATATGGATCCAGAAAAAGTTACACAAATCCTATCAGAAGATACAACAATGACATCTTTATACGACAAAAAAGGCTCCACAGATGACAGCATTGAAATCATTGATACAATACAAGATACAAATAAATTAAATCCTCAAGAGCAGGCAGAAGAACAAAATGTTAAACAAGAATTAGAAAAAGCACTAAGAAGATTGCCTGAAAGAGAAAGAATTATAATGGTCTTATATTATCAAGAAAATATGACTCTAAAAGAAATCGGACAAACAATCAATATGTCTGAATCAAGAGTATGCCAATTACACGCTCAAGCGATTATGAAACTAAAAAATATTCTCAGCGAAAACAGAACTTCAAGATTACAAAAAAGTATCATCGCTTAGCTTCATATTCAAGAATAACAAAATCGACACGATTGTTTATTTTCTTATTGTTGTAACTATATTTAAGACTTTCTTTATCAATACTATCTAAACCTTCAGTAGGTTCAACATTACCTCTAAAAGGCATATATTGACCATACCCCAATGCAAATAACTGTGAAGATGGTAACGCTCCATATGTAATCATATATTCAACAATATTATCAGATCTTTCTAAAGATAATTCCCAATTTTCATCATCATTACTATTTTCCTCTGTATGATTTTCAACAACACAGTAATTTGGCAATTGTTTTAATAATAAAACAATTGTGTCCAATAAGCATAAAGAACTTTCTTTAATTCGAGCCTCTCCCTCGTTAAAAAAGCAATCTTCATTGATACTGACAATTAAACCTCTTGGCACTTTAGTAAAAATAATATCATCCTTTTTTACAGGTAAATATTCTCTAAACATCTTATCCAACCTATCAACGTTTGGCTGATAAGATAAAGCAATATCTACAACGGGATTTGAAAAACCGGTGCAAAAAAATAATATTAAAATCAACAGGAATAAATATAAATTTTTCAACACACATATGCCTCTTGAATATTATTTATGATATTCAAGAACATATCTATTGGCTGATTTGGTTACGGCTTTAAGACAGTTAATACATAAGTGTCATTAAAATATTTATTCGCACAATTTATAATATCTTGTGGAGTCACTTTTTTTATTTTTTCAACAGCTTTCTTATGGAAATCATAACCAAATCCCATTACTCCGTAATGAGCAAGCCAATTCGCTTGTTGAGAATTAGTTTCACTTATAAAAGCCCATTTCCCAAATATATTATTTTTTGCGTTTTCTAATTCTTCTTCACTTACAAGAACTGTTTTTATCTTTTGAATTTCTTCCTCAAAACCTTTTAAAGAAGTTTCAATATTATTAGGTTCTGTAGCAATATAAATAGAAAAATTAGCAGAAAGTCTTGCAACATCATAAGCACTTCTTACAACATATGCCAAGCCTTTTTTATCTCTTAATTCCAAGAATAATCTTGAAGATAGCCCACTCGCTCCTAAAATAATATTCAATAAAGAAATAGCAGCGAAATCATCACTATCTGCAGAAGATACTGTCCAACCTTTTAAAATATGTGCTTGGTTTAAATCATCTTGAATAACTTCTACATTTTTCATTTCTTTAAGAATTGGTCTAGGTAATTCTGGCAATGTTTCAGTAGATTCTTTAATATCACCTAAATGCTTTTGCAAGAGATTATCTACGTACTCAAAATCTAAATCACCTACAAATGCACAAACTTTTTTGCTATTTGCAACAATTTCATTATACGCATTAATTACATCATCTTTTTTTATGTTAGGTAAATTTTCAAGAATTACAGTATTTGTAAACCCATAATTATGCCCCTCATAAATATTTTTATAATAACTATCAATGATTTTTGCACGAGGAGAATCTAATTCTGCAACTATTTCACCTTGAAGTTTTGTACGTTCTTTTTCAAATTCTTCAAAAGTTGTATTTTTAACAATATCCGTAAAAATTTCAAGAGCTTTTTCAAAATCTTCATTCAAACAAACAAATTTGAATTTGATATAATCCAGTTTTAATTCCGCAGAAAAATCAATTGCATATTTATCCAATTCTTCTGATAACTGTTGTGCTGTAAGAGATTTAGTCCCTTGCATAAACAATCTAACCATTAAAGAATAAACACCCGGCAAAAGTGACGGTTTATTTAATGAAAAATTCAAATAAAAAGCAACCCTTGGAGTATTAGGATTTCTTTTGTATGCAAATTCTATATTATTATTAAGTTTAGTGATTTTAGTATCCATATAATCTCTCCTCTTAGGTGAATTTTAGCATAACATATGCTAAAACACAAATACGATTTTTTTGATATAATTAAATAAAGAGGTTAAAAATGGGAAAAGGATTATTTATAACATTTGAGGGAGCTGACGGGTGTGGAAAAACCACACAAATGAAATTATTGGCTGAATATTTAAAAAATAACAGAAAAGATGTATTGCTTACAAGAGAACCTGGCGGAAAAGGGCTTGGGGAAAAAGTAAGAGAAATTTTATTAAATTATGATGGACCAGTATCTGACAGATGTGAATCTTTTCTATTTTTAGCAGACAGAGCTCAAAACATTGATATAATTGTAAACCCTGCAGTTTCTCAAGGGAAAATTGTGCTTTGCGACAGACATATAGATTCTACTGTTGCATATCAAGGTTACGGTAGAGGTCTTGATATCGAAAGGATTAACAAATTAAACGATATTGCAACAAATGGGAAAAAACCTGACCTGACTTTTGTATTTGACATAGATGTAGAAACATCTATGAAACGAGTAGGTAAAGAAAAAGACAGAATGGAAAGTGCCGGAATAGATTTTCATAACAGAGTTCGAGAAGGCTATCTTGAACTTGCCAAACAAGAACCTCAAAGAATTAAGGTTCTTGATGCAACTAAATCTATTGAAGAAATACATAATAACGTAATAGAAATTATTAATGAAAAATTGAAAAATCTCTAATATGTCATTTCCCAATTATCATTTAAGATTTTACCAAAACAACCATGGTAATTTGTTGAACTATTAGAGATACAGTAATTATTAAAACGTTTTTCTCTTGCATCTGTTGACAAAGGTACAGATGAACTAACTTCAGTATCATCATCAGCTTCACTTTTTGTAGCCAAATCATCTAATATACCGTTATTATACAAATACATAACAAACAAATCACGTCCAACAATATTAGGACCTTTTTGTCCATTTGTATCAACCCATACTTCTAATATATGAGTTTCAGCAGTTCTACCACCAATATAATATGTTGCAATAGCTGTTCCATCAGCTAACACAAAATGACGTTTTGCGTACCATTTTGTAATTGTAACCCCTGCTATTTTTTTATAATCTGCGGTTGCAGCAAAACATGGAGTTTGATCAGTTCCGCAATCTTGAACAACTTTAAAATATTGTTTTATAAAATTAGCAGCAGCATCTTCACTATTCAATCCAGCCTCTCTCAAATTTACAGCATTTCTATCTGTCAGATATTGAACACTTGCTTGTTGCACAATATTATAAACTTTATGTAATTGGGTTACATAAGATTTTCGCTGATAATTTTGCATCAAAGTAGGAACTGTCATTGCAG
>FR899613.1 GCA_000437435.1 Clostridium sp. CAG:768 | reverse complement strand
TCTCAAGAAATTTGTCGATATTATTCTCCATATTCAATTTCCTCATAATTTTTAACTAACTTAGCAGTTTTTCCAGTCTCTTTTTCCCAGCGATAGATACACACATCAACATATCTTGGGTCAATTTCAATCAGCCGTGCCCTACGTTTACAGCGTTCCGCAGCTAAAAGAGTAGAGCCTGAACCGCCAAAACAATCTAAGACAATATCGTTTTTTGAAGACGCGTCTAACAAAATGGAGTGTAACATTGCGACATTCTTCGGTGTCGGATGGAATTTCAGTAGTTCAAGCGCTTCTGGGTTTATTGCTCTTACTCCAGGATAATCCCAAACATTTGTGCGATATCTGCCATATTTCCCTAGTTGAATATGATTTTGGTGCTTGGCTTTACCGTTTTTAAAGATAGGAATCATTTCGTGCTGACTTCTATACATTGAGCCCATACCGCCTTGGCCCTTATCCCAGATTGCTATATCTTTTAATTCGGTATAGTGCTTTTTACCCTGATTTAGCAAAATATTAATATTCCGCCAGTCCATAAAGATGTAATGCAGTGAACCGTCAGACGAGAATTTTACCAGATGTTGCATAAAGCCTGAGATAAATTCTGCAAACTCAGCTTCTGTCATCTCTCCTGATGCCATTGCAAACTCATTATGCTTAACCTTGCCCAAGCCGCATACGTGGCCGTTAACTTTGCAATTATATGGGGGATCCGTGATAACAATCTGTGCAAGTTCGCCTTGCATAAGTATTTCAAAAGCCTTTTGCAATAATGAATTTGCACATAGGATAAAGTTATCACCTAATCGCCATAAATCCCATAAATTAGCTCTTTTCGGGATATTTGCATCAAGCCAGTCTGCAGTTTCTTGTTCAGAGTTTTTGACTTCACTCTCCTCTGAATCGGAATTTAGGAAGATTTTATCATAATCGACAGTCTCAAAACCTAAATCTTCAAAACTGATGTCAAATTTTCCTAAATTTTCAATGGCCTCTTGCAAATTTGCGTAATTCCATTCGCTGTCTTCTGCTATTCTGTTATCTAAGATTCTGATAGCTTCAGCTTCTTCATCAGTCAGATCTTCAAGAATTATCACCGGAATTTGTTTCATCCCCAGCTCTTT
>FR899612.1 GCA_000437435.1 Clostridium sp. CAG:768 | reverse complement strand
CAATCGTTCCAAAATGCGGTTATGGAGGGGGTTCTTTATGGCTGCGAGCAGGGGCTGTATGGATGGAAAGTGACAGACTGTAAAATCTGTTTTGAATATGGATTGTATTATAGTCCTGTAAGTACCCCCGCAGACTTTCGGCTGCTTTCCCCTATCGTATTGGAGCAGGCTTTAAAAAAAGCAGGGACAGAACTATTAGAGCCATATCTCCACTTTGAAATTTATGCACCGCAGGAATATCTCTCACGGGCGTATCATGATGCTCCAAGGTATTGTGCAGATATTGTAAGTACTCAGATAAAGAATGACGAGGTCATTCTGAAAGGAGAAATCCCTGCTAGATGTATTCAAGAATACAGGAACGATTTAACTTATTTCACAAATGGGCAGGGAGTCTGCTTGACAGAGTTAAAAGGATACCAGCCAGCTATTGGTAAATTTATTTGCCAACCCCGCCGCCCGAATAGCCGTATAGATAAGGTTCGGCATATGTTCCACAAGTTAGCTTAACAGCTTGCAAAAGTCATATAAAATGAGATTTGAAAGGATTAGAGACTAATTATGATGAAATGCGAATGGATATTGTGTCCTGTTTGTGGGAGCAAAACCCGTAATAAAATT